>CAKRUB010000007.1 GCA_934402375.1 uncultured Acetatifactor sp.
CGCAGCAGGAGATAGATAACTGGTACGGACTGGTCAGTGAGTATGAGCCGGAGACGGCAGAGCTTCCGGCGGCACCTGAGGAACAGCTGACGGCGGAGGAAATGAAGCAGGTGTGCACCCAGATCCATCTGCTGCGGGAAGGTGCCGAGGCAGACCCGAACAGTGATCCCGCATGGCTGGAGGATTTACAGCTGCGGGAACAGCGGTATCAGGCTTATTATCTCCTCGCCGCGAGAAAGGCTGAGCTGGGGCGAATGGGAGAGAACGGCGGAGACACAGCGGAGCTGGAGCAGACAATTAAGGAGCTTCAGGCGGATGTAAAAAGGCTGGAGCTTCGGAAGCTACGCATGGAGCTGGGAATGCCGCAGGCCGGGCAGCAGACAGAGACTGTCCGCCGGACAAGAGAAGAAGCTATCTCCACGGATTCGGATAAGCTAAGTTACCAGTCAAGAGACCGTTTGGCGGCATTGAACCGCAGTTTGCAGGAGGCGGGCGGATCGCCGGATACGGTGGCGTTGATCGGGCAGTATGTACAGGGAACCAGATACCGG
The DNA here is from genome assembly GCA_934402375.1 of uncultured Acetatifactor sp. GTDB lineage: Bacteria > Bacillota > Clostridia > Lachnospirales > Lachnospiraceae > Acetatifactor. The sequence continues at coordinate 552 of CAKRUB010000007.1, forward strand.
GTCGGCTATACCCGGGAAAGAGAGAATCTGCAGGCGGCGCGGAAAGCGGTTGAGAAGGCTTTGCAGCAGGAGAATAATGAACAGATCCGCACGGCACTTTTGGGGGTCAAGTCCTATTTTGACACAATGACAAACGGCACACTGGTGGTCCCGGAGGGGGCGGAGATCCTTGACTTTCGGAATAAGCGGCCGGAAGAGGCCGGTACGGGCCAAAGTGGGTCTACGCGCAACACCCTGATCCGCAAGCTGACGTATTGGAGTGACCAGAAGGATACACCGTTGTTTGCCCATGAGCCCACGGTCAATGACCTGAAGCAACGTCTGGTTTCCAACTGTTACATGATGGCATCCGTTGCTGGACTGGTGGAGTTTTCACCGGAGATCCTGAAAAGCTGTATCGTGGATGAGGGGGACAGTGTGGTGGTTCGGCTCTATGAGAGAAGGGTGGTCGAGAAGGCAAAGGAACAGCCTGAGGAAGAAACGTCTGTGGAGGAATTGACGGAGGGAGAGTTACAGGAAGACCAGTTGGGGAAAGATCTGCTGAATGGCTTTGAAGTGGTGGATGACTTCGAAGAGACGGAATTGGCACCGATCTATGTGCGTGTCAGCAAGGAGATTCCCCGGATTGCCGGTGCGGATGCATTGTCTTCCGGTGCGCTCTGGATGCAGATGATAGAGAAGGCGTGTGCATTTGTGGGAAGAAATGGGGTCAAGGGCTACCAGTCACTCTGGTACGGCGAGGTCGGATCGTTTCTAGAGCGGCTCCTTGGGATCTCCAAGGAGCCGGTGGGCACGGAGGACGAAGACGCTTTGTTCGAAGAGATCCGCACCGCCAAAGAGCGTGGTTATGTCTATCATGCCGGATCGAAGGGCACAGCAGGCAAGGAGGACGGTCTGAACGGTGGGCACGCCTATACGGTCATGGGGGCGAAAGAGATTGACGGGAAGAAGTGCATTCTCTTAAGAAACCCCTACAGTACCTTTTCCCTCCAGTATCAGGAGAACGGCGAGAAGACCAGAACCGGCGACCTGATCAATGTCTCTTCGGACGAGACCTACGGACAGTTCTATATCGAGGTATCGGATTTCGTCAGAACATTCGAACGGGTGAGCCGTACCAATATCGCCGCAGGGACATAGCTTTTGTCCCGGCGAACATAAAAACAGCCCGGGCGCTTACCCGGGCTGTTTCTCACTTGAATTCAGCGTTATTCTTTTTCAGAAAATCGATATTCTTTCCATATTCCATAGCGAGGTCTATATCATTATCCAGATACCTCTGGTATTCCTCCGGTGCAATTTTTCCGGGGCGTTTTCTTTCGTAGATCGTCAGATTCCACGAATGCTTGCATTTAATACAGCAGTAAATCAGCCAGACATCGACCTGTTTGCCGTTGGCGTTCACCCGGAATTTGCCGGAGTTGACAAACTCTCTTTTCTTCCCGCAGCCGCCACAGCGGTGAAAGATGTGGATCGCGTTATTACTGTCCATCTGAAACCTCCGCTGAGGGATCAGACGATGCCAGCTTTCTGATAATTCTCTGAATGCTTTTCTCGGTCAGAAAGTATTCGGCGGCAAGTGCCTTTGTCGAGATACCTTCTTGAACTTTGCGGAATATTTCCTGATTTCTGCGGCTGAGGAGTGCTTTTGTCTCCGTTTTTTCACCCCAGGGCTGTTTCTCCCTGCAAGGGACGTATATGGCTTTGCCGCTGACATACTGCTGAACAAGTTCGAGTACTTCCTTCAATAGCTCATGATTATCCTCCTATAATGACTGTAAGGATTCATCTGAGCTCACTGTTTAGTTTTATTGTAAGCTCAGACTACTGAGCCAGAACATATCTTTTTTTCATATATAGAGTTCTCCCTACCATTTTTTTCTATCTTATCATTGGAAATGAGGAAAACACAAGCCCCAGAACGGTTAGAATGAAAAATGTTCTGAAATTTATGTTATAATTTGCCTAACAAATGAGTTTGACGACCGACTATATAGGTGAAAGCATTGATCAATCGCTTGGAGAAACCATATGAAGAGGCATGAATTATTAAAATACTTTGACGGAGAACTGTTGGATAAGCTGTTCGGGTTTTGCTATGCCCGCACCAGCGACAGCTATGAGGCACAGGAGCTTTGCTCGGATATTATTTTTGCACTGGTAAAGGCAGCGCATTCGGAGGGAGAGATTTCGAGTCTGTATTCCTTCATCTGGAGAGTGGCAAGGAATGTGTATGCCGATTTCTCAGCAAATAGAAGAAGGCGGGCGGAAGCATTCTATGAGGGAGATGCCGATGAGATCTTTGCGGTCATTGCGGACGAAGCGCCGGACGCTGACAGTGCAGAACGGATTGGCGCGATTTATCGAAGAATCGCTTTCCTTACAAAGGCATACCGTGAGGTAATGATCCTGTACTACATAGATGGTCTGTCTACCGCAGAGATAGCAGAGCGTCTGAATACCAGCGAGGTCGCTGTACGTCAAAGATTATTTTCAGCCAGACAGAAAGTAAAAAGCGAGGTAGAGACTATGACAGAAATGAATGAACGGCCGTTGGCACTTGACGAAAAGGAATATATAATCTGGGGAACGGGCAATCCCATGTGGGGAGACCCAAGAGAGGTCTGCACGAGAATGTTTTCAAAGCACATTGTCTGGCTTTGCCATAAAAAGTCCAGAACTGCCGCGGAAATTGCCGCAGAGCTGAATGTCCCGACTGTCTATGTCGAGGAGGAGCTTGAAATCCTGAGAAGAGGGAAGAACGGCGAGTATGGGCTTCTCAGAAGGCTGGATAATGGCAGATATGCCATGAATTTTATCCTGCTGGACCGGGATGTGATTGAAAAGGCACAGGCGCTGTACGCGGAGCATTTGCCGAAAATCTGCGATATTATTGCTGATTATATCGAGGAGAATAAGGGGAAATATCTTTCTTTTCCGTATCTGAACCGGAAGGTTGATCTGAACCTGATTCTCTGGCAGCAGGTGACTTATATGTCAAGAGCCTTTTCCGCTAATGTGGAGAGCGTGCTGAAGGAAAGATATTTTAAACAGGTGAAAGAAGTAGAGCGCCCCTTCAGTGTTTACGGATATGTTGATAACGGCAGGACTTACGGTGGCGGCTGGGATGGGGCAGATGCCCAGAATATATGCGGTTATGCAATGGTACAACTGGAAAATATTTATATAACACGCATCAGAAAGCATTTTCATTGTGGCTGGAATGTTTCTAACGATCCACAGCTTCAGCTTGCAATCCGGGCAATCGAGGGGATGCAGGTGAGTTCTCTCAGCGAGACAGAAAAGGAGCAGGCGGCAAAGGCAATAGAGTGTGGGTATCTCTACAGAGAAGATGATATGCTTTATACGAAGATTCTGGTAAACACAGTGCAGGATAAGGGCAGGCTTTTTGACATCAGCCGTGGACTTCGCAATGGATATTTTGAGGAAGAGGCTGCACTGGTAGCCGAGAAACTGGCGGCATTGATCAGAAAGTCTGTTCCGGATTATCTGCTGGGCGAGTGGCGCTATGCAAACGACCTTGCAAATCTGCCGGTTATTGATTCCCTTGTGGAGGCACTGATCGAAAAAGGAATCCTGATACCGCCGGAGGACGGCATCGGCGCCGAAGGATGCTGGATGGCAGTAGAGAAGTAGTCTTTTGCACAGGGATAGGTTTTTTTGCCATGATTACGACGAAGGATCTATCCTATGGCTGTCTATTAATGTATATCGACGCAATATAATCCTTGCAATTAGGAAAAAATTATGCTATTCTGAAAACGAGCATAGAACTTTCTTACATTACAAATCATGATTGCTGTAAATCTTTTACAAATCTATTTGAAATTTCATGCTTAATACCACAACTAACAAAACAGCAGGAGATTTCAAATGGAGCAGTCAGCCCATAGCTTCTCCTGCGGAAAACATAATTCTAAGGGAGGAGAGCTATGGAAATGAACAGAACAAAAGGACAGACTACCAATGGTAAAGGGAGGGATCGCCGCAGCAAAGACGGGTACAGAGCGGGACTGCATAGACCGAAGCAGTATGAGGAACTTACCTTTACGGATGATTTCCTTTTCTGTAAAATTCTGACTTCGGATAAGGAACTCTGTATAGAACTGCTCGAAGTCATCTTCGGAAAGCGAGTACGGGACATTACCTATGTGAACAGCCAGCAGGAACTGCGGCAGACGAAGGACGCAAAGGGGATTCGGTTGGATGTTTATCTGGAGGATGACGAGGACTCTGTCTACGATATTGAGATGCAGGTCAGTTTGAAGAAGGATATTCCGAGACGCAGCAGATATTATCAGGGTATGGTTGATCTGAATCTGATCTGGAAAGGAGAATCCTACAATCGGCTGAAGAAAAGCTATGTCATCTTTATCAGCCCGGAGGACTTGTTTCCCGAGGTGAATCTGCCTGTATACACTTTTGAAAATCGTTGTCGGGAGATGCCGGAGCTGGCACTTGGCGATGAGGCATATAAGATATTTCTGAATGCCGGCGGGAATGCTGAAGGAATGTCTGAGGGACTGGCGGCGTTCCTGCGGTATATCAGAAAGAATGAGCCAACAGATGCATTTACGCAAAAACTGGACGGCTATGTGCGTAAGGCAGTGGAGCATAAAGAATGGAGGTTGGAGTATATGACATTACAACAGAAGTATAGGGAAGAATATGAGGCCGGTGTACAGGATGGCATAGAGCAAGGAATAGAGCAAGGAATAGAGCAAGGAATAGAGCAAGGAATAGAGCAAGGAATAGAGCGTGGAAAAGAGCAGGGGCTACAAAGTGCCGCGGTGAGGCTGTTCCGAATGCAGATGCCGGTTGAGCGTATCGCACAGGCGGTGGGTGAAAGTCAGGAAACGGTTGAAAAGTGGCTGGCGGAAGAAGGCGGGCGATAGGGATGGGGAGTCGCGCTTCTTCCGTTGCCGGGTGCAAAAGCCTCAGCCAATCAGAACTTTTACCTCTAGTATCATTCCAGCAGAAACGTCCCAACGGTGACACTGTAGGGCGCGAGGTGGAGCTTGTCCTGTGGGATAAAACGACTTTCGGTGGGAGCCACGTTTTTGGGCGCCGCATGGGAATTGACAGCGTCAAGGTCTGCGCAAAGCGTGGAGAGCGTACCGGACTGCACCGGGCGGTCAATGTTTAGCTGAACGTCGAACGCGGTATCTGCAAGGTTGACCAGCTTGACATAAAGTGTGCTGCCATCCTCGGAAAGCGTTGCAGAGGAGCAAATTTTGCTTTCCTCAGCACATACGGACGTTTCGGCAAGCTGAGTGCCGATGTGGGTGGAAAATAACTGCTGTACATAATAGATCGGTGTGCCGTAGGCGCTGTCGTTGTCGAACCAGATCAGATCCGGCTGCCACTGCTGGTGTCCGGTGCGAGCAAAAAGAGGTGCATAGCAGGCCATCACAACATGGTCGCTGTTCCTTTCAACGCCTGTCAGAAAAGCAGCCTCGCATAGGGCGGCATACCAGTTGCACACGCGTTTCGGAGTGGATTCATCCGTATGAGCGGCATATTCTCCCGCGAATACCTTTGGAAGGCTGCGGTCGTAATTGTCATATCTGTGAAGGTTCTCCAGAAACCATTCCGGCGATTTATAGAAATGCTCATCCACGGCATAGGCCTTTTCAGGGTTCTCCTTCATCCAGCGGTAAGCAGTATCAAAGTCCTCGCCTTCGGCTGTCCAGCCGGCACAGGTGATCAGACGGATTTCGGGGTGCGTCTCAGTGAGTACCCGCTGAAAGGCTTCGTAGCGCTCAAAATAGGCAGAGCCCCACTGTTCATTGCCGATGCCGATGTATTCCAGACCGAAGGACTCGGGATGTCCCATATCAGCACGCTTCTTTCCCCAGGGAGTTTCAGTAGAGCCGTTGGCAAATTCAATCAGATCGAGAACATCCTGAATCCATTTATCCAACTCATTCATAGGTGCCAGAAGCGATTCGTGCCATTGGCAGGTCATGCCGCAGTTGATGACAGGAACAGGCTTTGCCCCGAGATCTTCACAGAGACAGAAATATTCATAGAAGCCGATGCCGTAGGACTGGAAATAATCGGTGGAGGACTGCCCGTTGATCTGGTATTCTTCCATTTGCCAGCGATTCCAGTTGGTGCGGCGTTCTGTGAGAGGACCGACGGTATCCTTCCAGCAGTACATATTGTCGAAGCTCCGTCCCTCGACGATACAGCCGCCAGGAAAACGCATAAAGCGGGGGTGAAGATCTGCAAGCATTTCGCCCAGATCGCGGCGCATACCGTTCTGCCTGTCATGGAACGTATCTGCGGGAAAGAGAGAGATCAGATCAAGATCCACAGCTCCCTCTGTCTCCAGTAGAAGCTCCGGGTAAACCTGTTTGCAGGTTCCGGTGGCAGTAATCGTGAGGTTGTACTTTGACCAGCCGTGAGCGGCACGCACCAGCGAAAAGCGGCGGTTTCCGTAGAGATTGCCCTGCGAGTCCACAAAGCGGATGCTGAGCTTTACGGGTGCGGCGTTTCTGGCATAACAGGAAAAACGGAAGACCTGTCCTTCGCGGACGGCAAAGCCCTCGTTACAGAAACCGAGATTTCGCAGTCCGCAGCCCGCTTCGCCGGAAAGATGGGCATAATGGCTGTGGGACTTGCTTAACGGGAAACGTGTGCTGATGGAGAAGGAGATATCGCCGATGGTCTCCCAGCACATTTTATGGACATCATGGCTGTCTTCTGCTTCGGAGGGATTCACTTCTCTGGTATAATATTCAAAGGAGCGGTTTGCAATCAACTCCGCGTACAGTCCGCCGTCGCCGCCGTAGTTGATGTCTTCGAAGAAAATTCCATAGAGCATAGGGCTTACTTCCCGATGGTCTCCGTCTGTTTTAATATTGATTACAAATTTTTTACTCTGCATAGTTTTCCCCATTTCTGCGCACGTTCTTTGCGCATAGCGAGTTTGTGCCAAGCGCGCGCAGACACAAATCTCGTGATTGAAAAATTTTATTTTTCAATTTTAGCCTCATTTCTATAGTTTTTTAGTGCTGAATAAGTACATCGTATCACAAAATGCCAGAAGAGAAAATAAATAATGAAATTTATTGCTTTTTATGTTATACTTGTATACATATCATGGCAAGAAAGAGAGGTAACGTAAAATGGAACTTGAAACATTGAGGAACGATATGGTAGCGGCAATGAAGGCGAGAGATAAAGAACGGAAGGACGCAATCTCTTCGCTGGTTTCTGCAGTGAAAAAAGTAGCAATAGATGAAGGCTGTAGAGAGGATGTCCCCGCAGAGCTGGTCGACAGAGTGATTATCAAGGAACTGAAGACCGTGAAGGAACAGCTGGATTCCTGTCCGGCAGAGCGCACGGATCTGATGGCAGAATATCAGAAGCGCTATGACGTTATTTCTGAATACGCGCCGAAGATGATGTCCCCGGAGGAGGTAAAGGCTTATATTGAGAGCAATTTTGCGGAGCTTGTTTCCACCAAGAACAAGGGACAGATAATGAAGGCAGTCATGGGTGTGTTGAAGGGGAAGGCAGACGGCAAGGTGATCAATGAGACTGTTGCGGAGCTGTGCAAGTAAGACCGGTCGCATAAAATGGAGAACTAAGGGAAAATGGAAAGTGGAAGAAGGAGGTATGTCTATTGAGGAAGAACGAACAACATTTGGATGATTACGCAATTCTTTGCAGGGAAGCGGACAAACTGGATCCCGCGCTTTTTGATAAATATGATGTACAGAGAGGTCTGCGTGACAAGAACGGAAACGGAGTTGTCACCGGACTGACGAACATTTCAAGAATAGAGTCCTTTAAGATGGTGGACGGAGTGAAGACACCATGTGAAGGAAAATTGTGGTATCGCGGCTATGACTGTATCGAACTGGTTAATGGCTTCAAGGGCAGGCATTCCGGCTTCGAGGAAGTCGCTTATCTTCTCCTGTTCGGACAGCTTCCGACAGAGCAGCAGCTGAAGGAATTCAGGGATATTCTGGCATCCCATCGGACTCTGCCGACGAATTTTACCAGAGATGTCATTATGAAGGCACCGAGCAGTGACATTATGAATTCGCTGACAAGGAGTGTGCTGACGCTTGCCTCCTATGACAAAAATTGCAGTGACACTACGATTGAGAATGTGCTCCGGCAGTGTATCGGGCTGATCAGTGTATTCCCGATGCTGTCGGTTTATGGCTATCATGCATATAACCATTACCAGAATGATGAGAGTATGTATATTCATCGCCCGTCGAGAAAGCTGTCTACAGCGGAAAACCTTCTGATGATGCTGCGACCGGACAAGAAGTATACGGAGCTTGAGGCGAAGGTATTGGATATTGCGCTGGTGCTTCATATGGAGCACGGTGGCGGTAACAACTCGACATTTACGACGCGCGTTGTGACCTCCTCCGGTTCGGATACTTATTCCGTGATTGCTGCGGCGCTGTCATCTCTGAAGGGTCCGAGACACGGCGGCGCTAATATCAAGGTCGTGGAGATGATGCGTGATATTGAAGCGAATGTGAACGACTGGAGTGACGAGGAGGCTGTCAGAGTTTATTTAAAGAAGATTCTGAACAAGAAAGCCTTTGACGGTAAGGGGCTGATCTATGGTATGGGTCATGCGGTTTACTCCCTTTCCGATCCGAGAGCGCAGGTATTTAAGGGCTTTGTGCAGAAGCTCGCAGAAGCGAAGGGACGGGATAAGGATTTTGCACTTTATTCCATGATAGAGCGCCTTGCCCCGGAGGTTATCTCGGAGAAGGCGCGCATCTACAAGGGTGTCAGTGCAAATGTGGACTTTTATAGCGGCTTCGTCTACAGTATGCTGGAGATTCCGCTGGAACTGTATACGCCGATCTTTGCGATTGCGAGAATTGTCGGCTGGAGCGCGCATCGTCTCGAAGAGCTGATCAACATGGATAAGATCATCCGTCCCGCTTATAAGAGCATCATGACTGAGCGGGAATATGTGGATATAGACCACAGATAAGTGTAGCCATTTCGTCGGCAGATTCTTTCGTTCCTTTGAGAATCCAGGCAATATAAATGTTATAGAGAGAACCGGCAAAAGCCTGAAGGGTATAGTAGTAAGCTATACCCTTTTCTTCTGTGTAATAGGTATTGACAATATAATCTGTCAGACGCTGCAACAGTACAGAACCCATGTTGCATTTCAGGAGACAGCGTATAAAATCGGCGTGATTGCTGAAATATTCGTAGCAGTGAAGCATGTTTCTGTAATCATTGTAGCTGCCCTTGTCGAGCCACTTTTCCACATCCCGCCTGTAGTCGTCAAGAAGATTGGCGAGATGGGAGAGAAGTACATCATCGATTGATTGGTAGTTACGGTAGTAGGTCATACGCGAAATGCCGGCCTCCGCAGCAAGCTCTGTGATGGAAATGGAGGACAGGGGCTTCTCCTGCAGCAGTCGCATAAGAGCCTGTACCAGACAGTCTCTCGTGTACTTCATAGCTTATATCTTGAATTTCTTCATATGCTCGGACAGTGAAACGGCAGCGGCGGAAACATCATCCGCACTGGAAGCAACAACGTGGCTGTCCTCGGAGAGCTGTCTGGATGCCTCCGTAAGGTTCTCCGTGGAAGCAAGAATTTCTTCCGTGCTGGCTGACTGTTCCTCTGAGAGTGCGGCAATGTTGGTGGCTACATCATCCACATGGGCAATCTCGGTGACAATCTCGGAAATCATATTGTCTGTCTCTGTGACATTCTCATAAATACGTTCAAAAATACCGCAGGAGACTGTAATTTTCTCCGAATTTTCCTTGATATGGGTAACACTTTCGCCTGTCTGCTGTACCATATAGGAAACCTGTGAATTTACTTCGTTGATCGTCTCAGAAATCTCGGAGGCGGAGGAAGCGCTGATTTCGGCGAGCTTACGGATTTCCTCGGCAACAACGGCAAATCCGCGTCCGGCATCACCAGCTCTGGCAGCCTCGATCGCTGCGTTCAGGGAGAGCAGGTTCGTCTGGTCGGAGATGTCGCTGATGATGCCGACCATGGTATTGATCTTTTCGGTGGAGGTGCCTACCTTGTCAACGATTGCTTCCAACTGTTCCATAGAGGAAACGATGGAGGACATTGCCTTATTTACGCCTTCCATATCCGCACGTCCCTGAGAGGCAACGGTGACGGTCTGCTGCATATTTTCTTTTGCGTGGCTACTCTTCTGGTTCGTCTCGGCTACGACACCGGAGAGGGTGGTGGCATGGAGTGCGAGATCCTGAACACCGCTAGCAAGCTGGTTCAGGGTTGTCTTGACGTCGTTCATGGAATCCGCCTGAGAGTCAGCAGCCTGATTCAGGGCATCAGAAATCTTTTTGGTCGTTGCACTGGAATTCCCTAACTGATCAGAAACACTTTGTATATCGAGAATGATGCCGCGCATAATCTCTACAAAGTTGTTGAGTGAACGACCCATGAGTGCAATTTCGTCATTCCCTTTTACCGTGACGGTGGCAGTGAAGTCACCATCGGTGATTGTGGTAAGCGTATCGGTAAGCTTTTTCATCGGCCGCATAGCGCTCTGCAGGAAGATGAAGATTACTGCGACCACCAGAAGAATGACGACCGTGAATACTCCGATGATCAGCGTGAGCAGATTGTTCAGCTTTGTGAGCATCGCGGCCTGATTGATATAGGAAGCGAGAACATAAGGTGTCTCGTCGAGGAAGGACAGGATAACGTAATATTCCTGATGTCCCTCTGAAACGGTGAACATTTCCGTATTGCCGGCGTTGATCTGTGCAATAATATCTCCCATAAGGGTTCCGGGAGAATAGCTGTCCAGATCGGTATTGTCGTATGTAGCGCTCGGATGGGCAATGATTTTGCCGGCTGTAGTGTCAACCATAAAGAGATGTCCGTCATCCATAAGGGTGATGTCTTTTACAAAGTTCTCCACGACTTCCAGCTTAGAGGCAATCAGGCTGAACTGGATGGCAGCATTCTGAAGGCTCTTGCTTCCTGAGGCTGTCAGAATGGAGTTTTCCACAGAAATGAACTTACTTTCCGTTTCTGTCTGGAATGCCTGAGTGGAATTTTCCAGCAGCATAGCGCTGACATTGCTGTAGAGAACGACTGCTGTTACCGCAAATGCAGCGACCAGTAACGGCAGGATGACAAGCAGGAGCTTTTGGCTCAGTCCAAAGGTTACTTTCTTCTTACTTTTTTTTGCTTTTGACATAGTGACCTCCTAAATAACTTTTTTGAGAAAAATTTTGTAAAAATTTAATATAAAAATACCATATTTTCTGCTAAAATACAATTGAAAAAAATAAATATTCATGGAATTATTCGGGAGGAGAGGGGCGTATGGGAACCGTGCTGGATTATATAAAAGAATATGGAAAATATTCTTTCAGGGAAATGCCGATGACAGAGGTTGACAGTCTGGCGCTGTGCCAGCTCTCTTATCTGAAATTTGACGGAATGGTGCCGGGAGTCCGGGAGAATCTTTCTTCCGTCACACTGGAGAGCCTGAAGGCACATCCGGATTATGAAAAGCTGTTTGCGGATGTGCGCTACGAGGAGGTAAACCGCGCACTGATCGAGGGGATGCTGGCGGGGAAAAGATACAGCAATCTGAAGCTGAACTGTTATGTCAATATGGTGGAGAAAGAGTCGGAGATGCAATTTTCGGCAATTACTTATATATTGAATGACGGAACGGTTTACATCGCGTATCGTGGCACCGACGAGACGATCGTCGGGTGGAAGGAGGACTTTAACATGGCGTTCTGTTCGCCGGTGCCCGGTCAGGAATACAGTGTGGGATACCTGAACACGGTAGCGGAACGGATTCACTGTCCGTTTTATGTCGGAGGACATTCCAAGGGCGGAAATCTCGCCGTATACAGCGCCATGAACTGCAGACCGGATATTCAGGAAAGAATCATCAGAGTGTTCAGCATGGATGGTCCGGGTTTCCGGCCGGAGGTGCTGAAGGCTGGCAATTATGATGCGATAGCGGACAGGGTGACAAAGATTTTGCCGCATTCGTCGCTTGTCGGAATGCTGTTCGAGTCGGATATGCATTTTCAGGTCGTCGAGAGCAAGACCTTCGGGCTCATGCAGCATGATCCCTATACATGGCTGGTGGAAGGGGATCATTTGAAGCATGTCGATGACATCTATGAGAGTAGAAAGCAGATGGATAACACGCTGAATACATGGATTCTCTCGCTGGATGAGAAGCAGCTCAGAATTTTTGTGGATACGCTGTTTCAGGTCATCTCCGCCTCACAGGCGGATAACCTGATCGACTTCACAGCGGAATGGCGGCAGAGCATGAACAGGATTATCGCGGCACTGAAAGGGCTTGACCCGGACACGACAAAGGCATTGAAGGCTGTTATCAAGGCACTGTTTGACATTGCGGGAAACCGCATGAAGGCGGGAATTGCCCAGAATACCCAGAATGTCATTGCCGGGACGAAGGGATTAATGAAACAAAGTAAGCTAAAACGGACTGTCCGGAAAGCGTAGTAAACCGTGGGTCAAGGCGTTCGGGATGCCATTGTACTCCGAGAATGGGGAGAGAGCTGTGGACGAGTGCCTCGGGGCAATTATCCTCCAGGCTGTATTGTACGACGGAGATTCCGGCGCCGGGCTTGCCTATGGACTGGTGGTGGGCGCTGTTTACCGCTGTCCGGTCTCCACAGAAGGGATATAGCCAGCTTTCCGGGACAGTGACGACATCATGGTACTGGTCGCGGTCAATGTATTTGTGCAGAGCCGCCGTGGGGAGATCCTGTACGACTGTGCCGCCGAAGCCGACATTAATGATTTGCATACCCTTGCAGATGCCGAGAACGGGAAGCCTGTGGCGGATACACAGTTCAAGCGCCTGCAGCTGCAGGATGTCAAGCTCTGTGTCAATGGAGCGGGAGCCGCGATTGCGCTCGCCGAAAAAAGCGGGAGTAATATCGCCCCCGCCGGGCAGGATCAGCGCGTCACAGCCTGTAATTTCCCCAATATTCAAGGTGACTACCGGCTCAAGACCGGCAGCGGCTACATAGCGGACATAATTGTATGTCATTTTATTTCTTCCCGCGATTGCTATTTTCATGGAAGCCTCATTTCAAAAAGAACTGTTTCATTAATATATGTTGTCGGTTAGTGTTGTGATGCAGGAAAAAATCTGTTATACTTGGAAGAGATTTTAGAGAAAATCGAGGCTATAGATTATGAAGAAACAAAGACAGGGGCGTGTGATTCTTGCACTGTCCTTTTTCATGCCGGTAATTGTGATGCTGGTTCTTTTTGCAGTCAAGAAGATTTATCCTTTTGGAGACAGGAGTTTTTTGTCGGGCGATCTGTATCATCAGTATATGCCTTTTTTCAGTGAATTACTTCATAAGATACGGGGCGGGGAAGGGTTTGATTTTTCGTTCAATGTCGGTATCGGCTCGAACTTCCTTGCGCTGTTTGTCTATTATCTTGCAAGTCCCTTTCATATGCTTGCGCTGCTGGTGCCTGAGAGCCATCTGATTGAGTTTATCGGGTATTTGGCTGTGTTCAAGACCGGATTGTGTGGACTTTCCTGTTGCATTTATCTGCAGAAGCATTTTCAGACGACGGAGCCGGCGACGGCGCTATTTTCCATGTTTTACGCATTTTCGGGATTTATGGCGGCGTACAACTATAACATCATGTGGCTCGACTGCGTCTGGATATTCCCGTTAGTCATCCTCGGATTGGAGAGGCTTGTGAAAGAGGGAAAGAGTGGACTTTATTGTCTGACGCTTGGCTTTTCTATTTTTACGAACTACTATCTCTCGATCATGATCTGCATTTTCCTTGTGTTTTATTTCGGGATTTTGCTGGTGACGGAACGGAAACACATTCTGCGCAGCATTGGCAGATTTGTGGCCTTTTCCCTTCTGGCGGGCGGAATGGCGGCAATTTTGCTGATACCCGAGGTATGCGCGATCATCCAGACGGATTTCGGGGATATGAATTTCCCGAAGAAAATAGAGTCTTATTTTTCCGTGCTGGATGTGCTTGCGAGACACTGTGTCTGCGTCTATACGGAGAGAGGACTTGACCACTGGCCGAATATCTACAGCGGCAGTGCAGTGCTGATGCTGGTGCCGATGTATGCCATGAATAAGAGTCTTTCCATCCGTGAAAAATTCTGCAGACTGGCGCTTGCAGGTTTTCTGCTGTTGAGCTTTTCTACGAATGTTCTAGAATTTATCTGGCATGGAATGAACTATCCGGATTCTCTGCCTGCAAGGCAGTCCTTCTGTTATGTTTTTCTGGTTCTGCTGATGTGCTATGATGCGTACCATCATATGAGGGAAGCGGGGGAGCAACAGATTTTGTACGGCTATCTCAGTGCCGTGCTCTTTTTGCTGTTCTGCCAGAAATTCGTTGAGCATGAGGACTTTGACATCGGGGTAAAACTGCTGACCCTTGTGTTCGTTACCTTTTATGCGGTTCTGTTGTATCTGCTGCGGACAAAGAAGGCACCGGAGATACGGCATGCCGTGGTTGTCGTGGCATTTGCGGCGGTTCTGGCAGAATGTGGTGTCAACACATGGGACACCAGCATCGGCACGACAAGCCGGACGGCATACCTCGCACAGCAGGAGGACTACAAGGCGCTTTACGAAGTAACACAGACATGGGAAAGGGGCTTTTACAGGGTGGAAAAATTCACCCGCAAGACGAAGAATGATGCGACACTGACAGGTTATCCGTCGGCGAGTGTTTTCTCCTCCACCCTGAATTCCTATGTCATGGATCTCTATACGAGATGGGGAATGCGGCACAGCAAAGTATATTATGGCTTTGACGGGGCGACGGGACTGACCTCGGCGCTGCTGAACGTGGGATATATGTTCGGAGAGTCGGACACCTATGACTGTAGCCTGTATGAGCAGGCTGCCGAGAGCGGAGGGCTTTATCTCTATGAATGCAGGAAGACATTGCCCTTCGGATATGTCGCGCCGACCGGCTATGATCTGCCGGACGGTTATCAGGATCAGGCGCTGAGACTCCAGAACCAGATGGTGAAGGAGCTTGGCATAATGAGAGAGCTGTTCCGCGAGGAAAAGGCGGTTAAGACCGGGGATGATGTGTGCTTTGTAGCCGAGGACGACGGCATTTACTATGGTATTGTCACGGCTTCCGGCACAACGAAGATACGCTACATTGGTGGCAGCAGCGGGGATGAAAAGTTCAATGATCTTAAGAAAGGGAGCGTGTTGTACCTTGGATATCTCGAAGCCGGACAGACGGTATCCCTGATCAACGGCGATGAAACGGACACCACGCCGGGAATTTCCGTGGGAGTGTACCGGCTGGACGAGGAGGTGCTGGATGCCGCACTCGGAATCCTATCGGCGCAACATCTCGAAAATGTGACATGGCAGAGCAATGCCATGTCCGGGCAGATTACGATGGAGAGGGCGGGACGACTGATCCTTTCTGTTCCGTATGAAGATGGATGGACGGTGAAGATTAACGGTGAAGTGACCGAGGGGACAACCTTCGGAGGCTGTCTCATGGCATTTGACCTCGAGCCGGGAAGCTATGAGATAACGCTGAAATACAGGGCAAAGGGTGCGACGGCGGGGATCCTCGTCTCGGCGGTAAGCGTTGCAGGCTTTGCGGGAATTATGATTCTGGCGGGAAGACGCAGCAGACGTGGGAAGCCTGATGACAGAAGCACGCGGGAAACCGAAAGGGATTCTGCACAGAAAGCAGACAGGGAACTGAAAATAGAAAAGAAAAACGGAGGAGCTTAAGGATGAAGTATGATGTAGTAATCGTGGGTGCGGGACCGGGAGGCATCTTTTCCGCATATGAGCTGATGAAGCAGCGACCGGAGCTTAAGGTGGGGGTATTTGAGGGAGGACATTCTCTGGAAAAGAGACATTGCCCGATCGACGGAGATAAGATCAAGAGCTGTATCGGCTGTAAATCCTGCTCCATTATGAGCGGCTTCGGTGGCGCGGGTGCGTTCTCGGACGGAAAGTATAATATCACCAATGATTTTGGCGGTACGCTCTATGAGTATGTCGGCAAGAAGGAAGCCATAGACCTGATGAAGTATGTTGACGAGATCAACATGAAGTATGGCGGAGAGGGGACTAAAATGTACTCCACGGCGGGTACGCATTTCAAGAAGCTCTGTCTTCAGAATAAACTGAATCTTCTCGATGCGTCCGTGCGGCATCTGGGAACGGACATCAATTTTATCGTGCTGGAGAATTTGTATGCAGAACTGAAGGACAAGGTGGATTTCTATTTTGACACACCGGTTACCCGGATTGAACTGACGGAGGGCGGCTACAGAGTGTTCTGCGGCGAGACAGCGTATGAGTGTGAGAAGTGTGTGATTTCCGTCGGACGCAGCGGCAGTAAGTGGATGGAGACGGTATGCAAGGAGCTTAATATTCCGACCAAGTCAAACAGAGTCGATATTGGCGTCAGGGTAGAGCTTCCTGCGGTTATTTTTTCCCATCTGACGGATGAACTGTATGAGAGCAAAATTGTCTACCGGACAGAGAAATTTGAGGACAATGTGAGAACCTTCTGCATGAATCCTTACGGAATCGTGGTAAATGAGAACACCAACGGCATTGTCACGGTAAACGGGCACAGCTATGAGGACGTGGAGAAGCGGACGGAGAATACGAACTTTGCGCTTCTGGTTGCAAAGCATTTTTCCGAGCCGTTCAAGGACAGCAACGGCTACGGTGAGAGTATTGCAAGGCTCTCCAATATGCTGGGCGGCGGGGTCATTGTACAGAGATTCGGCGACCTTGTCAGAGGACGCCGCAGTAACTCCAAACGAATCGAGGAGGGACTGGTACAGCCGACGCTCGCGGCGACGCCCGGTGATCTGAGTCTGGTGCTGCCGAAGCGTATTCTGGACGGTATCATTGAGATGATCTATGCACTGGATAAGATTGCGCCCGGAACGGCGAATGACGATACACTGCTCTACGGCGTAGAGGTCAAGTTCTATAATATGGAGGTGGAGCTTGACGAAAATCTTGAGTGCTGTCACAAGGGGCTGTATATTATCGGTGACGGAAGCGGTGTGACCCATTCCCTTTCCCATGCATCCGCAAGCGGTGTCTATGTGGCAAGAAAGATTGCGGAATGAAGTTATACTTGATTTTTCCGGGTGAGTACAATACACTCTAGATGTAGTTTCACAAAAAGCACAGCAAAGGAGCAAAGATTGAAAAATAAAATTTTTCAATCACGAGATTTGTGTCTGTGCGCACTTGACACAAACTCGCTATGCGCAAAGAACGTGCGCGGAAAAGGGGAAAACAATGAGTGTTCAGGAGCTTAAGCCCATCAAGGAGGGCAAGGTACGCGAGATTTATGACAACGGAGACAGCCTGATCATGGTTGCCACGGACAGGATCAGCTGTTTCGATGTGATCCTTAACAACAAGGTTGACAAGAAGGGCACGGTGCTGACCCAGATGTCAAAATTCTGGTTCGACATGACGCAGGACATCCTTCCGAATCATATGATTTCCGTGGACGTCAACGATATGCCGGAGTTCTTCAGACAGGAGAAGTTTGACGGAAACAGCATGATGTGCAGAAAGCTGGAGATGCTGCCCATTGAGTGCATTGTGCGCGGCTACATCACGGGAAGCGGCTGGGCGAGCTACCAGAAGAACGGCACTGTCTGCGGCATTAAGCTCCCCGAGGGACTGAAGGAGTCCGATAAGCTGCCGGAGCCGATCTACACGCCGTCAACAAAGGCGGAGATCGGAGACCACGACGAAAATATCTCCTTCGAGCAGAGTGTTGACTACCTTGAGAAGCGTTTCCCCGGCAAGGGACAGGAATATGCGGAAAAGCTCCGCGATTATACAATCGCACTCTATAAGAAATGTGCGGAATATGCCCTGACAAGAGGCATTATCATCGCAGATACAAAGTTTGAGTTCGGACTGGACGAAAACGGCAATATTGTCCTCGGCGACGAGATGCTGACGCCGGACAGCTCGCGCTTCTGGCCTGCGGAAGGCTACGAGCCGGGGCATGCACAGCCCTCCTTCGACAAGCAGTTTGCCCGCGACTGGCTTACAAGCCATCCCGGCAACGACTGGACACTGCCGCAGGATATTGTTGATAAGACCATCCAGAAATATCTGCAGGGCTACGAGCTTCTGACAGGTAAGCCGCTGGATAAATAAGAACGGACAGGGAAGAGCCAGATGAGAGAATATGACGGTAAGACCTACGCGGAGGGTGATCCGCATACAATGGACGAGCTGGAGAAAATCGTCAGGATATTGAGAAGCCCGCAGGGCTGTGCCTGGGACAGAGAGCAGACGCATGAATCCCTGAAGGAATGTCTGACGGAGGAATCCGGCGAAGTCATACAGGCGATTGACAATCAGGATGATGCGAACCTGTGTGAGGAGCTGGGCGATCTTCTTTTGCAGGTGCTTCTCCACAGTGAGATAGCCAGAGAACGCGGCGCGTTTGCGTTCGGCGATGTCGTACAAGGGCTTTCTGACAAGCTGATCCGCAGACATCCCCATGTGTTCGGCGATGTGAAGCAGCCGGACAACCCGGAGGAGGCGCTGGCGCTCTGGAAGGAAATCAAGCGCATGGAAAAGGAAAGAAAAGCAAACTAAGAGATGCTGAGGTTGGCGTATTTCTTCGGAGATACGCCAACTGCTTTTGTGAACGCCTTAAAGAAGTTGCTGTAATCGCCAAAGCCGCTTTTTTCAAATGCCTCGTTGACCCCGGCGCCGTCGTTCAACAGTGCCTTTGCGATGCTGATGCGGCGGGCGGTGACGTATTTCCCGATGGTCGTGCCGGTTGCCTGCTTGAAGATACGGCAGATATAGGACTCGCTCAGGAAGAAATGCTCCGCAAGCTCCGAGACCGTGATCGGCTGACCGATGTTGCGGTTGATATATGCCAGAATATCATCCACCTGATGATTGTACTTGAAGGCGTTTTCATCCTCTGCGCCCGCGTTGGCGTTGGAGAGCGTGTTAATCATGACGAGGAGCTCCATAAAGGCGGCCTGCTCGATGATGTCATGCGCATAGCCCTTGGCTGAGGTGATCTTGTTGACAAAGTACAGGAAGCGTTTCTGCTGCTCCCGGTTGAGGGAGAGCTTATGCTGGAAGGAAGCGCCGCGGTTTGTAAAGCAGTAGTCCAGATCGGTCTCCGGCGTGGAGATTCGCTTGGTATAGTCCGGGCAGACGGACAGCACAATCCGCTCATGAAGCTGATTGTCAATCTGGGTCAGCTTATGGCTCTCATATTGGTTGATTATGAAAAGATCTCCGGGCGAGATCGAATAAAAGCGGTTGTCGATCAAAAACTGCTTTCCGCCCGAGATGGAGTAATAGAGCTCGTAACAGTCATGGATATGCATATCCATGGCTTTTTCTTCTTTATAGAGATGTGCGATGGAAAATGTGCGCGTGCGCTGGCAGTTATCGATCGCAACCTTGCAGGATGTCACCTCGTCCATTGAAAGTCACCTCACTGTTTTCCTGAAATCTTCTTACATAGCTAAAGCATAAATCAAAAGTTCAAAATATGCAAGAATTTGAGACGGATTTGAATAGATTTGGAGAATCTTTTCTATTATACTGTATTTACAGTGCCGGAGGAGATATGGTATACTGTCAGCACTTACAGTATACCACATCTATAACGGCATCAAAAAGGAAGGAGAGGTGTAGCAAAGTGGAACTTAGAACAGCAGTATCCCCCAGAGACGTCAAGCATTATACGACGGAGCGCCTGAGGGAGGAATTTCTGATTCAGAATCTTTTTGTGCCCGATGAGATCAAACTGGTGTACAGCCATATTGACAGAATTATTACAGGGGCGGCTGTACCGGTGGAACCGATTGTTCTGACTGCGGGGGACGAGCTCCGCGCAGAGTATTTCTGCCAGAGAAGAGAGCTTGGCGTCATCAACATCGGCGGTGCAGGAAAGATCACTGTTGACGGGAGGGTGTACAAGGTAGGCTTCAAGGAGGCTATGTACATAGGCATGGGCTCGAAGGACATCACCTTTGAGAGCGAAGACCCTGAGAAGCCGGCGAAATTCTATCTGAATTCGGCACCGGCACACAGAACCTGCCCTACCGTGCTGATCAAGCCGGAGGGAACGCCGGAGGAAGGCGTTGTGATCGTTAAGCCGGAGAACAAGGTAGAACTCGGTACGTTGGAGGACGCCAACCACAGAGTGATCTGCAAATACATTCTGCCGGGACAGGTGGAGAGCTGTCAGCTGGAGATGGGAATGACGAAGCTCGAGCCGGGAAGTGTGTGGAATACGATGCCCTGCCATACGCATGACAGACGAATGGAGGTGTATCTCTATTTTGAGATGCCGGAGGATGCCTTTGTTATGCACTATATGGGAGAGCCCAATGAGACGCGCCACATTGTCATGAGAAACGAGGAGGCAGTGATTTCGCCGAGCTGGTCGATTCATTCCGGCTGTGGTTCCAGAGCTTATACATTCATATGGGGCATGGTTGGCGAGAATCAGGATTTTGACGACATGGACGGCGTTGCAATGAAAGATCTGATGTAAGAGATACAGATAATAAAGAAAGAAAAGGAGATTAGACAATGGGAAATTTCGTGAATTGTTTTTCACTTGAAGGTAAGGTAGCCCTTGTGACAGGAGCTTCCTATGGAATCGGTTTTGCAATTGCTTCTGCGTTTGCCGAGGCTGGCGCAACCATCGTATTTAATGACATCAAGCAGGAACTTGTAGACAAGGGACTGGCAGCTTATGCGGAGAAAGGCATCAAGGCACATGGTTATGTCTGCGATGTGACCGACGAGGCGGCTGTCAATGCACTCGTTGCCCAGATCGAAAAGGAAGTCGGCGTGATCGACATTCTCGTAAATAACGCGGGAATCATCAAGAGAATCCCGATGACGGAGATGACGGCAGCAGAGTTCAGACAGGTAATCGATGTCGATCTGAATGCACCCTTCATCGTGTCTAAGGCAGTTATCCCTTCCATGATCAAGAAGGGTCACGGAAAGATCATCAACATCTGCTCCATGATGTCCGAACTGGGACGTGAGACAGTGTCCGCATATGCAGCGGCAAAGGGCGGACTGAAGATGCTGACAAAGAATATCTGTTCCGAGTACGGCCAGTACAACATTCAGTGTAACGGTATCGGACCCGGTTATATCGAGACACCCCAGACAGCGCCTCTGCGCGAGATTCAGCCCGATGGCAGCAGACATCCCTTCGACCAGTTCATCTGCGCGAAGACGCCTGCAAACAGATGGCTGAAGCCCGAGGAGCTGGCAGGCCCCGCAGTGTTCCTTGCTTCCGACGCTTCGGATGCGGTCAACGGACATATTCTGTATGTGGACGGCGGTATTCTGGCTTACATCGGAAAGCAGCCCGGCTGATAGAAGGAAAATCGGAGGAGAGTTTTCATGAAGATAGCATTGATTAACGAGAACAGTCAGGCAGCGAAGAACGAGATGATCTGCGCTACCCTGAAAAAGGTTGTGGAGCCGATGGGACACGAGGTGTTCAACTACGGAATGTGCGGCGCTGAGGATCCGAACTCCTTAACCTATGTCCAGAACGGTATTCTGGCAGCAGTCCTTCTGAATTCGGGAGCGGCTGATTATGTAATTACAGGCTGTGGAACAGGTGAGGGAGCCATGCTGGCATGCAATTCCTTCCCGAAGGTGCTCTGCGGACATATTGAGTCTCCGCTGGATGCTTATCTGTTCTCACAGGTAAACGACGGAAACTGTGTGGCGCTTCCCTTTGCGGAGAATTTCGGCTGGGGCGGAGAACTGAATTTACAGTACATCTTTGAGAAGCTCTTCTGCGCACCTGGCGGCGGTGGCTATCCGCCCGAGAGAGTAGAGCCTGAGCAGAGAAATAAGAAAATACTGGATAAAGTGAAGGAAGTAACGCATACTGATATGGTGACGATCCTGAAAAATCTGGATCGGGAGCTGGTAAAGGGCGCTTTGTCCGGTGAGAAGTTTAAGGAATACTTCTGGACAAACTGTAAGTGTGACAAGATCGCAGAGGCAGTAAAAGAGGTTCTGGCATAAGCGGAGCCTGAAAAAATAAAGACGCATGACAGATGATGCAGAATGGAGAGTAGGTTGGTATGAACGCAGTTTTAGAGCAGATCAGCAAAATCGGTATTGTTCCGGTGGTAAAGATTGACCGCGAGGAGGATGCACTTCCTCTGGCAAAGGCACTTTGCGCGGGCGGACTTCCCTGTGCGGAGGTAACGTTCCGGACCAGTGCGGCAGCGGGCGCAATCAAGATCATGACTGAGAATTTCCCCGAGATGTGTGTGGGCGCAGGCACTGTTCTGAATGCAGAGCAGGTGGATGCGGCTGTTGCGGCAGGGGCAAAATTCATTGTCAGCCCCGGATTGAACCCCAGAACGGTAAAGTATTGTATTGAGAAGGGTGTTCCGATCACTCCCGGTACTTCCAGCCCGTCCGACATTGAACAGGCGATTGAACTGGGACTTGATGTGGTAAAATTCTTCCCGGCAGAGCAGTCTGGCGGCCTTGCAAAGATTAAGGCAATGGCGGCGCCTTATGTCAATATGAAGTTCATGCCTACGGGCGGAATCAATGCAAAGAACCTGACTTCTTACCTCGACTTCCCGAAGATCATCGCGTGCGGCGGTTCGTGGATGGTGCCCGGCGACCTGATCAATGAGGGCGCATGGGACAAGATTGAGGCATTGACAAGAGAGGCTGTACAGACGATGCTCGGCTTTGAACTGGCTCATGTGGGTATCAACGCAGCGAATGAGGAGGAAGCGATGAAGGCGGCGAACCGCTTTGCATTCCTGTTTGGTATGCCTGCCAAGGTCGGAAACAGCTCTATTTTCTCGGGAACAGCTGTCGAAGTTATGAAGCAGCCGTTCAAGGGCAAGAACGGACATATTGCGATCCGCACAAATTATATCGAGAGAGCTGTGAATTACATGACGACGGTTCTCGGCGTGGAATTTGAGGAGCCCAAGAAGGATGACAAGGGTAAATACAAGGCGATTTACCTGAAGGAAGAGGTAGGCGGCTTCGCTGTACACCTTGTCCAGAAATAAATCAGTAATTACGAAACTTGTGTTTCTGCAAGTGACGTTGCCCCAAATGCACAGACCACCGCAGGCACGCTTGCGCTACCTTCCGCTCGCAACGGTGCGTAAGATGTCATAATACGCCATCTAAGCACCGGCGGCTCCAGAGTGCACTGCTTGCGGTCAGGTGCATTCCGTGCAACTGTTATTTGAGATTTTCCGGTTTCGCAATCGCCTAAATAAAACAGAAAGAAGAGAGGAATACAAAGCAATGGCAAAGGTTATTACCATGGGTGAGATCATGCTGAGACTGTCCACCCCGAATTTTGAGAAGTTTATTCAGGCTGACGAGTTTGACATCAACTACGGTGGCGGAGAGGCCAACGTAGCGGTATCTCTGGCAAACTACGGACATGACGCAGAGTTCGTGACAGCAGTTCCGAACAATGAGATTGGTGAGTGCGCGGTGGCTGCACTGAGAAAGTACAATGTGGGAACAAAGCACATCGCAAAGTGCGGCGAGAGACTGGGTATCTATTTCCTTGAGAGCGGTTCTTCCATGAGACCGTCCAAGGTTGTATACGACAGAGCACATTCTTCCATTTCCACGGCGACGGCTGCGGACTTTGACTTTGACGATATTTTCAAGGATGCAGACTGGTTCCACTTCACAGGAATCACCCCTGCTGTGTCCGACGCGGCAGCAGTGCTGACGGAGGAGGCTCTGAAGGCAGCAAAGAAGCACGGTGTAAAGGTTTCCGTTGACCTGAACTTCCGAAAGAAGCTCTGGACCTCTGAGAAGGCACAGAAGGTGATGAAGAACCTGATGCAGTATGTTGATGTCTGCATCGGTAACGAGGAGGACGCAGAGCTGGTGCTGGGATATAAGCCCGGCAAGACGGATGTGACAAGCGGCGATCTCGAGCTGGCTGGCTATAAGTCCATCTTTGAGCAGATGGTTGCGGACTATAACTTTGAGTACTGCATCTCCTCCCTGCGTGTCAGCCATTCCGCATCCGACAACGGCTGGTCGGCATGTATCTACTCCAGAGATACCAAGGAATTTTATCATTCCAAGGAGTACAGCATCCATCCTATCGTTGACCGTGTGGGCGGCGGCGATTCCTTTGCGGGCGGCGTGATCTGCGGTATGCTGGACGGAAAGAACTTCAAGGATGCGCTTGAGTTCGGCGTTGCGGCATCTGCCCTGAAGCACACAATCCCCGGCGACTTCAACCTTGTTTCCAGAAAGGAAGTCGAGACACTGGCTGGCGGCGACGCATCCGGCCGTGTACAGAGATAAAAGAAGGACAAAATCGAAAAGTATATAAAAGCACCCCAAATACCCGTGGCATCCGCTGCGGGTATTTCTTTTTGCAAAAATATAGAAAAACGTAATATTTCCGTTTGATACACTTAAGATACAAAGGGGGCATATCGTGCTACTGTATTTAAAGGATGCCGGGAAAACGGCATCCGAAGGAGGTAATGGTTTTGAAGAGAAAAAGATTTGCAGCACTGGCAATGACATTGGCAATGCTGACAGGGCTGCTCGCAGGCTGCGGAAGACAGAATCAACAGGAAGACATTCCGGTTGTTCAGGAGAAGGGACGCTATGTGGAGACGGAACAGGCGCTGCCGGAGGAATGGGCAGACTGGACGGCAAAGCAGCTCTTTGTGCAGGATGAAAAGCTGCATCTTGTCATGGTAAGGGCAGAGGATGAGAGGCTTGCCGTTCGGGAGCTGGAACAGACGGAGGAGGGCTTTGAGGATGTGACAGGGAAATGGCTGGGGGAGATTGTACTTCCGGCGGATCTGTGGAATGAACTCCACCTGATGCGGGATGGAAATGGAGCGCAGTACCTGTTTTCACAGTACGCGGACGGAGAGGAATACAGAGGGCATCTATGGAGAAGTGATGGGGATGCTGCGGTGGAGATTACGCCGGAGGAATGGAGCTGCCTGAATGAGGATTGGGGCATCTATGAGATGATCTTCGGGATTGCAGTGCTTGACAATGGGCAGCTGTTTGCGAATGGAGCGATGGCGATGAGTCTGTTGTCCGGGCAGGACGGTTCGACTGTGGAAAGCGAAGCGACGACGGGCGGCTATGCGGAGACGGTTCTGACAGACGGGCAGAATATTTATCTTGTGTGCACGGACAGCAGCGGAAGCATGAGCCAGATTGAAAAAAGACCGGAGGGAAAGAAGAGTGCGGCGGAGAACATTCCGCTTGATATGGACAACAGAAGCAGTTTGAACTTTTGCGCAGCGGGTGACAGCACAATCATTGCCGCCGGCAGCAGTGGAATCTTCCGTTATGCAGCGGAGGAGAAACGGTGGGAGAAGCTTATGTCCGGCATGGATACGGATTTCTCACTATCCGACCGCTGGTGCACCGGCCTGGCAGCCATGGAGAATGGCACGATCTATGCATTGTTTTCCCAGAATGGGGGAAATGCTATTCTGAACGAGTACCGGTATGATCCGGACGCGGTTGTCGAGGTGACGGAAGTATTAAAGCTCTATGCAGTCGAGGAGAGCTATCTTTTACAGAATGCGGTTGCGCTGTACCACCGAACCCACCCGGAGATCATGATCGAGACGGAATATGCCTACAGTATCGACGACAGATACAGCGGTGTGGAGTATGACTATAACGAGGTTTATCAGAAGCTGAATACCATGCTTATGAGCGGAGACGCGCCGGATATTCTGGTGCTGGATCATCTGAATCCAGATTCCTTTATAGAGAAGGGGCTGCTCGCAGACCTGAGCGGAGTCCTTGCACCCATGGAGGAGGACGGCGAACTGCTGAAAAACATTACAGACAGCTACCGGACGGAAGATGGGAGCATGTATGTGATACCGATGCAGTTTGGATTCTCCTATATCACCGGTCGTGACATTACGGTGGCGGATATGCAGAGCATTGAAACTCTTGCAGCTTTCCTCAAGGGAAAACAGGAGAGCTATATGGGCTGTAAGACTGTTGAGGATATGGTCGATCTGTTCTATCCTTATTTCTGCGGTGAGATTGTAAAGGAAAAGGGAATTGATAAAGAAACACTCCGGGAAAAACTTGAGGCACTGAAAACTATTGCGGACAACTGCGGTATTGTCGAAAAATATGATAACAAAAAGGAACGTGGGTATAATCTCTGGGATCTGGCATCGGAGATAAAGCTGGCGATTGAGAAGGGTGCAGCAGGCTTTAACGACTGTATGTTTGATGTGGCGATGACTGAATATATCAAGGGTGAATTTACAGCTTTTGAAAATCAGTTCATCCCTTCACTGGAGACGGCAGTCTGTACAAAGAGCCAGAAGCAGGAGACGGCAAAGGATTTCATCCGCTTCGCACTGTCGGAGCAGATACAGGATCAGGATTACTATTCGGGATTTCCGGTCAATGCAAGGTCGTTGGAAAAGCTCGCCCGGAGAGACCGCTCCGATGCGGAAGCCGTAACCTCGATTACCGGAGATGACGGAGGCGAGGTGGTGTTTGAAATCAAGGACTTTTCCGAGACAACGGCACAGAAACTGGTTGAAATCTGCGAGACAGTCAACAGACCCGTAAAGGAGGATGCCAAGATCAGGGAGGTGCTCATTGATTCCCTGGGCGCCTATCTTCGAGGCGAGGGAGAGCTTGAGGAAGCATTGACAGAGATAGAAAAAGGGCTGAATATGTATCTTGCGGAATGATTTCGCAGTTTACTGTTGACATTTGTCGAGTAAAAAAATATAATAGTATTGTCAGTGATTGCTGATATACGAAAGAGTGTAAAAATACGGCAATAAAATAAAATACGGTTGTAAAATAAGGTACGAGACAAAGCGAAATACGGAAAGAAAATATACAGTTCTGAATCAAGGTACGGATTCGTAAACGAGATACAAGAGAAAAGAACGAAGTGGTATAAGGAAACGAAGTAACTTTCGTTTCCTTATATTTTTGCAGATTGTGTCAAGGTTGTGCGGAGGATGCGATGGACGAAAAACAGCAGGACAGGAGAGAAGAGAGACATAAGAGACGGATCAGAAATCAGATGATAGCATATATTGCGGTATTGGTGTTCATCACGGTGGCAGCGGCGACCATCGTCGTATCCGTGAAACTCTTTATGGATGGAAAGCAGGCTGAACAGACAGTTCAGGAGAGCAATCAGGCGGCGCTGGAGGATATGCTTGCGTCGGAGGAAACTTTACAGACACCGGAACCGACGCAGGAGCCGGAACCGACCGTAGAACCCGGGCCGACACCGGAGCAGAGGCTGGATGAGATGGTTCGTGAGCGGATTGGCGTGATGCCGCTGGCGGATAAGGTGGCGGGGCTGTTTCTTGTCACGCCGGAGTCGATTACAGGGGTCTCCACTGCGGTCAAGGCAGGTGAGGGTACACAGAATGCGCTTGCGCAGTACGCAGTAGGTGGTATTGTCTATGCAACGAAGAATATCAAGTCGGAAGAACAGTTTAAGGAGATGCTGGCGAATACACAGAGTTATACAAAATATGACGATCCGGTCTTCCTCGCTGTCGAGGAGGAGGGCGGAAGCGTCTCGACCGTGACAAATGCCGGAATCGGCGTGAAAGTGGATTCGCCGAAGACGACAGGACAGTCGGGGAGTACGGACAATGCTTATCAGTCGGGGGTTACGCTTGGCGGCACGCTCAACTCCATGGGGATTAATCTTGATCTGGCTCCCGTGGCGGATATAGCAACAGCAGATAACAGCTGGCTCGGAGACCGCGCTTACGGGACGGATGCACAGCTTACCGGCAGCATGGCGGGTGCAATGCTTCAGGGCTTGCAGAGTCAGGGAGTTACCGCGTGCGTAAAATTTTTTCCGGGCGTGGGCAGTACGGCGGAGAATCCGGGTAAGGGACTTGCCGCTACGGACAGAACAGCGGAGCAGTTTGAGAGTGAAGAATTTGCGGCATTTCGCCAGACGATTGAGTCAGGGGCGGAGATGATGATGATCAGTAATGTAGCAGCACCGGGGCTTACCGGAGATAATGAGCCTTGTACCTTTTCAAGCAGGGTTGTGACGGATATTCTGAGGGGAGAGCTCGGCTTTGAAGGAGTTATTGTTTCCGGAGCTTTGAATATGGCGGTTGTCAGTGACTACTATGGAGCCGATGAAGCGGCAATCATGGCGCTGAAGGCAGGCTGCGATATGCTTTATCTGCCGGAGGATTTTACGAAGGCCTATCAGGCTGTTCTGCAGGCGGTGCAGGATGGAACGATTTCGGAAGAACGTATCGATGATGCGTTGTGCAGAATATACCGCATCAAATACGCAGACAGGATAGAGTGAACGGACATCCGGGCGGGGAGAGAGGTAACAGGTATTGGTCAGAAGGAGATATATCAGCGCGAGATTATTGGAAAGTGGCATGGTGATCGACCAGTCTATCATTGACAGAACCGGTCGTGTTCTGGTGGCGAGAAAAACGGCACTGGATGACTATATCATTGAAGCCCTGAGAAAAATGAATATCACCGGAGTCTATATCCGAGAGGGCGAGGAGGAGCCGGAGGAGACGAATATTGAGATTTCCGCGGCGACACTGGATAAGATCGAGACACTGCGGAAGAACGACCGCTCCAAGCTCCGTCTGACAGAGAGCGTAAAGGAGAGGGTTGCTACCGGTATGCAGTTCCTGTTCAACAATCCTGCCGATGAGGGCTTTGTCAATGCGGCAAACAGCATTTCGGGGGATCTGATGAGGGCGATTACGGAGAACGACGCCATTGCTGTCGATATAGATGCCCTGAAGGTCAGCGATGAGTATACCTTCAAGCACAGCGTTGACGTGGCTTCGATTGCTATGGTGATCGCAAGACAGAACAAGATGTCCGACAAGGATGTATGCCAGATCGGTATGGCAGGTTTATTACACGATTTGGGGAAATCCGAGATTCCGACGGAGATTCTTAACAAGCCTTCAAGGCTGACGGAAGAGGAATTCGAGATCATGAAGAGCCATCCTGTGAGAGGCTATAATATATTGAAGAACAAGCCGGGCATCGCGCCGGAAATTCTGATTGGAGTGTTGCAGCACCATGAGAAAATGGGTGGGAACGGTTATCCGCTCGGACTGCCCGGCACAAAAATTTCGACCTATGCCAGAATTCTTGCGGTGGCTGATATCTATGATGCCCTTGTCACGGAGAGACCCTATAAGAAGGGCTTTTCTCCCAGAGATGCGGTAGAGATGATCATGGCGATGACCGGAGACCTGGATGTCGAGGTGATAAAGCTGTTTTTGAGCAGTGTCATTCTCTATCCGGTGGATTCTGTGGTACATCTGAGCAACGGCGAGTCAGCAAAGGTTGTGGAAAACAACGCAAACTATCCGACCCGTCCGAAGGTTGTTGGATTAAAGTCAGGAATCGTCTACAATCTGGGAATGGATGTCGGCTGCGCGAATATTATCATTGAATAAAAGAAAAGACGGATAGAAATCATCTATTCGTCTTTTTGACAATAAAAAAAGCGATAGACGGGACTCGAACCCGCGATTTCCACCTTGGCAAGGTGGCGCTCTACCAACTGAGCCACTATCGCATCTTATGCCCGGTTTGCTTCGGACAGGAATTATTGTACAATAGAATTTTGACAGTGTCAAGCACTTTTCTTCTCGGTTTTAATGTTTTAATGTGATTGCATTTTCTTAAAAATTTTTCTTCCTAATTTTGAAAATATGTATTATAATAACAAAGAGAATCATTGCTGGTCAAAAATGAAGTCGGAAAGCATATCAAAGTACCATCGCTTATGAATCCCTAAATTTTGTTGTATGGATATGAACTTTCAGGTTTTGATTCTGGAAATTACGAGGAGGAGTATATGAGAGAGAAATATGAATCACTGGCTCTTGTACAATTGAAGGAACTTGCGAAGGTGCGAGGGCTGAAGGGAACTTCAACCATGAAGAAAGCAGAGCTTGTTGAGGCGATGCTTGCAGAGGATGAAAGGCTGAAGGCTGCAGAGACACAGGAGAAGCCTGTAGTGCAGCAGGCAGAGGCAGCCGAAGGAACGGAGAATGCGTCGGGTGCACAGGACGGACAGGAGAGACCGCAGAGCAGTTCCGCCAGACCGCAGGGGGTATCTTATCAGTCCTCCGGCAGCGGAGACGGACAATATGTCCGCAGGCGAAATGACTACGGAAGACCTATGCAGCAGCGCCCCGGAAACGCTGTGCGCAACGAGACAAACTACAGAGCAGAGGGCAATATACGGAGCGAGAGCGCGCCGATAGCTGCAAAGGTGGAAAATCCGGCGCAGGGAACGGATGCCGTTGCACCGCGCCCGAACAGGACGAATGAGGTCTACGACGAGAAGACATACCCGAAGGAGTTGGACAGCGGTGAAGAGGCAAGCGGTATTCTGGAGGTTATGCCTGACGGCTACGGCTTTATCCGCTGTGAGAACTATCTGCCCGGCGAGAATGACGTCTATGTCGCACCGAGCCAGATCCGCCGCTTTGGATTAAAGACAGGAGACATCTTAAGAGGTAACAAGAGGATTAAGACCCAGCAGGAGAAGTTCAGTGCCCTGCTGTTTATCCGGACGATCAACGGTTACACGATCGAGGAATCCGCCAAGAGGGTTGCGTTTGAAGACATGACCCCTATTTTCCCTGATGAGCGTATCCGGCTCGAGACGCCCGGCTGCAGCGTGGCAATGCGCGTCATGGATCTTGTCAGCCCGGTCGGAAAGGGACAGCGTGGTATGATCGTTTCCCCGCCGAAGGCAGGTAAGACAACGCTGCTCAAGGAAGTTGCAAAGTCTATTTTGCGGACAAACCCCCATATGCATATGCTGATCCTGCTGATTGATGAGCGTCCCGAGGAAGTGACTGACATCAAGGAGGCGATCCACGGAGATAACGTCGAGGTAATCTATTCCACCTTCGACGAATTGCCGGAGCATCATAAGCGTGTGTCCGAGATGGTGATCGAGCGTGCAAAGAGACTGGTAGAACATAAGAAGGATGTCGTGATCCTTCTCGACAGCATCACAAGACTTACAAGAGCGTACAACCTTGTCGTTCCGCCCAGCGGACGTACTTTGTCGGGCGGTCTTGATCCTGCGGCTCTTCATATGCCGAAGAGATTTTTCGGTGCGGCGAGAAATATGCGTGAGGGCGGCAGCCTGACGATTCTTGCAACTGCGCTGGTGGACACGGGAAGTAAGATGGATGATGTTGTCTACGAGGAATTCAAGGGAACAGGTAACATGGAAATGGTACTCGACCGCAAGCTCTCTGAGAAGCGCATCTTCCCTGCCATTGATCTTGCAAAGTCCGGCACGAGAAGAGAGGATCTGCTGCTGAACAGCGAGGAGCTGGAAGCAATAAATATCATGCGAAAGGCACTCAACGGACTAAAGGCTGATGAGGCGACGGATCGCATACTTGACATGTTTGCCAGAACGAAAAACAATAATGAATTTGTGCAGATGGTGAAGAAAAACAAATTTATTTAAGAATCTGACAAAATAATTCAAATATATCTTGCACTGAGACAAACCGTGTGGTACAATAATACCGCTGTTTGTGGTTCCATAAGCAGTGCGGATGAGAACAAAAAAATAATGCGATCATATAGAGAGGTGAAAGAGATGAAAGAAGGAATCCATCCCCAGTACTATCAGGCAACCGTAACCTGCAACTGTGGCAACACTTTTGTAACCGGTTCTACAAAGCCTGAAATCCATGTAGAAGTTTGTTCCAAGTGCCATTCATTCTACACCGGTCAGCAGAAGACAGCTAGAGCCGATGGACGTATTGAGAAGTTCAACAAG
Organism: uncultured Acetatifactor sp.; assembly: GCA_934402375.1. Lineage (GTDB taxonomy): Bacteria > Bacillota > Clostridia > Lachnospirales > Lachnospiraceae > Acetatifactor. The sequence continues at coordinate 32,461 of CAKRUB010000007.1, forward strand.
AAATACGGCGTTAAATAAGAATTGCGGAAAAAAGGTTGAGGTGCTGGTATCTCAACCTTTTTTAAGTTCTTTTGGCGGAAACGGAGTCTGCGGAAGCGGGCATAATATAAAATGCAGAATCACGGAGTTGAGGGATTATGGCTAAGAAAAAGAGCAAATGCTATTCCGGTATCGGCGGGCAGGCGGTACTGGAAGGTATTATGATGAAAAATCAGGAAAAATACGCCGTAGCAGTGAGGAAGCCTAATGGTGAGATTGCTGTTGAACTGGAGAATTATCAGGGGCTGCTTCATGGCAACAAGATAAATAAAATTCCATTCGTGCGCGGTATTTTTAATTTTATAGATTCTCTTGTGCTGGGAATGAAGTGTCTGAATTACTCTGCCAGCTTTTATGAAGAGGAGGACACGGAGGGTAAGAAGGCGAAAAGCTCGGAGGGCGGCGAGAAAATTCTGACGGCGTTGGTTACGGTCTTTTCTATTGTTTTTGCAGTGGGAATTTTTATTGTGCTGCCATATTTCCTTGCATCGCTCTGCAAGGGATTCGTGCGGAATGCATCACTGATGGCGATTATCGAGGGGGCAATCCGTATTGCAATTTTCATCCTGTATATCTGGGCAATCAGCCTGATGAAGGACATCAGACGTTTATATCGCTACCACGGGGCAGAGCATAAGTGTATCAACTGTATTGAAAAGGGACGGCCGCTTACGGTGCATAATGTCATGCGCAGTTCGAGACTGCACAAGCGCTGCGGAACGAGCTTTATCTTTTTCGTTCTGTTCGTCAGCATTGTCCTGTTTTTCTTTATCCGTGTGGAGAGTCCGGTGCAGAAGGTGGTTCTGCGTATTTTGCTGATGCCGGTTGTCGCGGGTATTTCCTATGAGATCATCCGTCTGGCAGGCCGCAGTGACAATATTCTGGTGCGCATTATATCGGCGCCTGGTATGTGGATTCAGCGGATGACGACCAAGGAGCCGGACAAGCAGATGGTGGAGGTTGCCATTGCTGCTGTTGAGGCAGTGTTTGACTGGAAAAAGTATCTCTACGACAACTTTGGCTATGAGGTTGACGAATCATGGACGAATGACACGGATAAAGCACCGGAGGAAGCTGACGGGACGCCATGAACTACAGGGAAGCATTTGAAACGGGAAAAGGAACCTTAGCGGCCGCGGGAATAGGAGAAGCAGAGCTGGATGCCAGACTGCTTCTGGAGGAGATCTGCGGGACAGACAGAAATACGCTGCTTGTACATGGCGACAGAGAGGTCACGGAGGAAGAACTGGCGCGATATGAGGAAATGCTCGGAAGGCGCTCTGCGAATATTCCGCTGCAGCAGATCATTGGAAGGCAGAGCTTTATGGGGCTTGATTTCTACGTCGATGAAAATGTGCTGATACCCAGACAGGATACGGAACTACTGGTTGAGGAGACGCTACAGGAGCTTCACGACGGTATGCGGATTCTGGATATGTGTACCGGCTCGGGCTGTATTTTGCTCAGCCTTCTCAAGTATTCCAACGATTGTGAGGGAATAGGGGTAGACATTTCGGAGGACGCATTGAAAGTAGCGGAGCGGAACAGAGTACAGCTTGGACTGGAGAACGCCGCGTTTGTAAAAAGTGATCTCTTTGAAGCGGTTGAAGGGAAATTTGATATATTGGTATCGAATCCGCCCTATATCTGTTCGGATGTCATTGATACGCTGATGCCGGAGGTGCGGGAGCATGAGCCGCGTCTGGCGCTGGACGGAAGTGCGGACGGACTGTGCTTTTACCGGCGGATACTCGCGGACTGCAAGGTATATCTCAAGCCGGGCGGTATGCTGTTCTTTGAGATCGGCTATGACCAGGGAGAGGCAGTGAAGCGGCTGATGGAGGAGAGCGGTTTTCTCGAGGTTGAAGTGAAGAAGGATTACGGGGGACTGGACAGAGTGGTTCTGGGAACCCTTGGATTTGAAGCATAGAAGAGATTGGAGTAGTTTATGTTTGACAAGCTGGAAGATTTATTAATTCGTTTTGAAGAGATCATGGGGGAGCTGCATGAGCCTACCGTGACAAATAATCAGGAGCGCTTTCGCAAGCTGATGAAGGAGCAGAGCGATCTGACGCCGATCGTGGACGCTTATACGGAATATAAGAAGTGCAAGCAGGACATCGAGGATTCGCTGGAGATGCTTGAGGGCGAGAACGATGAAGAGATGCGTGCTATGATCAAGGAGACCCTGAATGACAGCAAGAAGCGTGTTGAGGAGCTGGAGCAGGAGCTGAAGATTCTGCTTCTGCCGAAGGATCCGAACGATGAAAAGAATGTCATTGTGGAAATCCGTGCGGGAGCGGGAGGAGACGAGGCTGCGCTGTTTGCGGCGGAGATCTATCGCATGTATGTGCACTATGCGGAGAGCCAGCGCTGGAAGGTAGAGACCATGAACGTCGATGAGATCGGTATCGGCGGTATGAAGGAAGTACAGTTCATGATCAACGGTCAGGGCGCTTATTCCCGCATGAAGTATGAGAGCGGTGTTCACCGCGTCCAGCGTGTGCCGGAGACGGAGAGCGGCGGACGTATCCATACCTCCACCATCAGTGTGGCGGTGATGCCTGAGGTGGACGACGACATTGATATTGTGATTGATGACAAGGATATCCGCATCGATGTCATGAGAGCATCGGGTAATGGCGGACAGTGCGTCAATACGACAGATTCCGCTGTGCGTCTGACCCACTATCCGACAGGTATTGTTGTATACAGCCAGACGGAGAAATCACAGATCCAGAATAAGGCGAAGGCGTTTGCACTGCTGAGGGCAAAGCTGTATGACATGGAGCAGCAGCAGAGACATGACGCGGAGGCGGAGATGAGAAGAAGCCAGATCGGCACGGGAGACCGCTCCGAGAAGATTCGTACCTACAATTTCCCGCAGGGGCGCGTTACGGATCACCGCATCGGGCTGACGCTTTACAAGCTGGATAAGATCATGAACGGAGATATACAGGAGATTATTGATGCATGCATCGCAGCCGACCAGGCGGCGAAGCTGAGCAAGCTGAACGAAGAGGGCTAGAAGGGTTACATTATATAAATAAAATGGGTTGAAAAGGGGCATAATTATGGTATAATTAAACCATGAGTAAGGAGGTGTAGATTATGCCACAAATAATCCCGATTAAAGACTTGAAAAATACGTCGGAGATTTCTGACATGTGCCACAAGGCAGAGGAGCCAATTTATGTTACTAAAAATGGCTACGGCGATATGGTTATTATGAGCATGGAGATTTATGAATCTACGATGAAACAGATTGCTATGTACAGAGATATTGAAATATCTGAAAAACAGATAAAGGCAGGACAGGTAAAGGATGCCAGAACAGCCCTGAGAGAAACGAGGGCAAAATATGGTCTATAAATTAAATGTTACAGAGCATGCAGATGAATTGCTTGATAGTCTTGTATATCATTTGCTGTATTGTTTGAAAAATGAACAGGCAGCCAAACATCTGTTAGATAGCATTGATGTTATCCATCTGACAAGGGCGGAAGCGCTCGACGCATGGAAGGTCACGCTGGATCAGGATTACCTTATCCTGAGCGAAAATTATGTTTGGGAGGAAGCGGGAAGCCTGAAGGTGACAGGGACTGCCGATACCGTGATCAAGGTATTTCCCCCGCTTGCAGTGCTCCCGGACGGCTTTGAAGAGAAAGAGATGAACGGTCGTTTTGCCGTGTATGAGAGAGTTCATGAGGAGGAACAGCCTACGGCGGAAATGCAGCTGGTATCGGAGGAGAGCGAACATGCGGTCTACGAGGTGACAGTGCATTATCCCGAGGGCTTTGATAGAAGTGCGAGGATTGCCGGGCGCGATACGCTTCTCTGGCTTACCTATGCCGGCTTTGGCATGGAAATCTTCCGCGGGGAGGAGAAGATCAATGATCATTTCTACACGGGACAGCGCGTGCCTGTGAGTCTTGGATATTTCGACTTCCCCGAAAGACTGACAATCCGCGTAAAGGCATTGCACAAGGATGACTGGGTATTCCTGGAGAAATGGCCGGAGCTGAAGGACGGAAGAGCCTGCGGGCTGGTGGATATTTCGTTGACGGAGGAATACCGGTAAGGGAGGTTTACTCAAAAAGTCAAACAGGAAAACTGGTGCTCTGCTATAATGAAATTACGATATCGGAAAAGAGTTGGAAGCGGAGGTAGGAATGCAAAACGTCGGACTGCTGGTGGCATCGCTGGAATACATTGAAGCCCATCTGGGCGATGAAATCAGGACAGAGGATATGGCTGCGGCATGTTTCTGCTCGAAATCGACTCTGGAAAAAATGTTTCGCTGTGTGAACAATATTTCGGTTCATGATTATGTGACGCGCCGGCGGATGATGCTGGCGGCGCGGGAACTGTCAGCCGGTGGAGGAAGTTCCATACTGGAGGTTGCACTGAAATATGGTTACAGCACACACGAATCCTTTGCGCGCGCGTTTGAACAGATCTGGAACTGTAAACCCTCAGAATTTCGTAAGGCGAAATATGTTGAGTTGTTTCCGAGGTTTTGTGCACCTCCGGAGAAGGGAGACGAGTATATTATGCAGAGAAGGCATGTGGATATTGGTGAATTATATGATTTGTTTCAGGAACGGAAGGATTGCTGGTTTGTAGGCTGTGACATCAAGAATATGATGTGCATCAATGATATTTCCAGAAAGGCGGGTGATCTCGCAATTCTGGAGCAGATGCGCCGGATGACTATTTCCTGTGGGGAGGAGGATGTTGTCTTCCGTATCGGCGGAGACGAATTCTGTATTCTGACCGGCAGCAGTGACAAGACCTATGCGGAAAGAATCGCAGAGAAGATCAGAAGCATGAATGGACAGGAATTTGAATATGACGGAAAACAGATTCCGCTGTCGCTATATGCAGCAGTGACGGCAGGACCGAGTGAGGCGAGATACGAGGAGCTGTTTGCAGAGCTTCACAATGCAATTAAGAACTGTAAGAGGGATCAGGAGGAGAACTGAGCATTTTTTGAAAAGTTTGTGAACTATGGCTTATGCATTGAAAAGAAGACGGTAATCTGATACAATGACCCGGTGGCGAAAGAAAATGTCACTGGGTCGGATTTTGTTTCCGGGAAGACATAGGGACAGGAGGTTATGAAAGATGAAAAACGGAAAGAGATTGCTGGGCTTCTTTATGGCAATGGTAACGGTGCTGGCGCTGGGAGCCTGCGGAAATAAAGGCGCTGATGCGACAGGGGAAAGCAGTGATGCAGATGTATCGACGGAAGAAGAGGTGCAGGAGGAGCTGGCAACAGGCAAGCACCATGTGGAGATTACGGTAAAGGATTACGGGACGGTGAAAGTGGAACTGGATGCAGACGCGGCGCCGATCACGGTCACGAACTTTTTAAAGCTGGCGAAGGACGGCTTTTATGACGGACTGACCTTCCACCGTATTATTTCAGGCTTTATGATTCAGGGCGGTGATCCGCTCGGCAACGGAACCGGCGGTTCGGAGGAGACGATCAAGGGTGAATTCTCCGAGAACGGTGTGGAAAATGGCTTGTCCCATATAAGAGGCGCGATTTCCATGGCGCGTGCAAGGGCGTATGACAGCGCAAGCTCCCAGTTTTTTATTGTACATGAGGACAGCGTGTTTCTGGATGGACAGTATGCGTGCTTCGGCTATGTGACGGATGGCATGGACGTTGTGGATGCAATCTGTGACGCAGTTCCGGTGACAGATGGAAACGGCACGGTTGCGGCAGAAAACCAGCCGGTGATCGAGAGTGTAAAGGTGATTGACTAAAAACAGGTCAGCAGGGTGCACAACCTGCTGACCTGTTTTTCTGCACAATTTTCACAAAAATCAATTTCTGAAAAACAATTTACTGACATTTCTTGGTTTGAAATGTTAAAATATGGATATAACATGAGTGTAGCCAATGATTAAAAAGATCAGAAAGGAAGGTTTTTGTGTTCAAAATAGGCGAGAATGTAGTCTGTGGTAGCAAGGGTGTCTGCACTGTGGAAAATATTACAACACTGACAATGCCGGGTGTGGACAGGGAGAGGAAATATTATATTCTCAAACCCAGATATCTGTCGGGCAGTACAGTGTATGTACCGGTGGATTCCTCCAAGGAATCTCTGCGGCGGGTGATGAAGCGCGAGGAGGCGCAGGAGCTGCTGAAGGTAATCCACGATCTCCCAATGCTGGAGATTGAAAATGAGAAATTTGCCGAACAGACCTATCGGGAATGCATGAAGACCGGAAAGTGCGAGGAGTGGGCGAGGCTGCTTAAAACGGTACGGGAGAGACGTGAAAAGCGTATACAGTCGGGGCGAAAGGTGACAGCAGTGGATGATAAGTATTTCCATATCGCAGAGGACAGTCTGTATGGAGAGCTTGCCGTAGCGCTTGACATCAGCCGGACAGCAGTCGGCGAATACATTGAAAATGAAAAGAAATTGAGAGTTGGTATGTAATATCTCGGTAAAATTTGTCAATTACATTGCGACTGGAAAAATTTTGTGTTATACTGTTCAAAATGTCTTGTTTTCAGTGAGAAAGAATGCAGAAAAGAAATCGTATGATCATGGAGACATGGACGGAAAACATAATTGGATGATCCGCAGAGGCGGACGGAAAGGGGTATCAGAATGGGATTTGGAGAAATGATGGGAGTTAAAATTGTAAAGTTGAACGTGAAGGGAAATTTTGCAACTCTGGAAGAACTGTATGAAGCAATTAAGGACATTAAATTTGAAGCAGGACAGGCATCCATTGTGAAGCATGGCTTTGCAAATGTTATCGTGTTCCCGGAGCTTGACAGAAATAATCAGGTCTGGATCACCGGCGCTAAGGGTAAGTTTCAGGTACAGCGCTCCACAGAGGTGGCAGGTGTTGGAAACATGGTGAAGAACGCAGTCCTGGATGAGCTTACGGACGGTCTGACCAGCCTGTCCGGTGCTTTTGGCAATAAAAAGAAGCGCTGCATGGAGCTTGTTGAAATCACGGCAAAGGAAATTGAGAACGCAGGAATTTAAAAAAGCACTTTACTTTTTACATAAAAGGGACTATGATAGTTAATCATAAGTTTCAGGCAATAGTATAAAAGGAAAACGAAGAAGAGAACAGTAGGATACCGGAAGTTCCCAGAGAGAGCCGCCTGTCCCGATTGGAGACAGCGCTGAGAGCGGCTTGATACAGAGAGTGTCTGAAGACCATCTCGGAGTGGCTTTAATACAGCCCGGTGGCTCCCGTTACGAGCAAATGAAGGTGGCAGAAGGCACTGCGCTAGGCAGAGCCGGATGCAAAAAGGGTGGAACCGCGTTCATGATGAGAGACGTCCCTTGCAATAGAAATATTGCAGGGGACTTTTTGATGTGTTGTTTTATTGATGAAAGAGGAAAATGCCGCATACAGTGCGGCAGAATGGAGGAAGACATGAAGATTACTTTGAAGGACGGCTCCGTAAAAGAGTACGGAGAAAGCAAGAGCGTTTATGACATTGCCCTTGACATCAGCGAAGGACTGGCGCGGGCGGCATGCTGTGCAAAGGTGGACGGCGAGGTCGTTGACCTGCGGACAGTGATCGACAAGGACTGTGAGCTGCAGATATGTACCGCGAGTGATGCGGAGGGACTTGCGACGATTCGCCATACCGCATCTCATGTGCTGGCCGAAGCTGTGAAGAATCTTTTCCCGGATGCAAAGCTGACAATCGGACCGAGCATCGAGACCGGATTTTACTATGACTTTGAGCATGAGCCTTTTTCCAGAGACGATCTGGATGCGCTTGAGGCGGAGATGAAGAAGATCATCAAGAAGGGTGAGAAGCTGGAGAAGTTCACACTTCCCAGAGCCGAGGCAATCAAGTTCATGCAGGATAAGAACGAGCCGTATAAGGTTGAGCTGATCGAGGAGCTGCCGGAGGGTGAGGAGATTTCCTTCTACCGTCAGGGCGAGTTTGTTGATCTCTGCGCGGGACCTCATCTGATGAGCACAAAGGGAATCAAGGCATTTAAGCTGACCTCTTCCTCCATGTCCTACTGGCGCGGGGACTCCAACAAGGCGAGATTGCAGCGTATTTACGGAACTGCATTTAACAAGAAGGAAGAACTTGAAGATTATCTGGCTTACTGGGAGAATGTCAAGAACCGCGACCATAATAAATTAGGACGTGAGATGGAGCTGTTTACCACAGTGGATGTCATTGGTCAGGGTCTGCCGCTGCTGATGCCGAAGGGTGCCAAGATCATCCAGACATTGCAGAGATGGATCGAGGATCTGGAGGATAATGAGTGGGGCTATATGCGTACCAGAACCCCGCTTATGGCAAAGAGTGATTTGTATAAGATTTCCGGACATTGGGATCACTATAAGGAGGGAATGTTCGTCTTCGGAGATGAGGAGAAGGATAAGGAAGTCTTCGCGCTTCGTCCGATGACCTGTCCCTTCCAGTATTATGTATATAAGGCAAGCCAGAAGTCCTATCGTGATCTGCCCTGCCGCTACAGTGAGACATCCACTCTGTTTAGAAATGAGGATTCCGGTGAGATGCACGGACTGACCCGTGTGCGTCAGTTTACGATTACAGAGGGACATTTGATTGTGCGTCCTGACCAGATGGTAGAGGAGTTCAAGAGGTGTCTTGCGCTTGCAAAATATTGTCTGGAGACCCTTGGCGTAAACGAGGATGTCACCTACAGACTGTCCAAGTGGGATCCTAATAACAAGGATAAATATATCGGTGAGCCCGAGGTTTGGGAGGAGACCCAGCAGCACATCCGTAATGTTCTGAATGAGTTGGAGATCCCGTTCTATGAGGCGGACGGCGAGGCTGCCTTCTACGGACCGAAGGTGGACATCAATGCAAAGAATGTTTACGGCAAAGAGGATACCATGATCACCGTACAGTGGGATGCTTTGCTCGCGGAGCAGTTCGATATGTACTACATTGACCAGAACGGCGAAAAGCAGCGTCCCTATATCATTCATAGAACCTCTATGGGCTGCTATGAGAGAACACTTGCATGGCTGATAGAGAAATACGAAGGCAAGTTCCCGACATGGCTTTGTCCGGAGCAGGTTCGTATTCTTCCGATCTCCGAGAAATTTACGGAGTATGCAAACAGCGTTGCTGACTATCTGAAGAAGAATGGTGTCCGCGTGACCGTGGATGAGCGCTCAGAGAAGATCGGTTACAAGATCCGTGAGGCAAGGCTGGATAAGCTTCCTTATATGATTGTTGTAGGTCAAAAGGAAGCGGAAGAAGGCGTGGTATCTGTCAGAAGCCGTTTCCTCGGAGACGAAGGCCAGAAGTCTCTCGCTGAGTTTACGGAGCAGATCTGTACCGAGATCCGTACAAAGGAAATTCGTAAGGAAGAGGTACAGGAGGAAACAAAATAAATCAAAACCGTGCATAGTTTACTGCCGTTTGTTCCATACTGTATATAGGTCTGCAAATAGGGAAGCAGGCTGTTGGAGTGACAGAATGGAGGAAAAACGATGGCAGATTTAAAATGTGCAGTGGATAATTGTACCTACAACGACCAGCATCTTTGCAGCAAGGGTGACATCCTTGTAGGCGGTAAGAATGCATGCTGTTGTGACGAGACATGCTGTGAGAGCTTTTCGCAGAGAAAGGAAGGACAGGATTCCTTTAAGAATTCTACCTGCCATGCCTGCAATACGATCAGCATCGACTGCGAGGCGACAAAGTGCAGTTATAACTCTGACTATAAGTGTACGGCAGGTCATGTGGACATCAAGGGCTGCGGCGCATGCAGCTGTCAGGGAACTGCCTGTGCAACCTTTGAAGAAAAGTAAAAAAGTTGTTGACAAGGGATAGAGAGTGTGATATTCTACTTAAGCATGTGAAGAAAGCGTGCCAGCAAGCAGAGTATCCACTCTCACCTTACGACAACTGGGTCAGTAAGTGTTCAGATTTTAACAGTCTATAACATTGCCGTGTAAAGAGACTGGGAGAAGAAGATTCAGGTGGATAGCTGTGCTGTCCACCTTTTTTATATTTTCTTATATGGAGGGTACGACCATTAGCGATTTAATGATTAACGAGCAGATCAGAGACAAGGAAATCCGTCTGATCGGTGAGAATGGCGAGCAGCTGGGAATCATGTCTGCGAGAGATGCCATGAAGATGGCAGAGGATGCAGGGCTGGATCTTGTGAAGATAGCGCCCACGGCAAAGCCTCCTGTGTGTAAGATTGTCGATTACGGCAAGTACAAGTACGAACAGATCAGAAAAGAAAAGGAAGCAAAGAAGAAGCAGAAGGTTATCGAGATCAAGGAGATCCGGTTGTCTCCGAATATTGATACCAATGATCTGAACACAAAGATCAATGCTGCGAGAAAGTTCCTGACCAAGGGAGACAAGGTGAAGATTACACTTCGTTTCCGTGGACGTGAGATGGCTCATATGAATAACAGCAAGCACATTCTGGACGATTTTGCCCAGAGCCTGTCCGATATTTCGGTTGTTGAAAAAGCGCCGAAGGTGGAAGGCAGAAGTATGACAATGTTTTTAACTGAAAAGCGCTAGTGTACTGCACGCTGGTTAGCAAAAGTTAAAATAGATTAAATTATTAGGAGGAATATGTTATGCCCAAGATGAAGACAAGCAGAGCAGCTGCAAAGCGTTTTAAAGTGACGGGAACCGGTAAGCTGAAGAGAAATAAGGCTTACAAGCGCCATATCTTAACTAAGAAGACTACGAAGAATAAGCGTAATCTGAGAAAGCCTGCTATGACGGATGCAACAAACGTAAAGAATATGAAGAAGATTTTACCCTATTTATAAGTCTGGTAAGGAGGAAGAGAAGAAATGGCAAGAATCAAAGGCGGCTTAAATGCCAAGAAGAAGCACAATAGAGTATTAAAGCTTGCAAAGGGCTACAGGGGAGCAAGAAGCAAGCAATACAGAGTAGCAAAGCAGTCTGTTATGAGAGCTCTGACCAGCTCCTATGCAGGCAGAAAAGAGAGAAAGCGTCAGTTCAGACAGCTCTGGATTGCACGTATCAATGCGGCTGCAAGAATCAACGGACTTTCCTACAGCAAGTTTATGTATGGTCTGAAGCTTGCAGGAGTTGATATGAACAGAAAGATGCTGGCAGAGATGGCAGTCAATGATGCAGAAGGCTTCAAGACGCTTGCTGAGCTGGCTAAGTCCAAGGTTGCATAAATGAATCAATTATAGATTCTTGTAAAGAATACAGTTATGGCTGTGGCAGGAGGAATTTCTGGTCAGCCGCAACTGTATTTTTTAGTGTGGTAAATGCCGGGAAGGAGAAAAGGAATGCTGATTTTTTTTGATATTGACGGAACGCTTGTGGGCGAGGATGGAAGAACGATGCCGGAGAGCGCCAGAAGCGCCATACAGCAGGCAAGGGCAAACGGACATATCTGCATGATAAATACCGGCAGGACGCTGGCTCTTGTCGGCGAGGAGATCACCGGGCAGACAGAATTTGACGGTCTGGCGCTCGGCTGTGGCACAATGGTGGTATATCACGGAGAGACCTTGTTCCATAAGAGCTTTACGGTGGAGGAGAGCCGCCGCATTGTCGAGGGTCTGCGCAAATACCGGATTGATGCATGCCTCGAGGGCAGCGACAACAATTATCTTGAGGAAGAGGAAAAGATCATCACAGACACCTTCCGGGAATTCTTAAAGCGCTTTGACGGTTACGGTTATGACAATTTTGACGCTGGGCTTGGGCAGTTTGACAAGTTTTATGCCTATGTCGATGATGTGAAGAAGATGGATGCATTCCGGCAGGAGTTTGAAGGCTGGCTTGACTTTGTGGATCGAAAGGAAGGATATTTCGAGATCATGCCGAAGGGCTGTTCAAAGGCGAGTGCGATAGAACTTGTGGCGGAGAAGCTGGGCATTCCCGTGGAGGAGACGGTCGCGATTGGGGACAGCAGCAACGATATTCCGATGATTGAGCGCGCCCATATCGGAATTGCGATGGGAAACGCGACGGAGGATGTGAAGGAGATCGCCGATTTTGTCACGGATGCGGTGGAGCAGGACGGTATACTGAAGGCATTGAAGTGGCTGGGGGCAGTTGAGGCGTAGAAGCGGTTATAAAAAGTTTTGTAAAGCATAGAAAAAGTGCTGGCATTTTCACGGAATCTGTGCTATAATACATTTGTTCCGTAAGCAGATATAGTATATCGGTAGTACATCAGCTTCCCAAGCTGAGGAGGCGGGTTCGATTCCCGTTATCTGCTCTCAAAGCCCAGAAAGTGCGTTAAATACGTGTTTTCTGGGCTTTCCTGATGTCACGAGATGCTGCATGCTTCCGTGTTCCAGTGTAGTCTGTATAGCGTCTGCCGGACAGAAAGAAACAGAGAGGAGTATATCGGCAATGGGATATATCAAAGTGCCGAGAGTATATGAAAAGCTGAAAAGTGCAGAGGAGCTTTTTGCGCCTGTTATTATGACGGCAGCGGGCGGCTGGGGAAAGACAGCGGCGGCAGAGTATTACTGCCGGAGGAAAAAGCCGCTCCTATTGCACTGTGAGAGTGGAAGCATTCGTGAAAAGCCAGTCTGGAAGGATTTTCGGGGAAGTGTGGTCATCGTGGAGGATATGCAATGGCTTTGGGAAGAGGAAGCGGTAGGCTGTCTGCGAGAGCTCCTGCATACTCCGGGTATTCAGGTACTCATGCTTACGAGAGGGGCAGTGCCGAAATATCTTGCGAGTGAGGAGATGGATCTTGGCTTTGTGAGGATACAGGAAAAGGACTTTGCTTTCGGGGAGAAGGAGGTGAAGGAATTTTTCAGAGGGCGCGGCATACAGCTCCACCCGGAAGATGCGGCACTGATAACGGAGGCCTCACAGGGATATGTGCGTGCACTTCACTGCTATGCAGCAAGAATGGAGAATGGAAATAGATACTCGGAGGATATGAAGGCTGCAGTCTGGCAGGATATCTACCACTTATGGGACAGCTATTATGATAAGCAATACACAGCGGAATTTCGTCATTTTGCTCTGTGCGTATGTCGGTATGATGAATTTACGCAGGAAATGGCAGAAGCACTTACTGGTGACGAAAGCGTTGGAAGAGTAATGGAATACTGCTACGAAGCCATGAGCCAGCTCCAGGTGAAAAGGGATGGCTATTATTCGATACGTCCGGAAATAAGGGGATATTACTGCTGGAAACAGAATCTCATATGGTCAAAGAAAGAGATAACAGAGAACTATTGCAGGGCGGCGGAGTATTTTAAGAGAAAGGGTAACATTCCGGATGCACTGAAGTATTATAAAAAAGCAGGAGAAATACAGTGCGTAAAGGAATTATTAATCTATAATGCCAATACACATCCGGGGACAGGTCATTATGTGGAGACCAAGGATTACTATCTGGAATTTCCAAGAGAGGAGCTGAGAAAGCTGCCTGTGCTTATGGCGGGGATGAGTATGCTGTATGCTCTGCTTCTTAAGCCGGACGAATCCGAAAAGTGGTATCATGAGCTGGAACTTTTTAGTAAGGACAAAGGCAACAGCAGGGAGCAGCGGAGGGAAGCCAGATCACGGCTTGCTTATCTGGACATATCACTTCCTCACAGGGGGACAAAGGGCACGCTGCGCATGATGAAGAAGGTCTTTGCACTTATCCGGAAAGAGGATATGGTATTGCCGGAGCTTTGCGTGACAGGAAATCTGCCGTCCCTTATGAACGGCGGTCTGGATTTCTGCGAGTGGTCAAAGAATGACACTCAGATTGCCAGATTCATGGGAAAATCTGTGGAGGTCATTCTGGGGAGATACGGAAAAGGCCTTACAACCATTGCACTGGCAGAGAGCGGATTTGAAAAAGGGACAATGCCGGCATACGAGGTCCTGACAAGATGCGGAGATGGATTTGAAGCTGCGGCACATGAAGGAAGGATTGAAATTTGCTTTGTGGCGGTAGGGATTCAGGTACGGCAGCATCTGATAGAGCGGCAATTAACGGCAGCAAGACGGATAGCGGAAGCTTTTAATGAGAAGGTGAGACAGGAGAAGGCAGTACAGCTCCTGCCGAATCTGGAAGCCTTTGGGGTGTGGATATCCCTGTTCGGCGGCTCCAATGCAGATGCAGAGAACTATATAGAGACCGTTCCGGATGCGAGGGTTTCCTTCTGTATTCTTGACAGATACCGGCAGATGGTAAAGCTGCGCTGCCTTATTTCAGAAAATCGCCTCGAGGAGGCTTTCGACCTTGCGGCCTTTCTGGAGGGATACTTTTTCTCGTACGAGAGACATTTTTACTGGATGGAGAATGAACTGCTAAAGGCGGTCGTTCTATATCGCATGGGGGATGAACACTGGAAGGAATGCCTGAGAAGGGCTGTGAAAAAAGCATCAGAGTATCATTTCACAAGGCTTTTCGCGATTGAGGGGGCGTCAGTGCTTCCACTGCTTACGCAAATGAGGGAGAATGGGGAGCTTTCTGATATTGACGATGCGTATGCGGCAGAGATTTATAGGGAATGCTTCCGGGTGGCAGCGGGCTATCCCGACTATATGCGATTTATCCCGAGGGAAACGATAGCTCTTACAAACCGTGAAATGCAGGTTTTATCGATGCTGTGTGGGGGGATGACTATGGATGAAATCTGCACAGAGCTTAAAATATCCTATGATGGACTGAAGAAGCACAACAGAAATATATATAAAAAACTTGCGGTAAAAGGAAGGGCTGAGGCAGAGAGAAAGGCGGCAAGGCTCGGTCTGGTTCACCGTGGGAGAATGGATGCAGCCGAGGGAACCGGTACACCGATGGAATGAAAAAGCAGGAAAAGTAGCCATAGGGGTACTATACTTTTTGAGAACAGATAGCTAGAATGGTCGATGGAGTTGAGCGTGCAAAGCGCGCAAGGATAATCACGAGGAGGAGAATTAAAATGAAGAAGAAACTTTTGACAATGATGATTGTAGGTGTGATGGGAGCAGCAATGCTGGCAGGCTGCGGCGGATCCGAGGAGGCTGATGTTGCAGATGCATCTGTGCAGGAGGAAGTGCAGGATGAAGTGCAGGCAGATAATGACGAAGCAGCGGGCACTGAGGTAACCTTTGTAGATGGCTTTTATGCTGCTGATGGAAATGGCAGTGACTTCATGATCGCATTCTACGAGGGAGCGGCAGGAGACATCGCTTATGTAAATGATGGAACAGGTGAGGTTTTTGCAGAGTACATAGTAGAAAATGCACAGTTAGACGACGGAACAGAATATCTGCTGGTAACGGTAGGAGCAATGCAGATGGGATATCTGGAGAATGGCGAGGATATCTATCTTATAACAGATGATGGAGAAATGTATGCGGCAGCACGTCTGACCGAAGAGGAAGCAGATGCAATTGCAGCAGCTGTTGCAAGCGCATCCTAAGAGTTCCAGAAAAGAAACGAACACTTATAAGAGGTGGATATTCCCGAAAAGGATATCCGCCTCATGTTTTTGAAAAGATTTATCCCCGTCTGCATATTTTACCGATGTCTGCCCATACTATACTCGAAGATATGAAAACGAGGTAAGGTATGAAGCTGTCATTTCGTTGGTATGGAAAATCAGATAAGGTCACTCTGCAGGACATCAGGCAGATCCCCGGTATGCATACGGTTGTCACGGCGGTGTATGATGTGCCGGTGGGAGAGGTCTGGAGCAGGGAGAGCATTGCGGAACTGAAGCAAGAGATTGAGGCTGCCGGATTGCATTTTGAGGTCGTGGAGAGCATTCCCGTACATGAGGACATCAAGCTCGGGAAAGAGACCAGAGACTTTTATATCGGAAATTTCTGCCAGAATATCCGCCGTGTGGCGGAGGCTGGGGTGAAGTGTGTCTGTTATAACTTCATGCCAGTGTTTGACTGGACAAGAACCGAACTGGAGCACAGACTTCCGGACGGCTCCACAACACTTGTCTATTATCAGGAGCAGGTAGACCGTGTGAATCCCCTGCAAAATGACAATGATCTGACGCTGCCCGGCTGGGATGCCAGCTATTCAAGGGATGAGCTTAAGGGCGTGATCGCAGAATATCAGGCGATGACGGAAGAAAAATTGTGGGAGAATCTGCGCTATTTTCTTGAGAGGGTCATTCCTGTGGCGGTGGAATGCGGAATCAATATGGCGATTCATGAGGATGATCCCTGTTGGAGCATCTTCGGTCTGCCGCGCATTATCACGGATGAAAAGAATCTGGACCGCTTTCTGAAGCTGGTGGATGTGCCCAACAACGGCATCACACTGTGCACCGGCTCGCTCGGCTGTTCCGGAAAGAATGATGTGGCGAAGATGGCGGCGAAGTATGCAGAGATGGGAAGGATTCATTTTGCGCATATGAGAAATGTCGCTGTATTGCCTGACGGCAGAGGCTTTGAAGAACGGGCGCATCTCTCGGAATGCGGAACACTCGACATGTATGCCATTGCAAAAGCACTCCATGATAACGGCTTTGAGGGTTATATCCGGCCGGATCACGGAAGAATGATCTGGGGCGAGACCGGCAGACCGGGGTACGGACTGTACGACCGGGCGCTTGGCGCAACCTATCTGAATGGTCTTTGGGAGGCTATTGAGAAAAATACTCAGAAATAAAAAATAAGTGTGATACTTGACATTGGCAGAAAATACTATATACTAGATTTTGTTGATACATTCCTCGATAGCTCAATGGTAGAGCACTCGGCTGTTAACCGAGTTGTTGTAGGTTCGAGCCCTACTCGGGGAGCTGTGGGAGTCGAAGGACTCCCCTTTTTGTTTATACGGGATTTGCGCCAAGGTGCACCTGACGCAGACCTGTTACGGAAACGGTGTGCACAGAAATGAGGATTGAGATGGGCGTATTATCAAATCTGGAGCCACAGAGCGTGTTCCATTATTTCGAGGAAATTACGAAAATACCGCACGGTTCGGGAAATGTGGAGCAGATCAGTGATTTCCTTGCAGCGTTTGCAGAGGAAAGAGGACTGTTCCATATACAGGATGCTTGGAAGAATGTCATTATTGTGAAGGAGGCAACACCGGGGTATGAGAAGGAGCCTGCGGTGATTCTTCAGGGGCACATGGATATGGTTGCCGTGAAGAAGCCTGACTGCGATATTGATATGAAGAGGGATGGGCTTCGTGTGGCAGTGGACGGCGACAAAATCTACGCAGAGGGAACCAGTCTCGGTGGAGATGACGGCATTGCGGTCGCTTATGCGCTCGCGCTTCTGGCTTCGGATTCCATCAGCCATCCGAAGCTGGAGGTAATTATTACGGTTGATGAAGAGGTCGGAATGGACGGCGCAAGAGAGATAGACCTTTCCATGCTGACAGGAAACCGTATGGTGAATCTTGATTCAGAGGATGAGGGAATCTTTCTGACCAGCTGTGCCGGAGGTGCGAGGGTGAAGTGTGATCTGAAGCTGGAGACACAGAGGCTCGAAGGGCTTACCTACGAAGTTACTGTGGGCGGTCTGCTCGGCGGACATTCCGGTGGCGAAATTGATAAGGAGAGGGGAAATTCCAACTATCTGTTCGGGCGTCTGTTAAGACGGCTGTGTGAGAAGATGCCAGTAGGGCTGGCAGAGCTTAAGGGAGGACTGGCGGACAACGCTATTCCGAGGGAGACAGTCGGACTGCTGGTTATTGACAGGGGTGACAGTGAGAAATTCGCCTCGGTTCTGGATACGGTGGAAAAGGAAATTCAGTCGGAATTATCTTCCAAGGATCCGGCTGTATTTATCAAGGCAACGGAAAAGGAGTCGGCAGCGGTTGAGTGTACAACGGCAGAAGGTACAAGGAAGGCGGCGAACTTCCTCAGTGCGGTTCCCAACGGCGTCCAGGCGATGAGTGCAGATATGCCGGGGCTGGTGGAAACATCCCTCAATCTCGGAATTTTGGAGTATGCAGACGGAGAACTGCGGGCAGAATTTTCCGTGCGGAGCAGTGTCGAGAGCTCGAAGAATGCGCTGATTGGAAAGCTTTTTGCCCTGACTGAGCTGGCGGGCGGCAGTAATACCGTAACCGGCGACTATCCGGGGTGGAAGTTCAGAAAGGATTCACCGCTGCGCAAGAAGATGGTCAGACTGTATGAGGAGATGTACGGAAAGGCACCGAAGGTCGAGGCGATCCACGCAGGACTGGAGTGCGGTATTCTGGGCAGCAAGATTTCTGATCTGGATTGTGTTTCCATGGGACCGGATATGCGGGACATTCATACCACGGAGGAGACTCTGAGCATTTCATCGACGAGAAGAGTGTGGGAGTACCTTGTGCGGCTGCTTGAGACAAAGGAAGCCTGATTAGGACAAAATAGCACATCCCGAGACAGGAAAATTCCATTTTGAAACCGGATTCAATGTGGTATAATGGGTCATGTCATCAGGAGAGGAGAGAAAAGTAAGATGAAACAATTTGACTACAATAAGGTAAAGGATCCCGAGTTTTTCCGGGATAACAGGCTTGATGCGCATTCCGATCATGTATGTTATGCGAATGAGGAAGAGGAAAAGAGAGGAGTCAGCAGCTTCCGGTTCAATCTGAACGGTCTCTGGAAGTTTGCCTATGCGCCGAATTTCGTATCTGCACCGGACGGCTTCGAGGCGGAAAGCTATGATTGTAAGGGCTGGGCAGACATTCATGTGCCTGCACATATCCAGATGGAGGGCTATGATGCGCCACAGTACGCAAATGTACAGTATCCATGGGATGGCTGGCAGGAGGCTGAGCCGGGTGAGATTCCCGAAAGATTTAATCCGGTTGCAAGCTATGTAAAGTATTTTGAAGTACCGGAAAACATGAAGGGGCAGCCCGTCTATATCTCCTTTCAGGGAGTTGAGAGCGCTCTGGCATTGTGGTGCAATGGCAGCTATGTCGGGTACAGTGAGGACAGCTTTACACCTTCGGAATTTGAACTGACACCTTATCTGAAAGCAGGAGAAAATAAGCTGGCAGCGCGCGTATTTAAGTGGAGCTCCAGCAGCTGGTGTGAGGATCAGGATTTCTTCCGCTTCTCGGGCATATTCCGTGATGTCTACCTCTATACGGTTCCGGCGGTACATATCAGCGACATGAGAGTGCAGACTCTGTTGCAGGACGACTTTGAGAGTGCAGAGCTTGTGTTGGATCTGAAGGCGACGGCGAATGGTAAGATCAATGTGTCCCTGTTAAAGGAGACGAGAGAGTTTCGTTATGACGACAGTTACAGGAAAAATCTCGGACAGGTGACGGAATGCAAGGCGATTGCGGATATGTCCGCTGCACTGAAGAATGAGAATCATTTTGTCATTCCGGTGGAAAAGCCTTTGTTGTGGAGCGCGGAAGAGCCAACCCTTTATAAAATGAAGATAGAAGTCCTTGATGAGAACGGAAAGCTGCAGGAGGTAATTCCTGTGCAGGTCGGCTTCCGGCGCTTTGAAATTGCGGACGGACTGATGAAGCTGAACGGGAAGCGCATTGTCTTCAAGGGTGCTAACAGACACGAGTTCAGCTCGCGCACTGGCCGTGTGGTCAATGAGGAAGAACTCTGGCAGGATCTGGTGACGATGAAGCAGCATAACATCAATGCGATCCGTACCTGCCATTATCCAAACGATTCAAGGATTTATGCGCTCTGTGACAGACTTGGACTGTATATGATCGATGAGTGTAATCTGGAATCCCATGGTTCCTGGACGGCTGCACTTGACGGCAAGATTCCGATGGAAAATATCGTGCCCGGAAACCGCCCCGAGTGGAATGCCATGATGCTTGACCGCGTCGAGTCCATGTACCAGAGAGATAAGAATCATCCGGCAATTCTCATCTGGTCCTGCGGAAATGAGGCATTTGGCGGAAAGAACATTTTTGATATGTCACAGTTCCTGAGGGAGCATGACAAGGGCAGAGTCATTCATTATGAAGGTATCTGCCATGACAGGAGCTATCCCGATACCAGTGATGTGGAGAGCCAGATGTACACGCCTGCGGCAAAGATCGAGGAATGGCTCAAGAAGGATAGAAGCAAGCCCTTTATCTGCTGTGAGTATACGCATGCCATGGGCAATTCCTGCGGCGCAATGCATAAGTACACGGATCTGACGGACAGAGAGCCGTTGTATCAGGGCGGTTTCATCTGGGATTATGTGGATCAGTCCATCTATAAGAAGGATCGCTACGGTAATGAGTTCCAGGCATACGGCGGTGACTTTGACGACAGACCCTGCGACTATAATTTCAGTGGCAACGGTATTGTATACGGCGGTGACAGAAAGCCTTCACCGAAGATGCAGGAGGTAAAGTATAATTACCAGAATATTTCCGTTGAAGTCATGGAGGATAAAATCAAGATCACGAATAAGAATCTTTTTGCTGATACCAGTGACTTTGACTGCTTCCTTCGCGTAGAGAGAGAGGGCATGCCTGTCGAAGAAAGAAAGCTGATGACGGACGTTGAGCCCGGCTGCAGCGGCGAGTTCCCGCAACCGTTCCTGATTCCCGAGATTGCCGGCGAGTATGTTGTCACAGTGTCCTTCTGCCTGAAGAAGGATACCGCATGGGCGAGAGCAGGATATGAGATCGCGTTCGGACAGGGTGTGTTCCATAAGAGCGGAGAGGAGGCATACATTGCCGACAGACCGGTCGCAGTGGATAAGTCTTTACAGATCATTCATGGCAAGAGCAACCTCGGTGTCAGAGGCGAGGAGTTTGAAGCACTGTTTTCCTATGGCGGAGGACTTGTTTCTTACCGTTATGGCGGAAAGGAACTGTTAAAGACGATGCCGAAGCCGAATTTCTGGCGTGCACCGGTAGACAATGACTGCGGCAATCATATGATGCAGCGATATGGTCAGTGGAAGCTCGCAAGCATGTATGTGGGAACCTATGGCGTGGAAGGTAAGAACCCTGTTATTGAAGAGCAGGGCAACGGTGTCCTTCTCACTTATCGCTACCAGATGCCCACAACGCCGGTCAGCGAGTGCGAGGTAAGGTACAGGGTATACGGAGACGGAACGATTGAGACGACGCTGGCTATGGATCCGGTAAAGGAGCTTGGAGATATGCCGGAATTCGGAATGCTGTTTAAGGTTGACGCTGACCTTGATAATCTGGAATGGTATGGAAACGGACCGCAGGAGACCTATGCCGACAGACAGCGTGGGGCGAAGCTTGGAATTTTCCGCAACAAGGTCGAAGAGAACATGGCACGCTATATGGTGCCTCAGGAATGCGGCAACAAGACGGAAGTCCGGTATGCCAAGGTGACGGATGCGAAGGGACGTGGTGTGCTCTTTGCTGGAAATGCCATGAGCTTTTCAGCGCTTCCATGGACGCCGCACGAGATGGAAAACGCGGCACATCCGAACGAACTGCCCAAAGTGCACTATACGGTCATCCGTGCTGCGCTTGCCCAGATGGGTGTCGGCGGTGACGACAGCTGGGGCTCAAGAGTGCATGAAGAGTATCTTCTTCCGGCAGACCGGAGACTGGAATTTACCTTCTGTTTCAAGGGAATCTAAGGCTGCGCAGAAGAGAATGATAAAATAGTTGTAAAAATTTCTACAATTTTGAAAAAAACACTTGCTTTTTCTCCCCGAACACGATATAATCTTTATTGTGCTTCGGGGTGTGGCTCAGCTTGGTTAGAGCGCCATCTTAGGGAGGTGGAGGTCGCGAGTTCGAATCCCGCCACTCCGACGAATAGAAAGTGCCAAGATTTCAGCTTTGCTGGAATTTTGGCACTTTTGTTTTTGGGATTTTTGAAACTGGAAATTTGTCCGATTCAACATTCCTGCCTAAGCTACAGTTCTTCCTTTCAGATAGGAAACGTTCCCTGATATCTCGCTGGGTTTCCTGCCTAGAATTTGTTTTCACCATTCCAGATAGGAAAAGTTGTTTATAAGAGCTCTATTTTTCCTACCTGAGCCGTATTTGCTTTTTTCAGGCCGGAATTCAATTTTCCTGCCTCTGTGTACGGAAATATATAAATACACTGAGTTGTCAATGTATTCTGGTTACCTGACTTATAACTGATATGGTGGAAAAATTTTCGAGCATTTCACCCCTATGCTGATAGTAGATTTTTGGTGTTATTTCTGTTATATTTTAATTGTAAAAAATGCGGTGCTATTGGAGGGGGGCTTATGGAAAGAATCAAAGACTTGAATCATTATCAAAAAGGCATCATTATTGTCATGATTATTATGGCGCTGATTTTTGCAGTGATTTATCCTAAGACAATTTCAAGGGTTGGCTATAGATACAATGATGTAATTCTTGCTCCAACACAGGAAAACGGAAATACAGTGTATTCCGGTAAAATCAAAGGGGAGCAGACACAGTTTATCGTATCTGACGATAAAACAGTTATGCTGCAATACGGAGATAAAGCCTATGGTCCTTACACCGTGAAAGAGGACCCCACAGCTATCCCTAAAGATCAAGAATTGAACGAACGAATGACAGGTGTTGAAATCTATAATGGCGAGAAGGTATTGTTCCGTGGCGGCGTATTGGATTTTGAGGATGACTATTTGTTTTATAATGAGGATGGAACCTTAGAAACTATTGGATTTATCTATGTGACCGGCAGTGGAACTGAATGGGATGAAGAGGGCAATGTGGTTGATAAAATGGAGCCATCTGCATCCACAATTTATGATCTGGTGAATGACCCTGAATTGACACATAAGGGCAGCGTGTTTGGCTGGCTTGGCGCTGTATTTATTTGTATTCTCAACGTCCTGTCCATTTTATTCGCAGACGAGCTGTTCAGATGGAATCTGTTATTTCGGATACGCAATGTAGAAGATGCAGAGCCGTCCGGCTTGGAAATGGTAGGAAGATATTTAGGATGGACAGTTATGACAATTATGGCGTTTGTAATCTTTATTGTGGGACTACAGTAATATAGCATCCGGACGTAGAAACTCTATCGGTAAGTTTATGGGAGCAGAAATTGACTGCCCTAAGATAGAGATAAAATAAGTTTTTAAGAGAGGCAGATAGAAGATGCAGTCAGAACAGCAGAAGACAGAGAAAGAGCAGAGAGCTAAGAAGAATAGCACGCCTAAGGTGCGCAAAGATACAGCAAAGAAGATCTGCCCGGTGGCGGGAAAGTGCGGCGGCTGCCAGTGGATCAATAAGGAATACGCGGAGCAGTTGAAGGCAAAGGAGACGAGGTTCCGCAAGCTGATGGAGCCGTATTGCAAGCCGGAACCGATCATCGGTATGGAGCAGCCGACACATTACCGGAATAAGGTACATGCGGTGTTCGGTGAGGACAGGCGGCACAATGTGATCTCCGGCATCTATGAGGCGAACAGCCATAGAATTGTGCCGGTGGACAGTTGTCTGATCGAAAACAAAAAGGCGGACGAGATTATTGTCTCTATTCGCGACCTGCTGCGTTCCTTTAAAATCCGCCCCTATAACGAGGACACGGGATACGGTCTGCTCCGTCATGTTCTTGTCCGCGTCGGTCATGCTTCGGGAGAGATTATGGTTGTGCTGGTGCTCGGTTCACCGATTATGCCCTCCAAGAATAATTTTGTCAAAGCGCTGCGAAAGCTCCATCCTGAGATCACTACCGTGGTTGTCAATGTAAATGATCGCGGAACCAGTATGGTGCTGGGCGATAAGGAGCAGGTTCTCTACGGCAAGGGATACATTGAGGATGAGTTGTGCGGCAGGAAATTCCGCATCTCGCCGAAATCCTTTTATCAGGTGAACCCTGTCCAGACGGAAAAGTTATATAACAAAGCGATGTGCTATGCCGGACTGACGGGAAAGGAGGTTCTTGTGGATGCCTATTGCGGCACAGGAACCATAGGCATTATCGCGGCGGATAAGGCTGGCAAGGTTATCGGTGTGGAACTGAACGGTGATGCTGTCAGGGATGCGCGGAACAATGCGCGGATGAACCAGATCAGCAATATAGAATTCTACCAGAATGATGCCGGGAAATTTCTGGTGGAGATGGCGGAGCAGAAAGCAGAAGTGGATGTCGTCATGATGGACCCGCCCCGCAGCGGAAGCACAGAGGCATTTCTGGACGCGGTAGGGACGATCAAACCGAGCAGAGTAGTCTACGTCTCCTGCAATCCCGATACGCTGGTAAGGGATCTGAAATACCTGACGAAGAAAGGCTATCAGGTGAAAAAGTGTGTGGCAGTAGATATGTTTCCGTTCACGGAAAACTGCGAGGCAGTATGCTTTTTAACTCGCATAAAATAAGCATTTTTAAGGTGTTGGAAATGTCGGACTGTCTCCCAGTTGTCAACCTAATTCTGAGAATATTACCGAACACAAGAAAAGCACTGAATCCGTTGAATTTTTGAGGGATTCAGTGCTTTTTAGGTCTTATAACATAAGTTGCAAGGTTGTTTCAATGTGAGTGTCCAAACTGGGTCTGTATTTCCTTCATATCCCTAGTGTAAAAAGTGATACAACATGACAGAATCAGATTGACTAAAGAAATGTAAATATTTATAATATAGACAAAATGAGAATGACATGAATAGAGGACATTATATATGGAAAAAACTGTAACACTTGAAGAGGCGTTAAATAGAATTGAGGAGTTGGAAAAAGAGAATGCAGAACTTCGAGAGGAATTGGAGTATTACAGAAATCGAAAATTGAGCGGACGGCAGAAACATAACGCCAAGTGGATGGCAATTTATAATGATTTTATCATTGGATATGAGAGCGGTATGACAATGTCAGAAATTGCGAAGCGAAATCGTGTCAGTGAGAGGACAATCTATCGATATAAGGCTTATTATGACAAGATGAGGGAAGTAGGGGATAATGAGTAGACCATTTTCGTGATGTTACGAAAATGATTGCATGGATTTTGCGGTGGACTTTTTGTAACACAAAACAAGGAAGGAATTTATGACAGAAGAGAAGAAAGAAAAAATTGCAGTAATTGAAATTTCAGAAGAGTACATGAAGGAACGGCTTTATGAATTCAGAGGGAAAAAGGTTATGCTGGATTCAGACTTGGCAGAAATTTATGGGTATGAGACCAAGAATTTTAAAAGGCAGGTCAAGAATAATATTACCAAATTTGAAGGCGATGATTTTATGTTTGAATTGAATGATGAAGAAGTGGAAAATCTTTCAAGGTGCAAAAATTTCACCTTGAATACGGGAAGAGGATCAAATATAAAATAC
Organism: uncultured Acetatifactor sp.; assembly: GCA_934402375.1. GTDB lineage: Bacteria > Bacillota > Clostridia > Lachnospirales > Lachnospiraceae > Acetatifactor. The sequence continues at coordinate 57,630 of CAKRUB010000007.1, forward strand.
AAACCGTATGTGTTTACAGAGCAGGGAGTATATATGCTTATGACAGTTTTGCGCGGGGAGCTTGCAATTAAACAAAGCCGTGCACTTGTAAAGACCTTTAAGAAGATGAAAGATTACATTTTAGAAAATCGTGATTTAATAGGTCAGCGGGAAATACTTCAGTTAAGCGTGGAGACTGCTGATAACAGAACTGAAATTAGTAAAATCAATTCCGATATAATCTCTCTTGAAAAGCAGATTTCAGATGTTGTAGAAGGTCTGAAGGATGTGGTAACGAAATCTGAGTTGGCGGATATGATGAACAGTTTTGTTGCAGATGATGACGAGAAGTGGCTCATGTTTAATGCAAAATTCAGTAGTGCGGATGAAGCTTATGAGTCTATTTATATGCAGGCAAAGTCGTCCATATACGTCGTTGACAATTACATTGGATTAAGAACGCTGGTACACCTTAAGAATTCTCCGGCTGGAGTGGATATTATTTTATTCAGCGATAATATTGGAAATAATAAACTTCATAACATAGAATTTACGGATTTCTGCAAGGAGTATCCAAACATAAAATTGTCAATGAAAAAGACTGGCGGCATATTTCATGATCGGTTTATAGTGTTGGATTATGGAACGGCTGATGAGAGAGTTTTCCTGTGTGGTGCTTCTTCCAAGGATGCCGGGGCTAGAATAACAAGTATAGTTGAGGACTATGGAACAGCAAAATACAACTCTGTTATTGCTGCATTGTTGAAAAATTCACCTTTAGTATTACCCAAATAGGAGTGTGGGATTATTGACGGTTGTTTTGAGGGGTAAATGGTCCGAAGAAAGCATACCGCTGCATATTTGAGGATTGTTCTTGACAATATACATAAATTACTGTAAACTTTGAGCATCTTTAGAGAGGAATTTTTTGTAATGAAACATTTATTAATTAACAGTTTAAGACGCAGACAGAGAAGACATAAGTTCTTGTAGTTATTGCAATTCGCATGGCTGCAAGAACGTATGTCTTACTTGCCGTGCGGTGCTGTTAATTAGTATCATAAGCAGAACCGTATTTGATTTATCAGATGAGATAATCGGGTGCGGTTCTTTTTTTATTCTTTTTTAAAACAAGAAGGGAGAGCAATAAAATGAAAGAACAGATTAGTAAAGTTGTGGCAGGAGTAGTTGAAACCAAGGAATGGAAATCAATATTAGATTTAATTGAGGTTCCACCTGACAGCAAGATGGGAGATTATGCAATTCCGTGTTTTTTGTTTGCTAAATTAATGCACAAGAATCCTATAGTAATTGCTAATGAAATGAAAGAGACTTTGGAAAAATGTAAGGAAGAATTGGGTTTGGCCTCTATAGAAGCGGTTAATGGATATTGCAATTTGTTTGTGAAACGTGAAAAGTATGTGGAAATTGTTATGAACACTCTGAAAAAAGATAATTCAGGTGTAGAACAAATCGGACAGAACAAGACTATATGTATTGATTATTCTTCTCCAAATATAGCTAAGAATTTTCATGTAGGGCATTTACGTACGACAATTATAGGAAACTCTTTGTATAAAATTTATGATAAGCTGGGATACAAAGTGATAAGGATGAATCATTTGGGAGATTGGGGCACTCAGTTTGGTAAGCTTATTGTTGCTTATAAAAAGTGGAGTAGCAAGGAAACAGTTGAGAAAAAAGGAATTGATGAATTACTGAATATTTATGTGAAATTCAATAGTGAGGCCAAGAAAAATCCGGAACTAATGGACGAAGCACGAAAATGGTTTATAAAGATGGAGCAAGGTGATCCGGAAGCCTTGGCAATGTGGGAATGGTTCAAAGAAATCAGTATGGTAGAATTTGAACGGGTATATAATATGCTTGGAATTTCTTTTGATACTTATCTTGGTGAAAGCTATTATCGCAGTATGGTTCCTGCGTTAGTAAAGCTTCTGAAAGAGAAAGATTTATTAATAGAAAGTCAAGGGGCTAACGTGATTGACTTATCAGAGTATGATATGCCTCCGTGCATGATTACGAAAAAGGATGGAGGATCAATTTATCATTCGCGAGATATATGTGCGATATTGTATCGTAAAGAGAACTATGATTTTGATAAATGTTTATATGTAACAGGACTGGAACAGAATCTTCATTTTAAGCAGGTATTTAAGGCGATTGAACTAATGGGGTATGAGTGGTATACGGATCTGGTACACGTTCCATACGGTCTTGTAAGTTTGGAAGGAGCAAAGCTATCTACACGAACCGGGAATATAATATATGCGGAGGACATATTGAAAGAAGCAGTTAAACGAGCTGCGGAATCTATTGAAGAAAAGAATCCCAAGCTTGCTGACAAAGAAATAATTGCTAAGAAAGTAGGAATTGGAGCTGTAATATTCCACGACCTGTTTAACCAGCGTATTAAGAATGTAGATTTTTCATGGGATGATGTGTTAAGCTTTGAGGGAACTACAGGCCCTTATGTTCAATATACTTATGCTCGTGCTAAGAGCATATTACGAAAGAGCAATGTAGAAATTGAAAATCAAAGTATATGTTATGCTGCACTCACTGATGATATAACATTTGAATTAATTAAAGTTCTTTCTGGATATGAGGAAGCGGTTCAGAATGCGGCAGACCGTTATGAGCCGTCTATTGTCGCGCGATATATCATTTCGGTTGCATCTTCTTTTAATAAGTTTTATCATGAATGTACAATACTTCGAGAAGAGGATGAGATGATAAAATTGGGAAGGTTGAGCCTTGTTAATTTGGTGCAGAAAATTATTAATGAAGCGTGTAACCTTCTTGGAATGGAATGCCCGGAAGAGATGTAGTTAATTGAAAGTACAGGAGAAAACACAATGGCATCCAGCATTATTCATTATGCAATTACATGCGAAATTATCAACAGAAGAAAGTTTAAGAATCCTGACCGTTTAAAACTCGGAGCTGTTCTTCCGGATGCGGGTTGCAATTATGGTAACAGCCATATGAAAATAACTGTTGCCGGAGGGCAGAAGAAAACATATGATTTTGGCGGTTACAGAAAACTGTTTGGGAAACTGATGAAGACAGACGATCTGTATCTGGGTTATTATCTTCATCTTGTGCAGGATGTGATTTACCGACACTTTGTGTATGACAAATATCATTGGAATCCGATGATATCGGGAAATATAGAGAAGTTGCACAGGGATTATGAGATCGGCAATGCCTATGTGATACAGAAGTATCAGTTACGGAATGAGCTTGTAATACCGCCGGATTTTGAAAAAGAAGCGCTGAACAAGTTATGTGCCTTTGATCTGAAAAATCTGCGTGAACGCATGGATTCATACTTTCTGTCAGTCGAAGGCGGGGATCTATTTTTCTTTACGCGGGAAATGACAGACGAGTACATTACAGAGGCAGTGGAATATTGTATGCGTGAATTGGAAGATCTGGGAAATGGAAAAGAAGGAATAGATGGTTATGTCTGTGCATGGGATAATGACCTTATTCTAAAACAGAAAGCGTCCGAATGGACATCAATACCATGATTGAGAAGCAATCATGGTATAATATACATGCACGGTAGAGAAGCACAGACAAAAATTCAACGAGCGGCGAACCGGCGCAACAACTGCCAGTTCGCCGCTGTCAGGCTATAAAAATTCTTCTACATATTACAACCGATTTCACAAAAACCGTACTTAAATAGTGAAAGCAGCTTTCAATGGAAATTACCAGGAGGAAAACTATGTGGATGATAATAAGATCATAGAACTATATTGGGAACGGAAGGAAGACGCAATTAAGGAAACTTCTCTGAAATACGGCGGGCTATGTACTCACATTGCCAGAAATATTCTTTCAAGCTATGAAGATAGCGAGGAATGCGTGAATGATACCTATTTTGCTTTATGGAACGCGATTCCAAGCCAGAAACCAAGCATATTTTCTGCGTTTATTGGTCGGATTACAAGAAATCTGGCATTAAAAAAATATGAGTACATTTCTGCGTCAAAACGAAATCCTGTTGCAATTACAGCTTTTGAGGAATTGAGCGATTGTGTATCGGGAACGGATAATGTTGAATCTGAAGTCGAAAGCAGACAAATCGAAAACATGATCAGTACATTTCTTTGGCGGCAGGGAGAGAAAAAAGAAGTCTTGAAATAAAATGTTATAGATTTTGTGACATATAGGAAGTATAATATAGAAAAAATAGCGAAAGGAGCTGATTTCCATATTAGTCGAGAAATCAGAAGCCAGTGGGTTTAAAAAGCTAAGTGAGGACGAGCTGGTAGAGGAGCTTTCCGAATTAATCGAAAAAAGTAATATGGGGGCTACAAAATCAGCAAAAGCATATCTAAGAGCATGAGGGAAAAATATGCAGTTTAATGCTGAACTCTCAGAATTGGCAGAAAAGCAATATGATAATATCCTTTCCTATAAAGACTAGGTATATCAGCCATAAATATATTGTAGTAGAAAGAAGGTGAGAAGCATGGAGATACCTCGTGCCGATTGGCAGGAATATGAAATTATGCACGGCAAACAAAAGGTGGCGTCTGTTTGCAGAAATGGTATCTGTGATATCTACATGGAAGAAATGCTGCCATACAATTTATATTTGGAGCAGGTCTCCGAAGAGGATATAGATGGCAGGATACAAAATCTGGATAATTTTTACCACTGGTGTGCTTCTCGCATACTGACGCTGGACAGAGAATTTGCCAAAGAGATTTTGAATAGTATCGGAGCGACACAATCGGCTACAGACAAAGAACGGGCGCAGATTGCTTTATCTTATCACTGTTTATCTCTCATGGATATTTTTTGGACAAAAGAAAAAAATGAACAGCAAAACTTTTCGGAACTTAACTTGTTTGAAAATCATCTGGAGTCAGCCTTTGTGGATGTTTCGCTCAGAGGCAGGCAGATGACCATACAGAACAGACACTTGATAGCAGATGATTTGGGAACACAGGGCTGCTATCCGAAGGCATGGATCAGAAAACAGGATGGCTTCTGGCTGATGAAGGATGGTGGTTTGGAACCTGTGGAGCATGAACTTTTGGCAAGCAGGGTAGCAAGGTGTTTTCGAGTGAATCAGGTGGGGTATGAAGAATCCTTTTATGACGGGCAGAAGGTATCTGTCAGCAAAATCATCACTTCCCTGAGTCAAAGTATTGTTCCTATGGAATATTTTCAGGTTTATGCAGCCAATCACGGGATAGACACCATGGAATATATTTCGCAGTTGGATGACTATTCCTATTATATGATGAATATCATAGATTACTTGGTCGGGAATACAGACAGGCATTGGGGAAACTGGGGCTTGCTAGTGGACAATAGCACAAATCAGCCGATTCGACTTTATGACTTAATGGATTTCAACAAAACATTTCAGTCGTATGATACGCTGGAAGGAGCAAATTGTCTGACGGTTCCTGCAAGGATGACCCAAAAGGAAGCTGCAATAGAAGCAGTGAAGGTAATCGGGTTAAACCAGATACGGGAAGTAGACAGGAAATCGTTTACGGATGATGCAGCAGTGGCGATGTTTGAGAAAAGGCTGGCATTGTTAAAAGCACAGGACAAACGATGAGCGGTGAAAGATAATGAAAGGGCATACGGGAAATCCGGATGCCCTTTTTCAAGCGGCATATTCAGCCAGGTTCGGCGATTCTTGACACGCCGACATAGATATCCGAAATTTCATACCATGTAGCATAGTCGGTCACGCCTGTCTGGGGCAGATTGAAGATCCGCTGGAAAATGCGGACTGCCTCTGCTGTTGCGGGACCATAAATGCCGTCGGCTGTGAGAGTCGGTATCGCCGGATAGTTGCGGGCGATACGGTTCAGCTGGTTCTGAAGCTGTCTGACCTTGTCGCCGGAGGCACCGATGCCGAGATCGTAGCCGGGCCACGAGGACGGCACGCCGGAGATGAGGTCGGCAGAGTTGATATACATATCATTTCCGAAATAATAGCGGATGATTTCGATGGCGGAATAGCCCTCGTCACCCAGATACTTCGAGCCCCACTGGCTTAAACCGGAACAAGTGACTCTGTTTCCGTCGCAGTAGGAGGTGAAAATCGGCTGGCGCACACCGGGGCGGGACAGATAGTTGGCAAAAATGGTATCGACGAGATAGTCGATGTTCTCGTAAATATTTCTGCCGTAGACCCATTTCTGGTCGTAGGCGGTCGAGGAGGTGATGGTAAAGTCGTAGCCCTGATTCCGGTACAGCGAAGCAAATGGTTTCAAGTAAAGTCTGGGAGAAAAAAAGAGGTACTTCGGTAGGGAGATAGTGGTTTACCCGGAGCAGAGAAAGTATAGGACAAGCCGCAGTCTTACAAGGTTATGGGTTTCTATAACGAGTATACTTGGAATAAAATGTTATAGATTTTGTGACATTCTTAATTCTTTCAGTTTGGTTGATAAAACCTTAATCACTGTGTTATCCTCCTACACTCATTGTCAAATGAGAAACAACGCATTGGGGGGCGGTGGGGAAATTTTTAAAAGTTGAAAGCGTACATAATAAGTAATATAATGGCCGGGGAATGAAAAAACGCTGAAGAAGAGGAATAAGATTATGAAAAGGAAGCAATTAGTGGCAGTAGGAATTTTGAGTATTTGTTTATTGGCTTGTGGCTGTGGGAGCAATACAACGATTACAGGGCAAGACGCAGAAGATACTGTAATTGTGCAGGAAGCAGAAAGGCAGGAGACAGAAACAGGAGAAGCGGAGACACAGGAAGCGGAGCCACAGGAAACAGAAACGCAGGAAATGACAGAGACCGTTGAAGAAACGGAAAACTATGAAAATTACGAAGAACTTGTATCGGTTCCTGCTGATGGCAGAGATGGAAGTCAAGAGAAGCCTTATCAAGTAGGAGATGAAATTTATTTTCCTAAGGTTTATGTGGGAGATGAAAACGGAAATGCGCAGTATTCTTCAATCTCCGTTGTGATTGAAGAAGCAACAGCGGATTATATAAAAATTTCATATAAGTTTGGAGATCATTTTTGGGATACATTGTACGATAATGCTTTGGTTGCTTCATGGTATGACATGGATACAATTATTATGCCATTCAGGTTCAATAAGGAGTTTGAGCAAATTGGAACACAATGTACTGTGGCTAATGAACTTAATAATAAGGATGATTTGTCTAATTTTACATGTGAACAAAAAGAAGCGGTTTGGTATTGGCAGGATTTTGATGGTAAGGGTTGCATAGATGGGACAGAGTACATAGTGCTTATATATACCAAAACATGCATACCATATGAAGAGGCAGAACCTTATTTTAACTGCACATTTATTAAGGTTGCTGATTAACGGATGACTTCCTGCACTCATTGTAAAATGAGAAATAACGCATTGGGAGCAGTAAAAAATACTCTAAGAGTTGAAGATATACACAATAAATAATATGATGGACAGGTAATCAATATACACTTAAGAAGAGGAATTAGATTATGAAAAGAAAACAATTGGCGGCAGTGGGAATATTATGTGTTTGTTTACTGGCTTGTGGCTGTGGAAGCAATACAACGGTTACAGGACAAGATGCAGAAGATACTGTAATTGTGCAGGAAGCAGAAACGCAAGAGACAGAAACAGGAGAAGCGGAGCCGCAGGAAACAGAGGATATTGCAACGGGAAGTCTTGAACCGACAGAGATACAAGAAAATGAGATGTCAGAATTAGAACAACAAATTAAAGAATTTGAAAACAATACTCCATCTGAAATAACAGTAACACAGGATGTTTTGAGAGGACAATGGAGAATTGGGGATATGATGACCTTAGAGGGGGATGCATATTATTCGGATGACTTTAATTTAGGAAAACTTAGGATATACTATGATACTAGTTCGGATAGGTCTAAAGTTATATTTACAAACAATAGCTTTGTTGCATCATATGCTGATGCGAATGTTTGCGTTGAAGGCAACAAAGATAAAAATATGAAGTGTGATCTTGTTGTATCTGGATTGTATCGTGTGATTGGTCAAGAGGAAATGGATGAAGAAAATGATAGTTTTAGTTCTGGAATTGAGTTATTGATTACAGATGTATCTTCCAATGGCGATGAGGTAAATACAGAAGTTTGTGATGAATTAGCATCTGTAGCCGGAACTATATTACAGAAGCAGATTGAATTTTCTGAGATTTATACAGATTTGTCATATCTTACAGAAGAACAACTTGCTGAGTATGATATGGAAATACATGAAGCAATAACCACAGAAGTTACTGCAACGTTTGGATATAGGCAGGATGGAAGTTATGGTATTATTTATTTGGATACTCCGATTATTAGCCAGGATAACCCTATAACATTTGCGTGGATTGGGAGAACCGGAGAAAATAATAGTCAGTTATTTTCTGGTACAGTGCGTATGAAAATGAAGAATTCTTTTGACGCTGATTATGGAAATGTAGAACCCGGAGTTTTCTTGTATGATGTAATACCTCATACGGAAGATACGACAGAATAAATTGAAAAAGTAGTATATACTTTGTGAATTTTAATCATCTTATTCTTATGCCTTTATCCCAAATGTAATTGTATAAAAAATTAAGAACATGGAGGGAAAAGGCATGGGAATAACGTTTAAGAGCGGATTCCAGAACAACATCGTGGGGATGAATATGATTTACCCGGACGGACACCCACGGACAGTTCTATAATGGGAGTGCTTTTCTTTTTGCTTGCCACTACATAAAATCGTTAGATTTTAGGTAATTACTTGTAACAGCGGTTACTATGGCAGAATATCAAAACGCACACTCACATAAAGTTGTAAAAAGCAGCGAGTGTAAGTGTGGCAGTATGGAGAGTGTGGAAACACATTCAAAAGAGATTGAACAGGGAAAGAGGAAACTCAAAATCACTTTAGAATTTCCACGCGCAGTAGACCCAAAGGATGCAGAGCGCTTTGAAAAGAATCTGCGTCAGATTTATATTAGTAAAATTCAGACAGGGTCTTTACAAACGACTTATAAAGCGTTAACCTCCACTCCCCTAAATGGGAAAAGTGAATTAATGTCACAGGGAGGAAAAAGCAATGAGTAAGCGGGTTAGAACACTGCTTCGTGTATCATCCAGGCAACAGCTCCATGACGATGATATTCCGATACAGCGAGCGGAAGCGGAGCAGTTTATTGCAAAGCATCCAGAATGGGAATTTGACAAGGAGTATTTGGAGAAGGGCATTTCTGCATACCACAATGGAGTGGATGACAGAGAAATCCTTCAGGAAATTTTGGCAGATGCAAAGGCGGGAGAATTTGAAATTCTCCTTGCCTATATGTCTGACAGAATTGGACGACAGGAAGAATATTCCTTTTATGTTGCAGAATTGAATCGACTGGGAATAGAAGTCTGGACGATTAAGGATGGTCAGTTGAAAACAGAGGAGCACATTGACAAGCTTCTAAACTATATCCGTTTCTGGCAGAACGAGGGTGAAAGCAAGAAAACGGGAATGAGAGTCCATGATACCATGGTAGAAATGGTAAAGAGTGGAAAGTTTGTAGGTGGCAAAGCTCCCTTTGGTTATAAGATGATCCTGTCCGGAGAAATCAGCAACCATGGCAGAGCCTTACATAAGCTGGTAATTGTTCCGGAGCAGGCGGATGTCGTGAGGCAGATTTATTCCTATGCAGTGAACCAGGGCATGGGCTACCAGAAAATTTCCAACACCCTCAATGAAACTGGTATTTCTGCACCGGTATCGGAGACTTGGAAAGCGGGAACGGTTAGGAGCATTTTAACCAATCCTATTTATATGGGATATATTGCATACGACAGACGAGGGGGAGGGCATGGAACAACCACAAAGCTGGACAGAAAGGACTGGATTTATGCCAAGGAGCAGAATAAAGAACTGATAATTGTGCAACAGGAAGTATGGGAGAGGGCACAGGAAATCCGAGAGGCAAGGAAGAATCGGATTGACGCATCGAAACAGGCAACCAATGCGTTATATATGCAACAGTACAATGTCCCTTTTTCCACTCGTGGAAAATTAGCACTCACAGGGTTGGTTTATTGTGGATACTGTGGGAAAAGGTTAAAAAATGCTGGCTATGCGAATCACTGGACGAACAAGACAACGGGCGAGAGGAAGGTATCGTATGTAGGGCGGTATGGCTGTCCGAACCAGTGTAAACCGAGGCATTGTTATTCTCAGGAATACTTAGAATCCATTGTATTTGACACGGTGGAAAGTTATCTGGAGAATTTAAAGAAAATAGATGTTTCAAAGGAACTGGAGGAAATGCAGGCACAGCAGGGCAAGAGCATCCTCAAGGAAATCAAGGATACAGAGAAAGAGATAAAGAATCTTGCATCCGATATTGAAACACTGGAGGAAAAGATACCGGAGGCAATCAGAGGGGAGTTTACTTTCAGTGCGGATAAATTATCCTCCATCATCAAGCAAAAGGAGGCACTGAAAAATGAGAAGGAGGGGCATAAAAGAAGTCTGCAAAGCAGAATGAATGCGATTGCGGTGCAAAATAGCGAACTGCAGGCTTTTATAGGAGTCATGCCGAAGTGGGATGTGCTTTTCAAAGAAGCGGATATACAGACAAAGCAGATGCTATTATCCACGCTGGTAGACAAAATCATTGTAACGGATGAAGAAATCACCATAAAATTCAAGATACAGCTGGAAAAATATATGGATAAAGGATTACGTGAAAGTATTGGTTCCGGTACCACTCCGTATAGACCCTGTTCAGTGTAAAGGACTGTATGGCGAGGACATTCGCGTAAATGGCGCTTTCCGGCCATGTGGAGTAGATTTCGCAGGAGGCGACGTTCTTGATGTAATCCCTGTAGCGCACCCAGTAGTTCGGCGCGGTGGAGTCGCTCGGGGCGCCGTCATGTACGATAACATATTCGGGGATGACGACCCGGCTCAGAACGATCTCACCGGTTTCCGCCATCGGTTTGATCTCATCCTCAGGTATTTTCGGCGGATACTCGCCCCAGAGGGTATGTGCCGGGATTGTGACCTTTTTTTCATCCTCCTCGGTGACGGCGAGAGGATTCATGTGGATGGGCTGCAGGGAAAGCTCGTCAGCCAGAATCTCGGAGCCGGATACATAGACGGGTTCAAAGCCCTCCGCTGTGACCATGATATTGTATTCGGCATAGGGCTGCACCAGCGCATCCGGGTCGAGGGAGAGAGCCAGCGGCGGGGCGGGTAGCTCCACTGTGGGGGTCTGACCGGAATTATCGGTGGTCAGAGTATCCAGCGTGTTTTCGGGATCGCCGGTGTAGGAGATGGTGACGGTCGCGTTTTCGATGGGAACGAGCCCGATCGAGGAAACGACACTGATTTTCAGTGCGCCGGCATACTGCGTATTAATCGGCTCCGGCGTCTGTGAGGCTGTGATATCGGAAGTGGCTAAGGTCTGATCGGTTGAAAGTTCTTCGGACATAGGTAACCTCAAAGGATTCGTTAAGGTATATATATGCTTTTTTTTGAAAAAAGTGCTTGACGTATCTGGAAAAAGTGTGTACTATTGTATTACAGAACTAATACAAGAACACAACAGATGCAGGAAAGGAATGAGGAAGATGGCATGGGATTTGGATGCAGACAGACCCATCTACGCACAGCTTGTTGAGCGGATTCAGATGCAGATTGTATCGGGGCAGTACCCGGCGGGCGGAAAGCTGCCAAGTGTCAGAGAACTGGCAGCAGTTGCGGCAGTGAATCCGAATACGATGCAGAAAGCATTTGCAGAGCTTGAACGGAGCGGACTGATCATCACGCAGCGGACGAATGGGAGAACAGTTACGGAGGATCAGCAGAAAATCCGGGACATTAAAGAAGCTCTGGCACAGGAACATGTGAACAATTTCTTTACAAAGATGAAGGAACTGGGCTATACTGAACAGGAGGCAGTTGACCTGTTGAGAGAGGGGAAGCTTTCATCGGATTATCATGAGGGAGAACAGAAATGAATGAGTTAGTAGAACTGGTGGGACTGACAAAGTCTTACGACAAGAAGAATGTAGCGGTAAATAACATTACGCTTACACTTCCGAAGGGAAAGATCATCGGACTTCTGGGACCTAACGGCAGCGGTAAGACGACACTGATCAAGATGCTGAACGGTCTGCTGACTCCGACCCAGGGAAGTATAAAGATTAACGGACAGTATGTGGGTGTGGACACAAAGGCGCAGGTTGCATACCTTCCCGACAGAACCTATCTTTCGGGGGGACAGAAGATCAGTGAGATACTGGATTTTTTCAGCGATTTTTATGCTGATTTTTCCAAGGAGAAGGCGATCGAGATGCTGCGTAGCCTGAACATTGATCCTTCCGAGAAAATGAAGACTTTGTCCAAGGGAACCAAGGAGAAGGTGCAGCTGATTCTTGTTATGAGCAGACAGGCGAATCTGTATATTCTGGATGAGCCGATTGCAGGCGTGGATCCTGCGGCGAGAGATTACATACTGCGGACCATTATCAACAACTATAACCCGGACGCGACAGTCATTATCTCAACGCATCTGATCGGAGACATTGAGCAGGTGCTGGATGAAGTGATCTTCATGCGCTACGGACATCTGGTGCTCTACACATCGGTAGATAACATTAGGGAACAGCATGGCAAGTCTGTGGACGCATATTTCAGGGAGGTGTTCGCATGTTAGGAAAATTGATAAAGCATGAATGGAAGGGAACCTGCAGGGTAGGCTGCCTCATGATGCTGTTGATGGCAGGTATTACCTTTTTCGGGTGGCTGGCATTCCAGTCGCCGATGTGGAAGGAACTGTCGGGTAATTCAGATAGCTACAGCGTTACGATGGGGGCAGGTATTCTGAATATCCTGAGTGTTGTCACATTGCTGCTGTATTTTGTTATGCTGATTGTAGTCCTTGTCGGAATCGTGGTTTATCTGGCAGTCCATTTCTACAAGACGGTGTATACGGATGAGGGTTATCTGACCCACACGCTTCCTGTGACGAAGCATCAGCTGCTCTTCTCGAAGATATTGGTCGGCGGACTCTGGACGATGATTATATATGCGATGGTATATCTGTCTGTGATCCTGCTGGGAATTTCGCTGTTCAGCACGATCCTGCCGGATGATTACACCTTTGCGCGTTTCTGGGCCGAATTCGGTGATCTGATAACGGAATTGAGACTGGATCTGGAAGGGCAGTTCGGATTAAATTTCGTGATATACAGGATATTCATCCTGCTCTCCATGCTGATAGGACCCTTTATAGCAATGGCGACGGTGTATGGCGCAATTTCACTGGGACAGCTCTTTACGAGACACAGAGTGCTCATGGCAATCGTAAGTTATATCGGCATTGGTATGCTTAACGGTATTCTGGGCTCGGTGGTACAGTCTGCTATCGGTCTGAATGACGTTGTCCAGACAAGTACGAATATTGGCAGTTATTTTGACGTGAGTATGATTACCAGCTTCGGATTGAATCTGATCATTGCGGTGGCGCTGTATATGGCGTCATGGCTTGTGATGACGAAAAGACTGAATATGGAGTAAAGCTGTGGGGGGACAGAGATGAACGCTGGGAAAAAGGGTATAATGAAGAAAATTGGCTGGACGGTGGTCTCGTTCCTGCCGGTGGCTGGCTTTATGGTAATCCAGGTAGGCTGCTCATTTGTGGCAGCGATTCTTATTTCCGTATTTGCAGTTATACAGCAGGGAAACCAGATGGCAGCGGATGAACTGACGTCATATGTCAGCGGGCAGATCATGGATAACATTATTCCGATCCTGATAGTCAGCCAGCTTTTGTCTATCCTTGCATTCGGGCTGTGGTATTATTTCGTCTATGGAAGAAAGCCCAGACCAGAGGGCACGGATAAGCCGAAGCTAAAGCACATTCTATTGCTCCTTGTGCTGGGACTGGCAGCACAGTTTGCAGTCAGCGGGGTGCTCGCCATAGTGGAGTCGTTTGCACCGAGTCTGATGGAGAAGTATGAGGAACTGATAGAGATGAGCGGAATTGGGGAGACGACTCTGCTTACGATTCTGTCTACCGTGGTACTTGCACCGCTCAGTGAGGAGCTGGTATGCCGGGGACTTGTATTTAAGCTGGCGGGAAAGGTAAGTCCGAACTTCTGGGTTGCAAATATCATACAGGCATTGTCCTTCGGCATTCTGCACGGGAACTGGGTACAGGGTATTTATGCTTTTGCTCTGGGAATCGTTCTGGGACTGGTGTACAGACGGTTCCAGAATATCTGGTTATGTATGCTTTTGCACGCATCATTAAATTTTTCCAGTATTCTGGTGGGACCTTATTATTCCCTGTTCCCTGAAGAATTTACCATTGCAGCGTTCGTGCTGACCATGCTGGCTGCAACAGCAGTGTTTGTCCTCTGTTACCGTAAAATTATGTGTAAAGAACACGAATAAATTAAATTTGCCCTATGGTTGATTCTTTGGTATAATCAATCATAGGGCTTTTTTGCGTGAATAAAGAGCAGAAGTAGGTGAGTATAAATGCAGAAGATAATCAATCAGATTTTGGAGGGAAACTTCGACTATGAGAATGGTTCTCTTGATTTCTCCTGCGCAAAAATAGAGATTTCCCTGCACAAGGGCGAGGTCTATGAAGGCTTTTTTCATGTCTACGGAACACAGGGACAGTTTACCAGCGGCACGGTTCTTTCCTCTGATCTGAGGATGGAATGTCTGACGACGGAGTTTGTCGGCTGCGATGAAGAAATTGCGTTTCGGTTCCATGGAGAGAAGCTGGAGGAGGGAGACGTCGTTAAGGGAAATTTTTATATTATCAGCAACCATGGGGAATACTATCTCCCTTTCGTGGTATCGGTGGAGCATACGGTACTGGAATCCTCTGTCGGAGTTGTCAGAAATCTTTTCCATTTTGCTAATCTGGCGAAGAGTAACTGGCAGGAGGCGCTCAGACTGTTTTATTCTCCGGAATTTCCCATCGTTTTCTCCGGCAGTGACGTTCAGCATGTGGAGGATTACAGGGCGCTTTCCGCATATCCCGGGTCGGAACAGAACATGGAGGAATTTCTGATCCAGATCAATAAGAAGCAGAAGGTGGAATTTCTCGTGCAGGAGGAGCAGCTGACGCTGGAGGCGGCAAGAACATCCGATGCCTGTGCCGTGATTGAGCGCGAGCTATCCATTGTGCGGAACGGCTGGGGCTATACCTGTCTGTATGTGGAATGCAGCGGGGATTTCCTGTTTACGGAGAAGGAAGTGCTGACAGATGATGACTTCCTTGGCAACAGGTGTATGCTCCCCGTCTTTATCGACAGCAGTCTGTGCAGGAACGGCAGGAATTACGGACAGATATCCCTGTACAATTCCTATGTTTCCCTGACAATTCCCGTGGTGGTAAGAATTGGAGAAGGTGTGGCGGGGAGAGCGCAGGATATGACCCGAAAGCGGTGTACGGTACAGCTGATGGAGTTTTATCAGGCATTCCGTACAAAGAAGATCGGCACAAACACCTGGCTGAAGGAGACTGGCAAGCTCGTGGAGAAGCTGGTTGCACTTGACGAGAATGATATTGCGGCAAGGCTTTTTCAGGCGCAGCTCCTCATCACAGAGGACAGCTACAATGAGGCGGGATGGATACTGGATCATGTCTCGGAGCTGCTGGAGAAGGGCGCCGGTAACGATACCTTATATGCATACTATCTCTATCTTACGACGCTGATCCACAGGGAGGAGCAGTATGTGAACCGCGTGGCGGCGGAGGTAGAACATATCTACCGGAAGAATAATACGGACTGGCGGGTCGCATGGCTGTTGCTTTATCTTTCGGAGGAATATCATAAATCTGTCACCGGCAAATGGGTCTTTCTGGAGAAGCAGTTTACCATTGGCTGTACGAGTCCGATTCTCTATATTGAGGCTGTGGCATTACTGAACAGCAATCCGGCATTGCTGCGGCGGATGGGGGATTTTGAGAAGCAGGTAATCTGGTACGGTATCCGGCAGGAATTGCTGAAGTCAGAGGTAATAGAGCAGCTGCTATACCTTGTCGAGAGAGCGAAGGGCTTTTCTGGTCTGGTTTATAAGAGTCTGGTCAGCCTGTATGCTAAGAAGAAGGATATTCGGTTCCTACAGCAGATCTGTGTCCAGCTGATCAAAGGGAACAAGACAGGTGGCATATATTTTGAATGGTACAGACTCGGCGTCGAGAACAATCTGCGGATCACAAACCTGTATGAGTATTATATGCTGTCGGTGGATCTGGATAAGCTGATTGAGATACCGAAGGTTGTCCTGATGTACTTTTCTTATCAGAATAATCTGGATTATGAGCGAACAGCTTACATATATGACTATATTTTGCAGAATGAGGACAAGCTGGGAGAGCTCCTTGAGACTTATCGCCGCCGGATGGAATATTTCTGTGTGGATCAGATCATAAAGCTGCATATCAACAGGCATCTCGCAAATCTCTACCAGCGGATTCTGCAGCCGGAAATGATCACGGAGCAGACTGCAGAGCCATTGTCGAGACTTCTGTTTGCTCATACGATCCGCGTGGAGGATGACAGGCTGTGCAAGGTGTATGTATATCAGCCGGGAAATCTTTATCCTGCGGAGTATCAGCTGGTTGACGGAAAGGCATGGATTTCGCTGTATGGAAATGAGTATACCGTGGTTCTGGAGGATGCATGCAATAACCGTTTTATAAAGAATGCGGAGTATACGATAGAAAAACTGATGATTCCGGGAAAATTTCTTCGGATGCTTTCTACGTTTCCTGTGAATAACAGGGAGTTGGATCTCTATTTCTGTGCAAATGAAAAAGAAGAGCCCACAAAGACGGAGGAGAGCGCAAACCGCATCAGGAGAGTTGCGGAGGCCTCCTATGTGGACAGCAGAGTGCGGAGAGAGCTGACGATGCTCCTTCTGCAATGCTACTACGATATGGATGACCTGTGCGCGCTGGATGAATATCTTTCGAGGCTTGATATGGAGGGGCTCAGCGTGGAGGAACGTGCAACGATTGTCCGTTTTGCGGTACTCCGGGGAAAATTCGAACTCGCGGAGCAGTGGCTGGAGGAGTACGGACCGTATTTTGTTGAGCCCAAGCTGCTTGTCAGGCTGATAGGACCGCTTATGGAGAAAAACCATATGGTCGAGAATGAGATGCTGAAGGCAGTGGCGATGTATGTGTTCAGAAAAGGAAAATATGACAGTACCGTTCTGCGCTATCTGACAATGTATGGACGCGGAACGACAAAGAGTCTGCGGGACATCTGGAAGGCGGCGAGGTCGTTTGAGCTTGACTGCTATACTATCTGCGAAAATATTCTGGTGCAGATGCTCTATTCCGGCTCCTTTGTCGGGGAGAAGATGGAGATTTTTCACTATTACCTTTCACAGGGAGCGAAGCCGGAGGTAGAGGGAGCATTCCTCTCACAATGTGCCTATGACTATTTCGTAAAGGAAAGAGTCACGGAAAAGGACGTGTTTGATGAGATTGAACACATGTATCTGCGCGGAGAGCCGGTGCAGAGAGTCTGCAAGCTGGCACTGCTGAAATTTTATGCAGAGAACCACGGAGAGCTGAGTGAAGGTACGTCAAGTCTGACCGGAAGGTTTCTGGAAGAGATGATGGATCGGGGGATTCATCTGGAGTTTTTCAGAGAGTATCGTGACAACGAGCGCGTTGCGCAGGAGCTGGAGGACAAGACGATTATCGAGTACCACGCGGCGCCCCAGTCGAGAGCCTGCATCCATTATGTAATTCTGCACGAGAACGGGGATTCTGATGAATATATTGCAGAATATATGCAGGAGGCATATGGCGGAGTGTTCTTCAAGGAGTTTATCCTGTTCTTTGGAGAGAGCCTTCAGTATTATATCACGGAGGAAAAGAACGGGGAGGAGCAGCTGACGGAGAGCGGAACCTTGCAGAGGAGTGACATCCGGGGTAAGGAAGCGGAGAGCAGATACCATCTTGTCAACGATATCGTGATCAGTAAGACGCTGCAGGATTACGACACAATGGAAAAGCTGCTTGAGGAGTATTACCGGAAAGAGTTTTTTGGCAGCAGATTCTTTAAATTAAGATAAGGAGAAGGATTGAAAAATAGTATTTTTCAATCACGAGATTTGTGTCTGCGCGCACTTGACACAAACTCGCTATGCGCAAAGAGCGTGCGCAGAAAAGGGGTTGGAAAATGGGGTTATTGAGCGGCGACAGAATTATCGTGGGCTATGATCTGGGAAATGAAGTTTCCCAGATCAGCTATAGTCTCTCGGAATCGGGGGAGGTGGAGACCCTGTCCCAAGTTGCGGGAGCGCAGCATTATAATATTCCGACGGTGCTTTGCAAGAGATGTGGGGTAAATCAGTGGTTCTACGGAAAAGAAGCAATCCGTTACAGCACAGAGCAGCAGGGAATATTGGTGGATAATCTGTTGGCGCTGGCATTGGATGGAGAGCCTGTTCTGATAGAGGGGGAGAGCCTTGACCCGGTGGCGCTTTTGACATTGTTTGTGAAGAGAAGCCTTGGAATGCTGTCTCAGGTCGCTTCTCCGGACAAAATCAGCGCAATGATGATCACCTGTGAGGTCTTGGATCACAAAATTCTGGAAGTGCTGGGAAGAGTGATACAGGGACTTCATCTGAAAACGGATAAAATTGCCTTCGAGAGTCACACAGAGAGCTATTATAACTACATGATCCACCAGCCGGAGGAACTCTGGATGCACCGTTCGGCGCTGTTTCATTATAACGCCGGGGGTATAAAGACATACCGGCTCGAGTGTAACCAGCACACGACACCGGTTGTCGCCTTTATTGACGAACAGGAATTTCCCTTTCCTGCTTGGGAGCCTGTTCCGGAGGAGGAAGCCGCAAGACAGAGCAGGATCAGCGAGCTGGATGGGCAGTTTCTGAAGATCGCCGGGGAAATCTGTGACGGAGGTATGTTTGGAAGTGTCTTCCTGATCGGAGACGGCTTTGATCAGGAATGGCTGAAAGAGTCTCTGAAATTTCTATGTAAAGAAAGCCGGGTCTTTCAGGGAAACAATCTCTTCAGCAAGGGTGCATGCTTCGGGATGCAGGAGCGCCTGTGTGCGAGTGAATCCGGTAAGCAGCATGTGTTTCTGGGCAATGATAAGCTGAAGGCAAATATAGGAATGAAGATTCTGCGGCAGGGAGAGGAATCCTATTATGCGCTGCTGGATGCCGGGGTCAACTGGTATGAGGCGGAAAATCAGGTGGAGTTCTATCTTCAGGACGGCAACATGGTCGAGCTGATAATCACGCCGTTGATCGGACAGAAGGGAAAGGTTGCCCAGATAACGTTGGAGGATTTTCCGGGGACGATTGCCAGACTGAGAGCAAGGCTAAGGCTGGAGTCGGAGAATGTGCTGGCGGTCGAGATCGAGGATGAAGGGCTGGGAGAAATCCGTCCCGCCACCGGCAGGATCTGGAAGGAAAAAATCGAAATATATTAGGAGGCAGTATGCGCGTCAGTGTCTGTGTTGGTAACTATGCGTCAACTTCATATTGTGTGCCGGGACTTGGAATTAACGTCTATTGCATGGAAGAACTCTGCTATGTGATGAGAGAAAATGCCTTTCTGCTGGATGTGCCCCTGCTCAATGACGGATTGCTCGACTGGATTGACCAGCAGTGCGGACTGAAGGAGCTGGCGAGGGCGCTCTATCCGATCGTCCATAAAAAGGGTTCACTCAGTGTATTCGTTGTCTCCATTCTGAATTTTGTCGGACTCTACGATGAACAGACGGTTTCGGAGGTAGAGCGGGTTTTGAAGCTTGGAGCAGGGCTGAGCGGTATCGAGAGGAAGAAAAGTCAGATCGATTACCTTGTGAAAAAGAAAAAATATGCTGCGGCGATCAGAGGGTATGACGACCTGCTCGCAAAATGGCAGGATCAGGACAAAAAGGAACAGGCAGCTTCCGGGGCGGAATGTCTGGCGGCGATCTGGCACAACAAGGGCGTGGCAATGGCGGGAATGATGATTTTCCCGAGGGCGGCGGAATGCTTCCTGAAAGCGTATGAGATAGAGGATCGTGAGGACTATTATCTGGAATATCTGGAGGCAAAAAGACTGGAGCTGCCGGAGAATGAATATGTGGCATTTGCGGCGGACAAGACGAGGCAGTACGGGCTGACGCTCAAGGTGGAGAAGGAGCTGGAGCATTTGTCAGAGGAGTGGGAACAGCAGCCGGAATATTTACAGCTCAATCATTTCAGGGAGCTCAGGGGCGGAGAACAGAAGCAGAAGTATTATGATGTGTGCGAAAAATATACACAGCTATTGAAGGACAGTTATAGAAGAAGCGTCTCGCTCTGAGACAGATAAGAGGATAACATGGGCTTTTGGAAGAATTTATTCAGAAGGAAAAAGAAGGAGCAGGAGCAGCCGCAGGAGGACTGGGAGAGCATTGTCTATGACAGGGAGGATGTCAACTTCGAGGACGATGAGCAGCGCAGCCGCTATATCACAAACTGTCTGGAACAGATCACCGAGGCGTCGAAGGAGGCGGATCTGCTGGCGGGCGAGTATGGGCTTGTGACGGCTTATCTTACGGATATGGAGGAGATCGAGGCACTTCCCGCTGAAGAGAAGGAAGGGCTTGAGGATATTGCGAGGCGGCTGATGGCGCTGGAAAAAGAGTGCGAGCGTTATCGTGATAAGAAGAACAGGATGTCCGACAGCGATTACCAGCGGATTCGCAAGCAGGAGAACGAGATACAGGAAGGAATCACAAAGCTTCGGGAGTGCGAGAAATACGGCGAGCTGGTACGGCAGGATCTCAAGCGGCTTGACAGGGAGAGACATGCCTATGAGTACCGGCGAAATGAACTGGAAGTCATGATGAACAACTTCCGTGGCATGGCAGTCATCTTCTTCACGGCCTTTGTTCTGTGCATTATTCTGTTGGTTGTTCTGCAGTTCGGCTTTGAGATGGATACAAGGGTCGGCTGTCTGCTTGCCGCTGGCGCCGTGGCGGTGGCGGTGACGCTGCTGATGGTGAAATACATGGATAGTGAGAAGGAGCTGAAGCGCGTCGGAGGAGCGATCAACCGGCTGATACAGCTTCAGAATAAGGTGAAGATCCGTTATGTGAACAACAATAATCTCCAGGATTACCTGCGCATCAAGTACAGCACGGACAACGCTGCTGCATTGGAGAAGCTGTGGCAGCAGTATCAGCAGGAGAAGGAGGAGAGAAAGGAATTTGCCGAGGCGGAGGCAAAGACGGATTATTACCGGAAGCAGCTCGTGATGAAGCTGAATAATTACCACATCAGCGACAGCCAGAGATGGACGATGCATCCGGGAGCTTTTCTGGACAAGCGGGAAATGGTCGAGATGCGGCATGAACTGATCCTGAGAAGACAGGCACTTAGAAAGCAGCTGGATTATAATACCCATGTCGCAGAGACGGCGCGGAATGAGGTCATGGATATTGCAAATCGCTACCCATCTTACATGGAGGAAATTCTGGAAATGGTTGCGAAATACAACGCGGGCTGAACAGTTATATAGTGTGAGAACAGTTGGGCGGTTGCGCTTGACTTCTGACATTCTGTGGGCTATGATAAAGCCGTTGGTATTATACATCGGAAAGGGAAAAAATCAGTGGCGGATACTATTTATATTCAGACAGAAACTCAGGACAAGCTGAAAGAGGAATGTGGCGTATTCGGTGTCTATGATTTTGACGGACAGGATGTCGCTTCGACGATCTATTACGGACTGCTGGCGTTACAGCACCGTGGGCAGGAAAGCTGCGGTATCGCGGTCAGCGATACGAAGGGTCCGAAGGGGCTGGTTCTTTCCTCAAAGGATATGGGACTCGTAAATGAAGCATTCACCCCGGAACAGCTTGAAAAGCTGAAGGGAAATATCGGTGTCGGACATGTGCGCTATTCTACGGCGGGAAGTTCTACCCGTGAAAATGCGCAGCCGTTGGTTCTCAATTATGTCAAGGGAACGTTAGGGCTTGCCCATAACGGAAACCTGATCAACACTCCCGAGCTCCGACAGGAGCTTGCCTATACGGGAGCAATTTTCCAGACAACAATCGATTCGGAAGTAATTGCATATTATATCGCCAGAGAGCGCCTGAATTCCAAGACGGTTGAGGAGGCGGTCGGCAGGACGATGGATAAGATACGGGGTGCGTATTCCCTTGTCATCATGTCACCCAGAAAGCTGATCGGTGCGCGCGATCCGTTCGGATTCCGTCCGCTCTGTATCGGGAAGCGTGACAATGCCTATCTGCTCGCCAGCGAGAGCTGCGCGCTTGACACGGTGGGCGCTAAGTTTGTGAGAGACGTGCTGCCGGGAGAGGTCGTGACGATTTCGGGTGAAAAGGGAATCGAGTCGGATATGAGTCATGCGATTCCTGTCTCGGAGCATGCGAGATGTGTTTTTGAATATATTTACTTTGCAAGACCGGACAGCATTCTGGACAATGTCAGCGTCTATCATTCGCGCATGATGGCGGGAAAGTTCCTGGCGCAGGACAGTCCCGTCGAGGCTGACCTCGTTGTCGGCGTGCCGGAGTCTGGAAATGTTGCGGCGCTGGGCTATTCCCTGCAGTCGGGCATTCCCTATGGGACGGCGTTTGTCAAGAATGCCTATGTGGGAAGAACCTTTATCAAGCCGAAGCAGAAAAACCGCGAGAGCAGTGTGCAGGTCAAGCTGAACCCGATCAGGGAGGCTGTCGAGGGAAAGCGGATCATCATGATCGACGACTCCATTGTAAGGGGAACAACCTCGGACCGCATTGTCCGTATGCTCCGGGAGGCAGGCGCGAAGGAGGTACATATGCGCGTCAGCTCTCCACCCTTCCTCTGGCCCTGCTATTTCGGGACGGATGTTCCGGCGAGAGAGCAGCTGATCGCGTACAAGCGCTCAGTGGAGGACATCCGCAAGGTGATCGGAACGGACAGCCTTGCCTACCTCAATGTGGAGCGGCTGGAGGAGATCGTGGAGGGACTGGGGATCTGCAAGGGCTGCTTTACAGGAAAATACCCGCTTGATCCTCCGGCGGAGGACATCCGCGGCGAATATGAGCGATAGGACGTATATAGTGCAAAAGGAGATGAAATTATGAGTACAGACAGATATGAAAGCCCCCTTTCGGAACGCTATGCAAGTAAGGAGATGCAGTACATTTTTTCCCCTGACATGAAGTTCCGCACGTGGCGCAAGCTCTGGATTGCCCTCGCAGAGACGGAGAAGGAACTGGGATTGTCCCAGAACGGAAAGCCTGTCATTACAGACGAGCAGATCGAGGAGCTGAAGGCGCATGCGGAGGATATCAACTATGATGTCGCAAAGGCGAGAGAGAAGGAAGTGCGCCACGACGTCATGAGCCATGTGTACGCATACGGAAAACAGTGCCCGAAGGCGGCTGGCATCATCCACCTCGGTGCGACCTCCTGCTATGTGGGTGACAATACCGATATTATTGTCATGACAGAGGCATTGAAGCTTGTGAAAAAGAAACTGGTAAACGTTATGGCGGAGCTGGCGGATTTCGCTGAGAAATATAAGGCGCAGCCGACGCTGGCATTCACGCATTTCCAGCCTGCACAGCCGACAACCGTGGGAAAGCGTGCGACACTCTGGCTGCAGGAATTTTATCTGGACTATGAGGATCTGAACTATGTGCTCAGCACCATGAAGCTCCTTGGATCGAAGGGAACAACGGGAACGCAGGCTTCGTTTCTGGAGCTGTTTGACGGGGATCAGGAGACGATTGACAAGATCGATCCCATGATCGCTCAGAAGATGGGCTTTAAGGAATGCTTCCCGGTATCCGGGCAGACCTATTCCAGAAAGGTTGATACAAGAGTGGCGAATGTGCTGGCGGGAATCGCCGCATCCGCCCATAAGATGAGCAACGATATCCGCCTGCTTCAGCATCTGAAGGAGGTGGAGGAGCCGTTTGAGAAGAGTCAGATCGGTTCTTCAGCGATGGCATATAAGAGAAACCCTATGCGGAGCGAGAGAATTGCTTCCCTGTCGAGATATGTGATGATCGATGCATTGAATCCGGCGATTACCTCAGCAACGCAGTGGTTCGAGAGAACGCTGGACGATTCCGCAAACAAGAGATTGTCTATCCCGGAGGGATTTCTGGCGATCGACGGAATCCTTGATCTCTGCCTGAATGTGGTAGACGGACTGGTTGTTTACCCGAAGGTAATCGAAAAGAGACTGCGGAGCGAGCTGCCCTTTATGGCGACGGAGAATATCATGATGGATGCCGTCAAGGCGGGCGGTAACCGTCAGGAGCTCCACGAACGCATCCGGGAGCTTTCCATGGAAGCGGGCCGCAATGTGAAGGTCGAGGGCAAGGAGAACAATCTGCTTGAACTGATTGCTGCAGATCCTGCGTTTAACATGACGCTGGAGGATCTGCAGAAGACCATGGATCCGGCGAAGTATGTGGGACGCTCCAAGGAGCAGGTGACAGCCTTCCTGAACAACGTCATCCGGCCGGTGCTGGACGAGAACAAGGAGCTTCTCGGCGTGAAAGCAGAAATCACTGTGTAAGGATTACCTCAAACATAACCCGGTCATGTTCTAAAACTTTGGCACGGATCTCCCCCTTGTGCAGTTCTACGATGGATTTTGCGATAGAAAGTCCAAGACCGTAGCTGCCATCGGAGGTTCGTGCCTTATCTGCGCGGTAAAAGCGCTCAAAGACCTGCGTAAAATCACAGTCGGACGCGTTTTTATAATCATTGATGATCTGTAGTCTGATCTGTCTGCCGCCGGAGCTGAGCCGGACGGCTACTTTTCCCTTTTCATCACAATATTTCGCAGCATTGTCCAAGAGGATTGAGACGACCTGTCTGATCTTGGATTCATCCCCCATATATTGAAGCTTTTCCTGAATATCGAAGGTAATCAGCTTTCCCTGCGAGTGGAGCAGTCCCTCAAAGGACTTTGCCGTGTCGTAGACGGCATCGCTGAGATTGAAGGCGGCAAAGACCTCCTTCCGCTCCTCGTCCATCTTTGCAAGCGTAATCATGCTCCGCACAAGATGGTTCATCTTGCCGACCTGTCTGTCGATGCTGTCAAACCATTCGCTGTCGCCATATATCATCCGCGCGAGCTCATTGTTTGCGGAGATAACGGTGAGCGGTGTCTTTAATTCATGTCCGGCATCCGTGACGAACTGCTTCTGCTTGGCATAGCTCTCCGCGATTGGCTTCACGGCGTGCTTGGAGGCGAGAACAATAATCAGGAGAACGAGCAGGAAACCCACGATTCCGATCACGGCGGAGATCAGCAGCATCGTAAAAACGGCATTGAGATCCATGGAGGCGTTGATCAGCCCGATTGCCGTTGTGGCATTTCCGGCGGAGTAAGGCTCTATGCGGAACTTGAAATACTGGTGCCAGCCCGCTGTTTTCCTGCCGTCGGAAAGCTCTGCGGCAATGACAGAGAGCTCGTCCTCAGAGTAATTTCCCGCCGCGTCCTGCCGGATTTCCAGTATGCTTCCCGACTCATCCAGAAGGAGAAGACAGCCGTCAGGGTGGATGCGCAGACGGTCGCTGAAGCCTGCGAAGCCGTCGTGCATAGCGCCGGGCGCCGACTGCTCCGGGGCTTTGGGCGGTTCATTGTCCGGCGCCTCCGGGGGCTGGAAGGTCTGGTCTGCCATGATGCGGTCAAGTCTCTCGTCAAGCTGGCGGTTTGTCTGGAAGAAGAAGATACCGTTGATTGCGGTCAGCACCAGCAGGATCATCACAAAGAGGGCAGCGGCAGTTATAGATATAAATTTTCTCTGTAGCTTCTTGATCATCTGTCAGATTCTCCTTATTTTTTCTCCAGACAATAGCCGACGCCCCGAACCGCCTTGATGCTGACGGGAGCGCCCAGCTTATCAAACTTTTTCCTGAGATTGGATATATAGACCCAGACAATGCTGACTTCGACGTCGGAATCCCAACCCCAGATGCGTTCCATGAACTGGTCGGTTGAGATGACGATGCCGGGGGACTGCATCAGGAGCTGGAGCATCTGGAATTCCCTGCTGACAAGGCGTATGCTCTCCGTGCCGAAATGCAGCTCGAAGGTTGAGAGATCGAGGGACAGTCCCTCGAATTCCAGCGTGTCGCTCTGATAATTTTCTTTTCGGCGCAGCATCGCCCTGACCCGTGCCAGAAGCTCAGCAGCGGCAAAGGGCTTTGGCAGATAATCGTCTGCACCTGCATCCAGACCGTTCACCTTATCCTCTATGTCACCCTTGGCGGTGAGCAGCAGAACGGGCGTTTTGATTCCTGCGGCGCGGAGAGTATGGAGTACCTGAAGTCCGTCCATGCCGGGCATCATGATGTCCATGACAATGCCGTCGTAGTTTCCGCCGACTGCGTAGTCATAGCCGTCGTTGCCGTTGTATACGGCATCCACGCTGTAATTGTTGTGTTCGAAGAGAGCGGTCAGGGCTTTCACAATATCCCGGTCATCCTCAACAATCAAAAGACGCATAGCGTACCTCCTTACCAGCTGCCTTTGCAGTCTGGTTTTCTTCTGCGCACATTATAGCATAGACACAATTTTTTCACAATTCATTAAGGTTTCATTTAGGTTCGGCTGGTAAGATGAAGCCATCAAAAGGAAATGAGATAACGCGAAACGCTGGGAGGTTCAAGTGACGTTGCGCAAAATGCACAGACCACCGCAGGCACGCTTGCGCTACCTTCCGCACGCAACGGACGCGTAAGTCTCCACAATACGGAGACTAAGCGCCGGCGGCTTCAGAGTGCGCTGCTTATGGTCAGGTGCATTTTGTGCAACTGGTGTCTGAAAAGTAAGCGTTTCGCAAGTGAAAAAGGAGGGTGAAGGATATGGGAGCGCAGATGGTCTTTCAGAGATATGAGATAAAGTTTCTGCTGACGCGGAAACAGAAGGAATGCATCCTTAAGGCGATGGAGCCGTACATGGAGCTGGATGCCTATGGCAGAAGCACCATCCGGAATATCTATTATGACACAGACAATTACAGGCTGGTGAGAAAATCGCTGGAAAAGCCGGTGTACAAGGAAAAGCTCAGGGTTCGGAGCTACAGCGCCGCAGCGCCGGACGATAAGGTCTTTGTGGAGCTGAAGAAGAAATACAAGGGAGTTGTCTATAAAAGACGTATCACGATCCCGGAGAGAGCGGCAGCCGCTTATCTGGCAGGAAGCGGCAGGGCGCCGGAAAGCTCCCAGATCACAGAGGAGATCGACTACTTCCTTCAGTTTTACCGGACGCTTGCACCGAAGGTGTTTCTCTCTTATGAGCGCGAGGCATATTACACGAAGGAGCCGAGCGAGTTTCGTGTGACCTTCGACGAAAACATCCTCTGGAGGGAGACGGATCTGTCACTCGGGAAGGGTGTCTATGGGACATCGATCCTACAGCCGGGACAGACGCTGATGGAGATCAAGACTCCGGGAAACATACCGCTGTGGATGGTGAAGGTGCTCTCGGAGGAGAACATAAGAAAGACCTCATTTTCAAAGTACGGTAACGCTTATATACAAATTTTTAACAGAGAAAAAGGAGAATCGATTTATGCTTAACACAATTTTCAGTGGAATTTTTGATACCCAGTCAACCGCAGTCATTTCCGTCTGGAAATTTCTGCTCTGCGTCGGAGCTGCACTCGTGATCGGGGTGATCCTGGCGGGAGTGTACAGCTACAAAAACCGTTATACAAAGAGTTTTCTTGTCACATTGGCAATCCTGCCCGCTATTGTCTGTGTCGTTATCATGATGGTGAACGGCAATGTCGGTGCGGGTGTGGCAGTTGCAGGCGCTTTCAGTCTGGTGCGTTTCCGGTCGGTGCCCGGAACGGCGAAGGAGATCGGTGCAATCTTTCTGGCGATGGCAGCGGGACTGATCGCCGGCATGGGTTATCTGGGATATGCAGTGCTGTTCACGGTGGTAATGTGCGGTTGCATGCTGTTGTATAATAAGCTAAGCTTCGGCAGCAGGAAGAATGCGCCTGAGACAAAGGTGCTGCACATAACTATTCCCGAGGATCTTGATTACACGGGAGTTTTTGATGAGGTTTTGGAAAAGTACACAAGCTCCCACGAGCTTGTGCAGGTGAAGACGACAAATATGGGAAGCCTTTTCCGGCTGACATATGAGCTTGTGCTGAGCAGTGCGGATGTGGAGAAAGAGCTGATCGATAAGCTCAGATGTAGGAACGGAAATCTGGAGATCTCCGTTTCGCGCAAGGAGACAACTGTAAACGAATTGTAATAGAAGAAAGGCAGGGTGATTACGATGAAAAGAAAAATGGTTTTGAAGCTTCTGGCGGGAATCGTG
Source organism: uncultured Acetatifactor sp. (assembly GCA_934402375.1). Taxonomy (GTDB): domain Bacteria; phylum Bacillota; class Clostridia; order Lachnospirales; family Lachnospiraceae; genus Acetatifactor. The sequence continues at coordinate 85,968 of CAKRUB010000007.1, forward strand.
GCGGGCAGCATGTTGATCTGCGGACTTGGCGGATGTGCGGCGAAGACGGAGGAAATTGTAATCGGCGAGACGCTGGCATCGACGGCGGCTTCGGGAGCGGAAATAACGGCAGACACAATTGTGGATGCGTCGGAAATGTTTACCGACAGGGATCTTGCCGGTGAATACACCGAGAGCGAAAGCAGCGTGATTACGCTGGGAGAGGGAGACGTCATTATCTCTGAGGAGGGAACCTACATTCTCAGGGGCAGCGTGGAGAACGCAACGGTTATTGTCGATGCGGACGAGAATGCAAAGATACAGCTGGTGCTGGATGGTGTCAGCATCTCCAATGACGACGGCGCAGCAATCTATGTCAGGACGGCAGACAAGGTATTTATCACGCTCGCGGACGGAACGGTGAACACGCTGGAAAACGGCGGCAGCTATACCGCCATCGACGAGAATAACATTGATGCCGTAATCTTCTCGAAATGTGATCTGACAATCAACGGCAGCGGCAGCCTGAACATCACGGCGAACGCGGGACATGGGATTGTGTCAAAGGATGATCTGAGGGTGATGGGAGGAACTGCCACGGTATCGGCGGAGAAGCACGGTCTCTCGGGAAAGGACAGTGTCCGTATCACGGATGCAGACCTCAATATTACCGCCGGAAAGGACGGTATTCATTCCGAAAATGAGGATAAAGAGGATAAGGGCTTTGTCTATATCGAGAGCGGCAAGCTAAATATTGTGGCGGAGGGAGACGGCATCAGCGCGGGCGCGTATCTGCAAATCGATGACGGCGAATTCGCCCTGACGACGGGCGGCGGCAGCGGCAACAAGACCACAACGAAGGATGATGACGGCGATACCGTGAGCACAAAGGGCATCAAGGCGGAGGGACAGCTGACAATCAATGGCGGAACCTTCCTCATTGATTCACAGGATGACGCACTGCACACCAACAGCAGCATGACGGTCAACGGCGGAGAGTTTACCATTGCCACGGGTGACGATGCGCTGCATGCGGACGAGACGACAACGGTCAACAGCGGGAACATCAATATCAGCACCTGTTATGAGGGGGTCGAGGGAAATGACGTTGTGATTTCCGGCGGATATATAAAGCTGTATGCGACAGACGATGGCCTCAACGCAGCGGGCGGAAACGACGGAAGCGGCTTTGGCGGAATGTTCGGAGGCAGCTTCGGCGGAAGCAGTGACAGTTCCATCCTGATCTCCGGCGGCGAGATCTATATCAACGCGGACGGCGATGGAATCGACTCCAACGGCGACCTGACTGTCACAGGCGGAACGATCTATGTCTCCGGACCGGAATCGGATGGCGACGGCGCCCTGGATTACGACGGAACCGGACAGATCACAGGCGGTACACTGGTGGCTGTTGGACGTTCCAGCATGGCAATGAATTTTGGCGACACCTCCACGCAGGGCTCCATTCTGATCAGCACGGCAAATTGTGCGGCGGGCACGGAGGTTGTGCTGAAGGATGCGGACGGAAATGTCATGCTGTCCTACACGGCAGAGAGCAGCTTTAATTCCGTTGTGGTAAGCTGTCCCGGACTGGAACAGGGAGGCACCTACACGGTAACGGCGGGTGACGAGGCTTATGAAGTGACGCTGGAGAGCCTGATCTATGGCAGCGGAATGGGCGCCGGCTTCGGCGGCGGAGGAATGGGCGGCGGTCGTCCCGGCGACTGGAACGGCGGTGACGGACAGCAGGGAAATGAACCGCCCGAAATGCCGTCGGACGGCGAGAGACCTGAAATGCCAGGCGGCATGAGCGAACCGCCTGAAATGCCGACAGACGGCGAAAGACCGGAACCTCCCGAGGGGGCAGGGAATATGCCCGACAGCGGCTTCCCCGGACAGCAGAATAATTCATAAGGAGAAATTATAATAAATATAAAATTTATTGATTTTACTTATGAGAAGGCTTATAGTATAATATAAAAGGAACAGCGGACGGGAAGTGATGCTTTTCGTCCGCCTGATTATGCATAGCTCGTCTTACGGCGGGGAATGGAGGAAAAATATGGTTAAGGCAATCGTGGGAGCCAACTGGGGCGACGAGGGAAAAGGGAAGATCACTGATATGATGGCGCAGGAGGCGGACATTATTGTTCGTTTTCAGGGCGGCGCCAACGCAGGACATACCATTGTGAACAATTATGGAAAGTTTGCCCTGCATACGCTTCCGTCCGGCGTTTTCTACGGTCATACGACAAACGTGATCGGAAACGGTGTGGCGCTGAATATTCCGCTCTTGTTCAAGGAGATACAGTCAATCGTTGACAGAAATGTTCCCGCGCCGAAGATCATGGTGTCCAACAGGGCGCAGATCGTTATGCCTTACCATATTTTATTTGATCAGTACGAGGAGGAGAGACTGGGAGGAAAATCCTTTGGATCGACCAAGTCCGGTATCGCTCCTTTTTATTCCGATAAATATGCGAAGATCGGATTCCAGGTAAGTGAGCTTTTTGACGAGGAGCTTCTGCAGGAGAAGGTAGAGCGCATCTGCGAGATGAAGAACGTGCTTCTGGAGCATCTGTACCACAAGCCGCTCATTGATCCCAAGGAGCTGTTAAATACCTTACATGAGTACAGGGATATGGTTGCGCCCTATGTGGCGGATGTATCCAAATTCCTTGACAGCGCCCTGAAGGAGGGTAAGACGGTTCTGTTGGAGGGACAGCTGGGAACACTGAAGGATCCCGATCATGGCATCTACCCGATGGTGACGTCATCTTCCACGCTGGCAGCCTACGGCGCGATCGGTGCGGGACTTCCGCCTTACGAGATCAAGCAGATTGTGACAGTCTGCAAGGCATATTCCTCCGCAGTAGGCGCAGGTGCATTCGTGTCCGAACTGTTCGGAGATGCGGCGGAAGAATTAAGACACAGAGGCGGTGACGGTGGAGAGTACGGAGCAACCACCGGACGTCCCAGACGTGTCGGCTGGTTTGACTGCGTGGCATCCAAGTACGGCTGCAGATTGCAGGGAACAACGGATGTGGCGTTCACGGTTCTGGATGTGTTAGGCTATCTGGATGAGATTCCGGTCTGCATCGGCTATGATATTGACGGAGAGGTGACGACGGAGTTCCCCGTGACTGCGAAGCTGGAGAAGGCAAAGCCCGTTCTGAAGAGCCTGCCGGGTTGGAAGTGCGAGATCCGCGGCATCAGAAAGTATGAGGAATTACCGGAAAATTGCCGCAACTACATCGAGTTTATTGAGAGCCAGATCGGTTATCCGATCACAATGGTCAGCAACGGACCCGGAAGAGACGATATTATCTATCGTGAGAGCGCATTGAAGAAATAAAAAGTATAGCGTGCGCAGAAACGGTGTAAAATATGACAAGTAATCTTGAATATTTTAAAGTATTTTACTATACGGCAAAGAGCGGCAGCGTGACAGGGGCTGCCGCTCTGCTTTCTATTTCACAGCCTGCGGTGAGCCAGTCGCTGAGACAGCTGGAGAGAAGCCTGGGCGTTTCGCTTTTTTGCAGAGCATCGAGGGGAATGAAACTCACAGTGGAGGGCGAGCTCCTGTTTGACTATGTGTCGAGGGGCTATGAGCAGATCGAGCAGGGCGTGGAGAAGGTGAGACAGATGCAGAACCTGGAGCTGGGCGAGGTCAAGATCGGCGCCAGCGATATGACGCTGCGGTTCTATCTGCTGCCGTTTCTCGAGAAATTTCATGAGAGCTATCCGGACATCAAGGTGATCGTCACGAACGGACCGACGCCGGAAACGCTGGAAACGTTAAAGAGCGGGAGGCTTGACTTCGGTGTCGTCAGCACGCCGTTTGAGAAGCAGCCAGAGATTGAGGTCAGCCCGGTGCGGGAGATCGAGGATGTCTTCGTCGCGGGAAGACGCTTTATCTCCTATAAAAACAGGACACTGGATTTTCAGGAATTGGAGAAGCTGCCGATGATCGTTCTTGAGAGGAACACCAGCGCGAGAAATCATATGGACGAATATCTGGGAAAAAACGGAGTCATCCTCCAGCCGGAATTTGAGCTTGCAACCAGCGATATGATCGTGCAGTTTGCTCTGCGGAGCTTAGGGGTAGGGTGTGTTGTGCGTGATTTCGCAAAGGAGGCGCTGGAGTCGGGACGGCTGTTCGAGCTGCGCTTTAATAAGCTGCTTCCGAAGAGGAGCTTCTGCGTTGCGAGAAACAACCGGACGCCCCTCTCTGCCGCTGCGGAAAAGCTGTTGAAAATCATGGGAGTGTGACCGCTGAAATGTCAGGATCTGTCCTCGTCTGTGTCACGCTTACCGCCGATGTCAAGGTCGGCAATGGTATGTCTGTTTGTAAGTCTGCCGTAGAGCCAGATATAGATCCAGATGAGGAAGGGAATGGCAATCGTGGCGAAAAGACACATCCGGAACAGGCTGCCGGAGGCAGAGGAGTCGAAAATAGCCACGATCAGGGTGACAAGGTACATCAGAACCAGCAGGACGATGCCGATGATGGCAACGATCTGTTTGGACGGTATTTTTTTGGATGATTTGTTTTTGCTCATGGGAAATGCCTCGCCTTCGTTGGACTTTTTCTTAATCATAGCATCCCACAGCCGAAAAGTCAAAGTCCCCGGACAAGGGGTGACCCAAGTCCGGGGGCCTTATAAAAGGGGAGGATTGAAAATCAAAGGAGGGGGTTCCTTGACAAAATAAAGTATTGCCCGCGAAAAAGAATTTATACACAATTTTTTATTGTTTTTAGAGACAATCTGGTATATACTTATGAGCATGGTATTTAATTCCGAATAAGAAAAAGGTGGTAGTTTTTATGGCATTGTTAGATGAATGGAAGAAAGTAGCTTATGATGAGTCGGTTGGACAGGCTCAGCTGCAGAAAATATGGGGTTCCTATTTCCAGACAGAGAAGGAAATTTACGCACAGCTCCTGAAGAATCCCGACGAGGTAGTAAAGGGAACGGTGAGAGAGCTTGCCGACAGATTCAAGGTTCCCGTTCTTACCATGACGGGATTCCTCGACGGCATCAATGACAGCTTAGTGGAGAAGAATCCGATCGAGGAGATGGAGGAGGACACAGAGGTCAATCTCGGCTTTGACAAGGCGCTGCTCTATAAGAACATGGTGGCGGCAGAGGCTGACTGGCTGTATAATCTGGAAGAGTGGAACGACATTTTCGACGAGGAGACAAGAAAGGCTCTTTACAAGGAGCAGAAGTCCTCTACAACAATCGTAAAGGACGCAAAGATATATCCCAATGATCCCTGTCCTTGCGGAAGCGGCAAAAAATATAAGAAATGCTGCGGCAGAAAGTAAGCAGGAACCGGCTACAAGGACTCTTTTTGACAAAAGAGTCCTGTTTTGGTTTAGAAGGAGGTTATGCTCATGAAGAAATTCTTTAAAGAGATGAAGTGGGATGCGTTGCTGACCGGAATTCTTTATATACTGCTGGGGCTTGTCGCGCTGATCGTTCCGGAGACGATGCAGAAGGCGCTCGGTTATCTGCTTGGCGTGGTATTGATTGTGGCGGGTGCGGTATCCATGATCAGCTATCTTCTCAGGGACGCGCACCAGAGCTATTACCACAATGATTTTCTGCATGGTCTGATCGGCATCGTGGCGGGCATACTGGTACTGAATAAGATAGAGTTTATCATTGCCGCCATTCCCTTTATGCTGGGGGTGCTCGTGCTGATCAGCGGCTGCGGAAAGCTCCAGAATGTGATCGACATGAAGCGTATGGAATACGGAAACTGGATTGTTATGCTGATCTTTGCATTAGTCAATGTCGCGCTCGGTATTCTGCTGATGTGCAATCCTTTTCAGTGGGGCGTTCTGCTGTTCAGGATTCTTGGACTCGGTCTCGTCTTCAGCGGTGTGACGGACTGTGTTGTGACAGTTTATCTTGCGGCAAAGGTCAAGAGATATGTGCAGGAGCTGACTGCGGTTGACAGCACCTACACGGAGATCGCAGGCTCTGCGGAGGAAAACAAGGACAACTGAGGATTGGGAAACAGGGCTTTTTGACAAGAAGAGCCTTAACATTTATAATAAAACACAAGAAAAGAGGATATAGGTTATGAAGAAGCTGGAAGAATATGTAGTGAGTATACCTGATTTTCCCGAGAAGGGAATCATTTTCCGGGACGTGACAAGTGTATTACAGGATGCGGATGGACTGCAGCTCGCAATCGACACTATGCAGGATAAGATCAAGGATCTTGATTACGATGTGGTCGTAGGACCGGAGTCCAGAGGGTTTATCTTCGGAACACCGATCGCTTATAACAATAAAAAGCCTTTTGTCCTGATCCGCAAGGCGGGGAAGCTTCCGAGGGAGACCGTGTCAACCTCCTATGATCTGGAATATGGAAAGGCTACCATCGAGATGCACAAGGACAGCATCAAGCCCGGACAGAGGGTGCTGATCGTAGACGATCTGATCGCTACGGGCGGCACTACGGAGGCAATGATCAAGCTGATCGAGGAGCTTGGCGGCAAGGTTGTCGGCGTTGTGGTATTGATCGAGCTGGCAGGACTGAAGGGAAGAGAGAGACTGGCAGGCTATCGTCTGGAGTCTGCAATCTGTTATTCCGGTAAGTAAATTGACATAAGAACGTATAGCAGACAATGAGAGCGTGGGACAGCTATGGCAGAGGAAAAGAACGAGATTGTCTTTGAGGACGACAGAATAAGTGAATCCGAAGAATTCAGAAATCCCGATGACCTGTATCAGGAGCTTATTCAGCGTGTGCGGAAATACCATCCGAGCGACGATATTTCCATGATTGAGAAGGCATACCGGGCGGCGGCTGAGGCACATAAGAACCAGTTCAGGAAATCCGGTGAGCCCTATATCATCCATCCGCTGAATGTGGCGATCATACTGGCTGATCTGGAGCTGGATAAGGAGACCATCGTTGCGGGACTTTTGCATGACGTGGTCGAGGACACCGCCATGACGGAGGACGATCTGCGCCGGGAGTTCGGCGAGGATGTCGCTCTGCTCGTCGATGGTGTGACAAAGCTGGAGAAAATTCCGCTGTCCACGCCGGGTATGGACCAGTCCGATGAGAAGCTGGAGATGCAGGCGGAGAATCTGCGGAAGATGTTCCTTGCCATGGCAAAGGACATCCGTGTCATCATGATCAAGCTCGCCGACAGGCTGCACAACATGCGTACCCTGAAATACAAGACGCCGGAGAGCCAGCAGCGGATTGCCAGAGAGACGCTTGAAATTTATTGTCCGATCGCGCAGAGACTGGGCATCAGCAAGATTAAAATTGAGCTGGATGATCTGTCGTTAAAATATCTGGAGCCGGATGTATATTATGATCTGGTAAACCAGATCGCCATGAGGAAGAGCGCCAGAGAGCAGTATATTCAGGGAATCGTTGACGAGGTCAGCGAACATATTGCCAAGGCGGGGATCAAGGCGAAGGTCGATGGCCGTGTAAAGCACTTTTTCAGTATTTATAAGAAGATGAAGAACCAGAATAAGACGCTCGACCAGATTTATGATCTGTTCGCCGTGCGTATTATCGTGGATACGGTGAAGGACTGCTATGCCGCGCTCGGGGTGATCCATGAGATGTATAAGCCGATCCCGGGACGCTTTAAGGATTATATTGCAATGCCGAAGGCGAATATGTATCAGTCGCTGCACACGACGCTGATCGGAAGCACCGGACAGCCCTTTGAGATACAGATCCGTACCTTTGAGATGCACAAGGCGGCTGAGTACGGTATCGCCGCGCACTGGAAATACAAGGAGGCGTCCGACGGCAAGAAGGTCGAGGCGCAGGAAGAGGAAAAGCTGGTATGGCTGCGCCAGATCCTTGAGTGGCAGAGGGATATGTCGGATAACAGGGAGTTTATGAACCTGTTAAAGAATGATCTCGACCTGTTCTCTGACAATGTATATTGTTTTACGCCTTCGGGTGAGGTAAAGAATCTGCCCGCAGGCTCCACGCCGATCGACTTTGCCTACAGCATTCATTCGGCGGTGGGAAACAAGATGGTCGGCGCCAGAGTCAACGGAAAGCTCGTGACAATAGATTATGAGATCAAGAACGGCGACCGGATCGAAATTATCACCTCACAGAATTCCAAGGGGCCGAGCCGTGACTGGCTGAATATTGTCAAGAGCACGCAGGCGAAGAATAAGATCAACCAATGGTTCAAGGCAGAATTGAAGGAGGACAATGTCGTCAAGGGAAAGGAATTATTGTCCACCTACTGCAAGACGAAATCAATTAATCTGCCGGAGCTGTTGAAGCCGGAATACATGGAGGCTGTAATGCACAAATACGGCTTCCGCGAGTGGGATGCCGTGCTGGCGGCAATCGGTCACGGCGCTCTGAAGGAGGGGCAGATTGCCTCGAGAATGCAGGAGCTTTACGACCGCGATCACCGGAAGGAGATGACGAACGAGGAGGTTCTTGCCAGCATTGCGGAGGCAGGCGCGGCAGCGAGTGCAAAGCCCGCCCAGATGAAGCCGAAGAGCGGTATTGTCGTAAAGGGCATTGCCGATCTCTCCGTGCGTTTCTCCAAGTGCTGTTCGCCGGTTCCGGGAGATGAGATTGTCGGCTTTGTCACAAGAGGACGCGGCATTTCCATCCACAGGACGGACTGCGTCAATATGATGAACCTGCCGGAGATAGAGAGGGCAAGGTTGATCGATGCGGAATGGCAGATGCCTGAAAATAAGGGCGAAGCGGAGAAATATGTAGCGGAAATCAAGATATTTGCAAACAACAGAAACGGTCTGCTGGCAGATATTTCCAAGGCGCTGACAGAGCGGAATATCAATATCCTTACAATGAATACCAGAACCAGCAAGCAGGGACTTGCGACGCTTCAGACGACCTTTGAAATCGAAAGCAGGGAGGAACTGAACCGTGTGATAGAGAAGATCAGAGGCATCGAGAGCGTGATCGACATTGAGAGAACTACCGGTTAAGGCAGCGGCTACCGGCAGAAGGGGAGAATGCATGGCACAGATTAAGATTGGGAAGATGGTACTTGGCGTCTGCCAGACCAACTGTTATTTTTTATATCGTGAGGGCGGCGCGGAATGTATTGTCGTTGACCCCGCAGATCAGGGTGTAAACATCTTCAGGGCATTGCAGAAGAATGGCTTCCGCGTGGCGGGAATTCTGTTGACGCACGGTCATTTCGACCATATCTGGGGGCTGGACGAGCTCCGGGATGCGGCGAATGCAGCGTCGGATGAGGACGCAGAGCCGGTGAAGGCATATGCCTATGAGGCGGAGAGAGTGCTCCTGCAGGATGCGGACAAGAACGTATCGAGACAGGCGGGACGCCCCTGCACGACCTATGCGGATGTCTATGTGAAGGACGGACAGGAACTTACAATCGCCGGAATGACTTGTAAAGTAATTGCAACGCCGGGACATACGGCGGGAGGCTGCTGTTATTATTTCGAGGAGGCGGGTTTCCTTTTGTCGGGGGACACGCTGTTTGCGGAATCTGTCGGCAGAACGGATTTCCCGACAGGCAGCATGAGCACTCTGGTGCGCTCTGTCCGCGAAAAGTTGTTTGTTCTGCCGGATGATACGAAGGTATATCCGGGGCATGGCGAGAGCACGACGATCGGACATGAGAAGGAATATAATCCCTTTCTGGGATAACTATCAGGGGAGGGGATTTTGTAAGGTGGAGGCAAAGAGCAGACAGGCTCATCTTGTGATGGATGAGGTGAGAAAGGTTATCGTCGGGAAGGACGACTGTATTGAGCGGGTGACGGCGGCGATTCTGGCAAGGGGCAATGTCCTTCTGGAGGATGTCCCGGGAGTGGGAAAGACGGAGATGGCGATGGCATTTTCCAAGGCGTTCGGGCTGATTTCCAACCGTATTCAGTTTACACCGGATGTCATGCCTTCGGATATTACGGGCTTTTCCATGTACCGGAAGGAGACTGGGAAGTTTGAGTATCATCCCGGAGCAGTCATGTGTAATTTACTGTTGGCGGACGAAATCAACAGAACCTCACCGAAGACGCAGTCGGCGCTGCTTGAGGTCATGGAGGAGGGAAATGTCACAGTGGACGGTGTCACGCGACAGGTTCCGAAGCCGTTTATCGTACTGGCTACCCAGAATCCGGTGGGCTCCTACGGAACGCAGAGACTGCCGGAGGCGCAGCTGGACAGATTCCTGATCTGCCTTACAATGGGCTATCCTGCGGTGGAGGATGAGGTAGCGCTCCTGAAGCGGAGACACACGGAGAGACCTCTGGACTCCGTTGTACCGGTCGCTGACGGGAACGATTTACAGCGGATGCAGAAGGAAGCCGAGGAGGTTTATATCCACGATTCCATTTACCGCTATATGGTCATGCTTGCGGATAAGACAAGGAAGCATCCCATGCTGGAGCTGGGTTTCAGCCCGAGAGGTACGCTTGCGCTGGGAAGGATGGCGCGTGCCTACGCCTATCTGAATGACCGGGAGTATGTTGTGCCGGGGGATGTCAAGCGGGCATTCGGGGATGTCGGGATTCACCGGATACGATTAAACCAGAAAGCGCGTCTGAACGGCAAAACGGCAATGGATATTCTGGAAGAGATCTGCGGACAGGTTCGGGAACCTAAGCCCAGAGAAAAGTATAGGTGAGATGTTTAGAAGAAAATTGTTGTATCTTTTGATTCTGGCAGCAGGAATCTGGCTGTGTATGTTATATACCTTTCAGGGACTGAGACTGATGCTTGGTGTCTGGATTGCTGTGCCTCCTGTGTGTCTGGTATCCGTATTGGTAAAGGCTTTTCAATGTAAGGTGGAACCGCAGGCTCCTGCGGTGTCTGTCACCAGAGGGCAGACGATCACATTTTCCATTAAGATAAAAAATCGCGGACTGCTTCCGCTGGCAGGTGTGCGGGCAGACATGCGCTGGCATTTCCGGGGAGCGAAGGATGTGCGTCAGCGGAGGTGGCTTCGGGGAATCAGTGGGCGCAGCCGCAGGAAGATAGAGTTCGAGTTTCAGACGACACACTGTGGACGTGTGGAGGCGACAGTGGCAAAGGCAAGGATGTATGACTGCCTTGGCCTTTTTTCTATGCCCTTGCGCAGAAGCGGAAGGGTTTCGATTCCGGTCATGCCGGTCTATGTTCCCATGGGTGAGACCGAGATGGAGAGGATCGTTGGTCTCCTCAATGCGCGGAGCAGCCGGGGAGACGGGGATCTGATCGTCAGGGAGTATCAGCCCGGGGACAGCGTGCGCAGCATCCACTGGAAGCTCATGGCGAAGTCGGAGAATCTTCAGGTGAAGGATCACGAGGCGGACAGGGATGTCAGGCTGTACCTGAATATGACGGAGGAAGTACTTGCGGATGCGGATAAGCGGGATGCATTTCTCGAGAGAGCGTGCACGGTCATGACCTTTTTTTCGGAGATTTCGGAGGAGGGCTTTCTGGTGTTCTGGAGAGGCGAGGGAATTTCGCAGGGCAGGAGGATTACGACTGCGGAAGAGCTTCATTCCTGTCTGTCTGAGCTGATTGATGTCAGCAGAGTAGGTTTCGGGGAGGATGAGGATGCAATATGTAAGCAGGGCTTTCATCTGGAGGCTGACGGAAGACTGTATATAGGGGAGCTGTGCGTCGATGAAGACTAAGGGAAATCTTCTGTTTTGCATATTGCTGCTGTTCCTGAACGCATTCGGAGTTGCGAAGGCGATGGTCGATGCGCTGGGAATCGGAGAGCTCTGCTACACCAATCCCGCGACACTGCCCGGCGGAATTGCGGTGGTGAGTGTCCTGTGCGCTCTATTCTGGATGAAAACAGACAGAAGGCATATGCTGATCAGGACAGGTGTTGCGGCGGGAGTTTATCTGGCGGTGATTCTGCGCTCTTATCGCCAGATGTCGGAGAGCCTTGCATGGGCTTTGCAGGATGCGGTGTCAGTGCTCAATCAACGGCTCGGCATCCAGCTGACTTGGGAGTTCGGAGTGGAGGCAGAAGAGCTTTCCCTGCAGGGAACGGCGGAGCTGAGCTTTCTGTTTCTTCTAGTTCCCTTTTTTCTCCTGCTGGGGTATGGAGTGGTGAGAGCGCGGGTGCTCGCGGTGGTTCTTGTACACGCGCTTTGGTTTGCGGCGGCATGCGGGATGGATCGGTTCCCGACGGACGGTGTCGTCGGTCTGTGCATTGTCGGGCTCACGGCGGCAGTGATTAAGAGTGCACACAGAGATGACGAGAGGGCGGCACGGTGGGCAGTGCTGTTCGGGACAGTGGTGATGCTGGTGCTTGTCCTCTGGATGGAGCGCTTCATTCTGCCGGTGTTCGATGAAAAATATGAGGAGATAAAGGAGTTCAGGGTTAATTTATATTACAGGGTAAATGACGAATGGATTCCGCAGGTCAGATATGAGATTCACAATTTTGGCAAAGGGAGCGTCGATGTAAACGGCAGGCTGAAAAGGGACAAAATACCGGAGTATACAGGGGAGCCTGTGTACCGTGTGACAACAGACACGATGCCACAGACGGCTGTTTACTTAAGAGGCTTTATTGGAAAGGATTATGCCGGAGACGAGTGGAAGGCTGCGGGGGATGCGGGTTTTAAGCGTTTCTACAGGGAGCAGGGGATGAAACTGCCGGAGAGCGGCAGAGAGCTTGTCAATCTGGTGTATGAGGCATTCGGACAGAGTGAGGAGGGCATTATACGGATTGAGGAGCTCGCCGGAAAGGGCAGCTACAGCCTTTACCCATACGGGGCTGAAATGACACAAAAGGATCGTGTGCGCTGGGACGGAAGCGCCAGACGCAGAGGCAGCAGCTATGAGTTTTCCTACCACGCGCCGGACAGCAGCTTTGCCGCGACCGGGATTACCGAAGAGTCGGTGGAGCTGGAAAGGAATTACCGCAGCTATGTCTATGAGAGCTTTCTGGACTATCCCGCAGAGCAGCTTCCGGAGCTTACGGAATTTCTCGAAGATTCAGGCTTCCGGCAGGGCGACTTATATGACAGTGTCTATGATGTCCTGACTTATTTACAGAAAACGGCGACCTACAATCTCAGGGTGGAGAGTACACCCCGCGGGAAGGATTTTGTGGAGTATTTTCTCTTTGAGAGCCACGAGGGATATTGTGCGCACTTTGCCTCGGCGGCGGTATTGATGCTGCGGTATCTCGGTGTGCCTGCAAGATATGCGACGGGCTATTCCGTGTCGGCTTCGGAGTTTTCCGGCATGGCGGGAGGGGAATATATGGCGGTTGTCAGGGACCGGCAGGCACATGCATGGGTCGAGGTCTATCTGGATGGTGTCGGCTGGATTCCGGTGGAGGTCACACCGGGGGCGGAGGCTTTTCCGGATGATAATACCATGGAGCAGCTGGAGCTTACCGGGCAGCTCACCGACACCTTTGAGTCCATACCGGAGCCTCCGGCAGCGACGGAGGAACCTTTGCAGGAGCAGGAACTGACAGGTGCGGATGAACTGCCGGACGACACTGTCGGTGAGGAAACACAGCCACCCGATCCGACCGGAGAGATGCCGCAGAACGGTGCAGACGACGGAAGCGGCACGGCAGGGAGCGGAACTGATGGAGCAGGTGCGACAGGAAATGAAAACGGCGGAATAGGTGCAGCGGGAACCGGAAACAGCGGAACAGATGCGACAGGAACAGGAAACGGCGGAGCAGGCACGGCGGGGAACGGAAACGGTGGAGCAGGCACGGCGGGGAACGGAAACGGTGGAGCAGGCGCCACGGGGAACGGAAACGGCGGAGCGGATGCTGCTGGCAGTGGAAATGTCGGAAACGGCATGACCGGAAATGCGGGCGGCGAAGCCGGTGTGCAGAAACCGCATTGGGAGCTGAGTCCGCAGGCCAAGGCGCTTATGAAAAAAGTATTTGGCACGATAGGCACGCTGCTCTTATGCAGTGCGGCGCTATGGCTGCTGCGGAAGGGCTGCTACTGGAGAATGTGTCGCGCGACGGACAGGAAGAAGGTATTTTTGTTCCGTCGGAATCTGGCGGTTCTGCTATGGATCTCCGGGCATCGGGGCAGGCTGACAGGGGAGAGCGAGGAAGCGAAGAGATACCGCGCGTGGATTGAGAAAAGCGGTTTCGGGGAGCACGGGCTCTCGAAGCAGGAGTTCAGGGATATGGTGAAGTTCAGCAGGGGGCTGGCGAAGGAGGAGTATGGGGCGCTTCCTGTGTATAAAAAGCCGCTGTATTGGTTTTTTGATATTTATAGGTAATGGAGAGATTACATTTCCGCTAGTGACGTTGCGCAGGATACACAGACCACCGCAGGCACGCTCTCGCTACCTTCCGCACGCAGCGGCACATAAGTCTCCATAGTACGGAGACTAAGCGCCGGCGGCTCCAGAGTGCGCTGCTTGTGGTCAGGTGCATCTTGCACAACTGTTACTTGAGATAGAGGGGGCTCGCGGTTAGTGATGATAGTTATAGAATTCATAGTGGTAGAGGAGAGGTGCCGGCGCTATAAAGAATAGCGGTGGAAGTCAGGAAAGGTTGAGGATGAAATTATGCTGGTTTTGGAATTGAACAGGGAGAACATAGAGTATGACGTTTATTCGCTGGTAAAGGCTTTTTACCCGGAGGAGCAGGTCGCGGTGCTGATGCCCGAGAGCAGACAGAAGAACCGTGAGGAGCTTGCGGATAAGGTCAATATCCGGGTGGAACTGCAGGAGAATCAGGCGAAGCTGTGGATGGAAGACAGGGATTATTACTGGACAGCGGAAGCACATGGAATCCTGCGGCAGAATTTTCCGGCGGGAGAGGACGGCGACGCAGAGTATACGAGGCAGGTGAAGCTTGGCTTCAAATGCTTTTTATATAATGTACTCTGCCAGGAGACGGGAAAGACACTGCCGTGGGGAAATCTGATCGGTATCCGTCCGACGAAGATTGCCTATGGGATGCTCGAGGAGGGGAAGAGCAGGCAGGAGATACTGGACTTTTACAGAGAGAAGCATCAGGTCAGCGAGGAGAAGGCGGAGCTTGCGTTCGACATTGCGGAGCGCGAGAGGCGGCTTTTATCGGGCATACATTACGAGAAGGGCTACAGTCTCTATATCGGCATCCCATTCTGCCCGACGACCTGTCTTTACTGCTCGTTTACCTCTTATCCGATCGGCGGCTACCGGAAGCAGGTCGACAGCTATCTGGACTGTCTGATCAGGGAACTGGAGGCGGTCGGGGAGCTTTGTCAAGGCAGAATCCTTGACAGTGTTTATATCGGCGGCGGTACTCCGACGACGCTGGAGCCTGAGCAGCTGGACAGACTGCTCACGAGACTGAAGGAGCTCTTTGATTTCGGAACCGTGAAGGAATTTACCGTGGAGGCGGGACGTGCGGACAGCATAACGGAGGAAAAGCTGCGCGTGCTTTACCGGCACGGAGTTACCCGGATTTCTGTCAACCCCCAGACCATGAAGCAGGAGACGCTGGACATTATCGGAAGAAGGGCTTCTGTGGCACAGGTGGAGGAGGCTTATGCGCTTGCCAGAAAGGTCGGCTTTGACAATATCAATATGGATCTGATTCTGGGACTTCCGGGTGAACTGGAGGAGGACGTGCAGCGGACGGTGGATCGTGTCGTGGAGCTTGCACCGGACAGTCTCACCGTACATTCACTGGCAATCAAGCGGGCATCCCGGCTGAACCAGTGGATTCAGGAGAACGGTGTCGCCATGCTGCACAATACGGACGAGACAATGGAGATCGCCGCAGAGGGCGCAAAGCATCTCGGACTCGTGCCCTATTACCTTTACCGCCAGAAAAATATGTCCGGCAACTTTGAGAATGTCGGCTATGCGAGGGAGGGCAGACTTGGGCTGTATAATATTCTGATCATGGAGGAGAAACAGACCATCGTGGCATGCGGAGCCGGAGCTTCCACAAAACGTGTCTGGACAGAACCAAATCCGGACGGCACGCATCGGATTGAAAGATGCGAGAATGTCAAGGATGTAGCGCAGTATATCGCAAGGATTGATGAAATGATACAGCGCAAACAGCAGTTATTCTCAGAAGAATAGTTGGATTTTCAATAAAATATTGTAACGTGTTATAGAAAAATGAGTACAACAAAACCGCACAGGTGCAACAAAAGTGCAACAGTTTTTTGTGGAATAATAAGTGATAATACCTGATATTACATTTTCACCCGTAAGTGCAACAATTTGTTACTCGTGACAGTAACATCGAAACCAAAGGACATTTCTAATTACTTAGGAATGTCCTTTTTTTGCGCATTTGTGAATGGTTTTAAGTGCAACAAACACATGAAATAATGAAATGGAGGTCCATTATGAACAACACAGCGTTAGGAGCAGAAAACAAAAAGGAACAGACAATCAATTTTATCAGCGAAGCACATGAAAAAT
>CAKRUB010000008.1 GCA_934402375.1 uncultured Acetatifactor sp.
CATAGGAAATCACCGCCGTTTCTTTTATTATACCAAAAAACAGCAATAAAAGCCAGAAATATTTGCCTAAACATCAATATGTCGATACACTAGTACCTCACATTCAACAGTTATGAATAAATGGATCTTAAAATTGTAAATTTCTTAACAATATATATTCCAAAAACAGACCAAACTACTTTTAAAAAGATTTGTACAAGCCTTCCTAAAATACGATTAGGAAAGATGGACAAAAAAGATGTCCAAGGAAACAGTTCCAATTCCATCAAGTGAAACGATAATATTACGATAGTATTTTGTCCATAAAAAGATACAAATTTAGCAATCCTATATTTTGAAATTTTTCTTGAAAAATATAGCAAAAGATATGTTAAACCACAAGCCCCTAAAACATTAACGAATATGCATGGAAATTCTCCTGTTGAACACGATAAATGTCCATACTTAAAACTCCCCCATAATCCTAACAATGCCATCATAATAGCTATAAAGACAAATCGATTTGGTGTTGAGTATTTTATGCCAGATTTTTTAAATTCATCGCCCAAACAAAAAAAGAATGCTCCAATTAAACCTGATTGTATAGAAAAAGGTAACCACTGAGACTGAGTAAAAACCCCTATCAAAAATAAAAAACCGGTAATAATAAGTTTATAAAGTTCGTTATTAATATATCTGCAAATTACAAAATATATAATATCGGTCCAAAATAAAGCAAGCAAGAACCAAATAGCGCCAACGCAAGGAATTGTATAACCCAATATCTGATTGTTAATATTACCACTTCCGTATGCTATAGAAATGATTTCGTTTTCTATAACCGTCAAAATAGATTGATTATTTATCATAAAAGCTATAAGAATTTTTATAGCTGAAATAAAAACTGATGTAAACAAATACACTTTTAATAAGATTTTATGTCTTTTGGTAAAAAGTTCTTTTCGAGATTTAAAAAAATAACCACTTACGAGAAAAAACAATGGAACATGAAAGGTATAAACAATATTTGAAATACTGGTCATTCCCATATGACCGATAATAATAGACAACATTCCAATCGCTTTAAGGATATCAAATTCTTCTTTACGTATTTTAGATTCCATGCTAATCTTCACGCTCCATTTTTGCAATATGCTTTTTATGTAAAACAAATTTTGGAATCTTAATCTTATAAATAAAGATTAATAATAGTATCCAAACAATAATATATTGGACGAAGTTACTGCTTAAATTATAAATATAAAATTCGTTCGAGAAGAAGCTAAATAAGACATTAGGAAACTCATATCCAAAAAGTACAAACCAAAACATAGTGGAAGGCTTTATGGTGGATTTTCTTGTTTTTTCGTATATAGCCTGCACTATACAAGCCATGAGTGGTATCAAAACTATCACTCCAAGATATCCGAAATCATAAATGTAATCATAATATGTAGTATATACATTTCCTAAATTGAATCCATTCACATAATTAAATGCTAAATCTCTCATAGGTAGAGACACATTTGTCCATGACCAAAAACTATAAAATGTCTGCATGCCCCAAATATTTCCATGATGAATTTTATCCGTTTGTAAAAATAAATCCAAATTCTTTATTTCTGCTCCACAATATTTAGCAATATAGTCCATTAATGTTGTGCTTGAATTACTCCTTCCGATAAACTCCCCAGCGCTTTTAAAAATCCAAAGCACTACGAAAACAATCACAAAATATTTAAATAATTTCTTGATGGTAATAACTTTTCCACTTCCATTTTTCTTCTGTAACACTAAAATATATGCACAAATAGTAGCACATATAATATTAATCATTTGCTGTCTTCCACCGGTCAAACTCGCATTTACAATGCTTAATATAACAACAATTAAATAAATAAAGTCAATTTTTTTTAAAGCAGCCAATTTATAGCCTAATAAAAAAGCATAGAAATAACCAATCGCTGTAACTATTGACCTCAAATATCCAAGCAATTTAGGCATAAGTATTTTGTCTGTGGTAAAGACATTCACATATCTATAAGTATAAATTATACGTGCTAATGTGCTTTCAGAAATGTTGTGCACTAGGAACTGTATCGTCCATACTATTGATACTATACTAACAATTATCAGGCATACCGACTTTATCGTATCAGGTTCATATATAGTTTTATATTCTTCCTTTACAATGTTTTTTTTGCTAATTGAATGGATTAAGGCAGAAAAAGAAATATATAAAATGGCACCGCCTGTCAAGACACAAAAAGTATTACTATGTAAGTCTAAACTCCACTTTGAGCTATATAGGGTGGCTATGGTAGCGGAAAATGTAAAAGATAATACAAATATAAACGATGGATTAATAATTTCTCTTTCCATCACTTCATATGAAAACCATAACAGTATTAATAATGTCAGGAATAAAACTACTATCATCCTATTGCACCCTTTTCAATAATATTTTTTTTGCATTTTTGACGAAGTCTATTAAAAATTTATCTTTTAGAGCAAAAATTATTAATAAATAAATTACACAGCCGGCAACAATTTGTAATAAAAGTTTAATTATTGATTCTAATTGAATACATTCTCCAAGATGCATAACGCAAATACACATAACAATACCTGCTATCAAATACCTCCAACATACAGTAAATAATCTAATCGGATTGTAAAAGTCCCGAGATAGGAATAAATAGCCCAATAGAATTATAAGTTCAGCCAATACAGAAGCGCATGCTGCTCCTATAGCTCCATATTTAGGGATGACAATATAATTACATAAAGCATTTATTACCGCTCCCAAGATCAAAACAATATTATTTTTCCCTTGCCTTCCGCAAGGACCAAGAAAATGCGTATTTAAGCAATTACTAATGCCTATTAATATAAGCAGCAAAGAAAATATCCGCAAGAGTGCAACACATTTAAAAAAACCATCACCTAAAAATAATGGAATAAGAACTTTTGCCGTCCCAATAAGTCCTGCAGACATACCAATTGATAAAAACAATATCAGAGAGAGAGATCTTTCTAATTTCATCTTCATCTCTTCATATTTTCCCAGACCAAATAGATATGTCATTCTGGATCTCATTATTGTATTAAATGATGTGATTATAATTAATAAAATTTGTTCTATTTTATGAGCCTGTTCATAATAACCATTTTCAATAGCATTTCCAGTCAACCAACCAAGCATTGTCTTATCCAAAATAGTATAAACTGATGTGGCAACTGTTGGAATAAAAAAAACTAAGCAACTTTTAAAATGTTCAAACACTCTCAATTCATTAATTTGAACTTTAACGAGTATTTTTTTTAAAGATACAAAGTATGTTAAATTACCCAAAAGTGCCGATGCGGCAATTAGTAATATATATATATTTACATCCTGGCGCGTCTTTACAAAAGTAAAGATCATTATAATCATGAATACTTTAACAAAAATATCTCTAAAAACAACTTTTGAAAAGTTCTCTATTCCTCTGAAAAACCAAGAAACATCAAAGACAGAAGCAAACACAAACATGCCAAGAATAATGCGAGCTGTTCTATAGGAAGTTGCGTTAAAAGCGAGCGCGAGGTAAATCAAAATACTCATTGAAACTGTAATAAATCTTAAAAAAAATAACTCATAAAAAATCTTAGAGGTTTTATAAATATCATCTCTCGCTTCCGCAATCTTCATCTGTCCACTAATTGATATCCCGAGATTTCCAAGAATCACAAAGTACTGCGCTATTGAATATGTAAAACTATATATCCCAACCCCCTCTGGTTCAAGCACTCTAGAAACATAAGGAGTAGTAATTAATGGTGCTATAACAGCAAATACTTCATACACTAAATTATATAAATAATTAATTTTGATACTTTTGGCTGTAATTTTCTTCGTTTTTGGCATTCATTCACCTGCTCTATTTTCCTTATGTAATTATCATCACTGTATTTGTGTCAAATAATTCTTATAATTTGGTGTATAATATTCAATACTGGTTGTATTCGTTTTGCTTAATTCAATTAAATCTCGGTAAACTATCCCACACTTCTCGCTACAAAACATTCTCTCCAAAACTTTATTTTGGCCTTCTTTAATAATCGGAATTACATGCGCTGCCTCATAGGCAAAAAGCCTATGTGGAACATTTATTTTGTCAAATTCAGAGACTGATGAATTTTCCATAATATTGTGCATTAATCCAAAGTCATATTTGCTTAGAATTTCGCATGATTTAACCCATTCTTCTACGGATGAGTCTCTATTCATTTTTAAAGCTTTCTCCATAAAGAATTCATTTGGGTATTTCTCTCTTAATTTATCATACTCATTTTCACCATTGAAATTGTTATACTTGGCACAATGAAGATGCACAATCAGTCCTGCGTCAATTAACTCCTTAATTGTCTCTATATAATAATATCTGCCTTGATCTCTATCTCTATTAGGAGCAGAATCAACTCTATATGATAAAATTACAATATGTCTTTTTTCAGTATATGTGGATAATTTTTCTTCAAATTTAATTTGATTTAGAATATGACTCGATAATGCATTTTCATCTAAGCCATATTTAATGTTTTTATTCAGAAATAACTTATCACCATACTTCTTTTCAAGAAACTCTTGCAGTTCTTTAGCATAAAACACATATCTATTAATACCTTTAAGCGTTTGATACTCCAAAAAATTAAATCCTACTCTTGTTTCTTTGTACGCTCTAACAATTTGACATCTAATAACTGGCTTTGCAATTAAAAATGTCAAGTCAGATCTATCGTAGTCTCCATAACTGCACAATGCAAAGTCTGGAAATGAATTTTTGATTCTCATTAGCCAAGAGATATTAAACAATCTTAAAAGTAATATTATCAACCAATTAAGCGCTGTAAGAAATTTTATATTCCTAGTTCTCAGAATAACACCCGTTAGAAAATGATTGAGAAAAGTCTTTTTTAATTCAATTATATGTATGCGGTCATCTACATTTTCCCAACTATCTTCTCTATATATACATGCGCAATATATTTCATCAAAGACATCTAGTGCGTCAATCCACCTACACTCTCCCAAATGCTTTCTTCCACCAACTTTTAAAAGTATCTTTTTTTGCATTTCATTACCTCTACAACTGTTCTATTGCTTTTTTTAAATGTTTTCCATGAATTATTTCTTTGCGATAGTCTAGTACACAATTCTTGATATTTTCATATTCGAAGTCACTCATCTTTGAAATAAGATTATCTATTTCATCTAACGAATGTACCACAATTCCAAGATTGTATTTCTTTACATACTCAGCAAGAGCTGATTCACTCCAAACAATAAGCGGTAATCCTGCCGCTATATATAAAGAAAATTTATGTGGATTATTATAAGCCAAATACCTTCCAAAGATACCATTACAGGTCGTACAAGAGTCCCCATCCCATACAAGTCCAAAACCACCGTCTAAATGAGAGATTAACTCTTCTGGTGCAAACTTTCCTTTATAACAGATTTTTTCGTTTTTCTCTCCAGAATAATCTAAGCCATATAAATTAAGTGAACAGTTTCTAATTGATTCCGATATTTTATAAAGATAACCACATTTATTTTTTGATAGATTTCCCGCAATAACTATTATATTTTTTTTCGCATAACTAGTATTTACAGGACTTCCATCATACAAATAATCAAAAGGCCCCAATATAATCTGTTTCATATCTCCACCGCATTCGCGGATTTCAGCCTTCATCTTATCATTATGACTAATCACAACATCCAGGTTATTTAATTGTCTTACTTCATTTTTCAAATCTTTCTGGTTGACATCATCTGTACGCAGACCGAGAGAATCGTGAAGCAACAATGCTATTTTATATTTTTTTAGAGATCTCCCAAACCTTAAAACTAGAAATAAAATTTTATTTACTAAGATTGGATAATAGGGATATTGGATAAAAACAATATCATTCTTATTTGCTTTGATGATCGTTTCTAAACATCCCCTAATCATCTGAAAAAATACAACCATTTTTTTACTTTTACTTTTATAAAGCGGAATATGTTTATATCCGCAATCTATTAAAATTTTTACAGTATCCGTCCTGGCTTTATTCCCTGCTGTAAATTCTCTTTTCTCAGCATATTCACATAGAACAATATTCATATTATTCCTCACATAATTCACGAATTAGCTCTAATTCTTTTTCCATTGTTTTCTTTTTAATATATAGATTTGGTTTTTTGTATGGCAACTTTAAAAATAATTGATCACTTATTCCTACAATGTCCTCTATTTTATCGTTTGAAATCAACTTTACATTATTAACATTAGAAAAAATTTCATTACATACAGAAATGTCTGATGTAATAACAGGCATCCCATACTCCATCATTTCGCATGTCATAACTCCCTGTGTATCCTCTCTGGTCGGCATCAATCCACATCTAGATTCGTCTAAATAATGTAGCATCTCTGTGTGATTTATTGTCCGATTAATCCATACTAGATTATCAGGTTTAGGATAATGTTCAAAAAATTTCCCTTGACCAATCAGTAGGAATAATTTATCTGAATTTATCTGCGCATACTTTACAATAATATCTACACAGTATTTTGAGCCATCAATATTTGACCTTATTGATACGAAATCATATTTTTTTTCACTTTTAAAATCATATTCTTTTTTTTCAAATTCTTCTCCAACACTGTTATTAATAACTAAAATATGATTTAAAAAATTTTCTTCTTTAATTCCTGAATTTAATTTATAATGATCCAATACCCAATTGCTCACAAATATAAAGTACGATTTACTTGCAAGTTTTTTATAGTAGTTTTTCCAAAGATTAATTTTTAGCCAATCATATATATCCTGTAGCAATTTTTTTAGCTGTCCCCCAGTACACATATATTGGTATGGCTTTGGATAATCTCTGTTTAAATAAAGCACTTCATGTCCATGAAAGAAGAATATGAGATGTTGAAAACTATCTGCATACTTTTTCAGGAAGAGGTAATGATTTCTCAAATTTGCAGAATGACTAATAGCAATATCATAATGCTGATTTTCTAATTTAAATGTTTTTAGTGTTATTACTCTGATTTGATCAATTACATAATCATTTAAAGAATCAAAATTAAGCACTGTAACATCAACGCCTTGACTCTTATAGTATAAATTTCTAACATGAACGAACATTCTTTCATGCGTACCATTTGGTATTGGATAAAATGCTGTAAGCACTATAACCTTCATTTCAACTTATCCTTAATCACTTTAATTTCTCAAATACATCCAACGCTCGTCTAATAACATCATCCATATCGTAATACTTGTATTCAGCAAGTCTTCCTAAGAAAATAACATTCTCTTCCTGCGCAGCCAATTCTCTATATTTCTGAGCTAATTCTTTCCACTCTGCAGTAGGGAATGTATAGAAAGGTTCTTCTCCATCGCATGGGATTTCCTTTAATATAGTTGTCTTCTCGTTCTTCTGACCTGTTAACTTCTTAAATTCAGTGATTCTTGTGTACTCATAATCCATCGGCCATCTTGTACTTGCTACAGGTTGATAAGAATCACAATCATAAGTTTCAAAAATAAACTTAATACTTCTCCACTTAAGCTTGCCCAACTTATAATCGAAATAATAATCTACCGGACCAGTATAAATAAGCTTCTCATACTCAATATCATCGATTACTTCCTTATAATCTGTGTTGAGCATGAGTTTAATCTCTGGATGATTTAACATATTCTCGCACATCTTTGTAAATCCGCCTTGAGGATTGCCCTGGTACTGATCTGTAAAATATCTTGTATCTCTATTCTTTCTGAAGGGAATTCGACTGATTACTGACTTATCAAGCTTGGAAGGATCTACTCCCCACTGTTTAATCGTGAAGTACTTAAAAAACTTCTCATAAATATCCTTGCCACCCTGGCTCAATACAACATCTTCACTTGTCTTTATTTCATCAATCTTTACTTTTTTTGACTCTATAAATTCTTCCATCTCATCTTCAGAAAGATTCATATTATAAAGCTGATTGATAGTCTCTAAGGAAATTGGCATAGGTACAAAGTTACCATTCACATAAGACATAACTCTATGCTGATACTCATGCCATTTTGTATATTGACAAATGTAATCAAAAACTTCCTTATCATTCGTATGAAAAGTATGTGGACCATACTTCTGAATTAAAATTCCTGCATCATCATATTCATCATAAACATTTCCGCCAATATGAGATCTCTTATCTATTACCAGTACCTTTTCATGGAACTGAGTGGCAATTCTTTCAGCTACCGTAATGCCAGCAAGTCCTGCACCCACCACTATATACTTATATTTCATCTTATTATTCTCCTTATTTAAGAACTAACACCATATTTTTTATGCAAAAATTTTGCGGACAAGAAAGCTTTTATTTTAAAAGACCAATTAACATCTTCCATATACGGAAGTTCCTTTACCTCTGATTTATCAACTATTCCTGTCTGTAATGTATATTCAAGCCATACATCAAATAAAATTTCACTAATTCTTCCGCAAAAGCGACTATCAAAAGCCGAGAGATTTGATTTATCTATGCAATCAGCAGTCTGAAATAGGATATTGAATAGCCATGAGCAATAATCGTCCATTAGGGATTTCTCTAAAATCATCATATTGAACATATAGCCCCATTTTCTTTTCATCACCTTATTAAAAGCGCCCAAGTATTCAGGACAATCCTTTTTGATTATGTCTTCAGCTATTTTTAAATGGGATTCATCATGAGTATGTGCATAGTGTGAATACAAAGTTTCAATGTAGTATCGTCTTTTTTTTGGAACAAATACTTTATATTTTCCTAACATAGGTTCAATTTCATTCTCAGTGATCACCGAGTCAAGCATATTACCCTTTTTATAATTTTCCCCTACAAAGTATCTTCGATAATGAACCAAACCTTTATAATCAGAATCAAGATTCTTCCACGCCCAATACAAGCCAGTCTGCGTTCCAAAATTCCAATTCTTTATCGAAATATTGTCCCCTGTATCATCCCTCGCATAACCAAAATCAAGAGGAAGTCCATCTTTATCCTTTTTTCCAGCCGCACCAACATGTAACGGTAAATACATTGATTCTTTCGGCATATCGCATTTTTTATGTGTGCAGACAATCACTTTTATTTTTTCAGACATACTCTCCATTACAAATCAATCCCTCTTAAAAATATCTCTCGTGTAAACTTTATCCTTTACATCATCCAAACAGTCGTCATAGCGATTTGCAATAATGGCTTGGCTGCGCTTCTTAAACTCATCCAAATCATTAACAACTACTGATCCAAAGAACTTCTCGCCGTCTTTCAACGTCGGCTCGTAAATCACCACTGTAGCACCCTTGGCCTTGATACGTTTCATAACACCTTGGATCGAACTTTGTCTAAAATTATCGCTGTTACTCTTCATGGTCAGACGATAAACGCCAACAACAACTTCTTTCTCCTTACTCTCATCCCAGCTATCATTAGCTACATAGGAACCAGCAATTTCCAGTACACGATCTGCAATAAAATCTTTACGAGTTCTGTTACTCTCAACAATAGCTTCAATCAGATTTTCTGGAACATCAGCATAGTTTGCCAGCAGCTGTTTCGTATCCTTAGGTAGGCAGTATCCACCGTAACCAAAGGACGGGTTATTATAATGAATACCAATACGAGGATCAAGGCAAACACCATTGATGATCTGCTGAGTATTCAGCCCCTTCATCTCGGCGTAGGTATCCAGTTCATTAAAATAGCTGACACGCAAAGCCAGATAGGTGTTGGCAAACAGTTTGACAGCCTCTGCCTCAGTGAAGCCCATAAACAGGGTATCAATGTTTTCTTTAATTGCTCCTTCCTGCAGTAGTTTTGCAAAAGTGTGTGCAGCCTTTACCAGACGAGCATTATCCACATCGGTACCAACGATGATACGAGAAGGATAAAGATTGTCATACAGAGCCTTGCTCTCGCGCAGGAACTCTGGGCTAAAGATAATGTTGTCGCAATGGAACTTCTCACGAACACTTGCAGTGTAACCAACCGGAATCGTGGACTTAATGACCATGATAGCTTCCGGGTTGTACTCAATGACGAGCTTGATAACAGCTTCCACCGCACTGGTATCAAAGAAATTCTTCTTGCTATCGTAATTTGTAGGTGCAGCAATGACCACGAAATCCGCATCACTGTATGCTTCCTTTGCATCCAGCGTTGCCGTCAGATCCAACTCTTTCTCTGCCAGATACTTTTCAATGTATTCATCCTGAATCGGGGACTTCTTACTGTTGATCAACTCTACTTTTTCAGGCAAAATGTCCACTGCCGTCACCTGATGGTGCTGTGCCAGCAGCGTAGCAATGGAAAGGCCAACATAACCAGTTCCAGCAACAGCAATCTTTAAATCCTTAAACTCACTCATTTTACTAACCCTCTATTTTCCCTTTATTTATAAA
Organism: uncultured Acetatifactor sp.; assembly: GCA_934402375.1. Lineage (GTDB taxonomy): Bacteria > Bacillota > Clostridia > Lachnospirales > Lachnospiraceae > Acetatifactor. Next base: position 10,469 of record CAKRUB010000008.1, read on the forward strand.
ACTCAGCGTACCACTCAGCGAAGTTCCGCAAACCAGTTCTCAGGTCAGTACTAGGCTTGTACCCAAAGTCACGCTCCAATGCGCTGGTATCTGCATAGGTCACCGGCACATCACCCGGCTGCATCGGAACCAGCTCCTTGTGTGCCTCGAAGTCGTAGTCTTCTGGCAACACCTTTGCACGAACCAGCTCCTCAGAAAGAATCTGCACAAAGTCCAGCAGATTTTCCGGTTTCTGGTTACCAATGTTATAAACAGCATACGGCGGAATCGGCAGACCGTCCTCTCCGCTCTTGCGGTCAGGTGCTTTCTTCATCACACGGACAACACCCTCAACGATATCGTCTACATAAGTAAAGTCACGCTTGCAGTTACCGTAGTTGAAGATTTTGATAGTCTCGTCCTTCGCCAGCTTGTCAGTGAATCCAAAGTAGGCCATGTCAGGACGACCTGCCGGACCATAGACAGTAAAAAAACGTAATCCAGTGGATGGAATATTGTACAATTTTGAATAGGCATGTGCCATCAGCTCATTGGATTTCTTGGTTGCGGCGTATAAGGACACAGGGTTATCCACCTTGTCGTCAGTGCTATACGGAATCTTTTTATTAGAACCATAAACACTGGAGGAAGAAGCATACACCAAATGCTCTACACCAGTCTGACCATTATCATAGGAATGACGGCAAGCTTCGAGAATATTAAAAAAGCCGACCAAGTTGGATTCCACATAGGCATCCGGGTTGGTGATGGAATAACGCACACCAGCCTGTGCCGCAAGGTTGACGACCACAGACGGCTTGTACTTCTCAAATAAGTCATTTACTAATTCCTTGTCAGCAATATTGCCCTTAACAAAAACAAATGTAGAATAAGGATATAACTCCCTTAAGCGGTATTCTTTTAAAGAAACATCATAATACGAATTCATGTTGTCAATGCCGACTACTGTAGTCGAGACTGATTCCTGACAAATCTTTCTTGCAAGATATGAACCGATAAAGCCAGCTACTCCGGTAATAAAGACTGTTTTGTTGTCTAATTCAATTTTACACATACATTCTTCCGCTCCAAATCCATGTACATAATCCTTACTATGCTAAACAGAGATATGTCTTCTTACCTCTCCCCCTTACATCGCCCCGCTTCTCTTGACCACCGCGCCGATCGTCATCAGGACAATCTTTACATCCTTCCCGAAGCTCCACTCGCTGATATACTTTGCATCCAGCTTGACGACTTCTTCAAAGTCAATGATCTCGCTTCTTCCGCTGACCTGCCATAATCCGGTCAGCCCTGGCTTGATTGCAAGTCTTGCTCTGTGATGCAGATCATATTTTTCCCACTCATCCACTGTGGGAGGTCTGGTTCCTACGAGGCTCATGTCACCCATTAGTATATTAAAAAACTGCGGGAATTCGTCGAGACTCCAGTCCCGAATAAAGTTTCCGATACCTTTCTTCACCCTGCCGTCCGACAGCTTCTTACAGCCAATGATACGGGGATCATACTTGACCTTGAACATCATACCGTCCTGAACACGGTTCTCTTTCTCAAGCTCCTTCTTTTTCTCCTCCGCATCCATGCACATGCTTCGGAACTTATACATCTTAAATTTCTTTCCGTTTCTTCCCACCCTGACCTGTTTGAAGAAGATAGGACCCGGAGACTGAATGAAGATGATGGGACCTAAAATAATCGTCAGAATTAAAGTAGCCAACGAACCGACAATACCGGCAACGATATCCATCAACCGCTTCATAAACACTGCGCCAACACTGATATTATTGATGCTTGAGGTCAGTACGGTATGCCCTCCGATACGCTCTAAGAACTGCTTCTGACCGTATGGATTTTCTAACTCCTCCTGAAGATTGATATGAAGGACAAGCCCCATTCTCATCAGCTCTTCTATCAGCTGTCTGGGGAAATCACATTCACGGGGAACGTCAATAAATACCTCATCGATCCATTCCTTGTTGAGCTTCTTCATCGTGGCATCCTGATTAGGGAACAGTGGAATGCCGTCCAACTCACGTTGTTCCCTGCCATCCAGCGTTACAATACCTACAATCCGGTATCTTCCGAGACAGCTCTTATAAATATCCTCTGTGATCTTCTGTATTCTCTGTGTTGTAGTAACAATCAACAGCGTCTTCTCTCTTACACCGTTCAACCGCTTCCGCAGATAATATTTCCACAGAAGTCTCCCGGCATAGTTAAAGCACATATAGAACGCTGTCATAAGACCGATCACTGTTCTCGAAACTTCAGAACCGCTCTTAATCGTAAACAAATAAAAAGTGGCACATAACATCAGCAGGCATACCTGACGGAGCGTAGCCCGGAATTCGTTATAGTACCCTCTTTTCAACACATTTTTATAATTGTTTGTGAACACACAAAGCAGCAAATCCGCCAACGACAGAAAAAGGAGCATACTGAAATAGACATTATCTCCATAGGGATTTCTGAAGCCATGTCTGATATAAAAAGCAATTACGAAGGCAATATTCAGCCAGACAATATCCAACAGAATAAAGTCTATATGCTTCATCCACTCCTGAGAATCTCTGCGGTACACCTTTGTTCCTCCTTTGTGCAATCACAGAACGGTCTCTCTACTCGTCCTCACCGTTTCCATAGTTTCCATAATACTTTCCGTAGTACTTACCGTAATATTTGCCGTAGTACTTGCCGTAATAGCCCTTGCCGCTCATGTTGACCTTATTTAAAACGCAGCCAAGAATTTTACATCCTGTCAGTGCCAGCTGATCCTTCACACGCTTTGCAAACCGATAGCTGATAGCTCCGCTCTCAATAATGATAATGACACCATCACAGCACTTTGAAACAACCGCTGTATCAATAACACTTCCAAGAGGCGGTGTGTCAATAATTACCATGTCATATTTCTGTCTTGCAGCCTCTACCATCGTCTGGAATCTGTTTCCCCCCAGAAGTTCACTGGGATTGGGCGGCACAGGACCGGCAAAGAGCAAATGAAAGTTCGGCGCATCCGTCTCACAGATTGCTGCGTCAAGCTCCGCCTTGCCGGCAAGATAGTTTGTCAGTCCATAGCGGACTTTTCCCTTTTTATGTCTCGATCTCATAACGCTCTTTCTGAGGTCAGCATCAATCAAAATCGTCTTCTTTCCACTCTGGGCAAAGGATCTTGCCATCTCATAAGAAACGCTGCTCTTACCTTCATTCGGCGTGCAGCTCGTAACACAGATCACATGAACGTCCTCTCCCGAAAATTCGACATTGGCGCGAAGTGTCTTAAATGCCTCTTTTGTACGAAAGTCCTGCATTTCCTGCTTTAATTCAATGGTCTGCATATCTCTTTCTGCTCCTTTTCCATATCCAGTACTTCTATCGCTTCCTTTTCACCACTCGACGGGTTCGATTCCTTTTCCTTCGATTTGTGCTCTTTGTCTTTTTCCGGCGGATTCTTTGCTCCCAAAAAGTTCTTTTTCTTATCTGCGGATGTATCGAAATCGGGAATCAATGCCAGAGTTGAAAGCTCCAGATATTTCTCCACATCCTCCGCAGACTTGATGGTATCATCCAACAGATATCTCAGAATAATAATTCCCATGGCAATAACTGCACCGATAAACGCACCGATCAAGGTCCACTTAAACACGGAAGGCTCCGACGGTGCTGCCGGCAGATTCGCTTCATCCGCAACATTTACCGCTTCAACATCTGTCACGGTCTTAATGTGCTCGGATGCAATATCCCGGATGCTGTTTGCAATAATCTGCGCATTCTGGGGATTCGTATCCTTTACTGTAATATTAATAATGCGCGTGCCCGATGTATTCGTTATCTGTATACGGCTCTTCAGGCTCTCACAGCTTTCAGACAGACCATACATACTGATGACCCGCTCCAACACATAGCGTCCCACGATCAGCTCTTCATAATCCTTCGTAAGCTGTGTGGCTAGCTGTGCATCACTGTAGGTCATTGCACTCTCATTCTGCTTGTTTGCAGAAATATAAATACTGGTTGTCGATTCATATTTGGGGGTAACGAGAAAGAAGCTTATCATAAATCCGGCAACTCCGGTTACAACGGCAGCCAGACATATGATCCAGACCCGATGTAGAAGCAGTCCGAAAAGATCCTGTAAATCAATTTCCATTATCTCATCCTGGTTAGAATTCTGCATGTTCCTCAATTCCTCTCATCTGTTCAGATATTTTTCGGCATTTCCACCGGTCAGTGCCCTTGCATAGCTTTCTCCGTATTTCTTCGCCAGAGCATCCGCACATTTCTTCATATAAGGTGCTCGTCCATGATCCCGATGACTGTCAGTGGAAACAAAATCCACAAGCTCCATCTGAAGTATCTTTTTGATCATTCTTTTGGTATTCCAATTCTTTGCATTTATTACAGAATCGCAGTTGACTTGTATCAACGCGCCCATTTCCTTCATCTCACTCAATGTAGAAAAATTCTTTTCCATCAGGGATGGGTATCTTTCTACATGTGCAATCACTGGCTGGTAATTAAATCCCAGTATCTCACGTATAGCATTTCGGATATAGGTTCTCTCCGCAATAGGTTCAAATTCAACCAGAATGCACTGTGAATCCCCCAATGTAATCACATTGCCGTCCTCCAGCCATTCCAGCATTTCTTCTACATAGTAATACTCTGTTCCCTTTTTCAGTTCAATGTCAATTCCCTCATCCCATGCTGCTTCACTGACCTGCTGGATTCTTTCCTCCACCTTCTTCAAGGTCGGATGCCCCTTTCCGGGCATGCAATGCGGTGTGGCATATATCGTTCCAATGCCTTCCTGCTCTGCAATCCGCAGCATTGCCAGTGTCATCTCCATGCTTTTTGAGCCATCGTCCATGGCTGGCAGGATATGAGAATGCATATCGGTGTAATTCATTTCCAAACTCCTTTTCATTGCGTTGCGCGTTTGCACGCGCAACGCAACATAGAAACCAAACTACCGGTTTAGAACAATATTTTGTTTACAATTTCATAAGGCCTTATGAAATCAGGTTTTTCTAAGCAATCAAATTCCGAATCTTAGAACTCGCCTGTCTTAGGAGCCTTTACGCCAGTTGCTGTAACATCTGCTGAATTAACTACCATAAATGCAACAGGGGAGAAGCTGGTAAATGTACCAACTACCTTAAGGTCATCTCCCAGTACAGCCTGTCCAACTACTTCCCACTGGTAAGGAGCTGCGCTCTGTCTATGAAGAACATAAACAAGATCACCCTTCTTAGCACCAGATACTACAAACGGAATCTGAACTCCGCCTGCAGGGATTTCTCCGTTGTAGGAAACATCAATGGTAGCCAACAGCTTAGCTGTGGTAGGTACATTGAGGTCCTTCAGGAACTGCTCGCTGGATGCAACAGCCAGCACATCTGCAGCTACTTCCTTGGAAGGTGCTGCAACTGCAACGCCTGCAACAGATGCAGACACGCTGCTTGCAGAACTGATAACAGAATCAACAGGAGTTACTGCAGAAATCACGGTTCCAGCAGGGCTGGGTGTGATAACTTCTCCTGAAGGGCTGGGTGCAGCGATCGTAGGAACAACCATAGCGATCATCATAACACCAGCCATAAGCATTGCATATAACTTTTTCATCGGCAATCGTCCTCCTTTCATATCGTATAGAATGGTTTCTATATATAAACACCCGTTTCCGGAATGTCTATACCAAAATTATTTTACTTCCTCATAAAAGACTTTCAGGATAAGTTCATACAGGGCTTTATCGTCTACATTAAACTCCTCGTAGACATTTTCCTTTGTGATAGTTCCCTCGACAGAAACCATGTCATCCATGGAGAAGTCACAATCCAGATACTCTGTGCACAGGAATACCGCCTGATCAAGGCTGATGCTCGTCACCATCTGTTTTTCAACCAGCTGATACAGCTTTGCCGGAAGAGTGAGATCCGCCTTGATACACTTCTTCGCCTGATCAATAAAGCCCTTCACAAACATTTTCTGCCGGGCAATCCGGCGGTTGTTCGCCCCGAGCTCAGTAGCATAAATATTTCGGGAATGAACAAAATCTACTGCTTGTTGCCCTTTCAGGGTTATCGTTTCTCCCGCCGTGAAAGTAGGTACAAACGCTGCCAGCTCATCCGGCACCGTGACAGTGACGCCTCCGATCGCATCATTCAGATCAGCAATCGTACTCATCGCCAGCGCGCAGTAACCGTGAATCGGTATTCCGTAAAACAGATCCGATACCACCTGTTCCATCAGCTCACAGCTTCTCTCACGTCCGTTTCCGTATGCGTACTGCAAGGTGATCTGCGCCCGCTCTTTGCGTACAAACGTCCCATACATATCATAAAGTTCTATGGGCACCATAGTGTCACGCGATATATTAATTAATTGAATCTTCTTTGCCTTGTCATCCAGCACTGCAAGAATGACACAATCAGCCTGTCCGCCCGCTCCGGGAGTCTTTGCCTTATCAATACCGTCCCGGCTGTCAATTCCCATGCAGAGAATGGTCAGCAGATTATCCTTGTACTGATAAACCTTTCCGCCATAGCGAACCTGTCCTTTTTTCAGATCCGTACTGCTGCCCTCTTCGTTTTCATCAACGCTCTCTTCAGGCTGTTCTGATTCCGCAGACGGTTGTTCCGACTCTCCTGACTCCGGAAGCTGTTGATCTGACTCTGTCGGCTTGCTTTCCGAGCTTTGCTCGTTATCCTCAGCCCATGATGGCTGGCGGAGCGTAACCTCTGTCTTCTGATTATTCTCAGCATGCTCCCTCAGCCCTGCTCTTCCCTTTTCCCGCAGATACCAGACATAGCCTGCCACAAGCAGTCCAAGAAGCAGAAGAACGGCAAGAATCACAACAATAATGCAGATAATCCTTGTCGCAGTTCTTTTTTTATGTCGTTCTGCCGCGCTACTCATCTTGATCCTCCATCAGCACCGCCTGCACATAAAACCTCAGTGACGGCTGCTTATATACACATGTAGCAAGCGTGATGATCTTGTCATCCTCCGTCACAGTCATATCTGTATCAATATTTGCGCTCATATCCCGAATACTGAATACAGACTCCAGATAGTCCTTGTAAACCTCTTTCTTTGAAAAGTCAAAACTGTATAACAAATGTCTGTCGTCATAGGTGTGAACAGCAAATATCTTATAATGCAACACCTTATCCGGCAGATAGATAGTAACTTCTCTGTGTTCGTCAAAGAAATCCTTGTCTTCAAATTTATGTAGCTGGGCAAACATGGTTCCATTCTTCATGTTATGTCCATAAATTACGGTATTATTATCCGTAAAATCCTTGCTGTTCAGGCTCTCCGTGTAAATACATGCCGGTCTTCCGTAGGAGCCGTCTATATTGTGATTCAGATAATAAGCATCATCACTGGGATGCTGAAGGATTGGATAATCAATATCAGTCCCGGGAATTGTAATCCATGCATACACATCCGGGTTAATTTCCCACAATTCGTCAAACTTAATCGGGATTTCCTCTGCAGGCTGCTCTTCTTCCGCCGAATCAGATACTGCCTCACTGTCCTTCGATGCCTCAGCCGTGTCATCCTTCTTCATTCCGGCCAGAAGAGCGTTGATCTCCTCCTCAGTCATTGCCGGTTTTGCCTGCTGTAACTCTGCATCAGACACTTGAGAATTCTGCGCTCCCTCATCTGTCTGCCGGTAGATGAATTTGCTGATACCGCTCACGATAAAGAATACTGCCACCAATCCGGCAATTCCCGCAAGCACAGTTATGATTTTACGCTTCATATGCAAATCTCCTGTACCATTTTCCTACAACTTTCAACAACACTTTACTATTATATGCACCTTCCCAATATACGTCAAGTTCTTTTTTAGGCACACGCCGTACGCCTCATATGCATATAAATATATTTTAAATATTGCACTTTGTCATTTATATTTCCTTACGCCTCCAGCTCCCGCCCGACAAGCTCCAGCGCGGCTGCGATTACCTGATCCATATCGTAGTATTTATACTCGCCCAGACGTCCGCCAAAGATGGTATTTTCTTCCTGCGCGGCAAGCTCGCGGTATTCGGCATACAGTTTTCCGTTTTTCTCGTCATTCACCGGATAATACGGTTCGTCCCCCGGCTTCCACTCCGATGAATATTCCCGGGAGATCACGGTTTTCGGAAGCTCCTGTCCTTCCGCATCCTTGCCAAACTCGAACCATTTATGCTCAATGATCCGCGTCCACGGGGTCTCCGCATCGGTGTAGTTCACGGCTGCATTTCCCTGGTAGTTCGGCGTATCCAGCAGCTCTGTCTCAAAACGCACGGAACGATACTCAAGCGTGCCAAGCCTGTAGTCATAATACGCATCAACCGCTCCCGTATACACAACCTTTTCCGCAATGGAATCAAAAGCCGCCTTTTCCTTTAAGTAGTCCACATTCAATCGCACCTCAACGCCTTCCAGCATGTTTTCCACCATGCGTGTATAGCCGCCCACAGGAATCCCCTGAAAGAGTGCATTGAAATAGTTATTGTCAAAGGTCAGGCGCACCGGAAGACGCTTGATGATAAATGCCGGAAGTTCATTGCAGGGACGCCCCCACTGTTTTTCCGTATAGCCCTTGATGAGCTTTTCATAGATGTCATGTCCCACCAGAGAGATTGCCTGTTCCTCTAGATTGCGCGGCTCTGTGATCCCCGCTGCTCTTCTCTGCTCCTCAATTTTTGCTGCCGCCTCCTGCGGTGTGACAACGCCCCACATTTTGTTAAAAGTGTACATATTAAACGGCAGCGAGTACAGCTCTCCCTTATAATTTGCCACTGGAGAATTCGTAAAGCGGTTAAATACCGCAAACCGGTTGACATAATCCCACACCGTCTTATTGTTAGTGTGGAAAATATGTGCGCCATATTTATGTACCTGAATTCCTTCTACCGCCTCCGTATAAACGTTGCCGGCTATATTCGGCCGCTTGTCGATGACAAGTACTGTCTTTCCCGCCGCCTTTGCCTCATGTGCAAATACTGCTCCGTAGAGTCCCGCTCCTACAACCAGATAATCATATTTCACACTGTTTTCCCCCTGTTTCTTTTAGGCTATTATATTTCACCGACCATCACTTGTCAATTCCATTCCCAAATCAACACTTTTTCAGCAATATTTGCAATCTCTCTACATTAAAAGCGGGAGCAGCTTACGCTACTCCCGCCATATTCAGCACCCAGTAAATCAGTCCCAACAGCCAGCTTGCAAATATTCCGTACAGGATCACCGGACCGGCGATCGTAAAAATCTTGCACCCGATGCCAAATACCTGTCCCTCCGTCTTATACTCGATGGCGGGAGCGGCGACACTGTTCGCAAAGCCCGTGATCGGCACCAGTGCACCAGCACCGCCCCACTTTACGATCTTTGGGTAGATGCCGAAACCCGTGAGTACTACTGATAAAAATACAAGAATCAGAGAGCACCAGCTTCCCGCTGTCTGATCATCCAGCCCCATGTTCCCCGCATAGTTTAAAAGAAACTGTCCGATGCAGCAGATGACGCCGCCCGTGACAAACGCTTTCAGCATCTGCAGCCACAGATTATGCGTCGGTGTCACCTGCTTGACGTATTTCTCGTAGTCCTTCTTCTGTTGCTCACTCTGCGGATTTCCGCTCTGCCCCTTGATCTCTTCCATCTGATTGCCATACCTTTCTTTCCGTTCCCGACAGGATAGGTTCCCGTCTGCGGCATCAATATCTTTGGTTTCAGTATGACCGATATAGAAATTTTTTATGCAGACTACTTATCTTAATTTCTCGATTAGCTCTGTTCCAGTTTCTTCCTATTTAAATATCTTTTATTCATACCTGACTGTGCGGATCGTGTGCGCCTCCGCGAGCAGATGGAAGCCCTGTCCGTTCTCGCAGAGATAGACCGGCATATCACGGTCACTCCTGTTGAGTACGACAACCACCCGGCTGCCGTCCGGATTCCGGAACGCCACCGTCTCGAGTGTGTCCGAATAGCAGGTATTCATGATCTGCTTTGCTCCCGGCTGGATGTATCTGCTGAAATGACCTATATAATAATAGGACAATCTCTTCTCAATACCGCCATTGCCGTCACACATAACAGGTGCAGCGCAGAAATTTCCGACATGATTCGGACCGCCCTCCGCATTCAGCAGGAGATTCCAGTCGAAGAACGCTTCCACACCCGCCTTAAAATTGCCGAGCATATCATGCGCATACATCTCTGCCTTCTGTATCTCCCCCGAATCCGAAAATCGGGAATACTCCACGCAGCCCTCCGTAAAGAACAGCCGCTTTTCGGGATATGCCTTTTTCACGGCACGGATACCGTCAAAATGGTCTCCAGTGTACCAGTGCATGGCAAGCCCGCTGACTGCATTTCTGCAGCCGGGCACAGTGAAGCTGTCCCGCGCACGGTCGTAGAGATTTTCCTTGTTGTGATCCCACAAGAACACCTGCACATCATCCAGCCCCGCACGCTTCAATGCCGGTATGAGATAATCGGTAGCAAAATGTCCTTCCTCCTCTGCCGTATAAATGCAGGAATCCCATGTCTGCACTGCCTCGGGTTCATTCTGGACAGTCAGATAGTTTACCTTCAGTCCTTCCTCCCGCAGTTCCTGCAGGAAGCGCACATAATATCCTGCCCAGAGCTCGCGGTAATCCGTCTTCAGTTTTCCTCCGTGATTCATGTCTCCGTTTGTCTTCATGAATGCCGGCGGCGACCACGGGGAGACCAGAAGCCCGAAGCCCTCCGTGCCGCGCCGTTCCATCGCCTTTTTCACCAGCGGAAGAATCTGCCTGCGGTCATGGGAAATATCAAAGGTTCTGAGCGTGGTATCTCCCTCTTCAATATAAGTATAGTTTCCCAGCGCAAAGTCACAGCTGTTCATATGAAGTCTGCCGAGATTATATTTCAGCCCGGACTCTCCGAAGCAGCTCTCCACAAAGTCTTCCGCCGCCTCCGCTGTCAGACTGTCGTAGCATACCGCAGCAGCCTCCGTAAATGCACCTCCGAAGCCCTCCAGCGTCTGCTCCGTCAGCTCCGGATAGAGCTTCACAACATGGATAAAGTCATCCTGCGGCTGAACGTCCGCCTGCTGCTCCTCCCAGAACCTTTCCTTTTCTTTATCCGTGACAAACACTTTAATATTTTTCATATCCACCTCCATCGTCCATCTGTATCAGACTGTTTTCTGGTAAACCTCCGCATAATCCACTTCCATCCGATAAGGAAGATCGGCTTCCCTGATTTCTCCGCCCATAAAACCTCCGACCGCAATGTTCAGGATGAGGTAAAACGGCTGGTCATAGGGCCACGATCTCTCCGTCTGGTCTTCAGCATCATCCGTCTTGCAATACCGGCAGACGCTCTCCCCGTCAAAGAGATACTCCACATACTCCGGTGTCCACTCAAGCCCATAGACATGAAAGTCCTCTGTCACGCCCTCCCTGTGCACGCTGGTGCTGTACTGCTTTGTATCGTGTCTTGTGTGATTGTGATTCTGGGAGTGCAGACTGTAAACAAGGATATCCTTATTCACCTCCGTATACTCCATCATATCAATCTCTCCACATAACGGCCAGGGAACCCCACGTCTCTCCGCGTCCGGCATGAACCAGAATGCAGGCCATGCGCCCGCCCCGCCGGGCAGCTTTGCGCGAATCTCAAAGTATCCGTACTGCCACGACTGCCTCTCCCATGTCGTCAGCCGTGCCGAGGTATACTCCGCGTTCCCGCCTTCTCCTTTCTCTTTCATATTCTCTTATTCCTCTTCTGCCCTTAATTCTCTTCTCCTCTTACTCTTTCACGGAACAGACACTTTTCAATGTAACAGTTGCACGGGGTGCACCTGACCGCGATACTAGGTTCAGAAGCCCCGATAGGCTGTAATTGTCTGAATTGTTTGAATGTGTAGGAACCTCTAGTTGTGCTTAGTGGTGACAAAAGAGCGTTATGAGCAAAAATCCGCCTGTCTGAGCGTAGCGAGTTAAGGATTTTTGCGAATGCCCTTAGCTGTTTGATCAACACTTAGCACAACTTGGTTCCGAAACCCTGAAAACAATTCAGACAATTTCAGACAAATGAGCCTGTTTCCCTTGGTATCCAGACCACCGCAAGCGTGCCTGCGGTGGTCTGTGCATTCCGTACAACGTCACTTGCGGAATCCTTAACCGTTTATCAACACTCGTACCTGTCGTTCTCCCGTGCCGCCCTGCAGCATCTCCGCCGAAATTCCGTCCGTGCCCACCGGCTTTTCATCCAGCCACACAGCCTCAACCGTGCTGTAGACCTCCGCCCCGGAATGAGTCTCAAAACGAATATACAGCGGAACACCTGCAAACTCCATATGTACGCCGAGACATCCTTCCTTGTCCAGAAGCTGCTTCATCAGCCTCGGCCGGAACACAAGCCTTCCGTACTCTCCCCGGATCCCGCAGATTTCCACCAGCACCGTCATCAGCATCCAGCTTGCAGAGCCTGTCAGGTACGGGTACATTCCCCGTCCGGTATCGCTGAAATACTCCGGCAGCCCCGGATAGATACGACTGTGTTCAAAGTCCTGCGCCTGCCGGTAAAGCGCCTCCAGTGCCTGAAAGCCCTCCCGCACAAACCCTCTTTTCAGCAGGGCATTCGCATACATGACCGTCATATGGGAAAAAATAGCTCCATTCTCCTTGTGTCCATAGGCGAAGCCAAAGGCTCTGCCCATGTCCTCCCTGCCATCCCCGAAGTCCGTATTCAGTCTGTAGCCACCAATTTCTTCCTTATATAAATAGGTATCTGCCGACGACACAATCTGTCGTATCTGCTCCTCCGTCGCAGTCCCCGACATGATAGGGAATACCTGGCTGGTTAATGTCATCTGCACCCTGCCGTCCGTGACTCCCTCCAGTCTCTCTCCCCGATTGTCATAGTAACCGTTATAAAAATTTTTTAATCAGAGTTCACATTTTCGTCACTCGATGCCATTTTTGTTAATTTTCCGGGAATGGGCAGCCGCATCACTGTGCCCCAAACATCATCTCAATAAACTTTGCCGAATACTCCTTCCAGAAGTCCATATTGTGATCACCTTTGCTTTCGAGGTAGATGTGGGGAATGTCTGTCTCTTCCAGATAACGATGGAACGCGCGGTTCTGCTCCAGCAGGAAGTCCTCAGTTCCACAGCTCATGAAGATCTCCGGAATCTGCTGCCCATTGTCCTTCAGCCTCTTCACAAGCACCTCGGGATTGTTTTCACTGCTCTCCACCGTCTCCAGATTCCCAAAGCATCCGTAGTAATAATCATAGTTTGCAACCCCGTTGTTTTCTCCCGGCTTCATATGCGCGATGTCATGCATGATCAGCGCAGACGACATCGCCGCTACCTTTCCGAAGTGTTTCGGGAACGCAAACGCTGTGTGCAGAGCTCCGAAGCCCCCCATCGACAATCCCATCACATAGGTCTCGTCGGCATTCATTGCAAGCCCGAAGGTACGACGCAGATAGTCCACAAGCTCCTCCCCCACAAAGGTACAGAATTTGTGCCCTGTCGCCGGTCCGTCAAGCCAGAAGCCGTTTTCCCCATTCGGTGTCACAACAGCAAAACGATACTTCTGCGCAAGCTCCTCCGCTACCCAGTTTTCGGCATCCCCCGTATAACCATGCAACAGAAACAAGGTCTTCAATCTCCTGTTTCCCTCATCCTCCCTGTCATTCGGAAGATACATCTCAAAGCGCACCTTTCTGTTCAGCGCGTTGGAAAAATACTTTACACTGATTTCTGCCATACTTATCCCTCCCAGAATAAAACTTTCTTACTCTTTCCCTTTATAAATTTTTATGACAACACTACTCCCATCCGGCTCCACGCTTGCTGTCAGCAGTGCACCCTCAAGCCCTGACAGTGCTTTACTGTCAGTGACAATAGACGGCGTACAGTGCTTCAGCTCCGTCCCTTGATTTTCAATAAAAATCCGGCATTTCTGTCCCTCAAAATCCTCTCCCTCAAGCATATATCTGGCTGAGAGAAAAGCAGACCCTCCTTTGGGAATTTTTTGCGTATCAACTCCTGTGCCCATGACTGTGCCAACAAAATAGGGGCTGTTTGCCGTTCCCGTAAACGGAATCATGACGATGTCCTGCGTGCTGCCACACACACTGTACGCCTCTCCGCACTCTACATGTATCACCAGCAAGGGACTTTCTTTCGTTTCCGCCATCTTAATCACCATACCTTTTTTGCCTGAATAATTTTATCAGATAACACAATCATATAGATAATAATATCAAAAATCAAGAACCTGCCTTATTGAATTTAAAATTCCATTCTCTTTTCCCATCTTTTAAGATATAATAACCTTATTCTAAAATAGAAAGTGTCCGAATGGACATCAATACCATGATTGAGAAACAATCATGGTATACTATATATACTAGGACAAGCTATACAAAACAGGAGAATTTTAACCATGCGATTGAATAAGTCAACCATCAGACAGACCATACTGGAGTACCTTATGCTCACAGCCGCCACACTGATTCTCGTTCTCGGTGTGTATCTGTTTAAATTTCCGAATCACTTTTCCTTTGGCGGCGTTACCGGTATTGCCGTCGTCCTGAGCGCTGTCCTTCCCGCCTCGCCGAGCAGCATTACCTTCATTATCAATGTTGCCCTGTTAGTCCTCGGCTTTCTCTTTCTCGGCAAGGATGCCGGCATTAAGACCGTCTATGTCAGCCTTTTGACATCCCTCGGGCTGTCCGTGGCGGAGCTCATCTTCCCGATGGAACAGCCCCTGACCACCGAGCCGGTTCTGGAGCTGGTTTTTGCCATTGTACTGCCCGCTTTCAGCGCTGCCATTCTGTTCAACATGGGCGCATCCAGTGGCGGAACTGACATTATTGCAATGATTCTGAAAAAATACACCACACTCAACATCGGTACGGCGCTCTTCATCGTAGACCTTGGAATCGTCGTTGCGGCATGCTTTGTCTTCGACACCCAGACCGGTCTGTTCTCCCTGTGCGGTCTTCTGGCGAAGTCGCTCGTTGTGGACGGTGTCATTGAAAATATCAACCTCTGCAAATATTTCACGATCATCTGCGATAACCCTGATCCGATCTGCGATTTTATTTTAAATGACCTAAACCGCAGCGCGACCGTCTACCATGCGCAGGGCGCTTACCAGCACAACGATAAAACCGTCATCATCACGATCACCAAGCGCAGTCAGGCGGTAGAGCTGCGAAACTTTATCCGTAAGACCCAGCCCGGCGCTTTCATTGCCATCACAAACAGCAGCGAAATCATAGGAAAAGGCTTCCGGGGATTCAACTGATTCCCGAAAGCCTTTCCTTAAGCTATTTTCAAGACGCATCCTCTTCCTTTCCTTCCCTGCCGGCGATGGCGATCAGCGCCTTATCGACATCCTCCTCGTAATTTCGGATGGAGACCTCGATCGGCGTCGGATCCTTTGTCAGCCTTCTTCCCCCGATATGATTGAAGAAGACAATGATTCCGACCGCCAGTCCGATGGAGTAGGAAACCTCAAGCGTGTTCAGTCCCTGCGGCTCCCTGTTCATGACAATCTGATAAAATTCCGTAAACACTTCATTGATTCCCACATCGTTGTGGTACGCCATGATAGTGAACGCAGTGCCGAAAAAGCTCACCAGACAGACCAATGCCGCGCGCAGCCACTGCTGCCAGCCTTTGTGTTTATTGACGCTGATCCACTCGACCAGAACATCCGGCTCCCCGACAATCTGTACACTGATGTCACTGCACTCATTCTCCATCAGCTCGACGAGCTTTAAGGTGCTGATCACGCACCGTTTCGTCCCCTCCTTTGTAAAATGATGTACCTTCAATGCCCTCAGCCTCGCGCTGAGAACGGAATCAGAGCACCGTACCGTCCCCATATCCGACATGAAAACATCCGGAGACTGCACCTCCACATTCCTCTCACATTTCAAATATACCGTTTTATTCTGCATACCACACTTACTCCTTATACCCCTCTCACGGCTTCACCGTTCTGTGAAACTCCGTTGCAAAATACAGCAGCGACCCACAGAGCTTTCCAATCGCAATGCTCAGAACCGCCAGCCCGATTCCATGCCGGAACGAAATCCGTCGGGCAAGGATGGGAATACTGTCCAGCATCTCTGCAATCGCCAGCGCAAGACAACCGATGAACATACCCGAAAACAGCCCGAATGCCGCCTGCCAGAAGACGCCGACTCCCTGAATCATGTTCAGGTACTGCGGAAATCTCTGCTGCCACCATGCCCCGAACTGACAGTACCTCGAAAAGACACTGAGAACAGCGCCCGTCAGCGTCCCGAAGATAACCATCTCTTCATATAATATGACCTTGCCCGCCGTGTGCGTCTTCCCGGCAAACCTCGGAACAAGTCCCACCGCCACGAGCACGGTGAATACACCCGCCGAGGAAAGAAGACCGTAGCTGACGCCCACAACGATCAGAAAAAATGTTTTCATCACCCATCTCCTCCACAACCCTTTTATATGCCACGTTGCGCAGAATGCACAGACCACCGCAGGCACGCTTGCGCTACCTTCCGCTCGCAACGGACGCATAAGCTGCCATAGTACGGCAGCTAAGCGCCGGCGGCTCCAGAGTGCGCTGCTTGTGGTCAGGTGCATCCTGTGCAACTGTTTCCCGATGCTATGAGTTTCATAATAACAGGAAACAACAGATAACTTTAGATTGTACAAAAAAGGACACAAATATTCATAAAAAATACATGGCATTTTCTGCGTGCATTCTGTAAAATAATAACATCAGACGAGAAAACGTTTTCAATACTCGATTCAGGAGGTATCTCAAATGGCTAAATGGCTTGACAATGCAATTTTTTATGAAATCTATCCGCAATCTTTTCAGGACACCAACGCCGACGGCATCGGCGACTTTCAGGGAATCATTCAGAGGCTGGACTACATCCGCGAGCTCGGCTGCAACGCGATCTGGCTGAACCCCTGCTTTCTCTCTCCCTTCGGTGACGCTGGATACGATGTGGCGGACTACTACACCGCTGCGCCCCGCTATGGCACAAACGAAGATTTAAAACAACTTTTTGCAGAGGCACATAAGCGCGGTATGCATGTCCTGCTCGATCTTGTTCCGGGGCATACCTCGGTCGAGCACAAATGGTTCAAGGAATCCCTCAAGGCGGAAAAAAACGAATTTACAGACCGCTATGTCTGGACAGACAATGTCTGGGAAGGACCGGAGAACATGGGCTGCCTGCGCGGTATATCCCCCAGAAACGGCGCTGTTGCGCTGAACTTCTTCTCCATGCAGCCTGCCCTGAATTACGGCTTCTATAGGATTACGCGCCCCTGGCAGCAATCGCCTGACGACGAAGGTCCGAAGGCTACCCTGAACGCCATGATGGATGTCATCCGCTTCTGGCTCTCCATGGGCTGCGACGGCTTCCGCGTTGATATGGCTGGCTCTCTTGTAAAGAATGATGAGGAAGGCAAGGGTACAATCGCACTCTGGCAGAAGGTTCGCACCTTTCTGGATGCAGAATTCCCAGATGCCGCCTTCGTCTCCGAGTGGGGCGAACCGGATAAGTCTCTGCAGGGCGGATTCCACATGGATTTCCTGCTTCACTTCGGACCCTCCCACTATAACGATCTCTTCCGCTGTGAGCATCCGTTCTTCTCCTCGGAAGGAATGGGAGATGTCTCCGCATTCGTGGATAAATATAAGGAAAACTACGAGAAATCCGAGAAAAAGGGTTTGATTTGTATTCCCTCCGGCAATCACGACATGGATCGTCTCGCCCGCTCTCTGACCCCCGAAGAAATGAAGGTTGCCTTCGGCTTCCTGCTGACAATGCCCGGCGCCCCGTTCATCTATTATGGAGACGAGATCGGTATGCGGTATGTGGAAGGACTGACCTCCGTGGAGGGCGGTTACGAGCGCACCGGCTCCCGCTCCCCCATGCAATGGGATAATACTGCCAACTGCGGCTTCAGCAGCGCTGCTCCTGAGAAACTCTATATCAAAATAGATCCTTCCGCTGACAGACCCACCGCTGCCGCGCAGCTGCAGGACGAAGCCTCGCTCTATCATGAAGTTCAAAGGCTGATTACCTTCCGTCAGGAGCATTCCGCGCTCCAGAGCAAGGGCGAAATCGAATTTGTATACGCTGTAAAGAATGCTTATCCTCTCGCCTATGTCAGGAGCAGTGAAGACGAGAAAATCCTCGTCATTATCAACCCTTCCGCAAAGGAGGTTTCCTTCGAGAGCGGACTTTCCTCTGAGCAGGTTCTCTATACTTACGGCAAATCGGCACGCAAAAAGGACGGCATCTGGGTCGCACCGCCCTGTTCTGTAACGCTTTTAAAGCTGTAGGGGATCACCCCTGCAGCTTTCTGTACTCGGACGGTGTCATGCGCATGAATCTGCGGAACATCCTGTTAAAGTAGCTGATATTGTTAAAGCCGGTCATTCCGGCGATCTGCCCGATGTCATGCTCCCCCATATTCAGCAGTTCGACGCTGACACTGATCCGATAATAATTCAGATATTCCACGACCGATTTCTGGGTCATTCCCTTAAACATCCGGCAAAGATGCCCCTCGCTGACATGAAAACGCTCCGCCAGCTCAGGGATACCGATGTGCTCTTCATAATGCTCCTGAATGTAGGCAATAACCTCCCTCGTCATAACCGCCCGACTGTCCCGCACGCCGCCAGCATCCCCCTCTATCAGAGCAGCGTGTGTGTAGAGAAGATACCACACCTCATACAGTTTCGCCTTGATCAGCAGCTCATACGCTTTTTCTCCCTCTTCAAACCGTTTACAGATTTCAATTAGAACAGAATAAAGCTGACTCTGCCACGGCTCCTCCCGGCAGATGTACTCGGGAAAGAGTATCCTCCCCTCCTTCACGCTGTCAAAATATTTCTGCTGGATCTCATCGCGCACAAAACTATTCAACAGCGCCTGATCAAAGACCACCGCCAGAAAGGAAAACGGCGTCCCCTCCTCCGCCTGTGCAGAATGCAGCCGGTTCGGCAGGACAAAGACCATTTCCCCCTCCTTTATCATATAGCTCTTATCGTCAATCTGAATCTGCGCCTCCCCTTCTGTCACAATCAGAATCTCCAGTTCGTTGTGCCAATGGCAGCTGACCCTCTCCCGAAACTGTGGATTCGTCTGAAATCTGTGCACCATCAGGGGAAACATTGCATTTCCATGCGCACACTGCTCCCGCAGAATTTCAATATTGGTAGTCACTCCGATCACCCTTTCCCTTCCGGAATCCGCAACGTCTGAATTACACCAAACGCTTCCATATAGTCAAAATCGTGTTAGTTTCTGCCGAAAATCTTAAAGTTTTTGTCTCTAAATATCATTATAATGATAGCAGATTCAAAAAGTCAAACGTAAATCCACAAATAAATTTTATTTACGGGTTACTGTTCACTCCGTTCACAGCAACACGCTTCGCGATGCACACAAAATGCATTTTCAATGCATTTTGGCGCCTGCAAGTCTCGCAAAATTGCATTTCATGCAATTTTGACTTCGCGGAATATGGACTGTGAACAGTAACATTTACGGACTGCATGTGCAAATGATTGCCATGTGTCAGAAAGGACAAAGATATGAATTTTGAGAAGAAAGACAATGTGCTGATCGCACGGCGCAGAAACGAGACACTCCTGATCGAAGCGTGGGGCACGGATTCCCTACGCGTCCGCGCCACAGAGTACATGGAATTCACCGGACGCAGCTGGGCATTATCCGAAGCCGTTGACGCAAATGCCTCTGTCTCCATCTCCATCGACGGTCAGGACAGCGCTGCCATCACAAACGGCAGACTCAGCGCCCGCGTGAGCAGCTCCGGTATGCTGACCTTTTATCGTGACGGCGAGCTGCTTCTGAAGGAGTACCACCGCGACTATGATGAGCCGAAATGCCGTGAAAGCCGCTGCCTGAAAATCAGGGGGCGCGAGTACAAGCCCATTGTAGGCGGCGATTACTCGCTCACCGTCCGCTTTGAGAGTAACGATCAGGAAAGAATTTTCGGCATGGGACAATACCAGCACGGCTATCTGGATCTGAAAGGCTGTGTTCTCGAGCTTGCACAGCGCAACTCCCAGGTGACTGTTCCCTTCGCCGTATCCAGCCTCGGCTATGGCTTCCTCTGGAACAATCCCGGTGTCGGCAAAGTATCCTTCGGCAGAAACTATACCGAGTGGAACGCACAGGCTACCAAGGAAATGGACTACTGGATCACCGTCGGCTCCACACCGGACGAAATTCTGCGGAACTATACCGATGTGACCGGTCGTACCCCGATGATTCCCGACGGACTCTTAGGACTCTGGCAGTGTAAGCTGCGCTACCGCACACAGGAGGAGGTTCTCTCCGTCGCCAGAAAATATAAAGAACTGGGCATTCCGCTGGATGTCATCGTCATCGACTTCTTCCACTGGACAAGGCAGGGCGACTGGCACTTTGACCCGGAATACTGGCCTGATCCCAAGGCAATGTGCGACGAGCTTCACGCGATGGGAACAAAGGTCATGGTTTCCGTATGGCCGTCCGTTGACCGCAAGAGTGAGAACTTCGAGGAGATGCTTGACCGCGGCTACCTGATCAGAACCGAGCGCGGAAGCATTCAGACCTATGATTTTCAGGGAGATTGTCTGGAGATCGATGTGACAAATCCTGCTGCCAGAGAATTTATCTGGGAAAAGTGCAAGAAAAATTATTATGACTACGGCATCGACATGTTCTGGCTCGACAACGCAGAACCCGATTACGCTGTCTACGACTATGACAACTATCGGTATGCCCTCGGTTGTGCACTCGAGGTCAGCAACATTTATCCGCAGCTTTACGCCAAGAGCTTCTGCGACGGCATCACCGCAGAGCACAGGGAGAAGAATATGCTTCATCTTGTCCGCAGTGCATGGGCAGGCAGCCAGAAATATTCGACTCTCGTATGGTCCGGTGATGTTCCCAGCTCCTTCGAGTCCCTGCGCGATCAGCTCTTCGGCGGTCTGAATATCGGCCTTGCCGGAATTCCCTGGTGGACGACGGACATCGGCGGCTTTATGACCGATGACGTCGATGATCCCGCCTTCCATGAACTGCTGCTGCGCTGGTATGAATTTGCGGTATTCTCCCCGATCCTCAGAATGCACGGCGACCGCGGCCCCCACAATATTCCGCCTCTCTCCGATAAGGACTTCGGCGGCGGCAGCCTCTACACCGGTCAGCCGAATGAGCTCTGGAGCTATGGCGATGATGCCTTCAAGGTCATGAAGTCCCAGCTCGATCTGAGACATTCCCTCAAACCTTACATCGAAGGACTTATGAAAGAGGCGAGTGAAAACGGTTCGCCGCTGATGAGAACCATGTTCTATGAGTTCCCCAACGATGCAAGGTGTTGGGAAGTAAGCGACCAGTATATGTTCGGCTCCAATTATCTGGTTGCCCCTATTTTGCAGGCAGGGCAGCGTGAGCGTGAGGTCTATCTGCCCGCCGGAAACTGGAAGAACATTAACGACGGCAGGGAGTACAGCGGATGTCAGACCATCACCTGTGATGCCCCGCTCGAGTACATCCCGGTATTTATGAAGCTGTAACCCGCCCGCATAACACCGATACCCAAAAAGCCAGAATGGGATGATTGCCCCACTCTGGCTTTTCCTTGGTTCAGCTTTACAATATTTACTTCTTCGCCTGATTAATCTTCATCGTCAGCGAAATACGCTTCTTCGCAACGTCCACGTCCAGAACCTGCACCTCAACGATGTCTCCGACTCTGACTGCCTCCAAAGGATGCTTGATGAAACGGTCTGTGATCTGGGAAATGTGTACCAGCCCATCCTGATGCACTCCAATATCCACAAACACACCGAAATCAATAACATTGCGCACGGTTCCCTTCAGAATCATGCCGGGCTTTAAATCCTTCATATCCAACACATCGCTGCGCAAAATCGGCTTCGGCATATCCTCTCTGGGATCTCGCGCCGGCTTCTCCAGCTCCTTCAAGATATCTGTCAGCGTAATTTCACCGATCCCAAGCTCCTCCGCAAGCTGCTTTTTATCCTTGATGCGCTTTTCCAGACTGGAGGCAGCTACACCGGCAGCTTCTGCCGCCTGCTTCTTTCCGTTCTGTCCATTGACCGCTCCGGTCTTTCCTTTATTGGCGACGCTGTCACCCGCGAGCGTCATTCCGCCCATTGCCGCCGCCAGCGCCTTGCCCATGGCAGTGTTTGTGTTCCGAATCTGCACGGTTTTCTGCTTCTTTGCATTACCCGACACGTCTGACACCTTCCATGTCACATTGCCTGTCGGCGCTGCTCCCTTCTTCTCCGCAGCCGCCACCGCTGCCTTCTTCTGGGCTGCGCGCACATCATCCATCGTCATGCCCAGCTTATCCAGAAGCTTCATCGCCGCCTCATAGGACTCGGGATGCACGCTGGTCGCATCCAGCGGGTTATCTCCGTCCAGTATCCGCATGAATCCGGCACACTGCTCAAATGCCTTCGGTCCGAGCTTCGCTACCTTTAACAGCTGTTTTCTGTTAGTAAATCTTCCGTTTGTCTCACGATAATCCACGATGTTCTTGGCGATCGTCTTATTGATACCCGAAATATATTCAAGCAGGGAGACAGACGCGGTATTTAAATCAACACCCACCTTGTTTACACTGTCCTCCACCACGCCGCTCAACGCCTCGCCGAGCTTTTTCTGGTTCATATCATGCTGATACTGCCCGACACCGATGGACTGGGGATCGATCTTTACCAGCTCCGCCAGCGGATCCTGAAGCCTTCTTGCAATGGATGCCGCACTTCTCTGTCCCACATCAAAATTCGGGAACTCTTCTGTTGCAAGCTTGCTCGCAGAATAGACGCTGGCACCCGCCTCATTTACAATCACATACTGCACGGGTCTGTCAAGCTCCTTCAACAGTTCCACAATAATCTGCTCCGATTCGCGGGATGCCGTTCCATTTCCGACAGAAATTAAATCTACGTTATATTTTTTGATCAATCTCTTTAATTCTGCTTTTGCTTCCTCCACCTTGTTCTGAGGCGCTGTCGGATAGATTACCTTGGTATCAAGCACCTTTCCGGTAGGATCAACAATGGCAAGCTTGCATCCGGTTCTGAATGCCGGATCCCAGCCCAGTACCACCTTTCCGGCAATCGGCGGCTGCAGCAGAAGCTGCTCCAGATTCTTTCCGAATACACTGATTGCGCCATCCTCCGCTTTTTCCGTCAGATCATTTCGGATTTCTCTTTCAATGGCAGGTGCTATTAATCTCTCGTAGCTGTCCGCAATGACATCCTGCAGGATAGGTGTTGTATATTCGTTGTCCGCGGTAATATTTTTCTTGGCAAGATATTGCAAAATGCGTTCTTCCGGCGCATTGACTTTAACAGTCAGCACTTTTTCCGCCTCACCACGGTTCAATGCAAGCACTCTGTGCCCTGCAACCTTTCTGACCGGCTCTTCAAAATTGTAGTACATCTCGTATACACTCTGAGCCTTCTCGTCCTTTGCAGTGCTTGTGATAATTCCTTCCTCTACAGTAATCTCACGGATATAGCTTCTGAAGTCGGCATTGTCCGAAATAGACTCTGCAATAATATCCTTTGCGCCCTGCAACGCTTCCTCAGGCGTTTTCACGCGCTTTTCTTCTTCCACATCATCGCCGGTGACATATTTTGCCGCCTCCTCTATTACCGGGGCAGTTGCATTCTGTGCCAGAATAAACTCAGCAAGCCCATCCAGCCCCTTCGCCTTAGCCACGCTTGCTCTTGTCTTTCTCTTCGGTCGATATGGGCGGTACAAATCCTCGACAACCACCAGTGTCTCTGCCGCCAGAATCTTTTCCTTCAGCTCATCCGTCAGCTTTCCCTGCTCCTCTATGCTTCCAAGCACCTGCTCCTTCTTCTCTTCCAGATTGCGGAGATAGACAAGGCGCTCGTGCAGGTCACGAAGCTGCTCATCATTCAGTGACCCTGTTACTTCCTTTCTGTATCTTGAGATAAAAGGGATTGTGTTGCCCTCGTCAATCAGTTTGACGGCAGCTTCCACCTGCCACTTCTCCACCTTGAGTTCTTCCTTGATTTTCAGAATAATATCCATACTTTTCCTCATTTCTGCGCACGCTCTTTGCGCATATCGAGTTTGTGTCAAGTGCGCGCAGACACAAATCTCTTTTTCTTCTTCCTTCTGTTCCTGGACAGTCTGCAAAATGCATTCTGCAAATGTCCGCTTCCTCTATTGTACTAAAAAAATACCCCCACTGCAATCTTGATTTCTCTCTGGTTTCCATCAACTTATTTCCGGCACCCTGAAACAATTCTGACAATTTCAGCCAGATGGGGCTTTTGCCCTCAGTATCTTTGACAGAACACAGGAAAAATGGTATATTGTAATTGTTCTAAGGTCGTGCGGACATAAAACTCTCCCACGGCAATGCAGACACATGAACAAAGGAGTTTAACTCGTGGATCTCAACGAAAATAATCGTGAAAACCAACAGCAAGACGGTAGTTCCGGCAGCAGCAACGGTTGGGAAAATGCGCGCAAAAACTGGGCGCAATGGGAAGAACAACAGGAAAAGAAAAACTGGGATCGCTGGGACAGCAATGCCTCCCACAGCAGTTACTATAATCAGCCGACGCATCCGCCCTTTGATCAGGGCTTCTCTTTCGCCGCTCTGATCTGCGGTCTGCTCTCGATTACGCTGGGCTGCTGTTATCTCTCACTGCCGATTGGTGCAATGGGAATCCTTTTTGTCCTTCTTTGCCACCGGCATAAAAAACCTCTGAACAACAACTGCCGCATGGGGCTTTGTCTCAGTGTAATCGGCTGCGTCTACGGGATGTTTATTCTGGCTTACGCATTCAGCCATACGCCCGCACAGTCTGCCGACAGCACTTACCTTTTCCAGCAACAGATGAACCAGATGTATGAACGGCTCCTGCAGGATGGAGCCGGGGCTGCAAATTGACCGGGAGGTAATCTATGAATCTTACGATTGGAAGCATTAATACAAATTATCCGACTGCCGAAGAGAAAGCCAAGGCAGGCATCCCCTTAACTCCCATGGAGGAGGAAAAAGAAAAGGACCGGAAGGAACGTCTGGGCATAAAGGATCCTTCCGAAGAATGTCAGACCTGCAAGAACAGAAAATATCAGGATGGCTCCGATGAGATGGTGTCCTTTAAAAGTGCGGCTCACATCTCCCCCGAAAGCGCCGCCGCGAGAGTTCGCGCCCACGAGCAGGAGCATGTATCCAATGCCTATAAAAAAGCTGCCATGAATGACGGCAAGGTCATATCCGCCTCCGTCTCCATCCATACAGCAGTCTGCCCTGAATGCGGACGTACCTATATCTCGGGCGGGACGACACACACACAGATCAAATATTACAATGAGGATACCCCCTATCAGAGGGAATTGAAATCCGCCGACCGTGGAAAATATGTAGGGATGAATGCCGACTATGCGGTTTAGCCGCGGCAAAGAACATTTGAAATGAGGATTGAAATGGAGCAACGTATAAAGGGCTATGAACTGAAGGATAGAGCAAAGGATATTCTGCGTGGGAATTACGGTACGATCATACTCGGACAGTTTTTGTTCTGGCTGATCATTTTCGGGGTTATACTCGTATTCAGCTTCCCTTACCTGCTGTCCTCCATCACTGCGTTGTACTCTTCCGGCGGATACAAAAGCAGCACGGCACTGTATATTTACAGAGCAGGTACGTTCATATCTCAGATATTGTATGGCTTTCTTGATTTTGGTTCCAGCTATCTCTGCCTGAAAATCATCTGTCGGCAGAGAAACGGGTATCAGGATGTTTTCTTCAGCTTCCGCCGCGAAAATCTGTTAAAAACCTTTTGTCTGACCGTTGTCCGGCTTGTTTTCAATTATCTTTGCCTTGGCACAGGTCAGTATTTTGCATCAAGTTATCTCGTCACACGGAATTACCGCTGGCTGCTCTACGCTCTGATTGCATACGCAGTCGGATACTGTGTCTATATTCCTGTAGCACTTGCATTAGACAATACCTATTTTCTTCTGTTGGACTTCCCCGAGAAAAAGATCGGTGACATCCTGAGAAGCAGCTTCCGGCTGATCAAAGGCAACCGCAAGCGTCTCTTTTTACTGGAGCTTAGCTTTATTCCCCTGCAGCTGCTTGCGCTTCTCTCCTTCGGCGTCGGCAACCTCTGGCTCAGTCCTTATATGCATATGACCTATACACTGTTTTATATGGATCTCGCCAACCCCGGAAGTCTGCAAAACAGGTAAACCTTTATTTCTCTGCCAGCCACTGTTCTACGGTCTCTACGCTCTCGCCGACTGCCTGTGCAATCTTCTCCACAGGCATCTGCATCTGAGCCAGCTTTTTCACTGTGTTCTGCCGCTCCCGATGCCTGCCCTGTTCTATTCCTTGTTCTATTCCTTGTTCTATTCCTTGTTCTATCCCCTGTACTCTGCCCTGCTCCATTCCATCCTGTACCCCGGCCTCGTATTCCTCTCTGTATTTCTGTTGTAACGTCATATACTCCAGCCTCCATTCTTTATGCTCAGCCGCATTCTTCACGCATCTGTCAAGTTTCTCCGTGAAAGCGTCCGTCACTTCATTCGTCCTGATAAACCTTAAGAATGCTGCCAGCTTCTCGGGCATTCCTTTAACGCTGCCACCTGCATTCAGAAAAACCTTATATGCATCGTCACCGAGTGCCAGCTCCGGCAGCTCACGGCAACGGTTTTCAAAGGTATATACCGGAAGATTTACTCCGGGAAACAGATCTTCCGGGCTGATAAAGATAACATAACTTTTTTTCAGCCGGTTATAGGATTCTCCCCTCCAGATCAGATTCAGATCAACCATTCCCTGATAATATCTGCTTCTTCTGGGAATGTCCTTCTTCAAACTGACCTGCATCTCAATGTCATAGACAGCATCCTCATCATCCTCCAGATACACATCCAGTCTCACGCCCTTTGCATCCTTCGTTTGCCGCAGCTCCTGTTGGCTGTTCACATAGGTAATATCACGCACCTTCTTTCCGAGAATCACCTCGAGCAGCTCTATACAAAGCTCCTTGTCCGAGGTCAGGATCTTGCAAAAAAGAAAATCATCTGTAAAGACAAGCTCCTCATACTGCTTCTGACGGTGTGCACTACTTATTGCTTCATTCGTTCCCATATTTTTCCTCCTTTGAAATACCTTCCGATTCGCAGGAGTAATAGAGGAAACGCTATGCAATCCGTCTGAAATCTCCTGCTGTTTTGTTGATAATGGTGTTAAGCATGAAATTTCAAATAGATTGATAATAGATAAATTGAAATCTGATCTGTAAAATAAGAAAGTTCTATGCTTACCCTCAGAGTAGCACAGAACTTTCCTAAATGCAAGTATTTTCTTCAAGAGATATAGTTATCTGTCTATTGTTCGGTCACACGATCCTTCGTGTTGACCCACTTCAGATAGCCGTTGATGAACGGATCGAGTGCACCGTCAAGCACCGCATCCGCATTTCCTGTCTCCACATCCGTTCTCAGATCCTTTACCAGCTTATAAGGCTGTAATACATAGGAGCGAATCTGGTTTCCCCACGCAATGTCCTTGATCTCACCGCGGATATCCGACAGCTTCTCGACATTTGCCTCCTGCTTGAGCAGGTACAGCTTCGCTTTCAGCATCTGCATCGCCTTGTCCTTATTCTGGAACTGGCTTCTCTCGTTCTGGCACTGTACCACGGTTCCGGTCGGAATATGCGTGATACGGATAGCCGACGAAGTCTTATTGATATGCTGTCCACCGGCGCCACTGCTTCGATAGGTGTCGATACGTAGATCCTTCTCGTCGATCTCCACATCCACATCCTCCTCAATGTCCGGCATAACATCCAGAGATACAAAGGAAGTCTGCCGCTTTCCCTGCGCATTAAACGGAGAAATACGAACCAATCTGTGCACTCCCTTTTCAGATTTCAGATAGCCGTAAGCATTGAGACCATTGACCTGAAACGTAACTGACTTGATTCCCGCCTCGTCACCGTCCAGATAATCCAGCACTTCAACAGAAAAGCCCTTGCGCTCCGCCCATCTGGTATACATACGGTACAGCATGCTGCACCAGTCGCAGCTCTCGGTTCCGCCCGCACCGGCATTAAGCTTCAATATAGCATTATCCTTGTCATATTCGCCGGACAGCAGGGTCGAAATTCTTAGCTCATCAAACTTCGCCTTAAAATCCTCCAGCTCACCGCGGATCTCATCCACCATCGCGCTGTCGTTTTCCTCATATCCCATTTCGATCAGCGTCAGAATATCCTCATACTGGGTAAAGAGACCGCTGCATTCCGCAACGGTATCCTTCATGTTCTTCAATTCCTTCATCTTGGCGTTGGACTTGTCGGGATCGTCCCAGAAACCGGGCGCCTCCATCTCCATCTCCAACTCCTCGATCCGCTTTGACTTATTGTCAAGATCCAGAGAATCCCTCACCTCAGCCAACGGAGTCTCATAGGTCAGAATTTCTGTTTTCATCTGATCTAATTCTACCACTTTATGCCACACTCTTTCTTTTTCATTATGATGATACTCAGGTCGGAAAGTCGTCAGCCTCTCCGCTCATCACGCCTTCCGTCCACAGCACTGCTTATACTTCTTGCCACTTCCGCAGGGGCAGGGATCGTTCGGATAGATCTTCGCGTTTTCGCGCTTCACAGGTCCTCTGGGCGCACTGTCATCCTTGTTAGTACCGGTAACCTTCGCAACCTGCTCTCTCTCCACCTTCTGCTCCACCTTGATATGGAAAAGCAGGCGGACAGTCTCTTCCTTGATATTCTGAATCAATTCATCGAACATCTTGTATCCTCTGGTCTTGTACTCCACAAGCGGATCCCGCTGCCCATATGCCTGCAAGCCGATACCCTGACGAAGCTGCTCCATATCGTCAATATGATCCATCCACTTTCTGTCGATAACCTTCAGCAGAATGACACGCTCCAGCTCTCGTATCGCCTCGGAGTTCGGGAATTCCGCCTCCTTGGTCTCATACATCTTGACAGCCTCTTCCTTCAACTGCTGCTTCAGACTGTTCTTCTTAGGCTTCTTCACTCTCTCAGCTGTCACAGGCTGCAACGGAACTGTCGGGATGAGCAGCGTATTCAGTTCATTGAAATTCCACTCCTCCAGCTCCGCATCCTCGTTGATGCTGATATCCACACAGTTTTCAACAATATCCGTGATCATCTTATAGATGAAATCTCTCATGCTCTCGCCATTTAAGACACGGCGGCGCTCATCATAGATAATCTCCCTCTGCTCACTCATGACACGGTCATATTCCAGCAGATTCTTACGGATGCCGAAGTTATTGCCCTCGATCTTCTTCTGGGCAGTCTCAATCGCATTCGTCAGTGCCTTATGCTCGATTTCCTGTCCCTCCGGGATTCCCATTGCGTTGAACATACCGATCAGCCGCTCAGAGCCGAACAGTCTCATCAGATCATCCTGCAGGGAAATATAGAACTTCGATTCGCCGGGATCTCCCTGACGACCGGAACGACCTCTCAGCTGGTTATCAATACGTCTCGACTCGTGTCTCTCCGTACCGATAATCTTAAGACCTCCAGCCGCTCTCGCTTCCTCATCGAGCTTGATGTCCGTACCACGACCTGCCATGTTTGTTGCAATCGTCACAGCGCCGTGCACACCTGCATCCGCAACGATCTCAGCCTCCAGCTCATGGAACTTCGCGTTCAGCACCTTATGCTGGATTCCTCTTCTCTGTAGCATACGGCTCAGCTCTTCACTGGCCTCGATCGTAATCGTGCCGACCAGAACGGGCTGTCCCTTTGCATGCGCCTCCTCGACAGCATCGACGATGGCGTGCAGCTTCTCCTGCTTCGTCTTATATACCGCATCCTGTAGATCTTTACGGATAACGGGACGGTTCGTGGGAATGACAACAACATCCATTCCGTAAATCTCGCGGAACTCCTTCTCCTCCGTCAGCGCCGTACCTGTCATACCACACTTCTTCTCGAAAAGATTAAAGAAATTCTGGAAGGTGATGGATGCAAGTGTCTTGCTCTCTCTCTTTACCTTCACATGCTCTTTTGCCTCGATCGCCTGATGCAGACCATCAGAGTAACGGCGTCCCGGCATGATACGTCCGGTAAACTCATCAACAATCAGAACCTGATCATCCTTGACCACATAGTCCTGATCACGGAACATCAGGTTGTGCGCACGAAGCGCCAGAATGATGTTGTGCTGTATCTCCAGATTCTCGGGATCGGCAAAGTTATCAATATGGAAAAATTCCTCGACCTTCTTCACACCCGCCTCGGTCAGGTTGATCACCTTATCCTTCTCATTTACGATAAAGTCACCATTCTCCTCCTGAATCACGCCCATGATGGCATCCATCTTCGTCAGCTGCTGTACATCGTCGCCTCGCTTCATGCGCCTTGCAAGCAGATCACACATCTCATACAGAGCCGTAGACTTTCCACTCTGACCCGAAATGATCAACGGCGTTCTCGCCTCATCGATCAATACCGAGTCCACCTCGTCAATGATACAGAAATGCAGTTCTCTCAGCACCAGCTGTTCCTTGTAAATTACCATGTTGTCACGCAGGTAATCAAAGCCGAGTTCATTATTTGTCACATAAGTAATATCGCAGGCATATGCCTTCTGACGCTCCTCGCTGGTCATGCTGTTCAGCACAACTCCGACAGACAGCCCGAGGAATTCATGTACCTGTCCCATCCACTCAGCGTCACGCTTTGCCAGATAGTCGTTGACCGTTACAATATGAACGCCCTTGCCCTCCAGCGCATTCAGATAAGCCGGTGCGGTAGATACCAGCGTTTTTCCTTCACCGGTACGCATCTCGGCGATACGTCCCTGATGCAGAATAATTCCACCAATCAGCTGTACACGGTAATGCTCCATGTTCAGGACACGGCGCGCAGCCTCTCTCACCGTTGCAAACGCTTCCGGCAGCAGATCATCCAGAGTCGCTCCCTCCGCCAGTCTCTTCTTGTATTCATCCGTCTTGCCCCGCAGTTCCTCGTCGGACAGCGCCTGCATCGCAGGGCGGAGCTCCTCGATCTTATCTACCAGAGGCATGATTCTCTTCAATTCTCTGTCACTGTGTGTACCGAATATCTTGTCAATAACCTTCACGACAATAGCCATACCTTTCCGTCGTCTGCGAGTATTGCTTTTCTCAACAGACACCTTGTTTATAAACCATATTGTTCATTGTAACAGAATTTCACACCAGATTCAATATAAAGCTGTTTTCATAGAATTAACAATTTGTAAATTTCCTGTTAAAGTTTGACTTTCGCGTGGGAAAATATTATAATTTTATCATCAAGGCAAACCCCTTTTCAGAACCTACGATATAAGGTTTGCAGCTTACTGAAAGGCATGAGGCTTCACATGAAAAGACTATCCACAATGCAGCTGGTTCCCGGGATGATAACCGGGGCTGATATTCTGGACATGGACGGACAACTGATCCTTTCAAAGGGAACCGAGCTGACTGACCGTCTGATTACAAAGCTTGATATGTACGGCATACTTACTGTCTCGATTGCAGATAATGTTCCTCTTCCCGAGACTCATGAGATCATTTCTGCCCCGAGAGAGCCCTCTTACTCTGCGCGCATCCGGAATTCTCCGGCTTTTCAGCAGTTCAGACAGGAATACGAGCTGAACCTCGCCTCATTTAAACAGGCTATGAATGGTGTGGTAGAGAAGAATATGCCCCTCGACATTGAGGAGCTGCTGAAGCAGACCTTGAATATCACTGCTCTCGGTCAAAACCCGAACAGTATTCTCTCAATGCTTCACAATATGCGGGAATATGACGATTCCACCTATGCCCACTGCATTAACGTAGCTCTGCTCTGCAACATTTTTGCGACCTGGCTGCGCTTCGACAGACGCCAGATCCATCTGGCTACCGGCTGCGGACTGCTTCATGATGTCGGCAAGCTGCATATTCCGCACAACATTCTGACAAAGCCCAGCCATCTGACCGAGAATGAGTACAGCGAAATCCAAAAGCACCCTGTCATCGGCTACCGGCTTCTGAAAAAGGCCGGGGCAAGTATCCACATCCAGAATGCAGCCCTGATGCATCACGAGCGCATGGACGGTTCCGGTTATCCTCTGCATTGCCAGAGCTCGCAGATCGACAAATATGCCCGCATCGTGGCGATTGCGGATGTGTACGATGCCATGACCGCCACGCGAGTCTACCGCGGTCCGATGTGTCCCTTCCGGGTCATAGAGCTTTTTGAGTCAGAGGGTTTCCGCAAATATGACGTGGAATATCTTCTGGTTGTCCTCGAAAATATCGTGAACACCTACATCCAGAACCGCTGCCGGCTTTCTGACGGCAGAGAAGGCGACATCATTTATATCAACAAATTCAACCTTTCGCGTCCCATCGTCCAGTGCGGCACACAGTACATCGATCTGTCCGAATGCCCGCACCTGACCGTGGAGACGCTGTTGTAAGATAAGGAGCCTTTTGCCATGAGCACTGCCCCCCTTCACCTTTATGTCAATATGCCCGGTCACACCCCATGCTTCGCCACGGTCACTGCCGCGCTGGACAGCATACAGACTGACGCAGAGCAGGAGAAAAAATACCCTGCCCCCGTCTCCAGTCTTCCCCCTGCCATTCTCCACATCGGCAGCGGCACTTACCGGGAAAAGCTCGTCATCACGCGCCCGAACCTGACCCTGCGCGGTGAAGGAGACACCCCGTCGGACGTCACGCTCGCCTGGAGCGATGCTGCCTTCGACGAGATGCCGGAGGGTGACAGACGCGGAACCTTCCGCACCGCCACACTCAGAATCGACACCCATGATTTCACTGCCGAAAACCTGACGATCCAAAATGACGCCGGTTACGGTCACACAGTCGGTCAGGCACTGGCACTCTACGCCGACGGCGACCGCATCTATCTCGAAAACTGCCGCCTGATCGGCAGTCAGGACACGCTCTTTGCCGCCCCTCTTCCTCTGAAGGAAGCAAAACCGGGCGGCTTCAAAGGTCCCGGCGAAAACAGACCGCGCATTCCCGGTCGCCATTGCTACCGGAACTGCCTGATACAGGGCGACGTCGATTTCATCTTCGGCGGCGCGACCGCATGGTTTGAAAACTGTACTCTCTTTTCTAAGCAGCCCGGCGACAGGAAGCCGCCGGAAAGCCCTAACGACACTGTGATCTACGGCTATATCACCGCCGCCTCCACACCGGAGAACCAGCCCTTTGGCTTTTGTTTTCTGAACTGTAAGCTCACCGGGGACTGCCCCGCCGGCACGGTCATGCTCGGTCGTCCATGGCGTGAATGGGCAAAGACCGTCTACCTGAACTGCAAGCTCGGCGCGCACATCCATCCCGCTGGCTGGGCAGACTGGGAAAAGCCGCATGAACATTTTTACTATGCGGAATATCTCTCCTACGGTTCCGGTGCCGCTCTAAAGAACCGCGCTTCCTTCTCAAGACAGCTCACCGATGACGAAGCTGCTGAATATACCATGGAAAATGTGCTGAACGGCTGGAAGCCGGGAACATAGTCCCGGCTTCCATAAATCCTATTTATCTATTCCTTCTGAATTTTATTCCTCTTCCTCGGTCTGTGCCGCCTCTGAACCGGCTCCGATCCTGTTTCCCACATCGGCCTTCATATCGTCCATCTCCTGCTTCATGGACTGGATCTTTGTATCTCTGGCAATCGCCCGCATAATCAGATTGAGATCTTCTGGTGAGAACATTCCGGCTGCCCTTGCGAGATCACTGATATTATCCCTGTTCACCCGCAGATATCCTCCGCCCGACAAAGCAATATTAATCACCTTGTCCTTCTCCTCCATATTGCCGAGACAGATACTGTTCGTCCGCTCGTCACATACAAAGCAGACGCCGTTGTAATTGATGACGCCGTCCTGTGCCAGATTGCCATAAGGCACCTTAGGCACTTCGCGGATGCACGCCGACGGACTCTCCTTACCCGCTGTCACAGCATCATATATTCTTACCGCCTGCGGTCGCTCTGCCTTCTTCTGCGTGACCTCCTCCGTCTCCTCTGCCGCCAACAGCTGTAATCTGCTGTCTGCCGTCTGCTCCTCATCGCCTGCCTGCCGGATAGCGTCCAGATAACTCATCCCTGAGAGACGCCCTCCCTTTACTCTGGAGGTCTCATAACCTCCCGCGGAATCCGTTCCTGTGCCGTAAACTCCTAATCGCAACTTTCCGCTCCTTTCATTCGTGCAGTTCCGTAAATAATTGCAAAACTCATACATTCCGGTAACAGTTGCGCAAGATGTACATGGCCACAAGCAGCGCACTCTGGAGCCGCCGGCGCTTAGTCTCCGTACTGTGGAGACTTATGCGTCCGTTGCGTGCGGAAGGTAGCGAAAGCGTGCCTGCGGTGGTCTGTGCATCTTGTACAACGTGCCCTGTAAAAACATGAGTTTTGCAATTTCCCGATACCGTTTCAAAACTCTCTGCACTACTTTTTATTTCGGCTTGAACTGTCCTCCTCTTTACCCTACCCGCAGCTCTCCCTGTACGCCATCTCCCAATACCGCTCGGGTATATCCGGCCAGTTGCACTCTCCGACCGCCTCCCGGCACAGCTCCATCGCCCTGAACAGCACATTTGAATGTCCATAATCCGGGAATGTATAACGTCCCCTTGCGGTCAGCAGCATTTCCGTCACCTTGCACCAGTACGGCGCCCTCTCCATCAGCCCCGAGACGGAAAGCTCCCTGATCACCCGCTCCCTGTCATAGTCGAGACTGATAAATTCCTCCCTCCATGCCTTTGTCTCCTCGTCGCCATGCAGGATCAGAAACTGCGCCATACCCTGTCCTCCGATGGAAAGTCCGACAGAGCCGGGATTCAAAAGCAGCTTCCCCTTATACTCCTGCTTTCCCTGACGATGTGTATGTCCGCACAGTATCAGTCCCACCTCCGTAGTTTCCAGAAGCCTTTCCACCCGCTCACTGCCCGGAGTAAGGGCCTCCGACACATGATCCGGTGAACCGTGGCAGAGCTGTAACGTCGGCATCGCCCCATACTGCAGCTTCATGGCAATCGGCATTTCCCCGAAAAAGTCCAGCTCCCTCCTCGTCAGCCGATGGTAGGCATAATAAAGTGCACCTGTCGTAGAGTCAAATTCCCGCCAACCACACTCGCCGCCTCTCGCATAGTTAAGCCAGTAATTTTCCTTATTTCCGCGAATAAAGGTACAGTCAAATTCCTCCCTGTACTCCTTCAGCAGCTCCATTGTCCTCTCCGGGTAAGCCATCTCCCCGATATAATCCCCCAGAAACAGGAATTTCCTTATCCCTCTCTTCAGTGCAAACCGCATACAGGTCTCAAGCGCGACATAATTGCTGTGAATGTCTGCAAGTACAGCAATCTCCATATCTACCTCCATTTCTGCGCACGCTCTTTGCGCATGGCAAGTTTGTGTCCGCCGCAGCGTCCGTTCGTTCCTGCAGACCATATTATAAGAAAAGTTTTAAGATTGCGCGCGCCGCTTTCTTAAGACATTCTTACGGAATCCGAAAAATAACCTTGTGCCACTTTCCGTAATCCACTATAATATTCTTATCATCTTTAACTCGCTATGCGCAAAGAACGTGCGCAGAAATGGAGGAAACTATGTACTATAATGATAAAATCTGGATCGGAGAATCCGACGGTGAAAAAATCTGCATCCTGCCGAATATGGCAAACCGCCACGGTCTGATCGCCGGCGCTACCGGAACCGGTAAAACGATTACTTTAAAAGTTCTGGCAGAGTCCTTCAGCGATGCCGGCGTGCCGGTCTTCCTCGCGGACGTCAAGGGCGACCTCGCGGGTATGTGCCGCCCCGGAAGAGACAGCGAGGATATGCAGAAGCGCATCGCCTCATTCGGTCTCGCCCAGTGCGGTTTTTCCTACCAGTCCTACCCCAGTGTCTTCTGGGATGTCTACGGCAGAATGGGAATCCCGCTGCGCACAACCATTTCCGAGATGGGGCCTCTGCTCCTCGGCAGACTGATGAACCTGACCCCGGCTCAGACCGATGTGCTCAACGTCACCTTTAAAATTGCGGACGACAACAATCTGCTGCTGATCGATACAAAGGATCTGAAATCCATGCTCCAGTACATCGGTGAAAACGCTGCCGATTTCAGCAATGACTATGGACATATCGCCAAGGCAAGCGCGACAACCATCATCCGCCATGTTGTTGCTCTGGAAGCGCAGGGCGCGCAGGAATTCTTCACAGAGCCTGCCCTGAACATTGCGGACTGGTTCACCACCGGCGCAGGTGGCAAGGGAGCCATCAATATTCTGGACTGCCGCGAGCTGGTGAATGATCCGACCATGTACTCGCTCTTCCTGCTTTGGATGCTGGCAGAGCTTTTCGAGACGCTGCCGGAGGTCGGCGATCCCGCAAAGCCCCGCATGGTATTCTTCTTCGATGAAGCACATCTGCTCTTCAACAATGTCTCCAAAGCATTGCAGGAAAAGATTGAGCAGATCGTCAAGCTGATCCGCTCCCGCGGTGTCGGCATTTATTTCATCACGCAGGCGCCCAAGGACATTCCCGACGGCGTCCTCAGCCAGCTCGGCAATAAGATCCAGCATGCGCTGAGAGCCTACACGCCCGCCGATGAGAAGGCGATCAAGGCTGCTGCCGCATCCTTCCGCACCAATCCGGCATTCGATACCAAGACCGTGCTGTCCGAGCTTGGAACCGGCGAGGCATTGGTCTCCGTACTGGACGAAGCCGGAATCCCCACCGTGGTAAAACGCTGTAAGATCCTGCCCCCGCAGAGCCTCATGGGGCCGATCTCCGACGAGGAGAAAAAGCAGGAGGTGCTGATGAGCAATCTTTACCTGAAATATAAGGATGCCCACGATCCCGACAGCGCTTATGAATTCCTGCAAAGAAAGCATCTGGAGGATGAAGCCGCACTGGAACAGCAGAAGAAAGCCGCGGCGGACGAGAAGGCGGCTGCAAAAGAAAAAGCGGCTGCCGAAAAAGCCGCTTTGCGTGAAAAGGCAAAAAAAGACCGGGCAATCAAGTCCGGTATGAAGAGTGTTGCAAACAGTGCCGCGGGAACCATCGGACGCGAGGTCGGAAACACCATCGGAAAATCCCTCGGAGGCTCCTTCGGCAAGAAGCTCGGCGGAAACGTAGGCGCCCAGCTCGGCAGAAGCATCCTCGGCACATTGTTCAAATAGTACACTGTAAAATATCCTCAGCCCTGACCATAGTTCCATCCGTAAAGAAGATCGCATGAGTGTACTCATCGATCTTCTTTACTTTGCCGGTGATCGTCACATAAGCGCCGCCATCCTTCCGCGCGTCCTTCTGAAAATAAGTTACGGTAATTTCAGGATGTGCTTCGCCACACTCCCTGATCTGCCGCAGCTTTTCATCCAGCTCCTCCCTGGCGTTCTCGTCCAGTTCAATGCGCTCCTCCGTCAGCCGGGCGCTCTCATCGATCGCGTCCTCATACCCCGTCAGCGCAGCAAAAGGCGAAAACTGTGCCGCACGGTCTGCCAGAGACATCTGCGGATGGCTGGCGGAGACATGGTGCGGCAGCGCGATAATGTCCTCATATTCAAATATTCCGGCTTCCTTCACGCCTTATGCCCTCCGATCTGATTGTTGCGCTCGATTGTCGTCGCGCCCTCCTGCAGATTCGTGCCCTTCAGAATAGCATTCTTCCCGTACTTCTTCTTCACTTCCAGCATCGCCTCCTGAAGTCTTCGCTCCTTTTGCAGACGCTTTTCTTCCTCTTCCCTCTCCCGATCTCGGACGCTGTAATCAGTGAAAAGCTCCAGTTGTTCAAAGCTCTCTGCCTTCTTCGCGTCCGCCTCATCCGTCAGGTGGTTCGCCGTGACCGTGACCCTGCGTACAAGCAGTCGCGGATCGACATGCTTCTCATACAACTCCATCATGGCATCGACAATGATCTGCGTCGAACTCGTCGGCATGGGCAGATTCGCCGTTCCCGCCGCATGCTTCGGCACGCTTCTGCCGTAGCGGTCAACGCTCACCTCTCCCTTATATGCCCTTCTGATCTCAGGCTTTTTCAGACTGTCCACGTCATAGCCGATCAGCAGGCATATCTGATCCGTCACAAGCTTCTTCTCCACGAGATCAAGCACAAGCAGATCTGTCATCTCCCGCACGATAATCTTCGCCTTTCCGAACTCATACGGACATTGCAAAACCTGCCCGGAGCTCATGGAGCTGCTCTCCGGCTTATATGCCTTGATAAGCTCTATCGTCGTCGGCTCCCAGCCCCACGCATGATCGATCAGAAGCTCTGCATTGATCCCGAACATCCGGTACAGAAGCTCCTCGTTGTAATAATCCCGGTCGCCGCCAAGGGAACACCTGGCAACATCCCCCATAGTAAACAGTCCGACC
Organism: uncultured Acetatifactor sp.; assembly: GCA_934402375.1. Lineage (GTDB taxonomy): Bacteria > Bacillota > Clostridia > Lachnospirales > Lachnospiraceae > Acetatifactor. The sequence continues at coordinate 48,988 of CAKRUB010000008.1, forward strand.
TCCTCCAGCCGCTTCTGATACCCATGCCCGACCCGCCAGAAATCCGTCAGCGGTCTGTGCGTCCAAAGCACCCGTCGATAGCTCATCTCGTCCAGCTCCGCAATACAGCAGCCGTTCCCGTCCGGCTCCACATGCTTAGCCATGATGTCCATCGCAACCTTTGCAAGATAAAGATTCGTGCCGATTCCGGCGGTTGCCGTGATGCCGGTCTCCGCAAGAACCTCCCCTGCCAGCTTCGCCGCAAGCTGCCTCGCCGTCATTCCATAGGTGTCAAGATACTGCGTCACATCCATAAACACCTCATCAATGGAATAGACATGAATGTCCTCCGGCGCAATATACCTGAGATAAATCTTGTAAATCTGCGTGCTCACCTGCATATAAAATGCCATCCTCGGCGGGGCGGTGATATAATCCACCTCCAGCTCCGGGTGACAGGCAAGCTCCGGCGCCTGATTCGACAAGCCCGTAAATCTCCCGCCCGGCGCGTGGAGTCTCCTGCCCGCATTCACCTCACGGACCTTCTGCACCACCTCAAACAGCCTCGCCCTGCCGGGAATCCCATATGCCTTCAGCGACGGCGAAACCGCCAGGCAGATCGTCTTCTCCGTGCGCGAGCGGTCAGCCACGACCAGATTCGTTGTCAGTGGGTCTAATTCCCTCGCCCTGCACTCCACGGAGGCATAGAAGGATTTCAGATCGATGGCAATATAAGTACGCTGCTTAAATTTCTGCATATCTCTGTAAAATGAAGTTCTTCGCCGCCTGATTGTTCTCCGGCTTTGTGTCCTCCAGCGTCGCATGGATAAACGGCTTTCTCGCCTTCATGAACTTTAAGATCTCCGTGTAATCCATCTCTCCCATGCCGCAGCCCGCCGCGATCATTTTTCCGTTTTCCACTCTGAAGTCCTTCAGGTGTACCATGGCAATGTCCTCTCCCAGAAGCTCGATCGCCTCGCGGAACACCGCCTCCCTGTCACGGTAATTCGCAACATCCAGAAGGTTCACCGGATCGAAGATGATCTGAAGATTCGGCGAAGCAATCTCGTCGAGCACGCGCCGCGCCCGGACGGGATTACACACAATATGTCTGAAAACAGGCTCGATTGCAAAGACAACACCCATCTTCTCAGCATAGGCAACGATGGGCTTTAACCGCTCGATAAAGAGCTGCAGTGCCTCCTCCGTACCGCACTCCGGCGTGAAGGCATACGCTGTGTTCGGCGCTCCCGTCTCCGTCCCGACCACACCGCAGCCCAGCCACGACGCGAAGCGGATGTGCGCCATATAGCGGTGCACCGTTTTTTCCAGCTCCTTCTCATCCGGCGTTGCGAGATTCAGGTAGCAGCCCAGCACCGCAATATCCACATGATTCCGCGCAAACACATCCCGGATATACATGGCAAGTCCCGGAGTCAGCGTCTCGTCCGTCGTCGGAAACTCCGTGATGAACTTGGAGAGCGCAAGATGTCCACAGGCAAACCCCGCCTCATGCACCCTCGCAACTCTCTCCTCAAAAGGAAGCTTCTCCATATCATGTAACCTGATCCCCAACTGCATTGTCTCCACCAAACCTTTCCGTTATTTCTGTATCTCCGAGCTGTCCTCTACCCTGTCCACGTCGACCAGCTCATAAGCCTCGCCGTCCTGCCCTTCAATCGTGACATGATCCAGCACAAGTCTGGCAACGTTCCGGGCAAAAATGCCCTTCCTGCTGCACTTCGGCACACCCTCCGACATGGCAGGGACATCACACTTCGGCTCTGCCGCGTAGCTGACCGAGATGTTCCGCATCACGATCTCCTCTATCTTCTGCTCCGGCAGTCCGTCAAAGTAGGCTGCCGCCACATGGCAGTTTGTACATTTCATGTTCTCAAATACCAGCTTCTTGATCGAGGGCGTCCTGTCATCCACCGGATAAGGCTCCCGGGATTGCACATAGGGCGTCTTCCCGTCGGGATCGCAGAAATAGAATGCATTGACAACGAGCGGTGTCATGACATGATCCAGCTCAAGGTTCCGGAAAATGATATTGCTTAAAACAGCATCCTTTCCGCGCCCGCGTCTAGTCTTGATCCTGAGTCCCCTGTCCGTATGACTGAAAATACAGTCCTCCACCGTAAGGTTCAAAATTCCGCCCGCCATCTCGCTTCCGAGTGTCACCGCGCCATGTCCGTTTTCCATCAGGCACTGGCGGATCATGATATTCTCCGACGGGGTCTTATAGGTCTTTCCCATATAGATCTTGCCGCTCTTTACCGCGATGCAGTCATCTCCCAGCGAAAAACGCACCCCGAGAATCTCAACGTTCCTGCAGGACTCCGGATCGCAGCCGTCCGTGTTGGGCGAATCTGCGGGATTCTGGATATTCAGTCCGATGAAATGCAGGTTGTCGCTGAAATAGGGATGCAGCGTCCATGCCGGCGAGTTGCAGCAGGTCACTCCCTGCAAGGTGATGTTTCTGCAATGATTGACAAAGAACAGCCTCGGGCGGAATGCCTCCTTATAGCCCTTTGGATTCTTCCACCAGTCCTCGCGTGAAGCATTTCCGTTGATTGTTCCCTCGCCGTAGATCACGACGTCCTCCACATCAATACCGCAGATAATGCCGGTATAGGAAGGCAGGGGATTTCCCTCCCAGCTGCCAAGATTATACTGATCTCTCTCGTCATAGCTCTCGATCAGCCCGGGCAGCACCGGAAAGCGCTCCTTCTCCGTGAATGCCCGGAGCTCCGCGCCCTTTGCGAGCTCTATTTTCGTGTGGCTCTTCAGGAAAAGACTGGTAATCCTGTACACACCCGCCGGAATCAGCACGCGGCTGTCCTCCGGACATGCGAGAATCGCCGCCTGGATAAACGGTGTGTCATCCTGAATGCCATCTCCCTTTGCCCCGAAACGCCGGACATCCAGCGTCACAAACTCATAATCCGTATGGAAGAAAAGCTCTCCGCATTTTTCCTCTACGTCAAGGATTTCCACCTGATAATCCGTGTCCGGCCGCAGTCCGTAGAGCGCCGTGATCGTCCTCTCTGTCACAAACTCCTCAATCCCATTAACCGTAACACGATAGGGCTTCTTTGTAAAGTATTTCCCGCCGTCCGCAATTTCAATCACTGCGCTGCGTGCCGTCTTGCAGACAAGGCTTAAGGCTCCCACCGCGCGCTTTCCTTCCGCGGCTCTCTCCTCCACGCTTCGCCGTTCATACTTCTCGCCCTGCAAAATATGAAGCTCCACCGCGTGCGCCACAAGCTGCCACAGAGTCTCCTCGTCCGCCTCCTGCACAGCTTCCGTCCCGGCTACGGCAAAGCTCCCGCTCTCCCTGTATCTGGCATACATTCCGCCCCACACCTGCTTGAACATATCGGTCAGCCCGCGGTAATACTCATATACCTGCGGACTGATATTGTCTATCGTCCCGAGCAGCGCTTTCAGGAAAAACACCTCATTTTCAAAGCTGTCCCGGCATTCCAGTTCCCGCCACAGTATCTGCAGCTGCGCCAGAATGTCCGGGTAGCCCGCCTTCTTGTTATATTCTGTCTCAAATGCAGCATAGGCAGGGTAAATATACCCTGCCGCCTTAAATACATTTTCGTCCAGTTGCTGAATTTCAAACAGACCGTCAGCCCTTCTCGGCAGCTTCCTGATCTGCTCACCCTGTAACTGTTCCATCCTTATCTCCATTTCTGCGCATATTTTTGCACATAGCGAATTTCATTTCTGTGCACGTTTTGCACATAGCGAGTTTCATTTCTGCGTACGTTTTGCACATAGCGAATTTCATTTCTGTGCACGTTTTGCACATAGCGAGTTTCATTTCTGCGTACGTTTTGCACATAGCGAGTTTCATTTCTGTGCACGTTTTGCACATAGCGAGTTTCATTTCTGTGCACGTTTTGCACATAGCGAGTTTCTCTTCTCTTTAAATTAAGCACGCAGTTCCACCCCGCAAGCATCAGTTGTGCAGAATGCACCTGACCACAAGCAGTGCACTCTGGAGCCGCCGGCACTTAGCTGGCGTACTGTGACAGCTTATGTGCCGTTGCGTGCGGAAGGTAGCGAAAGCGTGCCTGCGGTGGTCTGTGCATCCTGCGCAACGTCCCTTACACCATCCCTCGTCCCTTGCAACCCCCCCTACAGCGTCACACCCTGCTTAAAGATTGCCATATCATGGAAGCCCGCCTCCTCGCTGCAAACCTTTCTTCCGGAAGCCACCTCGACAACATACGCAAACAGCTTCGCCGTCTCCTCCTCCATCGAACGATCCTCAACCAGCACCCCTGCATTGAAATCAATCCAGTTCTTCTTCCTGCCTGCCAGCGTCGAATTCGTCGCAATCTTGACTGTCGGTACCGGAGACGCAAAGGGCGTTCCCCTGCCCGTCGTAAACAGGACGATCTGTGCTCCTGCCGCCGCAAGCGCCGTCGCCGCCACAAGATCGTTGCCCGGCGCGCTGAGAAGATTCAGCCCTGCCGTCTTCACCGTCTCGCCATAGCGGAGCACACCCTTCACCTTCGCGCTGCCCGACTTCTGGGTACAGCCGAGCGACTTATCCTCCAGCGTCGAGATTCCTCCCTTCTTATTTCCGGGGGAAGGATTCTCATAAATCGTCTGGTTATGGCTCTTGAAATAATTCTTGAAATCGTTGATCAGCTCCACGGTCTTGTCAAACAGCTCCCTGTCGGCACACCGGTTCATCAGAATCGTCTCCGCGCCGAACATTTCGGGCACCTCTGTCAGAATCGTCGTCCCGCCCTTGGAGATCAGCGTATCCGAGAATCTGCCGACAAGAGGGTTTGCCGTGATGCCGGAAAGCCCGTCGCTGCCGCCGCACTTCATGCCAATGACAAGCCTGCTGACGCTGACCGGCTCCCTCTCGAAGCCGGAAGCGTACCCGATCAGCTCCTTCACCACCTCGACCGCCTCCGCAATCTCGTCCTCGCACTCCTGCGCCACCAGAAACCGCACTCTGTTTTCGTCATAGTCCCCAATATAATTCTTCAGGACATCAATATTGCTGTTCTCGCATCCCAATCCCAGCACAAGAACCCCACCGGCATTCGGATGATTGATCAGATCCGCGAGGATCTGCCTTGTATGCTCCTGATCGTCACCCATCTGGGAGCAACCGTAAGGGTGCGGGAAGGCAATGACCTCCTCCACCGTGCCCTTCACAAAGCGGTTTGCCTGTCTGGCAATGGTGGTTGCTACATTGTTCACGCAGCCGACCGTCGGAATAATCCAGATTTCATTGCGGACACCCACCTTGCCGTCCGGACGCTTGAAGCCCATGAACGTCACATCCTCCGTGTGCTTTTCTTCGACCTCCACCGGCTCATACTGGTATTCCAGCAAATCGCCGAGCGCCGTCTTTAAATTATGCGTGTGTACCCATGCACCGGCACGGATATTCTCCTTCGCGTTGCCGATCCGGTAGCCGTACTTAATTACCTCTTCCCCCGCAGGAATGTCACAGATCGCCATCTTATGCCCCGCAGGAATCTCCTCAAGTGCCGTGATCTGCTTCTTCTCTCCCTGCACATCCACTGTGACCGTCTCTCCTGCCGGAATCGTTTTCAGCGCAACTACGACCTTATCATTTTCATTGATCTTTAAGAAATCCTGCATAATGCCGCCCTCATGCCGTTTGCCTTAATGTCATCCAGATAAGCTGTAACCGCCTCCGTCAGACCGGGAACCTGATTCAGATCCTGTCCGTGGAAATCCTCCCTGCCGAGATAAGCCTTCACAAAGCTCTCTGTCGCGTCGTTGCAATGGTCGCGGAAGAACTCCAGCACTGCCAAATCATCCTTAATATCATAAGACTGCCCGTCACGATCTCCCTTTAACACTCCATCCTTTATTTCGGTTCCGTGATAGAATGCCATGAGTGCCGCAATGGAAAAAGTCAGATGAGCGGGGAGCTTTCCGAACTTCTCCACATAACCCAGCAGACTGGGCAGACATCTTGCACGCCATTTGGACACCGAATTCAGAGAGATTGCAAGCAGCGCATGATCCACATAGGGATTGTTAAAGCGGTTGACTACCTCCGCCGCAAACTGCTTCAGCTCCTCCTCGGGAAGCGTCAGCGTCGGAATTACCTCGTCGAAGATCGTTTTGTTCATGAAATTACGGATGTCCGCGTCCTCCATGGACTGTCTGACAATATCGTTTCCGCAGAGCCACGACGCAAGGACGAAGGAGGTATGCGCACCGTTCAGAATACGCACCTTTCTCTGCTTATAGGGATGATGATCCTTGGTAAAGATAACAGGAAGTCCTGCCCCCGGAAGATCAAATTCTCCGCTGATGTCCTTCTCGGACTCGATGACCCAGAGGGCAAAGGGCTCGCCTGTCACCATGATATGATCCTCATAGCCAAGCTTCTCCCACTCCTCTTTTTCCGTTGCTCTCGGATAGCCCGTGACAATACGGTCTACCAGCGTCGAGGTAAAGATGCATGCCTCCTCGACCCACTTCTTAAATTCATCGGAGAGACCCCAGTTTTCGATCTGCTCCATAACGCATTTGCGCAGCATAATTCCATTGTCGTCGATCAGCTCCACCGGCAGCATGACAAGTCCCTTGCCCATATCGCCGTGGAAGGTCTCGAATCTGTGATATAAGAATTTCGTCAGCTTTCCGGGGAAGGTCTTCGGCGGATTCAGTTCAAAGCGATCCGACGCATCATAGACGATTCCCGCCTCAGTCGTATTGGAGACCACAAAACGGAGCGTGTCGATCTCGGCAAGTCCCATGTATTTTTCATACTCATTGATGGCATCCACCGCATCCGCAACGCTGGTCACGATACGGTTGATGATCTTACCCTCGCCGTTCACATTTCCTCTGAGGGAAACCGTGTACTGGCAGTCCTGTCTGTGGAAGTTATCCAGATTACCGAACTCGATCGGCTTGATCAGCACAATATCCCCATCAAACTTTCCTTCCTCGTTGGCTATGTCGATCATATAATCCACAAAAGCCCTCAGGAAATTTCCCTCTCCAAACTGGACTACCTTAACCGGTCTGTCCTTTTTGCCAGTCATGTTCCGACTTAATACTTCCATTTTCAAACCTTCTCCCTTCCATCCCTGTATCTTTTCTCAACCCGCACATATCGGGTGAAAATTTTATGTAAGTGCTTACATTTTCTATTTTACTTCCATTCCCACTTTTCGTCAACACCAAATGTCTTTGTTTTTTGATTACCTCATGCTTATTTATAATAAGAAGAAACTCTCGTCCGCGAAAAATAAAACTTGAAAAAGAAACCCTGTTCAGATATAATTATAGATGGATTTCATGAAACCACTTACACATGTTTTCTTACAACTTTGCAGAAAGGCTTCACCTATATGACCATCTACGATATTTCCGAAAAAGCCGGGGTATCCATTGCGACGGTATCCCGGGTACTGAATGGCAGCAGCAACGTAAGCGAAAAGACAAAGAAAAAGGTACTGGATGTCATTAACCAGTACGAATACACGCCGAATGCCTTTGCTCGGGGCTTAGGTCTCAACACGATGAAAACCATCGGCATCATGTGCGCTGACAGCTCTGATCTGTATCTCGCAAAGGCGATCTATTACATAGAACAGAAGCTGCGTGCAAACGGCTACGACAGCATTCTCTGCTGCACCGGCTACGAGCTGGACGCCAAAATTGCCGCCATGAATCTTCTTATTACAAAGAAGGTGGACGGCATCATCCTCGTCGGTTCCAACTTCATCTATGAGAAGGACGCCGACAATCACTATATCGTCGAAGCTGCCAGCCAGATTCCGGTCATGCTGCTCAACGCAGCTCTGGATGCACCGAATGTCTACAGCATCGTCTCCGACGACTTCAATTCCATGTATGACGCAACGCTGCAGATGCTCTCCACCGGCATTAAAGACATCGTTTATTTCTACAACTCCACCTCCTACAGCGGAAAGAAAAAGCTTGCAGGCTACCGTGCCGCCATGGAGGAGAAGAAGCTGCTGACCGGGGCGAACCTGCTGCAATTCTATCACGGCTCTCACGAGGACATTCCCGCAATGACCGAGCACCTGAAAAAGCTGCACGACAAGGGGCTGCAGTTTCATGGGATCATTGCCGCGGACGACAACCTCGCTCTCGCCGCCGTAAAGTATGCAAAGCTGATGAACTACTCTATTCCGGAAGAATTTTCGATTCTCGGATATAATAACTCCATGCTTGTCAACTGCTGCGAACCCGAACTCACCAGCATTGACAATAAGCTCGAAACACTCTGTCAGCACCTGATCACAACCCTGATGGGCGTGCTCAGCGGAAACGAAATGCCGAAGAAGACCATCTTCTCCGGCGAGATCATCAAACGCGGAACAACCAAATTCTAATGTCAGGATAAAAAGCCGCTTAAGGCGGCAGAAAGAAGGTAAAAAATGAAAGCATTTATGGACAAGGATTTTCTGTTGGAGACAGAGACAGCGAAGAAGCTCTTTCACGAATACGCTGCAGAGACACCGGTACTCGACTACCACTGTCACATCAACCCCAGAGAGATTGCGGAGGATCGCCAGTTTGACAACATCACCCAGGTCTGGCTCGGCGGCGATCATTACAAGTGGCGCTTCATGCGCTCCTGCGGCGTCGATGAAAAGTACATCACCGGAGATGCCTCCGATTATGAGAAGTTCTGCTGCTGGGCAGAATGTCTCGGCAAGGCAATCGGCAACCCGCTGTTCCACTGGAGCCACCTTGAGCTTCAGCGCTATTTCGGCTATACCGGCGTCCTGAACAAGAATACCGCCGACGAGGTCTGGAAGCTCTGCAACGAAAAGCTGGCTCAGCCCTCCATGAGCGTGCGCAACCTGATCCGTCAGAGCAACGTCACCCTGATCTGCACCACCGACGATCCCGTAGATTCTCTCGAGTGGCACAAGATAATCGCCGAGGACAAGACCTTCGAGGCGAAGGTGCTGCCCGCATGGAGACCCGACAAGGCGATGAACATTGAAAAGCCGGACTATCCCGAGTACCTCGACAAGCTCGCCGCTGCCGCAGGACTGCCTGAGATCAACAGCTTTGGTGCATTGAAGGAAGCCCTGAAAAAGCGTATGGAATTCTTCGCCTCCATGGGCTGCTGCGTGTCCGACCACGCTCTGGAGTATGTCATGTACTGCCCAGCTGACGAGGATGAGATTGAGGCCATCTTCTTAAAGAGATTAAACCGCATGGTTCTCACAAAGGAAGAGGAATTAAAGTTCAAGACTGCGTTCATGCTCTTTGTCGGTAAGGAATACCACAAGCTCGACTGGGCAATGCAGCTCCACTATGGCTGTAAGCGCGACAACAATACCCTGATGTATGAAAAGCTCGGCCCGGATACCGGCTATGACTGCATCAACAACTATGCGCCCTCCGCACAGATGGCAGATTTCCTGAATGCCTTAAACGTTACAGACGAGCTGCCCAGAACGATCCTTTACAGCCTGAATCCCAACGACAACCAGTCGATCGGAACGATTCTCGGCTGCTTCCAGGATTCCACGGCAACCGCCAAGATCCAGCAGGGAAGCGCATGGTGGTTCAACGATCACAAGACCGGCATGATCGATCAGCTGACCTCCCTCGCAAACCTCGGAAACCTCTCCGGCTTTGTCGGAATGCTGACAGACTCCCGGAGCTTCCTCTCTTACACCAGACATGAATATTTCCGCCGTATTCTCTGCAACCTGATCGGCGGCTGGGTAGAGAACGGAGAATTCCCGCAGGACTACGAGACGCTGGGTGAGATCGTGAAAAATATTTCTTATTACAACGCAAGGAACTATTTCAGATTCGACGTGTAAAGAAGGACAGTAAAACGCCCCGGGTGCAGACCGGGGCGTTTCGTATGAGAGAAAAGTTTTAGAGGAATATTTCATTCCCAAAGGAATATTACCTCATATTTGCTTTGGGTTCAAGTGTTTTCTAGTCAAAAAAGTAAAAAATCACTGTTTTTTTGTGTCCGGGCACGTTAAACGCAGTATTTAAGCAGGAAATATACCGAAAAAAGGATGTAAGAGGTTTCAAAGAATATGAGTCAGGGAAAGACAAGAGACATTGACAGAATCATGGTAGAGCGGGGGCGCAGGGGCGATTTTTCTCCCAGGCAGTCCGACCATTACCACAACTATTACGAAATTTTCTTTTTGCTGTCGGGAAACTGCCGTTTTCTTCTCAACGACAGTGTCTACCCACTCGAGAAGGGAGATTTTGTGCTGATTGCTCCCGGCAGCCTGCATCATGCCCTGTATGACACTGCCGCGTGTGAAATTCTCACCATCTATTTCAAAAAGGAATACATCGACCGGAATCTGCTCACGCCCAACGCCTCCGAGGTCTTTCGTTCCTTTATGGGCAGCATTCCCGCGCTCTATCAGGATGCGATTTCCTCCCTCTTAGGCCGTATGCTGTCCGAGGGCACACAAATCGACGAATTTTCGGATCGTTTCATGACCTGTTATCTTCTGGAGCTTCTACTGATGCTGATGCGCCATTCCGTCATGAACGAGGAAGAGCCGGAGCTTCTCAACTCCCGCGACGCCGACATCCTAACCGCGACGAAATACATCTACCGGAATTACAAAAAACCGCTCACCTTAGCGGAAGTATCGGCGCAGGCAGCACTCAGTCCGACCTACTTCAGCAAAAAGTTCAAGCAGATCACTGGAATGAGTTTCAAGGAGTACCTGAACTTTGTGCGTCTCCGACATGCCCAGACGGCACTGCTGACAACCAGCAGCACCATCACGGACATCGCCTTGGAAAACGGTTTTAATGACAGTAATTATTTTAAGGATCTCTTTAAGAAGGTCTACGGCAAATCTCCCAGAGAATACCGCAGGAATCAGAGTTAATACTCCATTACCTTCTCTTCGCCGTTCATGACACGCATAGCGCCCTGTGCCAGAGCCAGCAGCTCATCCTCGCCGGGATATACAGTAACAGGTGCAATCCAGCCGGTTCTCTCCTTCAGAACCTCGCAGACGTCCTTGCCGTATGCGATACCGCCTGTCAGAATGATCTGATCAACCTTGCCGTTCAGCACACATGCCATGGAACCGATATCCTTTGCGACCTGAAGCAGGAATGCCTGCTTTGCCTCCGCAGCCTTCTCGTCGCCCTCGTTTGCACGCTTCGTCACATCACGCATATCGTTCGTTCCGAGGTAAGCGTTGAAGCCGCCCTTGCCGATCAGCTTGCTGTACACTTCCTTCTCTGTATACTTACCGGAGAAGCACATCTTTACCAGTGCACCGCAAGGCACACCGCCGGCACGCTCCGGTGAGAATGCTCCATCTCCATCAAAAGCGCTGAACACATCGACTACTCTGCCGCCCTCATGTGCGCCGACAGATACGCCGCCACCCATGTGTACCACGATCAGTCTCAGAGACTCATAAGGCTTTCCAACCTCCTTCGCATATCTCTTCGCAACTGCCTTCTGGTTTAGAGCATGGAAGATACTGCCGCGGGGAATCTCCGGCATACCGGAATATCTTGCGATAGGCATCAGCTCGTCCACAACGACCGGATCAACGATGTATGCGGGAACGCCGATGGAATCAGCCAGCTCTCTTGCAAGAATACCGCCGAGATTGGACGCATGCTGTCCCTGTACACCCTTCTTCAGATCAGCAAGAAGCTCGTCCGTAACCGCATAGGTTCCTCCGGGAATGGGCTTTAACATGCCGCCGCGTCCTACGACAACATTCAGGGAATGAATGTCGAAATTCTTTGACGCGAGAAGATCGGTGATGATCTTCTTTCTGAAATCCTTCTGATCCACGATCGTCTCATACTGGGAAATCTCCTCTGTGGAGTGTCTCAGCGTCTCCTCAAACAGGAGATTCTCGTCCTCAAACACACCGATCTTTGTCGATGTAGAGCCGGGATTGATGATCAAGCTCTTAATTGCCATTACTTTATCCTCCTTAATACATTATTTTGCTTAAGAATTTTTCTTTTTCAGCTCCTCAGCCACAACTGCAGCCAGTGCGATCGAATTTACCTTCGTCTCGAAGGTGTCGGAACGGCTGGTCAGGATAACGGGAACCTTTGTGCCGGTCAGGATACAACCGTTCTTTACGCCGGGCACCATATGTACAATCGCCTTGTAGACAAGGTTTCCTGCGTGGATGTCGGGGAAGAGAAGCACATCCGCATCTCCCTGGATCTTTCTGTCGGTCGCTGCCTTATGCTTTGCAGCCTCCGCATCAATCGCCAGATCAAGGGAAAGAGGCCCGTCTACGATGCAGTCCGTGATCTGACCCTCTTCGCACATCTTTGTCAACTCTGCCGCTTCCACGGTGACAGGCATCTTCGGGTTTACCACCTCGACTGCTGCCAGAGGAGCCACCTTGGGATTCTCGATGCCGCAGGCATTGCATACCGGAATCGTATTCCTGATAATGTTCACCTTATCCTCCAGTGTCGGATAGGTCATGAACGCAACATCCGTCAGGAAAAGAAGTCTGTCGATGCAGGGAATGTCAAATACACACACATGTGACAGCGATCCGCCGGTTCTCAGTCCGACTTCCTTGTCCAGCACGCTCTTTAAGAAGTTCTTAGAGTCGATCAGACCCTTCATGTACATATCTACTTCGCCGTCATGTGCCAGCTTTACCGCCTTGAGGGATGCCTGTATCATATCCGGCTCGTCGATGATTCTGTAACCGGTCAGATCCATATCCATCGATGCCGCGATCTCCCTGATCTTAGCCTCATCACCTACCAGAACCGCCTCCGCGATGCCCTGTGCCTTCGCCTCCCTTACAGCCTCCAGCACTGCGGAATCCTGCGCTGCCGCTACGGCGATCTTCTTCATGCTGTAGCTCTTTACCTTTGAGATCACATGTTCAAAACCCTGCTTCATTTGTCGTTGCTTCCTTTCTTCTTCGCTGCCGGAGTTCTCCGACAGACTTTTCTCAACATTTTTCCATGCAGTCCGGCAACACTCACAGACCACATACAATCGTTAAAATAATAACACGCTCAACCGCAAATTGCAAGACTTGTACCCACAAGAATGCCCAATACCGCCGATAAAATGATAATGAGAATCGGATGCACCTTTTTCAGCGCCAGCACAAACATGAGAATAAAAATAGCGGTGGGAACCAAAAGTTCCGGCACGGAAATGTTTTGCATAGAAAAACCATCCGGGAAAAACACTGTCGCTCCCGTTGAAAGCAGCGCCGCACCAATCAGCCCGATCACCGCAGGCTTCAGCCCGGACATACAGCCCTTCACAATCCTGCTGTTCCGAAACCGGTCAAAGCATTTCGCAACGATCAGCACGATGACAAAGGACGGCAGGACGACGCCGAGCGTCGCGCAGAACGCCCCGAAGATGCCTCCCGCCTCACGCCCGACATAGGTCGCCATGTTGACGGCAAAAGGACCCGGCGTGCTCTCGCTGACCGCGATAAAGTCTATGATCTCCTCCATGTCCAGCCAGCCGTGCTTTATGACCTGTTCTTCGACAAGCGGCAGCATGGCATAGCCTCCTCCGAAGGTAAATGCCCCGATCTCCAGAAAGACGAGAAACAGCTGTAAATAAATCATTCCCTGTTCCTCCTCTCTGCGAGCAGTGAGGCGGCAAGACCCGCAGCCGCGCAGCACACGAGGACAAGCAGCACATTGACCTTCAAAAATGCCACGCAGACAAACGCAGCCGCCATAATAAGATAGGATGCGACCGACTTCGGGCACTGCCTGTACATGGAGAGCAGCGCCTTTGCGATCAGTGCGAGCACTCCCGCCCGGATACCGTAAAAGGCATACTGTACTGCTTTCAGCTCCTGAAACTGCCGCAGGACGAAGGATACCGCCAGAATGATCAGAAACGAGGGCAGAACCACCCCCACCGTTGCCAGAAATGCTCCCCAGAAGCCCGCCACGCGGTAGCCCACAAAGGTTGCCGCATTGATGGCAATCGGGCCGGGCGTGGATTCCGAGATAGCAATGACCTCAAGAATATCCTCATCTGATAGCCATTTTCTCTTTTCGGAGATTTCCTTCTGGATCAGCGGGATCATGGCATAGCCGCCGCCAAAGGTAAACGCTCCGATCTTCAGAAAGGTGAAAAACAGCGTCCGTCTATTCATTCCGCGCTCCCTCACCGGCATTGCATTCCTGCATGATCCCGTAGACCTCGTCAAGACCCTGTGCCGTCCGGTAGAGATACTTTTTCAGCTCCTCGTCCGGCGGCGTCTGATCAGGCACCATCACGACCCTGCAGCCCGCCCGATAAGCCGACAGCACGCCGTTCGGCGAGTCCTCGACCGCAATGCATTCCTCCGGCTTAAATGCCAGCTGCTCACAGGCATAGAGATAGATGTCGGGAGAGGGCTTCCCCTCCTTTACCATCGTCGCGCTGATGATCCGGTCAAAGCAGTCCTCCATGCCGGTCAGCCGCAGATATTTCCGGGTTCGCTCGGGATCTGTCGCCGTCGCAATCGCCGTCGTGACGCCGCTGTCCCGGAGCTTCCGCACAAGCTCCAGCGCGCCCGGCTTTCTCTGTATGCCCTCCCTGTCAAGGCACTCCTCCATCATTTCCTTGCGCTTGTCCCTCACGGCATAATAGTCCAGTTCCTCCCCGAACCATTCCTTCAACTGCTTTGGCGCAAAGGGTCTGCCGAGACTGCGCATCGTCAGTGCCTGCCCATCTGTCATATGGTAGCCAAATTCCGCCAGCGCCTTCGGCCAGAAAATCCGATAATATTTTTCCGTGTCAATCAATGTTCCGTCAAGATCAAAGATAACAGCCTTTATCATGTCTTGTCCCTTCCCGCGGCATCTCGTGAATGTGTACTTCTCCCGGTCTTTGCCGGGCGCTGCCGCGTCTGCACTCTCTTCGCCCATTATAGCCGCAAACGCGTTGCAGTGCAACGGGATATGCTCTCTAGGCTTCTCCGGATGACTATTTTTGTTTTGCATAATTATTTTTGCTTTGCATAGGTGAAGGAATCCGGCAGGATCAGACAAGCCAGAAAATAGAGATGCGGTGCATAATTGCCTGAGCACTGCGTCATGACATAATCAAATGTGTGAAGCTCACAGCCGAGCGCCTGACGGATGTCGGAAACCAATGCAAATACTGCCACCCGGAGAACCGGTGTAAAGAGAAGCATCCTCCGGGAATAGACCATCTTTCCACGCAGCAGCATAACCAGCTGTATCAGGAAGATAAGGATCATGAACGGGTACACCACATAAAAGGCGGACCCGGTAAAGCAGAACATCCTACTGCAAAAGCGGAAGCAAGCCTTCGTCTTCCGGCACTCTTTCTTCCTCTGTACCCTCCTCCTGCTCCCGGCAGGGGTATATGAACAATCTTTCTTCCTCTGTACCCTCTTCCTGCATTAGACAAGGGTATGGAAGCAATTTTTCTGCTACCATACCCTTCATGATTTTCCTTTATTAGTGCTCCGATATATGATACCGTCATTTCCGACGCAATGAAACCGGATTCTACCGAAGCAATTCTCCCATATAGCTCAAAGCACTACGCACATTATCACCCGCATCCCTGATTGCCTGCGAAATAAGGATGCCACAGATAATAATAGCCACTGCAATGATGATCATGCCAATGAGTCGTTGCCAGTCCTTCATAAAAAATCCTCCTTCGATTTACTCATCGACATTGTAGCACATTCCCTATCTCGCTTCAATCTTATTTCATAAAGGCAAATCCAGCTGAAGCCTCCCCACAACGGTTCCATTCTGCACCAAAGATTATACTCTGACCACATTCCTCACTCAGCACATGACTTTACAACACATAAGTCGCTGTCGGTTTCCTCACTCAATCACACGGCTTCCCCAGAGCGTGATCTGATCCTTGTCGCCAAGCGCCGTGAAAACCATGGTATTCAGCTTCGTATTTTCGACAAGCATCTCCAGCATAACACCGCTGTACTTCTCCCCGTTCATGGAAAGCGTGATATAGGATGTGCCCGGCTCCAGCGTCCAGCTTCCAGTATACTCGCCGGTAATCGTGCCGTTCTCGTGCAAGGTGATCAGATCGGGCTGCTTTGCCTCGAGCGCCTTATAGTCAATATCCAGCTCATGCAGGATGATCTCGTAATCCCCCGCAACCTCAGAGACGGAATAGCCGCCCTTTTTCAGCGCCTCCCCCGTCGTCTGGTAGGGCGCTGCCACAAGCCAGCCCTCCTTCGTCTGGAAGAGCTGATGTACTTTTACAAAATGTCCCTCCGTTCCGTTGGTCGTTCTGGTATGGTAGACAATGTAAGCTCTGCCGTCATCATCCACAAACGCCGAGTTGTGCCCTTGTGCCACCTGCCCATTATTAAAATTCCGCCACTTATAGCCACCCATCAGGCGCACGCCGACAGACTGGTTATAGTTGAAAACATATTTGTCATAGAAAGCCGAGTTTCCGAGCGCATCCACATAATCTCCGTCAGGACGCTCCGAGCGGAATACGCGGACATTATATCCTCCCGCCGCCTCAAGATTTCCGTAGGAGATAAAGAGATAATAGTAATCCCCGATCTTCTGCACATAGGATGCCTCACCGGACACATAAGTGCCGCCAGCGATTTTCTTCCCGAAATAGGCATCGGAATGAATGTCTGTGTCATAGCTCACGCTGTAGTCGCGCAGCCCTGTCTCCTCGTCCAGCGCCAGCATGAAAATTCCACCCGACCAGGAACCGTATGTCATCCAGAGATTTCCGTCGTCATCATAGAATACACAGGGATCAATACAGTTCGGCCACATATCGCCCCACTTCCTGTTATCCACACCGTTCTTCACATAGCGCTCGGGAATCTCCTCCGTCCCCAGAACCTGCGGCGCATCCGTCTCACCGAAATCAGCCGCATTGAAGCCGCCATAGACCACTGTTCCGACATAAGTATACGGTCCGGTCACACTGTCTGCGGTGAGCATGACAATGTTGGACTTCCAGTCATCACCGTTTGCGCTCAGATACACACAATACTTCTCCAGCACAGGATTGTAAATGATGTCCGGCGCCCAGAGATAACCGAGCCAGCTTCCGGCGCTGTCATCGTCATTCCATGCCCTGACCTCGTCCCTCGTCTCCTGCGAATAGCCGTCCTGAATCACACTGTCAAGGCTGACCCAGTCATAGAGATTCTCACTGCTTCCTCCGGTGATATGCGTACCGATAATATAATAGGTGCCGTCAAAATCCTTAAATATGGACGGATCATGACAGGTGATTCGCTTATACTGCATCCTGTCCTCATAGTTGATTTCCCATAACTTCTGTGTCACTTCCAGTTTCATCACGGCGCGGATCATAACCTCCTGTCCTGCATATTCAAACCTAACATAGGGGCGCAGAATAATCTCCTCTCCGCCAGCCGCCTGTACGGGAAACGCCTCCCCGAGCAGGCAGACCGTCAGCAAAAGTGCAGCCACACCCTTTCCCTTTTTCTTTTTAATCAGCAGAGCCATGCCAAGTCCGCCCACGATTACCACTGCCGCCGCTGCAGCAAAAATGACAGCGACGCTCCTGCCATCAGAAGCCTTTCCGAAAATTTCCTCGTCACCGACCAGCGTGCCATTTAAAGTGACACTCTCTCCGGCAGCAATGTCAGGAAGCGTATAAGGTCTGGAATCCTCCGCCGCGGCGATCAGTCCCTCCGTATTACTGTAGGTGAACTCGGTTCCCTTAATGTCCCACAGCGTTTTTCCGTTCTCCACCCGGATCGTGTAATGAATTTCTTCGCCGGCGCGGTAGGATGTCTTATCCGTTGTAAGAGTGACCGTGATGCCATCCTCCGAGGTGCTGTTGACTGCGCCGGTCATCTCCATTTCCGCTGTATCTGCCGTCTCCGCTGTCCCCGCAGCATCCGCCTCTGTTGTACCGCCAGCTGCCTCAGCCTTCGCCCTCTCCGGCACAGCCGCTGCCGCCACCAGAACCGCCAGCACGCACGCTGCCGCCACCAGCCCTCTTCTCCACTTTCCATACATTCTTTTCTTCATATTACACCTCATGTTTCATGTTACAGTTGTACAACACCACTCGCCACATCCTACTACCCTCAACTTTCGGTGATTGCACCCCTTATTCCATGTTACAGTTGTGCGGGATGCACATGACCACAAGCAGTGCACTCTGGAGCCGCCGGCGCTTAGTCTCCGTACTTTGGAGACTTATGCACCGCTGCGTGCGGAAGGTAGCGAGAGCGTGCCTGCGGTGGTCTGTGCATTCCACGCAACGTCACTCGCCGCAAACAGCGCACTACCCAATATTATTCCTTATATCAAACACCGGATACCCCTTCTCGTCCCACTCCAGCTTCATCACCATCGCGTGCCGGTTCGGATCGTACAGCGGCTCTCCTTCAATCTCCGCATAGGTTCGCGCGTGATAGACGCAGGCCTCCGTCCCGTCCTCCAGCACCGTAAAGCTGTTGTGCCCCGGGCCGTAAATACCGTACTCCCGGCTGCTCCTCAGCACCGGCTGCCTCTCCTTCTTCCACGCCCTCGGGTCAAGCACATCCTCATCCTCCCCGATGCTCAGAAGCCCCATGCAATAGCACTCCCCGGTCGCGCTCGCCGAGAACGTCAGGAAAATCCGTCCGTTCTTCTTTATGACAGCCGGACCCTCGTTCACCCAGATGTCCACTCTCTCCCAGTCATAGTCCGGCGTCGTCAGCAGCTCCTGCGCTGTCGCAAGCTTAGTCGGAGTCTCCATTCTCGCAATATAAAGGTTGGAAATCTGGATGCCGACGCCTACCTTCTCCGCCCAGACATAATACAGCTCGCCCTTGTGTTCAAAGACCGTGGCATCGAGAGAAAACGCCTCAAAGGAATAAATGTCGTCGTCCGCCCTCTGGATCTTTCCCATTTCCTTCCATGGATCGCTCAGCGGATCCTGTCCCTGACATTCCAGCACATAAGGTCTGATTGCCCACTTGTTCTCTGCCTCTCCCGCTGCAAAATACAGATACCATTTTCCCCTGAGATAATGCAGCTCCGGCGCCCAGATGTGCTGTCCCATGATGCCTGTCTCATGACGGCGCCAGACCGTCACCTCCTCCGCATCCCGAAGCCCATCAAGCGTTGCCGCCCTGCGGAGAATAATGCGGTCATACTCCGGCACGGATGCCGTAAAATAATAATTGCCGTCCTCGTGTCTGTATACATAGGGATCTGCTCTCTGCTCAATAAATGCTCTGTTGTAGGGGGTGATCAAGCCGTTTCTCTTCTTTTCCATTTTATTTTTACCTTTTCACTCATTCTGAGACCGTACAGCCTCTTATTGACAGATTCCGTTCTCTCTTCCTCTGCCTTTCAGAAAGCGGGAAGCTCTCCTGCCCTCTGAAAGACACCCCGGAACCGGTATTCTCCGAATCCCGGGGTATTTTTATTCAGCGCTTATTCAGCGCTTATTCCACGCTGATAACGTCGATATAGCACTCTTCACAGGTGAAGAAGAAATAGCAGGGTGCATCTGCTGTCAGGGTAGATGCAACAACAACCTTCTCGGTCATCTCCGTGCCGTCAGCGCCTGTAAACACATAGTCAAGCGTGAGCTCGCTGCCGCTTCTGGAGATTGTCAGCTTGATGTCTGCATCTGTCATCAGTGCAAGCCAGCCTGCCCAGTCGTCTCCCCATGAGCACTCAGAGCTCGTCATTGCATAGGATGCGTCGCCCCAGCCGAAAGCGTCCGAACGTACAACAGCATACTCTGCATAGTCAGCGCTCTGGTCAGCGGGTGCGGAATGTCCCTTTGTCTCTGTGTTCGTGAAGGCTGTTACCAGATTATCCCAGTTGTTGATTCCGTCGGAATAGTTCTTCAGTGTCACGGTCTTTGTCTCGCCGTCAGCGATTGCGTAGCTGTCAGACCAGTCGCTCCACCAGCCGTTGGAGAAATCTACTGCACCGACCTTGTCGATTGCGCTCTCATCGGGAACGATCTCAACAGTGGAAACAGAAGGCTCTGCCTCTTCCTCCTCGACAGCGGGTGCTTCGGGAGCAACGCTCTCAACGTTGGGATCACCCAGCGCGTACAGAGATGCAACCTGACCTGCGCTCAGCGCGCTGTCAAACACATAGAGATCATCTACAAAGCCCTTGAAAATGGTGTCCCAATAGTTGATTCCGAAGTAGGACTCAAACTCGGAGCTGCCGGGCTGCATGATGTTGGGAGCAAGGGTAGCATCCCATGTGTAACCGCCTTCCCATCCCATGGACTCACCATTGGTGGAATAGCATGCCTGAGAGTCATATGCGAGCTGTCCGTTCAGATAGAGCTGTGCACCGGCAGTCGTGGAGCCGACAGGGCTGTTCTGGCTCTCGCCTGAGCAGACAACCGTAACCATTACCCATTCCTTCTTACCGGAAATGCTGTGCTCCTCATCCGAGAAGGACCACATCCACGGCCAGCAGTCTGTACCGTCCTGTGCATCGGAAGCCTCGTTACGGCTCCAGATGATCGGGAAGCCCTTGTAGCCGGGGAACTCGGTCTGGGTGACATTCATCCATGTAACATTGTTTCCTGCATCTGCCGCTCTGCCGATGTTGTAGCCGATCTGCAGGGTCGGTCCGAAATTGCTCAGTCTTGCCGCATTTACCCAGAAGGACACGGTGTAAGCATCCGTGTTGGTCGCCTGAAGACCGAGGTCAAGTCCGTAAGAACCGTCAAGGTAGATCGCCTTGCCAACCGGTCCGTCAGCATAGACGAAGGTGGTGTCCTGCTCAGCTATGCCGAGGCTTCCACCGTCGGGTGCGTCAGTGTCGGTGTTGACTACTGCCTTATAGCCCTCGTCCTCACCGTCGAAGGTCAGATGTGCGAACGCATCGGGAAGCGCCTCGGGAGTTACCTCCGCGCTCTGCTCGGGTGCCTTGGATTCCTCCGTCTTGCTCTCCTGTGAAGAGCTGCCGTTGTTGCTGTCTCCGCATGCTGTCAGCATTGTCGCTGTCATTGCTGTGCAGAGCAAAAGTGCCATTGCTTTCTTTTTCATGATTTCCCTCCATTGATTAAGTTTTAATATAGTTTTTTGTTTATTGTGCAAAAGAATCTACCACTGCCTGATACTGCGCAAGCTCTTCATCTGAGAGCACATCATAGCCGTCAGGTCCGAAGTACGAGATCATCGCCTCGGCATGATAATAGTTCGCCTGCTCGGTAGCCTCCTCTACATAGTCGGCTGCCTTTGCCTTTCCCTGATCCACAAGGTCATGAATACCAATCTTGTTGAAGTACTGGTCACAGAAGTTCCAATAGCCTGCAATGCTGTACCAGCCGTAAGGTACCGGGCGGGTAATGCTTGCAAAATAGTCATCCCAGTAAGCCTTGTGATCTGCATCCTGCGGGAAGAGGGCGCTGAAGCCGTCCCATACTTCCTTGTCGAGCGTGATCGGGTAAGGCATCTGTGAATTTTTCAGCGGTACACCGGAAGCGTTTGTAATGGAAGTATCGGAGTAAATGTCCAGTCTTTCCTTCCAGCCGTCGATGCCCCAGCCCATGAATTTCAGAAGCAGATATGCCTCGTAAGGGTACTTACAGGAGGTGGAAACACCGCCCATGTACATATTTGCAATGACATTGTGCTGCTTCTCATCAACAACATTCGGTGTTACATAGGGAACGATGTCCAGACCGTACTGCTCCTGATAGCCCTCATAGCCCCAGAGATTCATGTAAGTCCATGAGCCCTCGGAGAATACCGCGACATGAGCGGTAGCACCAAACCATGCCTCCCAGTCTCCCGTCCAGTCTTCCATCTCCTGCGTCTCCTGGGAAGGAGCCACATAGCCG
This sequence comes from uncultured Acetatifactor sp., assembly GCA_934402375.1. Lineage (GTDB taxonomy): Bacteria > Bacillota > Clostridia > Lachnospirales > Lachnospiraceae > Acetatifactor. Next base: position 70,778 of record CAKRUB010000008.1, read on the forward strand.
CCGAGCTTCAGGTCTGAGAACTGCTGCTCGCCCTTTGCCCAGTAGGAAAGGTCGAAGTCTGTGCCGTTGAAGCCGAACTCGCCCTTCAAAGCTCTCTCCTCGGGAGAACATGCGGCGATGCCGTACAGGGAATCCAGTCTGTTGTAATAGCCGAGTCCGAAATACTTCATCTGTCCGCCGCCCGGATCAACGGTGGCATCCTTGATGAGCTGGATCATCTCATCCCATGTCCAGTCGGTTCTGGGCATCTCAAGGTTCAGGGTCTTGATAACGTTTCTGTCGATGAACACGGCGCTGGGCCAGTATACCATCGGAACCGCAAATCTTGCGCTGGTGTCAAAGCAGCCGATGCCGTACTCCGTAACGGTCGGCATCAGGTTCTGGTTCTCCGGGTCAGCGTCAAAATAATCCGAAATATCCAGCCAGTATTGATTTGCAAGCGCGGTGTCGGAATCGGTTCCCTCGAAGACATCCGGGAAGGTTCCCGCCGCTGCCGCCGCGGAAAGGTCTGTGCTCATATCCTCGATCACACGGCATTCCACCTTGATGTTCGGATACTTTTCCATGAACTTCTCAGCCAGCATGTTGATCGTCGTCTCGTCCTCATAATGCCAGAAGGTCAGCGTGATGTCGTCTGTCGTCACGCCGTTCTCGTCCACCTTGCCGGACGGTCCGCCGGAACCGCTGCCGCATGCTGTCAGACCAAGAACCATTGCGCCCGCCAGCAGCAAACTTAAAACTCTCTTTTTCATTACTTTTCCTCCTTAAAAAATTATCTCATAGCCCCTCAGAGGCTTAAGAAACGTTGTGTTGTTGCCGGGTTATTCACCCGTGATACCCGTTCTGTCGATACTCTCAACAAAATACTTCTGCAGGAAGAAGTACATGATGAGCAGCGGCAGGATGGAGAGTGCCGTCGCCGCCATTCTGACAGATTCGTTCAGGCTGGTCGCCGTATCTCCCGTAGTCGCCAGCGTATTGAAGCTCGCGTCGAAATTTTTCAGCTGCACCACAAGATTTACCCATATGCTCTTCGTGGAAAGCCCCTGCACATACAGCTCTGTCAGATAGGATTCGTTCCAGTACCAGACAAAGGAGAACAGAAAAACCGTCAGTATCGCAGGCGCCGCAGAGGGCACCGCAATCTTTATGAAGGATTTCAGATAGCCTGCTCCGTCGATCTGTGCAGCCTCGATCAGCACCTTTGGCACCTGTTTGAAAAACTGGTAAAAGATCAATATGAAGATCGGTGCATTCAGTCCGTTTCCGAAAACCGCCGGGAGGACAAATGCCCAGATCGTGCCGAGAATGCCCGTGTCATTGTACAGCACATAGGTCGGTATCATCGTCACCTGACTCGGCAGGATATAGGAAAAGATCAGCAATGCCATCAGTATCTTTTTCCCCTTGAACTCAAATCTGGCGAAGCCGTAACCCACAAGCATGCAGATCAGCACATTGCAGAGCGTCGGCAGACCCGCGATCAGAATCCCCTTCAGCAGCGAGCTCCAGAAGCTCATGCTCTTTGCCGCGTCTATGTAATTCTGGAGATAAAGCGTGCTCGGAATCCACTTTACCGAGGAATCCAGCAGATCATCCCTGTTCATGAAGCTGTAGCTGAACATATAAAGGATAGGGTAGAGATACACGAAACCGATACAGATCAGCAGCCCGTACACCACGATCTGCTTTCCGGCGCCTTCCTTCTCCTTGCTGCCGAACACAAACCGGTGCAGCTTCTCCCGCGTAAACATTTTCTTAATAGTCTCCGCTGCCGTCGTAGGTGCGGTAGTTGCGCTTTTTCCTTGTCCTTTCGATCTTTCTCGCATTTCTCTCTCCCCTCCTCTCTATCCGTTTTACGGTTCTTGCCTCTTTTTTCATTTCTCTCTTGTGACGCTTTACCTGTCTGTCGTAAATGTCCTTCTTCGAGCCGAGCAGCAGGAAGAAGAGAAGCACGATCAGCGTCACGATCACCGCGTACATCCATGCCATCGCCGAAGCGTAGCCGTAACCCTTTTCCTTGGTTCCCGAGAACATTGCCGACTCGATCATGTTGATCAGCGAGTTCTGTTCGTTTCCGGAGAGGAAAATGACGGAATACACGGCATTGAGCAGGATCATCGGTTTGATAGTCGGAAGTGTGATCTTCCAGAAGCATTCCCACTGGGAGCCTCCGTCGATCTTCGCCGCCTCATACAGCGCGGAATCGATCTTTTGCAGCGCCGACAGGAAGATCAGTATCTGTACTCCCGAATACCAGAGTATCATGATCATGTTTGAGAAGATCTCTCCGATCGAGCTCGCCAGACTTGCCGGCAGGAAATTTTCCAGCGCCGCGACAATCGACTGTACATTCATCGCCGGGATGGTCGCCGCTCCCTCTCCCACCAGCATGTTCATCACCGGTCCGCTGACGATGATGACCGGCAGGAAGAAGATCAGTCTGAAAAAGCCCTTGCACTTGATATTTCCGTTGAGCATGATCGCGATCATCAGGGCGAAGACCACGATGATCGGAACCTCCACGATCGTCTGCCACAGATAGGTGACGATCTGCTGCGGGAACTCCGGATTCTCCATCCATATCTGCGTGAAATTACCTGTGCCGACATAGGTGAACTTCGTTCCCAGCGGTGTGATCCTGATATTGAACCACATATAATAGAAGGACTGGCAAAGCGGGTAAAGCATGAAGAGAAGAACTCCGATGACCCACGGGAGCACAAACAGATACCCCGCTCTCGCCTCGCGCTTTTCCAGCTTGCCCAGCTTCCCTTTCGGTTTTTTTACTTTCTTTTCTCTGCTCATTTACTCAACCACCTCATAGGTCATTCCTTCCAGCGTGTGTCCGTCCGCGCTCTGTGCTTCCGCGCTGTAATTGAGATAGATCTTCACACCGTTGTCATAGGTGACCACTGTAATGCCGTTGCCCAGAATTTCATGCCCCACAATGCAGGCTCCCTGTGTCTTCTCATATACCGCTGCAAGCTCCTTCGTGTAGGAGAGTATCGTGTCTCTGTAGACGCTGTACTCGGAGCTGTATATGTCACTGGAGTTCGTATAGATCAGCCGGGATGAATTTTCCTTTGTGATGTAGAACGAAGGTCTTGTTCCCGTCTCCACCAGCTTTAAGAAGAACTCCTGCTTATTCGCTTCAAAGTTCACATACTCGGAGTACACCGGCATGATTCCCTTCTGCACGATCGAGAGGAACGGTACGCTCTCATCTTCAAAGATGTAATTCGAGGTGTACAGCGGCATATCCAGAAAGCTCTCGGTATGGTTCCAGAGATATGCGAACGGCTGCTCCAGCACCAGCTCCGTGCTCTCATCCACCTTTGCCACTGTGTCACAATAGCTCTCAGCACATTGATACCTCGTGTAAAAGCTTCCGCTGTAGTTGTAGGAATACAGCGTATCCGAAATTCCGCCGAGCGCCAGCCGGTTGACTCCGCTCTTTGTATAGCTGTTTACAAACCGGTTCAGCACCTCATCCGTTCTCGCCGGGGTCAGCCACATGAACTTCTCATATACGTCCTTGTAGGTCTCCTCCTCGAGCTTTCTCTTATTGATCTTCTTCACAACATTGAAGGTCGCGTTCTGCTCGTCGGGATTGATGCGCAGCGCGTCATTGTAAAGGTACAGGCGGATGTCCTTCTCCCCGGTCTCCTCCAGCAGCTTTGTCAGTTCCTTTGTGCCGCCGATGTCGGAGTCTGCCTTGTACTTCGTGATCGGCAGATTGTAGAGCCCGCCCTTCTGCCAGCCCTTGTACACGCCGAACAGCTCTGTGACTCCCTGCTCCTCAAGATCGCTGTAGATTTCCCTGATGTCATCCACCGTCGTCATGACTACGGAGCTGGTTCCGACAACCCATGCCTCCCGCTCCGCCCCGAGGAAGTCAACCCTCGTCCGGTAATCATCCTCCAATGCTTTCAGCGTTCCGTTTTCCAGAAGGTAATTTCTGTAGGCGTTTGCCATTCCGCAGTAGTTTGCCTCCGCCCCGCTTAAGAACAGATATCTCACCTGTAGATCGGAATGGCTCCTGTCCGTCTCCACCATCTTGAAGGAACCGGAGGTTCCGTTGTTGCTGGTGGGCTGATTGTAAAGCCTGCGCTCCGTGAACCTTGCAAAAATTCGGTTGTAGTCGATGCTGACGCCGTTGGGCGATGCCTCGATCGTCGCACGCTGATCGCCTTCCTCCACCACCGCGAGATACGCAATTCCCTCATCCGTGTGCGCCATGCCGAAGACCGGTGCGAGAATGTTGTTGGCGTCATTCACCATCTCGTATTTATCCTTCCAGAGCCGCACCACCTCGGAATCGACGAAACCTGTGTCCGTTCCGTAGATCACGCCGGTGTAACCGCTGTTGAAACGCCCTTCCTTGTCATCCAGATAGATCAGCGCCCCGTTTCCGTCCGGCAGAAGCATGTAGCCTTCCTTTGTATCCAGATAGCTGTAGCCGAGATAGGGGTAAAGGGCAATGGAGCCGATGTAGTAGCTGTCGCTGTTCTCGACAATAGATTCATCCGGCACGCGCGCCGTGATACCGTCCTCGTTGAGCGTGACCTCCAGTGTCATTCCCAGCTTATATTTGTTCCAGTAGACCTTCGCGGAAAAACCGTTGTCCGTGTAGGTGATCTGCTGGCTGACATCGTCGTTGATCAGATCCGCCTGCTGGGTGTCCACACTGGAATAGATCAGGTTCAGCACCAGCGCCGACTGCATCGCTCCCATCCAGAGCTCGTTGTTCTTTCCGTCGTCATGGCTCACAGCCGATTCCATGTACGCCCCCGTCGCCTTGTCAAGGACAACAACGGAAAGTCCCTGTTCCCTCATATAGAGAGCGTAGTTTTCATTCTCTGCGATCAGGCTGTGATCCCCGAAGCTGTCCGCCGCTGCCGCCCGCGCCCTGAGCGGGGTGCCAAAGAAGCTTCCCGCCGTCGGGAGAAGAAGCAGCACTGCCAGCAGAACCGCAAATATCCTTTTTCGTCTAGTTGCCAATCTTGTACACCACCTCTCCGAATAGCGACTGAATAAAGTCGATCACCTGTGCCCAGAGCACATAGATGATAAACGCAAGCAACAGTGCAATCAGTATCGTGAACACGGTCAGTCCGATGATCTTCACCGTCTCTCCCACCGTGTAATTGTTGATCTCACGGATGGAGATGAACAGCAGCACCGCGATCCAGACGTACATGAATACCGACGCAAACTCAACGAAGAACGATTCGTTGTAGGTCACCACATGCGAGATTGCGAAGATGACCGGCATAAACAGCAGATACGGCGTCAGGCTGTAGATGAAGGAACAGTAGATTGCCTTCAGCTTTCCCTCTCCGTCGTTGATCGTACACATCAGGTAATTACAGCCCGTGATCAGAAGCAGCGCCACCAGCAGAAGCCCGATGTCAGAGAGGATGTCGTAGCTGCCCTCCCGCACCGTCTTGAACAGGAAACCGCAGAAATACTTGTTTACGATGTAAAAAGCAATTCCAATCACCAGCATCACGTTGGCGCTTGCCAGCGACACCCTGTTCTGTCTCTTGATTCCGTAGCAGCCCTCGATGGGATGCTTTACAAAATAGAACATATATCTGAGTTCCCGTATCAGCCTCAGATCAGTGAACCTCTTCCAAAACTCCCTCGGCTTTTTCAGGATTCCCCACTTCTTATCCGCCAGCTTTAGGAGCTTCTGTGCCAGCCAGATTCCGGCGAAAATGAAGATCACCGTCACCAGATTCCGCTTCAGCCAGTTGTTCCGGATTTCCCAGAAGGCATCGGAATAGCCGTCGTAGTCCTTCGCCAGCTTCGCGTAGCTGATTGCCTCGTCGTAGTTCTCCTCCTGCAGGAGCGCCTTTCCCATCGCCATGTTGGCATAGTCGAAAAGGTTATTCATCCTGAGGACTTCCCCGAGCGGCTCCTTGCTCTCCGTGTATCTTCCCTTTGAGAAGAGGTAGAGCGCCGTGTGCAGGTGATCCGTGAACTCCGTCGGCTCGAACACCTGAATCTGTGCCTTATCGGAATCCAGAATGTAAATCTTGTCGTCCTTGCCGATCTGGATTGCCTCGACCTTTGTGGAAAGTCCGATTCTCTGCTGTCCGTCGTCGCTTCCGCCGAATACAAACAGCAGATTGCCCTCGTTGTTGTACTCGTATATGTAACCGTTCGTCGATGCTACGAACACGTTGTCATGGTTTCCCACCGCCACCGCCGCGGGAACATCCTCGTAGGCATCGCACTCGATCATGTTGACTCCGGCGATATTCAGCCGTTTCAGTGTGTCCTCCTTCTCGCCTCTTGTGACTGTGTAAATCAGTCCCTTTTCGTCGATTGCCATATTGTCAGGCGTTGAAGGGAGGTTTCCCTGTGACTTTGCCCGTTGAGCATCCGTCTGGATAGCTCTCCAGATGATCCGCCACAGGGAGGCACTGGTATTGTTAGTACCGAAGTAGCCCAGAAAGGTTCCGCCCTCTACCGGACTAATCTGTACAATACCGTTGTTGTTGGATTCACAGATGATATACATGGTTCCCGATTCGTTGACCACGATTTTCAGCGGCAGGAAGTCCTGCGTGCTGCCGTAGAGCGGATGCTCCGGCTTTCCGTAAGTCTGAATCAGTTCCCCGGCGGCATCAAACACGAAGATGCTTCTCGCATCCCGGTCCGCCACATAGCAGATTCTGTCCTTTGTCACATACATTCCGCGGGGAGCCATCAGTATTCCCTCGCCGAAGGTGTCTATGAGATTTGCATCCATATCCGAGACGACCACTCTGCCGTTTCCGCTGTCGAGGATGTACATATAGCCGTCCTCCGTCAGGGTCAGGTCCGTGGGTCCGATCAAAGCCTCGTCTCCGATTTTCGTAATGGTTTCATATGGAAGATATGCCGTCTGTGTCTCTGTCACATAGCCGTAGCCGTCGATGGTGTAGGTTCTGTAGGGCGAATCCGCCTGCACCCTCATGCCGCCTGCCGCCACCCCGAGCACCAACAGGAACGCAGTCAATGGCACGAAGAGTTTTTTCCACGCTTTTTTCATCAATCTACTCACCTTTCCTGTTTACTTGATACCGGAATGTGCCATGGTGTTCATGACATTCTTCTGCAGGATGCAGAACAATACCAGATTCGGCACGAACATGATCAGGGACGCCGCCGCTGCAACTCCCTGTCCTGCCACGGTGTTCGTCGTACTCGTGCTCGTCAGGGTGTTCATATAGAATGCCAGCGATTTCAGTCCGTCATCGTTTACATAGTAGTTGGACGCCTCAAGATTCGTCCATACCTGCTGGAATACCAGGATCGCCGCCGTGGCGATTGCCGGCTTGATCAGCGGGATGATTACCTTTGTATAAATCTGAAGCTCCCTCGCCCCGTCCATATATGCCGCCTCAATCAGGGAGTCGGGCACCTGATCTACAAACTGCTTTACCAGAAACAGCGCCACCGGCAGCGGAATCAAAGGAAGGATCTGCGCCCAGTAGGTATTCGTCATGTGCAGGACATTGACAACCAGATACCTCGGTATCATGACTGCCACCGGCACAAACATCAGCGCGAGCTGGTTAATGTTCATCATTGCCGCCCTGCCCTTGAATTTCAGCTTTGATAGCGCATATGCCGCTGCCGTCGTGAAGATCAGGGACGAGAAAACGACGCTTCCCGTGATCAGCAGACTGTTGAACACGTATTTCGACAGCGGGATGCCCGCCGATCTCGAAGCCTTGAACAGCTGTCTGAAATTATCCAGTGTCGGGTGGGTCGTGATAAACCTCGGCGGGAAAGCGAACAGCTCTTCCATCGGCTTGAACGCGTGGAAGATGATGAACACGATCGGCAGTCCCGTCAGTATCACCAGAGGAAGCACCAGCAGCAGGATCTTGATCTGACCTTTTTCAAATTTCTTGGGGTTGATTCTGTTCCCTTTATAAGCCATCTTCTTCCTCCTAATCCCTCTCCCCGAACAATCTGTTCGAGAGCTTTGAGAATATCTGTACAATCAGCAGCAGCGCCACGGAGACGGCTGCCGCATAGCCCATCTCATACCGGATAAAGCCGTAGTCCTCGATGTGGTTGACAATGAGCTGCGCCGCGTAATTCGGAGTCGGGTTGCCCGCCAGCATCGAGGCGATCTGTCCGTTCTGGAACGCTCCCACAATCTGCATGACTGCCGCGAAGAGCATCTGCGGCTTCATGCTCGGTATTGTCACATAGATCATCTCCTGGAAGCGGTTCTTCACACCGTCGATTGCCGCCGCCTCATACAGGCTTTCATCCGTGTTCAGAATACCCGCGAGAATTGCGAGGAAGCCGACGCCCATGCTGCTCCAGAGACCGATCAGTATGACGATCGGCAGGAGGTAGTTGGAATTTACCAGCCAGATGATCGGCTCGTTGATGATGCCGAGATCCATGAGCCAGCTGTTGATATATCCCGTCTGGTCTCCCGTGAACATGATCTTCCAGAGCACTGCCATCGCAACACCCGTTGTCATGCTGGGCGAGTAAAGGATCAGTGCGAAGACCGTCCGCAGCTTTCCCGGGAGGTTCGCCAGCGCCCACGCCAACAGGAATGAGAGCACATAGCCCCCGACGCCGACGATCAATGCGTATTTCACGGTGTTCGGCAATACATACTGCATGAACACCTCATCGCTGGTGATCAGATTTATGTAGTTCAGAAAGCCTACAAATTTCGGAAACTGTATGACATTGAAGTTCGTAAAGGAAAGAACAACTGCCAGACACACCGGAGTCAATATGAAAATGGTAAACAGGAGGGCATATGGAAGGAGGAACAGATAGCCTGCCTTATTGGAACGTTCCCTTCTGCTGATCTTGGTTGTTTTCTTCATTGTCCGCCTCACTTTGTCTCGAAAATTCTCCTCACCGCCTCAACGGACGGAACTCTGTATTCCCTGAGGATGTTTCCTTCACTGTCTATGTAACCGAATTCCTCCAGCTTGCGCTCCGTCTCGCGCTCCACGGTCTTTACCGTCTCATCAATTCTCGCTCTCAGCGTCTCGCCGTTGACGACAATATCGTTGAAGGAATTGCTCAGTTCCCGCTCCATCATGTAGCTTCCCAGAAGTCTGGGTGCCTCGAGAATGTTTTCCGCCTGCTCCATGATGATGTCCTTATGTGCTGTGGGGAAGGGCAGCTCGGCAAAGGCTTCCAGATTCGCAGTCGGCCAGATGTATTCGTCGCCGTACATGATCTGGAGCATCTGTCCGAATTCCGCCTGTACCTGTGTGCCTGACCACCAGTCCATAAACTGCCATGCCTGCTGTTCTCTCTGATCATCGGAGGCAAACATCACTGTGCTCTCCGCGCCGCCGGACATATACCGGTTGATCTCGCCCGTCTCGTCATCCACGATGCCGGGGATGAGCGCTATGCTCCATGAGTTTGCAATCTCCGGCGCAGCGTTCAGAATCAGGTTATAAGAATTGAAATCCGCGATTCCGATCGGCAGATCCCCGTTTCTGAAATGCTGATAAAAATTCGGGATGTCCACCGGCAGATCATAGAGGGTGAACAGCTCTGTCAGCGCCGTCAGTCCCTTGACGGACGATTCGCTGTTTACCTCGATCTCCTGTGCAGTATCTCCGTAGAGGCTGCCGCCATACTGGAACAGGAGCGGTGTCGTGCCGTGGAAGTTTCTCATCACCAGCATGGATGCTGTCGGGTAATATACGTTCAGTCCTCTCATCTGGAGATCCGGCAGCATGGCGATCAGGTCATCCATCGTCTCCGGCGCTTCCAGTCCCAGCTTCTCAAGAATGTCCGTCCGGTAAAACATAACATAGAAGTTCATCGTCTCCGGCAGGGAGTACAGCCCGTCATCAATTACCGAGGAGACAAGAATACCTTCGCTGTATCTGCCGAACACTTCCTTATAATTATCAAACTTCGTCAGATCGACCAACGCGCCCCGGATTCCCAGCTCGAACGGAATGGAATAGTTGATTCCCGTCGCAATGTCCGGCGTGTCGCCCGACGCATTTGCGAGCACGAGCTTCTGCGGGTCCGTCATGATCGAAAGGTCTACCTGTATTCCCGTCTGCGGTGTGAACTGTTCGTCTATCATCTTCTGCATGATCTCGACATATTGTCTCGGTCGGTTCACCCATACCTGCAGGTGCGAGGCGTCCGTGTTGCTCGCGGAGTAGGAGGTTCCGAAGAAGGAATGCGTAAACCGCTGTACAGAGAGCAGCGCACTCCGGAAAATATTCAGCTTCTTCGGGAGCTTTGCGCCCTCCTGATAGAGATAGATCCTGTCGATTGAAAGGTTGTTCTTATTAATCAGGTCAACGAAATTCGCAATCTGGGTATTGATGGAGTTGACGCTTGTGGAAAGCTCATCCACACGATAAATCAGCTCGTTCGGATCATCCCCCAGCGTTTTCAGCTGCTTCGCGGCAATGATCAGGTAGGCGAATGCCGCCACATCCTCCGCGTCCTTCGCATCCACATACTGCGTTGCGATCTCCGCCAGCTCATACAGTTCATCAACCCAGCCATATAGCCTCTCCTGTACATCCGGTATGTATCTTGTCAGCTTCAGGTCGCGGTACTTATCCTTATTCGTGCCCGCCACCTTGGTCACCTCGAGGGAAAGGTCGTTGACCCCATTCATGATCTCGTCAACCTTCTCTAAAATGTAGCAGAGGTTCTCTGCACTGATCGTCGCGGAAATCGTGTGGGTTCCCTTTTCCAGCCAGACGCTCAGTTTCTCTCCGTCGGCATCCGTCAGGCTTTTTGTCGCATATTTTGCAGTGTATTCCACCGGGTAGCTCTCAAATGCCGTGTTCGGGATCTCCCCGTCGATCCGCCAGTCCACAAATACCGGGAAGTCATTCTTGTCTGACTGTCTGTAATTCATCGCCAGATAATAGTAACCCTCCGTTCCCACCTCGAACTGCCATGTGATTGTCTGACCCGCCGTGCCGAAGGAATCGCCGTCCACCGTGTTGAGCACCGTCTCCGTTGCCGACAGAGGATACAGTGCCGAGTCATACTCGCCTGTCGCATGGATGGAGGAGCTGTTTCTAAGGTAGAAGTTCTCTCCCTGAATGGTAATCAGCTCCGAGCCCTCCGCCTTTGCGGAGGTAGTGTACTCCGCCACCTTCTCCGGTGCCTGCAGGCTCACATTTCCCAGAAGGAAGCTTCCCTCGCTGACACTGATCTCCAGCTCGTGTTTGCCTTTTTCCAGTTGAACCTTGAGGGGCTTAGCGTAGCGGTAGCTGTTGTCGCTCAACGCCTTTGTCTCCCAGCAGATCAGCTTTGACGGCATCGAGACAATTTCATTTCCGTATCTGTCGGTCGAGATTGCCTCGTCCTGTACCCAGTGTGTCTCGAAGGTCAGGTTTCTCGCCTCATAAAAGGGAAATTCTCCGTCAATCTTCAATGCGAACTCGATCGGCAGAATAGATTCATCATAAGATAAGTAGTCGAAGCTCATCCAGTACAGGGCTGTCTCCGGCGCATCGATTGTCAGCTTGAGCGTCGTTCCGTGCTGCACATCCGCAACTCTGCCGTCATAGCTGTAGCTTTCATCCGTCAGAAGCCCGCTGTCTTCCGCCGCGATTGTGTCTTCCATGCGGAACGTCTTTTCCTCCCCCTGATAATCGGCAGCCGTGTATCCTGCGCTGATGTTGGTATAGCCGGAGGTCAGTCTCTCAATGCTGAAAGAGGTGGCAGCTGTTCCCGTCTCCTGTCCGTCTCCGGCTGCAAGCGCTGTACCCGCGCTCCCATTCGCAAAGATACCGCCGGAAATTGCCACCGCCAGAATGCACGCTATCATTTTCCTATACTTCTTCCGTGCCATGCAAAGCCTCCTTGAATTACTTTTTACTCAAACAGTCAAGTCCTTTATGAATCTCAGCGGTTATGTACAGTTTGACGAAATTCTAACGAAATACTTTCCGTTTTGATTCATTATGTCTATATATTTAAGCCTGTTTTTAAGTATTTGCTCAATATTTTCATAAAAAACACATTTATTTGCATTTTGTTTGAGTGTTTGCTTAAATATTATCTATTTGGTTTAACTTTATCTTTAAGTTACCATACTCGTTACCAACATTCAACCCACATTTTGCTTCTTAGCTTCCAAAATTAGCCGTTCGTTTTTGTGTATCTTGCACAATAAAATAGCCTTTTTTTCTTTTATCAATTTTTTTCGTTACTTTTTTGACTATTTATGTATTGACTTAACTTTTCACCCTGTTTATAATCAATTCATGTTCAATGTATAGGATAATCAGGAGGAAGCGGAATGTTATATCTACGTTCGCTGGCAGAGGCGGAAGAGATTTTCAAGGCGCTGAGTACGCCGATGAGACTGCGGATCATGGAATTGATCTATGAAAATGACCAGATGAGTATGAATGATCTTGCGGAAGCGCTGGAGCTGACAAACAGCGCAATCTCGCTGCATGTCAGCAAGCTCGAAAGCGCCGGACTGGTCTCCATCCATACGACCTCGGGAAAGCGCGGCGTCATGAAGATTGTCCGCCCGGTCTACTCCCGTCTGCTGGTGGACATGGCGCCTCAGGCAAAGCCGAGGCACTGTTACACCGACGATATTTCCGTGGGACATTATATTGCCTGTGACGTGCATCCGACCTGCGGACTCGCTTCCCCGACAAATATTATAGGAGAACTGGACAATCCGAGAGTCTTCGCCTACCCGGAGCGCTTCCGCGCAGACATCGTCTGGATCGGCTACGGCAGCCTGACCTACAGTCTGCCAAACCGTCTGAATCCCGGCCAGACCTTACAGGAGCTGAATATCTCTTTCGAGATCTCCTCGGAGTGCCCGGAGTTCAACGAGGACTATCCAAGCGACATCCACTTTTCCATCAACGGCATTCCGCTTGGAAAATGGATCAGTCCCGGCGACTACGGCTCCAGAAGAGGCATTATTTCCCCCTACTGGTGGCCCGAGCTGCTGAATCAGTACGGACTGTTAAAGTCACTGATCATCAACTCCGAGGGAACCTTCATCGACGGAACGCTGCGAATCTCCAAGACGACGATACAGGATCTCCACATCGATCACAACAGCACCATCGAATTTACCTTCTCCGTTCCCAAGGACACTGCGAACTGCGGCGGTCTGACGCTGTTCGGAGAGAATTTCGGCGATTACAATCAGGCAATCCGCGTCAAGGCATACTACGGTGACGCCAACGCTTAAGGTTTTGTCTGACGGCATATAAAAAAGGTACGCTCCATCATGGGGCGCACCTTTCTTTTTTTATTTCTGCTTATTCTTTTTTTCTTCGCTCTGCTTCTCTTTCTTACGCTTTCTCTTCTTCGCCGCCTTGACAACTATGATAATCAGGAGCACTGCTGCCGCCGCTCCTCCCGCAACCGGAAGAATGACCTTCAGCTTGCCGCCCTGTTCTGTCTCCGCAACACGGAAGGTTCCCTCGGCATCCGCCTTGAACTCCCGGTAGCTTCCGACTACTTCGGAATCCACCGCCACAAACTCTCCGTTCTGCTCCACCTCGATCTGCGCATTGTCGGCATCCGTGCAGAACACTCTCAGCATCAGCTCTCCGGTATAAGCCGTCTCCCCGTCCGATGTGGCATTTTTCACCGAGTAAGTGTAATTGTCTCCGTCTCTGTCCAGATACAGCTTTGTCTCCGGATAGAACTCACCCTTCGCCATCAGCAGGGGTCTTCCGCTGTCCGATGTCTCGTCGGCAGCAATCGAGGATATCCATTCCTCATAGACTGCCTCCAGAATCTTATTCCCGGTGATGTTGTCATAGTCAAACTCCGGCCAGCTGCCATAGCAGCCATCCTTTACCGGAACTGCCGGAATCTGATCCGCCGGCATCGCCTCCCCATATCCGCACTCATAGGAAGCGATCTCTTTTCCGTCCGCCTGGAACACGATCCGGAATCTGGAAAATGCCTCGGGCACATTCTGTCTGCTGCAAAATTCCTCATAGTTCAGGGGTGTCACTCCCCCTTCGTAGCCGATTCCGTCAACACCGCCGATGCCTCCCGCCACATAGTAATTGCCGTACAGCGTGCCGTCATCGCTGACCATGCCCGCGATTGCTCCCTGGCGCTCTCCCGTCAGCGTGATTTCATTGTAGGCATAGCTGTAGAAAATGTCGCAGCCCTTGCCCGCGATACCGCCGACATCATTTTTGCCGCTCACGCTTCCCATGCTGTAACAGCTGCGGATGGCATAGCTGGAAGTTCCGGCGATTCCTCCGACTTCGCTTCCCCCCGTGCTCTCAATATCCCCGTAGGATTCACAGGAAATCACGGCACCGAATTCAGCCCTGCCAACAATGCCTCCGACGCAGTCCTTCTTGCCGGTCACATCACCAAAGTTCCGGCTGTCGCGCACGACCGCCTTGATCGTCTGCTCAATGTCAAAGCTCTCCGTGCCGGTGAGGGTGATGTCGTCCTCCGGATCAAAGTCATACTCCGTTGCAACCTGACCGACAATACCACCGACGTTGGCATCCGCCTCCACGGTTCCACGGTTTACGCAGAGGGTAATCTTGCCCTTCTGGAAGCTGGAGGTATCATACTTCGCCTCCTCTGTTCCCGCTGCGTCTTCCTCCTCCGCAGTTTCTGCGCCTTCCGCGTCAGGATCGCCGGGGGCAACCGCTTCGCTGCTCGCCGCCTCGTCCGAGGTATCCTCCACCGAGATTCCCTCATAGCGGAACAGATCATCCCGGATCTCACTCACCAACTTTCTGAGCACCTTCGACTGTGCCGACAGTGCATCCGCATTGGCATCCATGCTGTCCATGCCCTTTTCCAGTGAATCCGAGAGCTGTCCAAGCTGGTCGAACGCCGCCGAAAGATTTTGGTTCAGTGACTCCAGATTATTCTTGATCGTCCCCGTGCGCTCCGTGGAGGCATTCGCTATAGTGCCCAGATGTCCGGTCGTGCTGTCGCCGAATTTTCTCAGCGCCGCAAGATAGCTCTCCCTGTCATCGTCCCAGCCCGAAGGGATCAGATCGCCGCCGGAGACACTGCCGTCGAATATGTCATTTCCGCTGATGGAGAGACGATGATCTTCATTACTGGCAGAGCTGCTGCCTAAGCCATTATTGCCGGTATCCTTGTTTCCGATCTGGTTCCACTCGTCATTCAGCGTCTTTATATCACTGCTGATTCCGTTCAGCTCCTGATTGTAAATGTACCATAAGTCCGTCGCTGTCGTGTTGAGCACCCTGCCCGCACTGTTGGCATTCTGAAGGTGGGTGCTGATATTTTTCAGTATCGCCGTCGTCTCGTCCGCGCTGGCGCTGAAATCGTCATAAGCCGCATCCATCAGGTCTATGAACTTATCCGTCTCCTTGTCCAGCTGGCTGAGCTTGTCGCTGAGATACTGTATCTCAAGGAAAGGCTCCATCTGTCCGACGATGCCACCGACATCCTTCCTGCCGCGCACAGCTCCCGAGTTCGTGCAGCTCTGTAAATAGCCCTGATGCAGACGTCCGACGATGCCGCCGGTGTTATAGCCGACGTGCTGGTAGCCGATCGTTCCCGAATTGGAGCAATAATAAATCTTTCCCGAGGAAATCCCGGCAATTCCGCCGGTGTCCGTGTGCGCGGCGACATTCGAGGTGCTATTGATCTGCTCCAGATTCTCCGTCGTGAAATCGTCCAGCCCATAGGTCACTTCCGTACTGGAGATGTTGATTGCACCGCTGTTTGTACAGTTATTCAGGACACCCTTATTATTTCCGGTGATACCGCCTGCGGAATGGTTGCCGACTACGGAAGCCGAGTTTTCACATTCCCGGATCTCGCCCGTCTCCTCATTGACGCCGACAATACCGCCGACCTCACTGTTTCCGGAAACCCTGCCGGAAAAGCTGCACTTTGAAATTCTTCCGTAGTTCACTCCGGCAATGCCGCCGACCTGATCCTGACTTCCCTCGGGAGCAATCTCTCCCTTTACCGTCAGGTTCTGCACTCTCGCCCCCTCCTGCACATACCGGAAGAGTCCGACCGCTGATCCCATCTCTGTGAGCTTCAGACCTGTTATGCTGTGGTCATTGCCGTCGAAGATTCCGGCGAACACCGGAATGCACAGCGGCTCGTCTCCTGTCAGCTCAATGTCCGCCGTCAGCACTACCTTCTTATCCCTCGACCAGCTGTCCAGAATACAGTTTTCCGCGAGTTCCCGTAGCTCCGCCTCCGTGCCGATTTCCAGCAGTGTATAATCCGCATCCGACCTGCCGGTCTGCCGGTCGGTTCCGCCGCGATACTGTTCATAGGTCGACGCCTCAGCCGCCAGCACCGCCACCGGCGACTGCATGCACAGCGCCGCACTGAGCAAAAAGCATACCATTTTCTTATTTCTCATCCTTGGCCGCCTCACTTTCTGCTGTATTTTCCTCCGGCTTCTCCTCAATACCGGCAATCTCCGTCTCGATAATCTCCGTGTCCTCTTCCCCGGCTTCCTTCTGCACCGTGTCTCTGGGACGCACGACCGCTCCCATCTCACCGTCGATCACGCCGGTAAATTCACCGTCGATTACACCGTTGACATAGCCGCGGATATGTCCCGACATGCGGATTCTGCCCTTGGATGGCAGAGGCTTCGCAAGATCTCTCTTCAACGTGAACGCCGTCTTCTGGATAATGATGTCACCGATCAGCAGCGTCTGCGGAAGAGCAAGCAGCACGAGCAGGATCGATGTCAGCGTGCCGCGTCCCAACGCCAGTCCGATCGCCGCAACCGCGGCATTTGAGGAAATATTGCTGATGATGAAGCCCGCCGCAACCAGCATGGAACCGCTCGTCACGATTGTCGGAAACGCCTGGTTCAGCGCCTCGATTGCCGCCTCCTTGATCGGCATATAAGTCTTTAAATCCATATACCGGCTCGTGATGACGATTGCGTAGTCGATCGTCGCACCCATCTGGATTGCGGAGACGACCAGATAGCCGAGGAAATATACCGGTTCATTCAGCAGATACGGCAGTGAGAAGTTCATCCAGATACTTCCCTGTATCGTGACAACCAGCAGCACCGGCAGTCCCGCCGACTGGAAGGTAAATAACAGGATAATCATGACAAAGAGTGCAGTCAGCACAGTGATGATCGTGTTATCCGTCGCAAAGGAAGCGCCGAGGTCTTTATCGCTCGTCGAATTACCCACGAGAAGAATATCGTCCACGCTGTAATACCTCGCAACCGTGTCCCTGATTTTCTCCAGCGCCTCCGTCGTCTCCTCACCCTCCAGCGGAACATTGAGTTCGAGGACAAAACGGGAATCGTCCTCGCCGTGAAGCTGATCCTTCGCTATGCTGATCTGGGAATAGGCATCCGTCAAGGTCTCCTCCAGATCGTCATCCAGCGTGATATTTCCGTTCTCTTTCTGATCGTAAATAAACAGGAACATGTCAATCAGCGGAACCTTGTAATCCGAGACACCGCTGACCAATGCCCCGTAATTGCTCTGGTCGAGCGCATATGCCGAGTACAGGAGATCAGCCACCTCGACATCCATATCGATCATCTCCGAAAACTGCCTCGGTGTCAGCTGCTGTGTCAGCATGTAGCCGTCCATCGCCTCGATATTCGCAAGTCCCATGCAGGAGTTTACCTCATCCAGCCGTGACAGGGCATCAAGCGCCTTTGCCTCCCGCTCATAGTCTCCGTTCGGAACAATGACCGCAAGCTGGTTGATCTCGCCAAATTCCTTGTTCACCATGCTGACCGAGAACTTGTTGTCGCTCATTCTGCTCGAGCTGAGCGAATTGACATCATAGGCATAATTCGCCTTGCTCGACAGAATAAATGCCGCAATTACCGCAACCACAAGGAGCGGCGGCACGATAAATCTCGTCAGGACGCAGAACTTTCCGACCGCCGTGATCTTCGGCACGAAGCTCCTGTGATGGGAACCGTCGATCGCCTTGGAAAAGGTGAGCAGCAGCCCCGGCATCAGGAAGAACACCGCCACCATACTGAATATGATGGACTTTGCCAGAATAATACCCATATCATAGCCGATCCGAAACTGCATGAACATCATGGCAACCATGCCGGAGATTGTCGTCAGGGAGCTCGAGGAAATTTCCGGGATTGCCTTGCTCAGCGCCACAATCACCGCCTCCCTCGCATCCTTGTCCTCGTGCTCCTCCATGAAACGGTGTGCCAGGATAATCGCATAATCCACCGCCAGACCGAGTTGCAGAACGACCGCAATGGAGTTCGTCACAAAGCTGATTGTTCCGAACCAGTAGTTTGTTCCTTTATTTAAAATTGCCGCGACAATAAACGTCATCAGGTATACCGGGATCTCCGCGTAGGTCGTGGAGGTGAACAACAGTACCGCCACGATAACCACACCTGCAAGCATCAGTATCAGGATCATGTCGCCGTTCAGGTCGTCCGCGTCCCGCTCCTCCTGACCGATGTCCGAGGAATAGTAAGTGTCGTAGTCCGACAGCCCGTCGAGCACCTGCTCCAGATGCTGCTTTGTTGCTTCCGCATCCGCATCCTCGTCAAAGGTAACGGAAAACAGCGCCTCCATGTCGTGATAATGCGCATCCGTGTCATCGAAATCCAGCATGCTGACACTGTCCATCGCCTTGATCTCGTCCGCCAGCGCCTGCGCCTCGTCATAGGTGATATTGCACACCAGTATACGCGCGCTTCCGTAGGTGATAAACTGTTCCTCCATACGGTCAAGACCTCTTCTCGTCTCCGTCGTATCCGGCAGATAGGTCGTCAGATCATTATTTACCCTTACCTTATCCATCGACAAAATACAGAACACGCATATCACAATGAAAATCAGGTAGAACCCTTTCCGCTTGTCAACGATCAGCGTGGCAAGCTTTATCATAAAGGATTCGTCTTTTTTCTCTTTTGCCATAGTCCTCTCCTGTTCCTTTCCCGCCTCTTCTAATCATAATAGCCGCAGCCGCCGTCATCCCAGAAATAATCATAGCTGTCCCAGCCCCAGTCGCTGTCGTCATACCAGTCGTCGTCATCTGTCAGCCACCATTCGATCAGGTCAAGCAGCCCGAAATCATCCGTATAGTCGTCCCAGCCGCTCCAGTCATTCTCATACCAGTCATCATAGTCAAAATAATTATCAACACCGCTGGCACTCACAAATTTCTCGAGCCATGTGACATATTCCCTGTCAATTCCGACATTGAGGAAAATCCTCTCCAGCGACTCATAAAACTCGGCATCCCCATAAGGCAGTGTGACGGATAGTCCCGTCATGCCAATTTCATCGGAGGTACAGCCGAAATAGGCGATTGCAAGATTGACCGCCGCCGACAATGCCTTCGCCTCCTCGGAGCTGATATTCTGTGCGACTGCCATGATGTCCGTGATGTAATAATCGGACATATCGTAATCGAACAGACCTCTGTCCCGGAGCGCGGGATGTGCCCTTCCGCCGCCCTTGACATGCATGCTGTAGTTCTCTCCCAGTAGCACGCTCTCATTGGCATATGCAAAATCAAGCCATGCCCTGTACAATATCTTCATATAAGACTCATCGATCAGCGCCAGCGTGGAGCCGTCCTGATCATAGTCCTCGTTGTCGGAGATCATGTCATCCACAATAATTTTTCCAAGCTCCGCCGTGGCAATCGACGGATTCCGCGCGAGTGCATCCAGCCAGCCCGTGTAGGACCAGCCCAGACCGGACTCAAAATCCTCCGACAATATCATGTAGTCGCAGTAATCATACATTGCACAGCACAGCTCCAGCGAGGACATGATACAGCAGTCCATGCCGATGAAGTCAAAGTAGATGCCACTCTTCCTGACCGCCTCCTGCATCTCATCGATTGTCAGAGAAGCATCCTCCGGCTGATGCTCGTCGTAGCCGTAGCCGTACACCGGACCGGCACCGTGGTTCCAGAGGATCAGGATATATCTGTTTGCCGGATAATTCTCCGCACCCCAGCGGATGAAATCCGCGAGCGTCTCCGGCGCCGTGCAGTCCAGTTGTCCGAGGGAATCATCCACCAGAACAAGCCCTCCGTCCTCCGCCTTGTACCGCTGGGTATGATCCGAGGCAATCCCATGCGTGCGCGCCCATTTTTTCGTTCCCAGTGTCTCGATGAGCAGATTGACTTGGCTGTTCGTCCGCGCCGCCAGCATTTCACTGATGTCCTCCGACGCCTCTTCCGCCTCCGTCTCCAGATCCGAGCCGTTCATATAGATCATGACGGTGACGACATCGCTGCCGTCACCGTTCAGGCTCACCTGCTTTCCCTCCAGCACATCCTCCGGGAAGCCGTATGACACATCCGCAGCCGCAGAGCCCTCGACACTTCCATCGCTCCCATCCGTCTGCGTGTTCTGCTCCGCTGTCGATACCGTATTTTCCGTCAGAGTGTCCGCTCCTTGCTCCTCCTCATCCAGAGGAATAATCATCAATATCACGAACCCAACTGCGAGAATCAGCAGGATATTCCGCACCGTCCTCATAAAACCCTTTTTCTTTTTCCTCATCCGACCACTTCTTCCTTTGCGATGCATTCATTTGTTGTATGGTATTATACTTCTATCCGGCGAAATCAGCAAGCGCAGATCATTCATTTTTTTCTTGTCATGTGGAATATCCTGCTATATAGTTAGGGAAAGATATGTGTGAGTAAAAAGGAAAGGAATACAGGAAACAAAAATGAATTCATTCGATATTATAGGACCTGTCATGGTCGGTCCTTCCAGCTCCCACA
Source organism: uncultured Acetatifactor sp. (assembly GCA_934402375.1). Lineage (GTDB taxonomy): Bacteria > Bacillota > Clostridia > Lachnospirales > Lachnospiraceae > Acetatifactor. The sequence continues at coordinate 91,496 of CAKRUB010000008.1, forward strand.
CTGCAGGCGCCGTCCGCATCGGAAACATTGCACAGCGATTGCTCGGCGAACCCGTCAAGCGCGCCGAAGTCTTCTTTCACGGCTCCTTCCTCTCCACCGGAAAGGGGCACGGCACAGACCGCGCGGTCATCGCCGGACTGCTCGGCTTTTCCGTGGATGACCCGCGCATCGCGGACAGCTTCCGATATGCGGACGAAGCCGGAATGCTCTACAAGCTCTCGGGCACGGATCTCGGAGATGTCCATCCGAATTCCGTGAAGCTGGTTCTCGCAGGGATGCACGGCAATACGCTCCGGCTGATTGCGTCCTCCATCGGCGGCGGTGCCGTCCGCGTCACGGAGATTGACGGTCTGAGCGTGAATTTTTCAGGTGACTCACCGACGCTCATCATCAACAACCAGGACAGACCCGGGCGCGTGACTGAGGTGACATCCCTGCTTGGCACAGCGAACATCAATGTCGCCACGATGCAGCTGCACAGGGCGGAGCGCGGTGGGAATGCCGTCATGGTGCTGGAATGCGATCAGGAGGTGCCGGCGCAGGTCATCCGGCAGCTGTCGGAGCTGGAGGGGATTCTGAAGGTTACTTACTTAAGTGGGGAGGGTGCGTAACAGATGAGACTTGTCCGAGTGACGTTGCGCGAAATGCACCTGTTATAGAAATTTGTGGGTTCTGTATGCACCTATTACGCATAAGAAAAAAAGGGGAAAATACAATGTATCAGTCATTTGAGGAAATTGAAGAGATAGGGAAGGCTACCGGAAAGGCATTCTGGGAGATTGTCAGGGATGCCGACTGCCGGGAGCTGGAGATTACCGCAGAGGAAGCCTTCCACCGGATGGCACAGAGATATGAGGCAATGCGGAGCGCGGACGCCTCCTACAGTCCGGCACTCACCTCCTCGAGCGGGCTCACTGGCGGAGACGGCGAGAAAATTGCTGCAGCCAGACAGGCAGGGACGCTGCTCTGCGGCTCCTTCATCGGACTTGTCATGGAGAAGGCGGTAAAGATGGGCGAATCCAACGCCTGTATGCGGCGTATCGTCGCCGCACCGACCGCCGGCTCCTGCGGCGTTCTGCCCGCCGTGCTCCTCTCGCTGGAAACGGAGCGGAAATATCCTGTCACAGAGATGGTAAAGGCTCTGTATACCGCGGCAGGCATCGGCGGAATCATCGCGCAGCGCGCCTCCGTGTCGGGTGCTGCGGGGGGCTGTCAGGCAGAGATTGGCGCAGCGTCTGCCATGGCTGCCGGCAGTGTTGCCTATCTACTCGGCGGCGGCAGCGAGGTCATAGCCCACGCCGCCGCTCTTGCCATGAAGAATCTGCTCGGACTTGCCTGTGATCCGGTGGCAGGGCTTGTCGAAGTGCCCTGCGTCAAGCGCAATGTGATCGGCGCCGTCAACGCTCTGACAAGCGCTGACCTCTCGGTCTCCGGCATCCGCAGCCGGATTCCGCCCGACGAAGTCTTTGACGCGATGAGAAGCATCGGACGCATCATGCCGGAGGAACTCAAAGAGACCGGCAGGGGCGGTCTCGCCGCAACTCCCACCGGTCTCTCTTATAAGGAAGCCCTGAAAGGCTTCTGATTCTTTCTGCCCTACTCCTGCTCCGCTTTCAGCCACGTCTGGTAAAGCTCTACCTGATCGGCAATACATTTCCATGTGCTTGTGGAACCGGCAGTGACGCAGATGTACTCCCTGCCGCTGCCGTCCGCCGCAAGGCTTGCCGCACAGCTCTTCGACTGTACGACATATCCCGTCTTCGCACAGATGACCTCCCCGTGCGTGTCCCTGTCCTCAATACGGCGCAGGAACCAGTTCGAGAGCAGCAGCCCCTCCGGGTGCTGTTCCGTCGGTGCCGTGTTATAGGTGTGTGCCGACAGCACCTCCCGGCAGAACGGATTATCCGCCGCCATCTTAAGAATCACTCCAATATCATAGACGGTGCTGTAATGCTCCTCGTCATACAATCCCACACAATTTGTAATATGGGAGCTTTCCGAAAGTCCCAGCTTTTCCAGCTCCTGATTCATCAGCTCCACAAAGCCCTCATGCGTCTCAGCGACATACATGGCAAGCCCCAGCGCTGCATCGGCGCCGGATGGCAGGATTGTTCCGTAGAACAGATCCCTGACCGTCACTTCCTCTCCCACATCAAAACCGACATTACTGCAATCATTCACAAAGCTGTAATCCGTGATCTGGATGGTTATGGTAAACGTTTCATCCAGAATCGGATTCGACTCCCAGTCCTCCCCACCGATACCGAGCGCATCCGCCGCAGTGAGCACCGTGAGCACCTTCGTCATGGATGCCGGACTGATCCGCGACTTTGCACCCTTCTGTGCCAGAATCTTATTGTCCGCAACATCAATTACCACCCCATACTCGCTGATGATGTTGTCAGAAAACCCGGTTGTTGCCGCGGTGCTGACTGCCTGATAAGTCTCCGGCTGCGGCTTCTCCGTCGGGAACGGTCCGTATGCCTCGCCGCTCCCTGTGTCCGGATTATCCGATTCCCCTGCGGGATTGCTGCCCGGTGCGCTACTCTCCGTTGAATCGCCATCTCCTGTGGTGCCGCTTTCCGATGCGTCAGCATTTGCCGCAGGACTGTTCTTCGTGGTATTGCCATTTTCCGCCGTATCGCTCTCCGGGACATCTGCATCTTCTACGGCGCTGCTTTCCTGAGACACCACCTGTCCCACAGACGACGGGCTCTCTTCTCCAACTCTGCCGCGCCTGCTGCTCCCGGCGATTCTCACTGCGAATACAACGACGATAAGCAGAAAAACGGCTGCCGCCGGAATCACACACTTCTGCACCAGCTCCGCCTGCCGCTTTTTCCGCTTCATTTCCTCTATCCGTTTTCTTCGTCTCAGACTCCGCTCCTCATCGGACTCCACTCTGTTTTCCTCACTCATATATCTGCTCTGATACCCTTCTGTCTATTTTTATTTCAACTCTCACCTGTAATACGGTCACGCAGAATACCCTTCACATTCTCGTTCAGCTTTTCCGTCAGTTCCAGATAAGCCTTCTTCTCTTGCTCGGTAAACCTTCGCAACCGCACCGTCTCAAAATCCTTCTCCGCCAGCTCCAGATCACGGAGCACCGGCTCTGCCTCTGGCATAAGCTCAAACTGCCAGCCTCCGCGCTTCGTAGTTCTGGACTCCTGCTTCTGCTTTGATGTCCGCTTTGCCTCCCTGACGACCTTGATCGGCACCCTGCGCAGCATCTGCCTTTTCTCCAGCTTCTGCAGCGCCGTCCCTATGCTTCTCTTCGTCATGCCGGCCAGCTCGGAGAGCTGCCCGATCTCCGTCACGGCAAAGCTCTGCTTCAGATACAACAGAACCAGCACCTCTCCCAGCGTCAGTCCGTTCTTAATCGCAACAGACTCACAATAGCGCTCCCAAAGCTTGCGGTACCGGTAGAAATCCATCGCAACCCCATTCTCCTCCACCGCCTCCGGAAGTGCAAAGGATTGCCTTTCTTCCCCGAGCTTTACGCTTCCCGGCAGAATGGACGGACCGACAAAGCCGTCGCGCGCCGCCATCAGGAAAAATTTATAGACATGGAACCGGATGTCGTCATAGCTCTCCTCGTCATAAATTTCCTTATAGAACTGATTATAATATTCAAACACGTTCAGCTTCATGCGGATGGTATTATTGATGCTGCTGCCCTGACTGCTTACAAGACTGCCCTTGGTGCGCACATAATAATAGACCGGAGCCTGCAACGCATAAATGCTCCGGCAATGCCGGATATATTCCAGATTAAAAATAAAGTCCTCGCACCAGCTAATCTCCGGATCCATCCGCAGCCGGTATTTCTCGATAATGGAGCGCTTAAACAGCTTATTCCACAACACGCCGTAATAGAAATCCGCAGGATTCTCCATCATCTGCGCCGCAAATTCCTGTCTGGTCAGCAGTCCCTCCTTCTCAATGTCTCCCTTATGAGAAAGATTTTCCCCCGCCACGCGGTAAAAGTCAGCGATCACCATGTCGCAGCCGCTGCTCTCAGCACTGCGCACAAAGAGCTTTGTCGCTTCTGGCGTCAGCCAGTCATCACTGTCCAGAAACTGGATATATTTCCCCTTCGCCTCTGTCAGCGCACGGTTTCTGCTGTCCGATACTCCGGTGTTCTCCTTGTGGATCACACGCACTCTTTCGTCCTTCTGTGCAAAGCTGTCACACAGGGCGGCTGAGCCGTCACTACTGCCGTCATTTACAAGCAGCAGCTCAAAATTCGTATATTCCTGATTCATGACGCTGTTAATACAGCGCGCAAGATAATCCTCCGCATTATACACCGGCACGATGATCGAAACCAGAGGCTCCCCGCCTTCTCCCATGCCGGAATTTTCTGTATTAAATCCCATATTGTCTCCTGAAACGCTTCTCGCGCTCCCCATACACAGCATAAAAATCTTCTCCGCCATTCGACGGCTCCAGATAGAAGCAGGTCAGCAGCGCCATATTGAGCTGTCTGGCAAGCTGACCGTCCTCCTGCCCCCTCACAGCATCCTCCACATCCTTTAGCAATCTGTGCCAGCTGCACACAAAATCATGGTTTGCCGTCTGTTCCGGTGTGTCGATCCACTTGCTGACCTTAACCTTTGAACGGTTTGTGCCGGCACATTCTCCAATTTGCAGAAAGTACCGGAAATCATCGTTCTCGTAATAACGTCCCAGCGGAAAAAGTCTGCACACTCCCGGCCTGCAGGCATGGATGCTGCACCTTCCCTCCGCATCCAGAAAGCCGCACGCCTCCTCTTCGCCGGACATGCGCAGATTTGGCAGAATACAGCCATCCACTACATTCAGTTCTACCTTACCCTCTGCCAATAAGCCCTGTAGGCTCTTTCCGGTTCCCTCACATAATCTCCATGCATCAAAAGGATCAAGAATGACGGAATTTCCCATTCCGGTACAACACTTATGGCAGCCCTGACAGCCATGGCAGTCAGCCTTCACCATGTCATTCACACCGTACAACCGTCCATCTGAAATTTCATCCAGACTGACATTTCGCCTCATAAAGCCTCCCTAGTCTATTGACTGTCATAGTCATTGGCACAAACGCTGATACTCTTCCTCCGTTATCGGGATGATGCCTCCATGGCGTTTTTTTGTGACGCCCATGCCAAATTGCGTGTCGTTTAATACCGTAAAATCTCCTGTTTTCAGGCTTTTTGTCACAAGGGGCAGATAACCTTTTCCGGTGGCAAACCTGTCAACAATAAGGCACCATTCCTCCCGGTCATTGAATTTAAAGATTTCCGGCCCTTCCACACCGTAAAGCTCCGACAAGGTTCCGGACGGTATCTCCTTAAAATCGTCCGGCTTCAGCGTCTTCGCAAAATCAACGACAATATTCTTCGTCGTCTCATCCTTCGTATAGCGGTAATATCCCTCTTCCGTGCGGATAATCGTGCTGTCGATCACATGATTTTCTTTCTCCAGAAAGAGAAAGGGATCACCAAAGGTTCTAAAATCCTTGGTGTAGGCTGCATAGATTCTCTGCTTGCGTTCTACCATGGATGCCCAGAACACGAGAATGGCATCCTCGCTCTCGTCATAGATTGCCTCCGGCGCCCAGACGCAGCCCGCTCCCTCCACACCAATCGTATGTGCCTTCGGCTCCTTCCATGACACCAGATCTTCAGATTCCCAGACAAGAATGTCCCGGCTACCGGAATACTGGGCCGCCTCCCAGCCCTTCCCCGCCTCAATCCTGAGATCGGTCGCTATCAGGTAATATTTTTTCTCCTCCGTCCATGGCGAGCGGATCAGAAACGGATCTCTTGCACCAAGCTCTCCGACGTTACTGTAGAGGACAGGCTTTCCGCCATTCAGATCCTTCCAGTGCAGTCCATCGCGGCTGACTGAGAAATAAATCTGCTCTCCATCCTTCTGTTCTCCTATAAAATGCGCAAAAAGGTACCCTGAATATTCCATCATTTTTTCCTCTCTTCCCACCAATTATGCTCTGCACGCATCTCCGGGCTAATCCGGCAACTTTCAGTATAACACAGCTCTCACGCCTCCGCCAGCCATTGCTTCACAACTTCCACATTTTCTTCGAGTGCCTGTGCAATCCGCTCTGTCGGCATCTTCATGCAATAGCTCTTTCATGTACTCCGTCCTCCCGGCAAAGCACCTTATCCTCTATTTCCGGGTCTCACCATATCTTCCCCCGCTCTATGATTTTTATTGGGTAACTAAGCAGGGATTTCTCTGACCTCATAGACATCGGCTTACGCCGGCACAGAAATTTGAAAATAGAAAATCTGCTTATGAGTAAAGGATAGCAAAGGCTCATTTATTTGTCAACATAGAAAAATGCCTGTCTTATAAGAAAGAACGCCAGTCCCGGCAAATGTCGGTTCTGGCGTTCTTCCCTGTTGCTTACCTATTACTTACCATTATTCTTTTTTCTTATTGCAAGAATTTCCACAGCTCCTGCAAGCCCTGCGATGGATGCCACGACAAGTAATATCATCCAAAGCGCATCCTTGGAAGCATCTCCTGTCTTCGGAGCGATTGCCGATGTAACATCTGTCGTATGATCACCGCCTGCATTATTGCTGTTGC
>CAKRUB010000009.1 GCA_934402375.1 uncultured Acetatifactor sp.
TAATCTTCGCCTGAGACAGTACAATAGGAGGTTCCTGCGTGTCTATCCATGACTGCAGCTGATTTGGAAGAACGGAACTGTTATCATTGACAATCTGTGCCACTCTTCCGATGATTTTTTGTATATCCGGAGCCTTTAGTCCCATCTGGGAGGATCCGTTGATAAAAACCATATAGTAAAGTCCATATGGTTTAGGCGGCTTAGAGAGCTGTACCCTGCCTTTCTGAATAAAGGGAGGCTGTGAGACCAGCGCCTCCTCCTGTATATCGTACAGATAAAGACCGACGATGTAGTCAACGTCCTGATCTGCCGGTGAAGAAATCTCTATATTGTTCGGTGACGGAATCGGCTCCGGACACATCTTCTGCCGAAGTGTCTTTACGATATAGGAGCTCACATCCGCTATAATAGGATAATCTGCCATTAATTTGCCCCCTCTTTCAGGTTTTCCAAAAGCTGTTCTACCGTAGCTTCCATGCCCTCGGTAACACAGACCGCATATTCCGTTCCTTCTATATTGATCACGGTGCAGCCGAAGTATTTGCTGCCGGCCGCCTCCGGGATATATGCCACATTACCCTGCAATACCGTCTCTGAAGGCATCTGCTCTATCGTACCGTCGGTAAGCCTTACCTCACTGCTTCCCACGCTGTAGCGGTAGGTTCTGCCGCGGCTCGAGAGCGCCGCATCCCTTCTGCTTGCACTGTATATATATCTGTATTCTGTCACTTTGCCTATCGTCTGTGCGGAGATGTATTTCTCAGCCCCTGACCCGGAATATCTGACAAACAGACTCTTATTGCCGTTCTTCATACAGTCCGCTGCCAATGTTCCCGCCAGTGCTGCTGCCGCCTGAGAGCCTTCGTCCCCAAACAGGCTCAATGCCCCAAGCGCCGCCGCCTGATCCGTGTCATCCATATCATCAAAGGAATTTCCAATCACACTTTCAATCAGAGCAAGGAGTTCGTCTCCGGTCAGTCCGAAGCCATCTGCTGCATTTTCATTTCCTGCGCCGCTTCCGCCGCCTGTACTCCCGCTTCCTGTTCCGCTTCCGTCACCTGCGCTTCCACTTCCTGTTCCGCTTCCGCCGCCTGTGCTTCCGCTTCCTGTTCCGCTTCCGTCACCTGTGTTTCCACTTCCTGTTCCGCTTCCGTCACCTGCGCTTCCGCTTCCCGTACCGCTTCCGTCACCTGCGCTTCCGCTTCCCGTACCGCTTCCGCCACCTGTGCTTCCGCTTCCCGTGCTGCTTCCGTCACCTGTGCTTCCGCTTCCCGTGCCGCTTCCGCCGCCTGTGCTTCCGCTTCCTGTTCCGTTTCCATCACCTGTGCTTCCGCTTCCCGTGCCGCTTCCGCCGCCTGTGCTTCCGCTTCCTGTTCCGTTTCCATCACCTGTGCTTCCGCTTCCCGTGCTGCTTCCGCCGCCTGCGCTTCCGCTTCCCGTGCTGCTTCCGCCGCCTGCACTTCCGCTTCCCTGTACCTGTTGCAGTGCCGAGTTCAATGCGTTTCTGACCGCATCCGTGGCATCTGTGCCGAGACTTGACGCCAGATCCTTCAGAGCGTCCTCCGCTCCCAGCGCTGCCAGTGCATCCACTGCCTCGACAATGCCGCTCATATCGCCCTCTGCCAGCTTCTTCTTCGCATTATTCTGAATCTTCGCAATGTTTGCCGCCTGCGTCTTGTCCCCGAGCTGCGTCATTGCTTTCGCCCGCTCCACCGCAGTGCCGCTGGCAAGCTGTTCGGACAATCGCTGCTCCTCTGCCGCGATCTCCACATCGATTGCGTCCAGCATCGCGTCATATTTCTTTGCAAGCGCCAGATCATTCTTGTCTAACGCCTCATCCCTAAGTGTCTGTATATCCTCCTTATCGCTCTCCAAATTGGAAAGTGTGGAGCGCGCACTGCTGTCACCGTCAATCACACTCTGCGCCAGCTGTTGAAGCTCCTGCAGACAGGCATCTATTCCCGCCTGCGCATTTTGCGCATAAGCATCGTCCTTGATATCGTTGTAATAATTTCCGGTCTCCTCTATCTTGTCAAACAGGTAGTCTGCTGCCTGACTGCCCATACGCTCTGCCTTCGCCTTGATCAGGAACTGGTATTCATTAGAAATCTTATCCTGCTCCGTCTTCTGTAGCGTCAGGAGCTTCTCACATGCTACCTTGCTCTTCCCCTGTGCAACCGCTGCCTTGTATTCCTGCCCTGCCCCGGAAGAGAACGCACTCTTCAGCCTTTTCTCAGCTGCAGGAATCAATTCCCGCTCCAGAAGTGAGAGCTCCCCATCCTTATCCTTGATCAGGGAATCCTTGATGCTGTAGAGATTTTTCAATTTCAACAGTTCCGTTTCCAGATCGGCATTTCCGCTCTCCGCCTTCTGCAAGATACTCATGCTCAGCGTATATTCTGCCTCTCCGAGAACTGTTCCGTCGTTTGAAATCTGATTACCACTGTGCGTGATATAGCTTGATTCGCAGCTCTCCATCGCCGTTCCGACCGCATCCGACAAATCCGCACTCGCCATAAATTGTTCGTCATTATAATTGTCCTTGCTGTAAGCCGATCCTCCCAGCAGTGACTGCAACTGGTTCAGTCTGCTGTCCTCCGCCTCCATCAGCTGATAGAAGACCTCTGCACGGCGCTTCGCATCGATTTTACCCATCAGTGCATACAGAATCTCTGCCTGTTCGCTCTTATCCTGCTGCTGTAACCTGTTGTAAACTCCCTGTAAGAGGTTGATCTGCCTGTCGCACTCATCCGTCACTGCATTTCTGAGGTTCAATCCAAAGAAATTCCTGAGCTGGTCATAAAAATATCGGTTTACTCCCTGCGTCTCGGAGGTGTAGGTATTGTCATACTGGTTCCGCAGCGCTTCCAGCTCCGAGAGTCGATACAGGTCATAGGGCGAGGGCTGGTCAAAGATGCAGACTGCCGCGCTGTTCGTCGCACTACGCACGATACCGTCCGCTCCCGCATAGAACGTCACCCATAGATCTGCCAGTTCCGCAGCTTCCACCGGCTCTGCCGCATCTGTGATGTCCGCCAGACCTTCCGCGGAGGAGATATCAAACCATTCGCCGTTTGCCAGCTCGGATTTGTAGTAAACATTATACTGTCCGGAATCCTCGGCACTCTTCTGTGCCTTTTCATACAGTTCATCCGTCATGGCGGACATATGAATCAGATAGGTGCCGATAAACAGGGTGCCGTTTTCCACCGTATTTCTGAGTGAAAAGGCGCTGTATCTTATCGCCGTTGATTCGTCCAGCACCGCATAGGCATCCATCCGGCTATATTCCAGTCCGCCCATGATGCCCAACAACGCCGCCAGAAGTCCGGCAAATATTCTAAGCCTCTTCTTTTTCCCTTTCTTCATACTGCTCTCCATTTCTGCACACTCTTCCCACGCATACCGGGTCTGTGTCAATTTTGCATCAGCTTATTGCCCGCCGTCTCAAAATATCCATCAAAAATCTTATTCTTTGACGCATCATAAAACTCAATGTTCAGATCGGCAATACCGTTCTCAAGAAGGCTTAAATATCGGAAGCCCTTCTCTACACTGTAATAGCTGTCTCCCGTCAGATACACTCCGTCAGAGGTGGTGATCCTGTAAAAGGCAATCTCTCTGTCCTTCCGGGGAGATAACTCCACCGTTGCAATTCCCGTAACCGCGTTGACTGTGATCGAATACTCTCCAAGCTCCTTGTCCCTGCTATCGCCGGTTGTTGTATAATTCGTGACAATCTGCAGCTCCCCGCTCTGCTGGGACGGGTCAATCTCGCAGTCGTCAACAAACTCTGTATCATTGTAGAAACGGATAAACGCCTTGTCGATGCTCTCTGTTGCGAGTGCCAGATGGCGGATGCTCTTGTCGATTGCCGTCCTCTCGCCGATCTGCTTTCCGTCACACCAGAGTTCAAAGTGTGTGACCTCCACGCTGAAATCGTCCGGGATATAGACATTCAGCCGGAACTGCTCCTGCTCAATGATTGATTCCATATAATAATACGCGCCGCCTTCATACTCCGCCTCGACGTAGCTGTTGCCCTCGCCTCCTGCGTTCAGGTCTGCACCGGCATCCGCAAGCAGTACGGACACGCCGCCGCAGGTAAGACGGTCAAAGGAGTACAGCGCTTTGGTGTAATCCGCCAGCGCGGAGAACATCTCGTTCTGCAATTCCTCGTAGTCCTCTTTCTCTGTAGTAAATTCTTCGTTCGTCAGTTCGCCCAGCTTATTCAAGCTCTCCGCGGCTGTCAGCGATTTTTCCGCCTTGTTCACCGCCTCGACCGCCGCGAGGTAAGCATTGCGCAGCGAGACATAATTTTCAAAGGTATCTGCCACTTCATCCGTCAGATCCTTCTGCGCATTCTGGCGCTCAAGTCTTGCATCCTCATATTCCAGCGCCGCCTCATACAATGCATACGGTTCATCCTCCACATAGCGGATACCGGAAATCGCTCCCTTAAACCATTCCTTAGGAATCCTGATGAACAGGATTTTCTTCTTTCCCTGCCATGGCTCATCTATCTTCTGCAAAAAGACTTCATATGCACTCTTAAATGCCTTCTTATTCACCTTCGTCCCGGCGTACACCTGATTCACATAGCCCGAAATATAATTCATCTTGCTTCCGTACTGTCCGTTCATCAGGTTATAGTTGGTGCGGAGGCTGATCAGCGCCGTGCTCTCCGCCATGCACACATCGTAGTAGCTCTGGTCATGATCCAGCGTGTACTGGGTCAGATCCTGCAGCTGCGATCTTGAAATCTCCGCAGACACAAAGGGATTTACAAAGCTGTATCCCGTCGTCACATCCATGCCGATCGCATCCGACAGCTTTTTCTTGCTCTGCTCATAGGAGCGTCTGTCCGTAGCTATCTTATTCTGCAAGGAGGTGATGTTGGTGTTCAGGATGTCAATATCGCTCTGGCTCGCCTCGCCGAGTTTCAGCTTTGCCTTATCCTTGACGAGCTGCTCCTCAAACACCGCCAGACGTTTTTCATTAAATTTTATGGATTCGTCCAGTACCACGGCATCCACAAACAATGTGCTGACCTTTTCGTATTCCTCCAGCACAACATCCGTCAGCTGATGCTTCAGCGAGTCAATCTCGCTCTGAATCTCTATCGGTTTGAACTGGAACTCGTATGCCTCCGATAGATCAGGCTTCGTCGGAAATTTAAAGGACAAAAGAGGCGACCACCGGAAGGTAGACATATTCTTCTGCTTCTCCCTGATCGACCGGTATGCCTGACTGAGGGAAGCCTGCTTTACGGCAAGCTGGCTCTCCACCTTCTCATAGGAAGCGCTGTTTGCCACTGCGAGCTTTTTCGCCAGCGTAAGCGTCAGGGTTTTTGCCCCCGCCGCCTCGCACTCCATGGGAGTCAGGCTCCAGCCCATCGAAAAAATCATGCAGACTGACAAAAGGAGCATCATTATTCTGTTTTTGATCCCTGTCAGTCCGGCTTTCTTCATCAGGCTCCTCCTTCTGCCTCCGTAATACTGTAATAGGAAAATGTTCCCTGCTGGTCCTGGCTCACAAAGGTGTAGACCAGACCGTTTTTCTCAAAGGAACAGAGATATACTTCCTTCTCGCCGTCAAAATCCGTCACCATGTAATAATCATCATAAAGGCGTTCCGTCTCAACCTCCGCCGATATTCCGCCGGACAGCTGACTGCCACACACCGCCTCCGGCATTGTGATCAGCGACTGACCTTCATAATTCTCCGCGCCGAAATAGTTCTTTAGTTCCTCCACCGTGCTGAGGGTTTCTGTTCCGACCGAAAAGCTGTCCTTCAATACATAGACCGTCTCAACCTTGATCGAGCCATCCAGTGCATTGGTATTCTGTACACCTGCATAAACTGCGTCAATATCCTTCATGACAACAACAAAATTCTCATCATCCTCGTATAAATCGCGTTTGCCGGTATAAGCCTTTGACGCCTCCGAAGTAGTCTTTCCGAGGAAATCGCTGTAGACGATCTGATTCTTCGTAAAATTTCCCTTGAAGATCACATTGTTGCTTCCGTCGTACAGAACTCCCTCTCCCTCCATCATTCCCTGCGAGAATTCGCCGTTGTACCAGATAGAGCCGTTGTCACGGTACAGCTTTCCTGCACCCTCATATAAGTTATTGCTGAACTGTCCCTGATAGTGCATCACGCCGTCGTCATAGTACTGCGTGCCGGTTCCCTCATAGCAATTCTTTTCAAACTGCCCCTGATACACCATGATCCCGTCCCGGTTATAGAGCTGACCGTTTCCTGTCACATATCCTTTCTCCACATCCCCTTCATAGGCGAGATAGCCGCCTTCTCCGGTAACCTGTACGCGCCCCTCAGCAAAGCGCAGAAGCAGTGAATCATAGCTGTACTTCTTGATTTCCGTTCCGCTGGTGCTGATTCCCTTGATCAGATTGAGATTGACCAGATAGATGAGACATAAGGTCGTTATCACCACCGCTATCGCAAAGGCAAGCCGTTTGCTGACCAGCCAGCCGAACACCTCGTAATAATCCTTCTTGTCTCTCGGTTTGACATTGAAAATCCGTGAGAAGAAGCCGCGGACTCCCGCCACAAGCCTTGTTTTAATGAAGCTCCAGCTGGTCCATAATTTGATTTTGGTAAATATCGGTGTTATCTTCGCCGTCAGCGATGCCCACAAAATCTGAAAAATGTTATTGCTCTTCATTCAGCTTCATCCTCTAATCATAATGCAATCCACAATCGACAGCCTCGCCATGCGCCTCATTCAGATGCTTCTCACAGGCAAACAGATACCACTTTGCAATCCTGTCCTCCGGCAGTTCTCTGAGAAGCTCCGAAAAAGTGCTTCTCGCCAGATAAAAGTCATATTGATAAAACAGCTGCAATGCCTGCTCAAATTTCTCTTTCGCCTGAAGCTTCTGGACGCGCTCCCTGTTCGGGCACGCATCCAGCACCTCATACAGCTTCACCCTGCCGCCGTTTGCACTGACATACCCGAGATAGCGGGTATCCTTGTCCCGGCATCCGCTCTGCATGATCTCCTCCGTCACAACGACGCGGAGTCCGAGCGTTCCGAGCCATGCGGCATATTCATCCTGATGGAATTCCTCTCTGGTATCCAGGAATGGGAAACACTGGGTATCCGTCCCTGCAACGCCGTATGTAAACTGTGAGCGGAACAGGAAAACTGTCGCCGGTATTCCACCCTGATACTGATTCTCCGGGAAATCCCTGATCAGATCGACAGCAAACTGAACCGTGTCCCCCTTCTCGGAAGGGAACAGCAGCTTCAGTACAGACAGTCTGGCATCACTCGATACCGTGATTCCTCCCTGCTCGCGCTGCCTTCTCTCAAGCACCTCCAGAAAACGGTTACGGTTTGCAAGCGTTGCATCCTTCCCCGCTGGATCGACCTCGACGATTGCCATATTGCCTGCAAGCTTCCTCTCATCGCCGCTCGTCACTTCCATGATAGAATTCTTCTCCAGCAGCTTTTCGATCTCCTTCGGTGCAAACCGGTAATACGCTTCAAAAATCTGGAGCTTGCTGTAATTCATCTTTTTCAGCGTCTTATCTGTCTCATTGATGCTGTTCCACATGCTCTCCATGTCTTTGCCGTGTAAATCAGGGCGTTTGATGTCCTGACTTCCGCCGGCAACGCGGAGCATTACCTTCCTGAGCTTGCTGATGTCTCTGGACTGGGTGGTCAGGAAACCGATGCCCAACGCGCTGAGGATTACATAAGCCCCCAGCCCGATCAGGACATCCCTGATCAGAACGTTTCTCCACTCGTAGAGATCAAATCCCGTCGAGAGTACACCAACCAGTACATAGCCGTCCTGCGCAGTGGGAACACATCCAAGGAAATATCTTCTGTCCCCGCTTCTCAGCTCTGCCAGCTGGTATTTTCCTTCGTTGACCGTGCTGGTTACCAGCTGCTGTGCCGCATCCGTATATAGCTCCGCGATCGGACGTCCGTTCCAGATGCCTGTACCTGCAAGTATTGCTCCGTCGCTTACCCGTACAAGAGCAGCCTCGCGGAAATAAGCGGATACGCCGTTTCCGTAAACAAGCTTTCTCATCTCATAAAACTGCTTATAATAGGCTTCCGAACTGTAATACTCCTGCATATCTGCCGGAATTGCCGTCTGAAAGGCTTCATTGTCCGCCAGTCCCTTCAGATATACCTCCGAAAGCTCCGTGCATTTTTCCGCCTCTTTCCGGTAATCCATGCGGAACACAAACAGGACATTGCCTGCAACAAGGATCAGCAGTACCGCTTCCATCGCCGCGATCATGCAGATCAGCCTGTTCTTTTTCTGCAGCATGCTCTCTGCAACTACAAGAATCAGAAGACCTGAGAACAAAATTATCACATACCGGAACACAAGATCCATATGACTGCCCAGATACTGTTTTACCGTGCAGTGTCTATTCAGGAACCGCCCAATGCTCTCCTCATCCTGTGCGAAATATTCTGCTCCCGAACCATCATCCATGTAGAGAAGCATCTTTCCTCTCTGGTATCTCGCCTGTAAGATCGTTCTCCCATCGGATGCTGCCACCATGGTAACTTCTTCGGCACTCAACGGCTCCCCGCCGTCCTCTTCCGTCTTTCCGCTTTCCTCTCTCGGCACGCGGTATACGGATGCGCTTGTACCGTTTCCGTCCACAACGGTCAGATAATATCCTCCGTCATCCACGCTGAACCCTGTCAGTCTGCCGTCCCCTTCAAACCGGATGGGCACACTGTGTGAGATCCACGCAAGCTCCTGTGAATACTCTGCAATGCGGTACTGGTTTCTGGACACACCATCCTCTATGTACTGCCCTTCCATCAGAACCGCCAGATTCTGCCCCGCCAGAATACCGGCGCACCGGTATCCCTCTCCGGCGCCATCTGCCTCAACAATCGCAGTCACATTGCCATCGGTATCGATGTGGTACAGCTTTGATGCACCGTCCGAATTGTCTGTAGCATACAGAGCCGTCTCTGTCTGTGCCATATGGGTATCTGACGCATATCCTGTCGGATTCCGGTAACCAAGGCTGCAGTCCGTAATGCCGATAACCAATAGCATTGCGATCCAGATGCAGTTGATGAGAACACCTACTTTTTTCTTCATATATCTAAAATCTCCAATGTCTATTTGTATCTCAGATTCTCCGTGCCGATCACTCTGAAGCTGTTCGTGAACAGCCGCAGCCAAGGTGCATCACCGAAAATCAACTGTGCCAGAAATGTCACCGCAACGGTCAGTGCCAAAAAGATACATATAATAAGAAGAATCCGAAACAGTGTGTCCTTGTATGCCGTTATCCAGGCAGACAATCTGGCGCGAATTCCTCTCTTTTCCTTTGAGACCGCAGCAATCCTGATGTCCTTATATAACTCGCTAAATTCGCTGTAGCTTCTTTTCTCTATTTTCTTTTTCAGCAGCGTATAGCTTACCGCTTTCTGGGGCGCCTTCGGCCTTAAAAGCGCAAGCAGTATTCTCGCGCACTGTACAGCACATTCCTTCTCCGTGATCTTCGGATCAATCTCCGCCAGATCAATCTGATAGCTCAGGAAAACGGAATCATCCTTCGCAAGGTGGATCTGGTTCTGCTGTAGCATAAGATACAGCAGCGGATAGGGAACACCCTCCATCATGCACGCAAGAATCAGATGAATGCAGATGTCCTCACACTTTGAAAGCGGGAAGCGCTCTCCTGCATAGAACGCCGTCAGCGGGCGCTCCGATTTATAAGGAAAGACCATGCAGAAATCGCCGTTCCACGAAAAGCTTGCCACGCAGGCTCTCTTTCTGTCCTCGCCGCTGTGTTCAAAGGCCTCGAGAACCTGCTTGACAATCTTGTGATCCTTAATCAGTAACAACGTATACAGGCTGCCTGCATCTGAATTTAAATCCCTGCAGACAAGCACATCATTCGCCGCATTTTTCCGCACAATACGAACAGTATTCAGTTGCATTCCATGGGATTCATAATTCATCTCGGTTATGCGTACTCCTTATCTGCCTAAGATTACTTTTTCTCCATATCATCCGCTGCTTTCTTCTTGACGATTGCATAGGCATAAGTACAGATCACAGGCATATCCACGCAGTAAATTCTGATCTCGTAAACGCCTTCCTTGCTGGGTGCCGTATAAACACCCTCCGCCGTGATCTCACCGCTGCCCGGCTCTGTCAGCTCGTAGGCAATGGTATAGCTGTCCATGTTGATACACTTTACTTCAAAGTAGTAGCTCTCCTTCGCTCCGAGAACAACGGTCGGGGTCACAGCCGCAATGCTTCTATTGCTATAGTCCTCCTTCAGCCCGAGATCATTGCCTGCCGGGAACTTCATTGCCACCCAGCGGTATGTCAGGACAAGATAATCGACATTCTGGAGCAGCTTTGCAGCCACCATAAAGCTTCCCTTATCATTCATCACCTTCACGGCTGTCTCCACATTGACATTCGTTCTGGAGGTATTCTCAAACAGCTCCGGATTTCCGTAAATGGTATTCTTTGCGCCGACGCCGAGTGCCGCGTCCTCCGCTATGTACTCGTAGCCGATGTCTACGTAGACATTTCCTTTTCCGAGACCATGAATGATCTCTCCTGAGAAGCAGACATCACCCTTCTTTGCAGCATTTCCAAGGGGAATCTCCAGTGTTCCGGTAGCGATCTGCGGCTCTGCGCTGACGTTTCCGTCCGTGCTCTGGACTCTCGCCGTTCCTGTCTCGCCATCCTTCTGCACGCACTCCAGCTCATTCTCCCGCAGGAAATACGACAGATACTCGTGCCTTTTTGCGTGCTGTGCAGGTGACGCAATATATTTTTTAACATGGTTCTCTATGACTTCCTCAATCAGGTACGCGCTGTCTGTGCGCACCAGCTTCAGATCCGCCAGACGGATATAGTCCTCCACGCCGCCCATACTCTGCATTTCAAGGCTGACACGCCCGATCTCACGGTTCACAAGCTCTCTCGGTGTCAGATCCCCGATCATCACCTTCAGGGAAAGTGCAGACATCACCGGTGCATCCGCTCCGCCCACTATCGCGCTCGCGCTGTCACTCTTCAGTACAACGTCCGTGTCCACCAGCGAAACATCCTGAACCGTCATCCAGTATTCCTTCGTCACGGACTCGCCCTGTTCCAGCGCAATATCCGTGAGTGCAAGCTCTATTTCATGTCCGCCATCCTGTGAGCGGAATGCCGGAGTCTGAAGAATGCCATGATAGGAAAGTGTCTTTTTATCCGCAGACAGCTTCTGCACCTTTGCGAGAAGCCTTACCTGTTTTCCTCTGCAGACAGTCGCCGGAAGAATCACCTCGACAAGATAATCCTCCGTCTCCAGCAGCGTCCCCTTCACCAGAAATTCGGATTCCAGTTCAAAGCCGCCGTCTGCGTCCGCGCTGTCCATCAAAAACAGCTGGTACTCTTCGCTGATGCGGTTGTATTCGTATTCCTTATCGGCATTCTGGCTGTTCAGGGCATATACGGTATGTACATCCTTCTCCTGGTATCTGAGACAGAGGCTTGCAAGATTCGTCTTCAGCTGGTCAAATCCTTCGATGGAAGACAGCTTCTTCACCACGGAGGACTCAATGACAATCTCTCTTCCGAGTCCGTCTATCGCCGCGCCGCTCTCCACGAGAAGCGAAAGATCATCGAGGCTGAACACACCGCATCCGCAGATAATTCCCGACCCATACATCATGTTATTCAGGAATCTTCTCTTATTATTAAAATAGTTCTGCTCGGCCTGAAAATCAGCACTCGTCAGCATTTTCCCGGGGTAATAACGATTTCGTTCAAACGGATAGATTTGGTTATTATTCATATTTGCTTTCCTCATGTGCTCATATTTTTGTTAGATTTTTAAGAAACTTTTTTTACCGCATTTTACAAATTGTAACATATTTTTCCGTCTTTGAGAAGACTAAAGTTTCTGACTAGTAGAATTGTAGCGCAAACAATCACCCATTTCAATAGACTTGCACGAATCGACCGTAATTCTGCATGAAACGACAATTCCGTTCCTCAGTCAAACAAAATCTCCTCCACCGTCACAAACGTATAGCCTTCCTCCATCAGTTCATCGATCGCACGCAGTGCCGCAGTTACGGAGGTTTCATAATAATCATGCATCAGAATAATGTCATTCTCCTCGGTTTTGCTGACAATCTTCTTGGTGATACAGGCGATATTTTTGGAGCACCAGTCGAGCGGATCGACGTTCCAGAGCACCGGAAACATATTCAGCTCCTTCTCAAAGCTTTTGTCCCACGAACCATAAGGAGGACGTACATACTGTACCTCCTCCCCCGTGATTTCCTCAATTATCTCATTCGTCCGTATCAGTTCTTCCCGGAAAATTTCCCGGTTTTTCTCCGTGAGCTGGATGTGGCTGTAGGTGTGATTGCCGATCAGATGTCCTTCCTCCTGCATCCGCTTTATGATCCCGGGATTCGCCTCGGCATGTTCCCCTGTCACAAAGAATGTGGCATGGATTCCCCTCTCCTTCAGTCCATCCAGAAGCTGTGCCGTATAGGATGGATGAGGCCCATCGTCGAAAGTGATTGCAATCTTGCGGATTTCCTCCGCCTCCCCGGATTCCTTGTCCGTTTCCGCTTCCGCCGCAGCATCCACCGTGACTAACTGTCCCCGGCTCTCGCACACCCCCAAAAACAGCAAGCCCGCCATAATATCAAAGACCAAAAATGCTGTTGCCATTTTCCTCATAGCCTGATCCCGACTTCTCTGTTCTCCCTAACAATATATGAACGGATAAGGGATTGATGCATCCCCTATCCGTTATTGGCAAAGTGATACAGCACCACTTCCACCTCAAATTCCTGCTCTTCGTCCCTGATCTGCAAATTCCCCTCATACTTGGCGACAATTCTCTTTACGATCTCCAGACCGTACCCGTGATGCGCTATGTCTTTCTTGCCCGACAGGTATTTTCCATTGTGCTTTTTCGCCTGCCCCTGGTATTTATTCCTCACCTCTATATAGAGATTGCTCCCGTCCGCAAAGATCCTCAGATTTATCCTTCTCTCCTCCGGCAGTTCCCCGACTGCCTCGATCGCATTATCCAGCAGATTGCCCAGACAGATACTCAGATCCTCCGGCTGGACTTCAATATCCGCAGGAATCCGGATATCTGTCGCAAGCGTGATCCCCTGTAGTCCGGCGGCATCCGCCTTATAATTGATAATACTGTCAAAATAGAGATTTCCCGTGTTGGATACCGTGCTTTTCCTGTCCGTGAAATCCAGATTATCATCACAGTATTTCCGCAATGAATCATAATCCTCCGCTTCGACATACATCTTTTCCAATAGGTAATGCTGCTTCATGTCATGTCTGAAATGCCGCAGCTCCTGCCACCACTCCTGACTGGCATTGTACTGGCGCACATAGTATTCACATTGCTTTGCAAGAATTTCCTCCCGCAGCTTTCCCTCCAGGCTCTCTCTGGCTTTATCGTACAGATAATATGTAAAAATATTGATCGTCAGGACCGCAATGACCGCCCAGAGCTTTGCGGGCTGTGACATATCCGAGTTTTCCGAAAACAGCGCCAGCAGAATAAAGATGCTGCCCACCGGCACGACAAATACCTCCATCCAGTCCAGAAAGTTCAGTTCTACCCTTCTGACCCGTTTTATCACAGTTGCCATCATCTTGATAAAGATGAGATAGATCAGCTTGCAGAGTACCATGTAAAAGCTTTCCCCGCCCGGCTGAAGCCGTTCCGGGAATAAAAACTTCCCATAATATACGATCAGTTCCGAGCACATTCCCCCCAGATACATAAAAGCCGTAACTCCCAGCAATGTCCTGACCGGATTTGTATACACGATTCTCAGCGCAATGAAAAAGCTCACCATAAAGAGCATGATCCGAAACCACACGCCCAGCGGTATCAGATAAGACCCGGCGCTGAAAATTGCATAATAGCCGCACCAGGCCAGAAGCTCCGCCGCCCTGTTTCTGACTTTTTTCGTCAAAACACTATCGCAGAAAATTCTCTGTAAAATCAATGTGAATATCTCAACAACCATCAAAATAAGTATCTGCATGCTTTTCCCTTTAGCAATGTAATGTAATATTCTCTGACCTGATCCTTGTACTGTCTGCTGATCTCCATGACATCTCCGGTGTCCAGCACAATCTGGTTTGCCCGGTATTCCGCAATATACCTCGGATTGACCAGACAGGATTTGCGTATCCGAAGGAACCGCGTTTCCATCAGCCCCAATGCCTTTTCAATGTCCGAGAGCTTGCCGTAAAACTGCTGCCCGGCAACCGGTTCATCCGGTCTGCAAAGACTGACCTGTATGATTCTTCTGTCGCTCTGAAAATAGCGGATTTCCGAAAGCGGGACGCTATACTGTACCTTGTTCCACGAAAACCGGTAACAATCCTCCCTCTGCTTCTCGTCCACAATGCTGCTTAAAATCCTTTCCAGCTTTCCCCCGTCGAAGGGCTTCTCCAGAAACGAAAAAGGCTGCACCTCTATAATTTCCCTGAAATACTGGTCATGTGTAGATATGAACACCAGCTTCGCCCGACTGTCCCGCTCTCTTATCCGGCGGGCTGTTTCTACTCCGTTGATTCCCTGCATTTCTATATCCATAAGAATGATGTCCATAGCGCCACTTGCTTCGATTTCGCACAACAGGTTCTCGCCGCTTTGAAAGCAATAGATTTTATAGCTTCCCGTCAGCTTCATCATGACTGCCCCGACAAAATTCCTGCAAGTCTCCAGCTGCTCCAGATCATCCTCACAAATTCCGATCCTTATCATCCGTGCATCCACCCTCATCCATTCTTTTTACAGGCGCTCACCGCCGTTTCAGAGCCATTCCCTCAATATATAATCCGGCAAACTCCGGCTCCCCGGCGAGATTGACAAGCACGGTGCCGGACTGAATCTCCCGCAGCTTAAGCTCCGTCCGTGAGCCTTCCCCTGCCAGCAATTCTCCTCCCGCTCTCCTCGCACCGGCAAGCACCAGATTGCCGCCCGGCACAGCCTTTTTTGCAAAGCAGGCGGGAAGCAGACCGATCTCCGCGGCATCCTCCGGTTTCAGGTAATAGCCGAAGCCCCCCGCCAGAATGACACGTTCGATCTGCGCCTCGCCGATACCGTATTTTTCCAGCAGAACCGTAATGCCTGCCGCTATCGCTGCCTTCGCGAGCTGGACGGCACGCACCGCCTCCTGCGTCACGCGGACATTGCCGATGCGGATTCCCCGCTCAAAGTAGGGTTCCCCGAGAAGACCGTTCCCATCCAGAAGCCCTTCCCTGCGCAGTGTGGCGAGAAGACTGACCATGTCCGCCCCCCATATCCCCCTGTTCACGCCCCCCTCAAAGGCAGGGCCCGCCGCCGTGGAGCAGGCGATCCTTCTCTCGCAGTTTCCCAGAACAATCTCACCGTTCGTTCCGAGGTCAATCAGCAGCGTAATCTCCGGCTTCTCCGCCATGCCGCAGGCATAGATGTCCGCCGTGATGTCTCCCCCGACAAAAGCAGACAGTGCGGGAAAAACAAATACCTCTGTCGACATATATCCGTTTCCTTGGAACATCGTCCTGACCGCTTCTCTGTGGGAAACACGAAAAGGGGCACATCCAAGCTCAGATGTGTCCCAACCCATCAATAAATATGTTTCCGTTGTATTCGCCGCAAGCACAAGCAGCAGCTTTTCCCCCGGCGCCAAACGGCTGTAAAAACGCTGCATACCGCTTTCCAGCACCTGTATCACCAGCCGCTGCAGCTCCTCTGCGACGGTCTTATCCTCCGCCGCCTGAATTCTCGAAACCACGTCCGCACCGTACTTTGTCTGCGGATTGACCGCCACATACCGGTCGCACACCGTGCCGTCCGCGGCATATAACAGCATTGCGATCGTGGTCGTTCCAATATCAGCAACAGCCAGTCGCTCTCCCTCCGGAAGCGGCTGGCTCTCTGTAGACGGATTCTCCGTCAATATATGCATTTTACCGGCAGCGCTGCCCGCTGCCGCCACACCGGGACAAAGCCCGCAGCCCGTACATATCTGACAGCGGAGTCCCTTTTGCCTTTTGTTCAATGCTCTGCTTCCTCCGCCTATACGAACTGGTTTCTCTGTGCATCATAGTGATAATCAATTCCCGCGAGACTTTCTGTAATCTCTGCTGCGTCCACGTCAAGATCCTCGCACAGTGCGTCGAGACTGCTGTAAAAGTCTCTCAGCTTCAGATTGATAAAGCTCAAAAGCATTACCGGATCCTTTGGTATCATTCGCCTTTCTCCTTCTTCACTCCGGCAGTCAGAGCGCCGTCCTTCACATCAATCACAACGACATCTCCGCTGTCGACCTTATCTTCGAGAATCAGCTTTGCCGTCATTGTCTCCACATATTTCTGGATATAACGCTTCAAGGGTCTCGCGCCGTATACCGGATCGTAGGCATTGTCCACGATGAACTGCATTGCAGCATCTGTCAGCTCAATGCTCAGATCACGATCCTCCAGCCGTCTGTCCAGATCCTTGATGATCAGTCTGACAATACCGCTGATATTGCTCTTCGTCAACGGCTTAAAGAGAATCGTCTCATCCAGTCTGTTCAGGAACTCGGGACGGAAGTGCGCCCGCAGCTCGTTCATGACAGCCTTTTCGGCATCCTCACTGATCTCACCGTCGGCGTCAATGCCGTCGAGCAGATAGTTCGCGCCGATGTTGGAGGTCATGATCAGAATCGTATTCTTAAAGTCCACGGTACGACCCTGCGAATCCGTGATCCGCCCGTCGTCAAGTACCTGTAGCAGCACATTGAACACATCCGGGTGGGCCTTCTCGATCTCGTCGAACAGCACAACGCTGTAAGGTTTTCTTCTCACCGCCTCGGTCAGCTGGCCGCCCTCCTCATATCCCACATATCCGGGAGGTGCTCCGATAAGTCTGGAGACCGAATACTTCTCCATATATTCACTCATATCGATTCTGACCATATTGTTTTCATCATCGAACAGCGCTGCTGCCAGCGATTTCGCCAGCTCCGTCTTACCTACGCCGGTAGGTCCGAGGAACAGGAACGAACCGATCGGCTTGCTGGGGTCTTTGATGCCCGCCTTGGAGCGGATGATCGCCTCCGTGACCTTGGTGACACCTTCATCCTGTCCGACCACTCTCTTATGGAGCTCCTCGTCCAGATGCAGCGTCTTATTTCTCTCGCTCTCCGTCAGCTTCGCCACGGGAATACCGGTCCAGCGGGACACGATACGCGCGATCTCCTCGTCGGAAACCTTCTCGTGAACCAGCTTCATGTCATTCGAGCCGACACGCTCTTCCTCCTGCTCCAGCTGCTTTTTCAGGCTGGGCAGTTTGCCGTAGGAAAGCTCTGCCGCCCTCTCCAGATTTCCCTCACGCTGTGCGATCTGAATCTCGCTGTTAACAGCATCAATCTCCTCACGCAGCTTGGACAGCTTCTCGACAGAGGATTTCTCATTGTCCCACTGTGCCTTCTGGTTTGCGAAATCGTCCTTCAGCTCAGCAAGCTCCTTCTGGAGATCCGCCAGACGCTCCTGGCTGAGACGGTCGTCCTCCTTCTTCAAGGCCGCCTCCTCGATCTCCATCTGCATGATCTTCCTCTGTAATTCATCCAGCTCCGTCGGCATGGAATCCAGCTCCGTCTTGATCAGGGCACACGCCTCATCCACAAGGTCGATCGCCTTATCCGGCAGGAATCTGTCGGAAATATAACGGTTGGACAACACTGCCGCGCTGACTAAGGCATTGTCCATGATCTTAACACCGTGATAAACCTCGTAACGCTCCTTCAAACCTCTCAGGATTGAGATCGTGTCCTCCACGGTCGGCTCATCCACCATAACCGGCTGGAAACGTCTCTCCAGCGCCGCATCCTTCTCGATATACTGTCTGTACTCGTCGAGCGTCGTCGCACCGATACAGTGAAGCTCGCCCCTTGCAAGCATGGGCTTCAGCATATTGCCCGCATCCAGTGCGCCGTCCGACTTGCCCGCACCGACAATGGTATGCAGCTCATCGATGAACAGGATGATCTGTCCGTCGCTGTTCTTGACATCGTCCAGCACCGCCTTCAGACGCTCCTCAAACTCACCTCTGTACTTTGCACCGGCAACCAGTGCTCCCATGTCCAGTGCAAAAATTTTCTTATCCTTCAAGCCCTGCGGCACATCACCTCTGACAATACGCTGTGCCAGTCCCTCGACAACGGCTGTTTTACCGACGCCGGGTTCACCGATCAGCACAGGGTTGTTCTTCGTCTTCCTCGACAGAATACGGATCACGTTACGGATCTCCGTATCTCTGCCGATCACGGGATCAAGCTTCTGGTTTCTCGCCTTCTCCACAAGATCCTGACCGTATTTCTCCAGCGTGTCGTAGGTTGCCTCCGGGTTGTCGCTGGTCACGCGCTGGTTTCCCCGGACGGTTGACAATGCCTGCAGAAATCTCTCCCTCGTGATCCCGTATTCCTTCCAGATCTGCGCGATCTCACGGTTGGGGCTCTTGATCATCGCTAGGAACAGGTGCTCCACGGACACATATTCATCCCCGAGCGCCTTTGCCTCGTCCTCGGCATTCACGAGCACCTTGTTCAGCATCTCGCCGACATAGACCTTCCCACCCTGTACCTTAGGGCGCTTGTTCAACGCCTGCTCCACGCGGTTGACAAAATGCTCCTTCTGAATTTCCATCTTTTCTATCAGCTTTAAGATCAGACTGTCGTCCAGCTTTAAAAGACTATACAGCAGATGCTCCTGTTCGATCTCCTGATTACCGTATTCGTAGGCAAGCTTCTCGCAGCCCTCTACAGCCTGCATGGACTTTTGTGTAAATTTCTGTATGTTCATACTTTTCCTCATTTCTGCGCACGCTCTTTGCGCATATCGAGTTTGTGTCAAGTGCGCGCAGACACAAATCTCGTGATTGAAAAATCTTATTTTTCAATCTTATCTCCCTCTCAGAATACACATATCCCGGCAGACAACAGCTTACCGCTCCCGCCTGCCGGCAAATTCTTGTATTCCGATGTTTACTTTTTATCTGTTCTATAACCAATATAACACAATATGGACAGAAATCAATAAACAAAGTATAAACTTCTCTAAAAAAGATGTAAAGTCATCACTTAATTTCTTTTACTTCATAGCCCGCATCCGTAACCGCTGCCGTCAGCTTCTCATCCTCAACCTCCGCGGTAAGCTCCACCGTCGCTGTCTTGTTTTCCAGACTCATTGTCACGGAGCCAACGCCTTCGACCGCCTCCAGCGCCTTCTGTACCCGTCCTGTGCAATGTCCGCACATCATTCCCTCGATTGTCATTACCTTAGTCATCTTTTTCCTCCATTCCGAAGCGTCCTCTGCGCTTCCCTCTGCATTTGAAATTTTATTGCATTCTGTTGCCTCGCAGTCTGCCGGTGCTGTTCCGGACTCCGCGTTTCTCCCGCCGGTCGTCTCCTTCCCGGCGCGGAAGCCTCTCAGCCGCAGCGCATTTCCCACGACGAAGATACTGCTTAAGCTCATTGCCGCCGCCCCGAACATCGGGTTCAGCTTAATCTGGAACAGCGGATACCAGACGCCCGCCGCCAGAGGAATACCGATCGCATTGTAGAAAAATGCCCAGAACAGGTTCTGCTTGATGTTGCGGATGACTGCACGGCTGAGCCGCACCGCTGTCACGGCATCCCGCAGATCGCTCTTCATCAGAACAATATCCGCGCTCTCCATCGCCACATCCGTTCCCGCTCCGATCGCCATTCCGACGTCCGCTGCCGCCAGTGCAGGGGCATCGTTGATGCCGTCCCCGACCATGGCAACCTTCCGCCCTGCCGCCTGCAGCTCGCGGATCTTCTTCTCCTTGTCCTGCGGCAGCACCTCCGCAACCGCTTCCTCGATACCAAGCTCCTCCCGTACCGCTTCAGCGGTTCTCTTATTATCTCCGGTCAGCATCACAACGTGGATTCCCAGCTTCCGTAACCGGTTAATCGCCACGGAAGCGCTGGGCTTCACCGTATCCGCCACCGCAATGCTGCCTAACAATCTGTCGTCTGCTGCCACAAGAAGCGGGGTTTTTCCTTCTGCCGCAATCTGCTCCAGCCCTTTCAGCACCTCCTCCGGAATCCTGATACCATTTTCCTCCAGATAAGCTCTGTTTCCGACCCGGAAACGGGTGCCGGTCTTCACCGGGCTGCTCAGCTTACCGGTCTGCGTACCGGCTTCCGCCTTTCCATCTGCCGTTTTGCCCGCATAGAATACCGCTGTGGAACCATCCTTTGCTTCTGAAAGTAAAGGATGTGCCGGTAGTTCCTCTGCCAGTGTTCCCTCTACTCCTCTCCCAAACACAGCCTGAAAATCTTTTATTTCCGGCAGTTTTAGCTGTCTTCTCTGCGCATATTCTACCACTGCCTCCGCCAACGGATGCTCACTCTTTTTCTCCAACGCCGCTGCAATGCCTGCCAGAGTATCCAGCGTCATATCCGATACATAGCATCCAATCTGCATCACATGGAGCTGCCCGGAGGTAATAGTTCCCGTCTTGTCCAGAACAACAGTGTCTACCTCCTTCGCCCGTTGGAGCGCCTCGCCGGATTTGATAAGAATACCATGGCTCGCACCCACGCCGGTTCCGACCATGATGGCAACCGGCGTCGCCAGCCCCAGCGCACAGGGACAGGAGATGACCAGCACTGCAATCGCCGAGGAGATGGCAAATTCCGCCCCGGCTCCCGCAATCAGCCACACCGCCAGCGTGACAAGTGCAATTCCCATGACAATGGGAACGAACACACCGGCAACCTTGTCCGCGAGCTGGGCGATCGGCGCCTTGCTGGCGCTTGCTTCCTCCATCAGCCGGACGATCTGGGACAGGGTTGTGTCCTCCCCGACTCTGTCCGCGCTGCACTTTAAGAAGCCCGCCTTGTTGACCGTTGCCGAGACAACCTTTGCACCCGGCTGTTTCTCGACCGGGATACTCTCGCCCGTGATTGCCGCCTCATCGACGCTGGAATTTCCCTCCAGCACCGTTCCGTCCACCGGGATCAGACTGCCGGGCTTGACAAGGAATACATCCCCTGCACGAAGCGCTTCCGTCGGAATTTCCTCTTCTCTTCCGTCCGCAGTCAGGCGGATCGCCGTCTTCGGCGACAGATCCATGAGCTTTGTAATCGCCTCGCTGGTCTTTCCCTTGGAACGGCTCTCAAGATACTTCCCGACCGTGATCAGCGTCAATATCATACCCGCCGATTCAAAATACAGGTCGTGTGAATACTGTTCTACGACCGCCATATCGGTATGTCCGAGCGCATAGCTGATTCTATACATGGCAAAGATGCCGTATCCGATTGCCGCCGATGCGCCGAGATCGATCAGGCTGTCCATGTTCGGAGCCAGATGCCCAAGCGTCTTGAACCCGACGGAAAAGAATTTCCGGTTGACGTACAGGATCGGCAGAAGCAGAATGAACTGCGTCATGGCATAGGTCATGGCGTTCTCTGTTCCGTGCAGATACCTGTGCACGAACGGCGGTATGGGCAGACCGAACCACTCGTGATACATATGGAACATTGCCACATACATCAGCGGAAGCAGAAACGCAATAGATATGCCGAGCCGCCACTTCATGGTGCGCGCCTCTTTCTCTGCCTTTTTCTGCACGGAGCTTCTGGCCGCGCCCTTACTTCTATAGGCTGTCTGCCCAGCACTGCCGTCGGCGGACGTACCGCTCTGCGCGTCTCCGCCCTGCGTCCGTCCTCCAGTCGCAAGCGGCTCCGCACCGTACCCGGCATTTTCCACTGCCCGGATTATGCCGTCGCGCTGAACCTTGCTTTCATCATACTCAATTTCCATTGTTTCTGTCAAAAGATTGACAGAAGCATTTTCCACACCCTCCAGCTTTCTCGCCGCCTTCTCCACATGCGCAGAGCAGGCAGAACAGGTCATGCCGGATATATGATACCTCTCTTTCATTTCTTCTCCTCTCCGCTTTTTTACTTAATAGGTAATTGCGAAACTCGTGTTTTACTCAGTGACGTTGCACAAAATGCACAGACCACCGCAGGCACGCTTTCGCTACCTTCCGCACGCAGCGGCACATAAGTCTCCACAGTACGGAGACTAAGTGCCGGCGGCTCCAGAGTGCGCTGCTTGTGGTCAGGTGCATTCTGCACAACTGTTTTTTGAAATTTGCGAGTTTCGCAGCCTGCCCTTACTTGAGCTTCTTGATTAGTTCGACTGCCTCGTCCACCACGGCAGTATTGCCGTTTTTGATCTCCTCCACGACACAGGTCTCCATGTGCTCCTGCAGGATCACATAGCCGAACGCCTGCAAGGCACTCTCCACCGCCGCAACCTGCGTCAGCACCTCCCCACAGTACCGGTTTTCATCCAGCATTCTCCCGATACCGTTGAGCTGTCCGATCATGCGGCTGAGACGGTTTTTCAGCTGCCTGAGTTCCTTTTCCTCCCTCGGCGTCGCCTTCGTCCTGCAACAGCAGCACTCGTTCTGTTGGTTTTCAGTATTTCCCGCCATTTCTCTTCTATCCCTTCTTTCCTTTTATCCGTCAGGTGATTGCGAAATTTGTGTTATGTTTCCTCAAAATACCCATAGGGGGTATCTCAATTTCAGTGTCATGATATACCCCCCTTGGGTATTTGTCAAGTCCTTATATTTTAATCAATATTTTTTCTCAAAAGAATCCAACATTTACTTTTATTCTCTTGCATGCTACAATAAAAAAGTCCTAAACAGACAATTTCAGTCTTCAGAGGTCAGAGATGCAAAAGCGAATTAACTACTCGGTGCAGTTTAAAAACTGACAGCAGATTGTATCGAGGTTAATGTAAGGTTTCAGACGATCTTGTCAGGAGCTGCACCGAATCCTAATCTTTTAAATCACTATCTTTAGATTATTATTTGGAAAGGATGCAGTTAAAATGAATAGAGAAGAATTAAGATTCATATGGAAAGAGGAAGAACGTGTTGCACACATTCACGGATGGGATTTTTCACACATCCGGGGACGCTATGAAGAGGAACAGGATTTGCCGTGGGATTACGCTGAAATTATCGGACGTTATCTGGCTGACGATATGCAGCTTCTGGATTACGATACCGGCGGTGGAGAATTTCTGTTGTCCTTAAAGCACCCATATCGCAACACCGCAGCGACAGAGGGCTATCCGCCGAATGTGGAATTATGCAGAGAAACACTCTCCCCACTCGGAATCCATTTTAAAGCATGTGACGATCCGGCAAATATTCCCTTTGAATCCGCCAGCTTTGACATAATTATCAACCGGCACGGCGATTTCAACGCAGACGAATTGTTCCGTCTGCTGAAAAAGGGCGGAATCTTTATCACCGAGCAGGTCGGCGGCGACAATGACCGCGATCTGGTTGAAATAGTACTTCCCGATACCGAGAAGCCATTCCCGCATCTGAATCTTCGGGAGCAGCGACAGGCGTTTGAGAATGCTGGCTTTCACATTGTTGAAGAAGCAGAAGTCTACCGCCCCATCCGGTTTTACGATGTCGGCGCGTTCGTGTGGTTTGCACATATTATCGAATGGGAATTTCCGAGATTTTCGGTTGACAAATGCTTCGATCAGCTATTAAAAATGCAGGAAATTATCGAAAGTGGAAAGCCCATCGAGGGCACGATCCACCGCTATCTGATTGTTGCACGAAAAGAATAAACATGAAAGAGACCACCCGCCGTTTGCGCGGGTGGTCTTTATGATTCCGAAAACAATTCTTCACTTTTCTTCCAGCTTTGTGTAGACGAAAAAGTCCGCCGCCACGCTGCCGCCGTGCACTCCCGTCTCATTCAACACAAAGAGTCCGGCTTTCACGCCGACCCAGCGCCCCGGCGTCGCCTTCGTCGTCCTTCCGACGCTGCGGTACTTCTCGCCGTCAGCGCTGACTGCAAAGGAAATATCCTCCGACCGTTCGACCCGCATCTTAAGCCAGATCCGCTCCTGCTGCCAGCCCTCAAGCTCCTCCCTGACCTCGTCCGCCATAGTCCAGTTTCCCGTCCTCTGCTGTAAGCTGAAACCGCCCGCCTGCCTTTTTACGGCAAGCGCCGTGTAGCATCCGCCCAGTGACACCATACCCGCGGCATCTCCCTCTGCCAGCCCCTCAAGGTGCAGGCAGGTCGTGATCTCAAATTCCGGGGCAGGCCACTTCTGCAGGAGGAGGCTGCTGACGTCGCAGAGCTGCCTGTCCACATCCACCGGCTGCGCATAAAGCGTCAGTCTGCCGTCTCCCAGCCGGTACCATTCCTCCCGGTAGTTCGCATTCCACTGCCATTGCAGCCCCAGCTTTCCGCCCTCAAAAAAATCGCTGTCCTCCGGCGCATCCACGGGGCATACCGCTCCGGTATCCGGCTTTTGATAACGCAGAACCGGCTCGCCGCAGCCGTCCTCCTCATTCACGCCGATCACCGGCCAGTCGTCCACCCAGCGCATCGGCTGTAAGTGAATGATCCGCCCGGCATTGCCGACATCCTGAAAGTGCAGAAACCAGTCTTCGCCGGACGGCGTATCAACCCACGCGCCCTGATGCGGTCCGTTGACCGGCGTCGATCCCTGATGCAGCACGATTCTCTCCTCGTAAGGTCCGTAGATAGTCTTCGACCGGAGCACAGTCTGCCAGCCCGGCTTCACACCTCCCGCCGGGGCAAAGATGTAATAATAGCCGTTTCTCTTATAGAGCTTCGGCCCCTCGATCGTCGGCTGCGTCTCATGTCCGTCATAGATAAATTTCCCGTCGTCCAGCACTCCCGAGCAGTCCGGCTCGATCGGCGACAGATACAGCATACTCTTAAAGCCGATGCGGCTTCTGGCAAATGCCGTCACCATGTACGCCTTACCGTCGTCATCCCAGAAGGGACAGGGATCAATCCAGCCCACAACCTTTCTGACATAGGCGGGTTCACTCCACTTTCCCCACGGGTTGGTCGTCTTACACATAAAGATTCCCTCGTCGGGCATGGGGATGAATACATAGTATGTCCCGTCGTGGAAACGGATGGACGGCGCCCACGCCCCGCAACCGTGCATCGGTTGATCATAATAAGGAAAGGGCAGTCTGTCCACGACATAGTTGATGACCTTCCAGTTGACCAGATCCTTAGAATGCAGCAAGGGCACTGCCGGAGAGTTACAGAAGCTGGATGCCACCATGAAATAATCCCCGCCGACCCTGATCGCGTCCGGGTCGGAATAATCCGTATACAGGATCGGATTCCTGTAGGTTCCGTCGCCGTTATCCGCAATCCACATTTTCTCTGTTTTTCTGTTTTCCATAATTCATTCCGTCCTTCGCTGTTACTTTACAGGAGCTTGTCTTACCTTTGCCCTTATTGTATCAAGTAACCGGCGCGACGGCTAGCCCAAAGATGAATTTTCTCCGGCGGTAATCCTCTGACAGCGCTCCTCTGCCAGCCGTACCATCTCTTTAAAGCGTGAATTATAGAGCTTCAGGTTTTCCTTGCTCGCTCCCATGAATGCCCACGGCGCCCGTCTGTGCATCTCGACGTAGAAGCCTTTCGCATCGATTCCATCACCGGAATTTGTCCCCAACAACGGTTTCACCTTCATATTGATACCGAATGACTGTCTCTTCTTGTTCACGATATTGATCAGGCTGATTGTTGCAACCGGAACCAACCCGCCCCAATATGTCGTCGAGCTTCCGAAAATATACACAATGTCCCGGTAGGACAGAACCTGTACCAGCATTCCTTCAAAGATCAGATAATCCTTTCCCATGATAGCATTTGCGATTCTCACACCATTCGCAAGATCCCTGTCCACCTGCTCCTGCTCTTCCTCAGACAAATTTCTCAGGGCAGGAGCGAATTTTCCCCGGGATGCCATGACAGCTCCCAGAGCACCGTTTAAGAAGAAAAGCCCAAGCAGCAGATACAGTACGCCCAAGAACACCATCAGCCCCACTTCCGGTTCCCCAGGCACGGCAAAGAGCACCATTATTGCAGCCATGAAAACTGTAAACACCACCCAGAGCGTGATCAGTGTCTTTAATGCTTTTTTTGCATAGCCCTTTTGCACCTCCATGATATGATTCAGTTTTTCGTTCATATGTCATTTTCCCCTTTCGTATGATTCGCAGATATTCTATCATTCGCTGCCGAATCAATACCGCAGATGTAAAAAATGACATGGTTATATGTAACTTTTGGCATCAGGAAACGGCGGTTGTCGCATTACCGCCGTTCAACTATCCACCTGTAGCTTCAGCAGCTCCTCTCCCGTCCGCACATGGGCGCCGGATGCCGGCAGAATATCAGCCCCGCTTATTCCGGTTTCGACGGAGACCTCCACACAGTCGGACACACCCTCCGCAGCGAGACCCTGTCTGTCAAATTCAAGAAGGAGCTTCCCCTTCCCGACAATCTCATTCTGTACAATGCGCGGCCGGTAATATCCGTCCAGCAGCTCGTCCGTGGAGTCGCCCACGCGGATATACAGTTCCGCCCCGAACTCCGTGTCAAATAAGAACGCATTCCCTCTGGGAAAGACCTTCCTTATCCTTCCGCTCACAGGCGCATAAATCTTATCCTCACTCGGGCGGATTACCACGACCGGCCTGCCGCCCTCCTGCAGATCGGACACCTCGCCGGACACCGGGCTCCCGACAAAAAAGGCTTCCCTCTCATCCTCCTCGTCCGCATGCTCCTTCTCTTGAAATCCACCGTCCTCTTTACTCAGTCTGCCAATACAAACACCGGCTGCCAGCGCCGCCAGGGCAATGGCTGCCAGCCACCAAAAGCTGATTTCCATATGCTTAAATACCTCTCTTAAACATCCCTTATTTTCCCCAAAGAAACGACAAATATTCTTGTCAAAAAATAATTGTTGACATTTCCTAAAAGGTGATGCTATACTCAAGCTGTATTCTAAATGAAAGTCATTGAACTCACATATTTTTGTAAGTCATTACGGCTTTGATGATGGTTTACAAAAATATGTGATTTTTGTGTCCTACGGTTTAGAATCAACAAATTTTTATATTTTTAAGGAGGTACCACAATGAACAACGGTACAGTTAAGTGGTTCAACGCACAGAAGGGTTATGGTTTCATCACCAACGATGCAACCGGCGAGGAAGTATTCGTACATTTCTCCGCAATCAACGCTGAGGGCTTCAAGTCTCTCGAGGAAGGTCAGAAGGTTACTTTCGATACCGAGACCGATCCTCAGAACAGCAGCAAGACCCGCGCTACCAACGTTACTGTAGTAGCATAATTGCTTCTGACTGACGACGAACACAAAAAAGGACATCAGGCTTTGCCTGATGTCCTTTTTTTTTCGTCTTACTTCATCTTCCGTCTTCCCGTCACCATAAAGAAAAGTATATAAAATACAGCGATTGCCACCGGGAAAATCAAGCGGCACACTCCAAACCCTGCCGATGTCACAAGGCTGCCGAACATGGCATTGAAAGCAATGTCAAACAGCGTACCTATGCTGATAACCATTCCGGTCATTGCCGCAATCTTCTCCTTCGGGAACAGCTCCTGGAGCAACAGTACCATGGTCGGATAGACAATCGAGAGAAAAATACCGCTGATTCCCAGCATCAAGACCCCCTTTGCCCCGAGCAGGACGCCCGCCAGATACAGCAGGGTTCCGGCACCGCCCAGAATCAGGATGCTCCGCCTGCTGCCCAGCTTTTGCACAACAGGCGCCATCAGAAGCCTGCCTGCAGTCATCGTGCCGAAAAACAGGGAAACGCTCGTGCTTGCCATACTGTTGTCCAGCCCGAGTCCCTGACTGCAATACATTGACCACCAGTTCATGATCCCATGCTCAGCTACAAAGTAAAAGCCAAAGACCAGCCCCATTGCCAGAACCATGCCGCTCACGGCAGCTGTCCGCCGCGCTCCTGCCTTTCCTTCTGTCCCGGAAGCACGACTCTCTGCCGGAGTTGCTTTCCCGCCCGAGTGTTCTCCCCCGGACTTTGCACCTTCTCCTGTCTTCTCGAACCTCGTCCGACTCAGGATGAGCAGGCTGACCACTCCCACGACCGCCATACCGAGGCAGAGCAGCCTGTACTGTGCGTAGCTGTCCGCCAGCGTGCCGGTGATCTTCTGGTTTCCGCTGGTGCCGATGCCCTGCACGAAAAACAGCACGTTTACATACAGCCCCGCCATCGCCCCGAAGAAAAACGGAGACAGGATATTGATCATCGTGTTCATGAGCGTTGATGCGCCCATGCTGACAAACATTCCGACAAGGAGCCACGGATATGCATCCGTGCACGCAAACAAAATCTGCGCCGCCGTCCAGAGCCCGAGAATGCCCATGCATGCCTTCTTCCGATCCATCCGATCCGCTATTTTCCCTCCGAACAGCATAAAGAGCAGATTTCCGACATAACTGACCGTCACGATCAACGAGAGCTGCGGCTTTGTCAGCCGGAGCTCCCGTTCAAAAATCGATGAAAAGACACCTCTGTTCGAGTCGCTGATACCCAGCGCCACCATGATCAGCATAAATACCAGCAGCACAAGCAAATTGTCAATCCGTTTCTTTTTCACCCTTCCACAGCCTCCTCAATCCTGCGCTTCCAGTCTCCAGTCCTGTCCACAATCAGCACATCCAGTTTCTCCCATGGCATCAATAGTTCCTCCGTGTCCACAGACTGCGGGAGAGCCTTTACAAATTCCCACGAGGGTGTGAAGCTGTGCTGCTCCCTGATATAGCGCGCAACCTTTTCGTCGAAGGCATCATCCTTCGTAATTCTTCCCTCAAACATAGGCGCGACAAGCAGTCCGTCGCTGCCCGCAAGGCGGCTGCAGACGGCATCCCTGTCCGGCGCGAGCCAGAAGTAGCGCGGCGCAGGCATAAAAGCATGCTTCCCCGGCTGCACATACTCAACAACATGGGCTTCTTCAAAAGCCGTCTCCCCCGGCTCGACACGAACCTGAAGATTGCAGGACACACTTTTCCCGCTCTCGCGGTAGACGGTGTAGCCGACCGCTGCGAGCGCATAGGGTTCACATCTGTCATACCGCAGATGAGGGACATATTTTCTTACCAGTTCTTCTGTCATTTCTTTTCAAACAGGCTCCTCTTATCCCGAATTTCGATTGTATGGTCAAATGCCGTGTAATCCGTCAGGTACAGGGTCGCAGCTCCGGCGGTCTTCGCCTCACTGTCTTCCTTTCCCTCCATGAAATGATGCTCCCCGAAGCAGGGACCGATCAGAAAGGCATCGCTTGCATTGCCCACCTCGGCATAGCCGTTTTTCACAACAAGCGTCTCACTTCCGTTCAGCGGCATATGAATGCTCTCGCTCTCCAGATAGGAGACACCGGAGAACGCAAGCTCTATCCTCCACGGCGCTCCCTCCACGCCGGAGGTCTTCACACGGACATCCACGCCATGCTCCGCCTCCTTGACCCAGACATTGATTTCCATGTCCGGGCCGAGCTTCTTTTCCCGGGAGGCATTGTCCATCTTCCACCAGTCGCTCGTCCCGGGCTTCTCTGCGAAAGGCAGATAGTACCAGCCGCGCATGATCTGCTTTAAATGGTACTCCTTCTCCGACAGCCTCTCCATCGTCTCGCTCTTAAACGCCCTGTGCTCGCAGAAGCTGCCCGCTACCTTCAGCTCGAGCTTCATCGTTCCGTTGTGAAGATAGAAGAAGTTGGACTTTCCGTTCATGACCGTATAGGTCAATCTGCCCTGCTGCGTCCTCGCTATGCCGGATTCCTGATAGAAGCGCGCAAAGTCCGGGCGGCAGTATTTTTCGTCATACTCGAACTTCCTGTACTCGGGATGCAGCATGAACCAGATCAGGAAATCCGGGGAAGTAATCTGCTTTCTGTCAACGATGTCGAAGATCGTGTTGCACATCTGCAAAAACTCCGGTATTTCATACTTCATGCCCATTTTCAGGTATTCCATGTAATAGTCCTTGGGGTAGATGAGCCGATCCTTGTCAAAGCGCGTTGAGTTGGCGGTGAACACACTGCCGTCCGGCTCCCAGTAGGTCAGCATCATTCTCAGATTGCGGATTGCATACTGCTCGTAGGAAGCATCTCCCGTCGCCTCCGAGAGCATGATCATTGCGTCATTGTTGATGCGGTTGTAGTTGCCCGCCGATTTCTCTGCAAACTCTCCGTCCTCGTTACAGTCGATGCCCTCATTCAGATATTGTATCGCCGCCTGTTCCAACTCCTTTTCGTCGAAAAGCCTGCTGCTGTACATCAGCACCGAGGCGATTGCCCAGCGGTGATTTGGCGTGTGGAAGCCCCCCTCTAGCAGTCCAAAGGCTCCTGCGCGGACAATTTTCTCCATCTTCTCCAGAATTTTCTGTTCTCCCTCCGGCAGATTCTCCTCTTTTGCCCGCTCCGCCAGATACTGATATACCGGAAGCAGCTTCTTGACGCAGAATGCCGTGTCCGGTGCGGAATAAAAATTACAGGTAATGTAATCAAACAACCCGTTTTCATGCTGCACGCGGCGGATATAGTCCAGTCCCAGCAACACCCGTTCCAGCACCTGTCCGTCATGATACCAGATCGAATCCTTGTTACAATAGATCGCCGTCATCGTTGCGACACGATAAATGGAGAATTTTGCCTGTACAATTCCGTTTCCGTCCGCAAAGCCGCCATACCGCGGGCTCTTTTCATCCAGTATCTGAATCTGAAGGGACTTCGTCACCCTGTCCTCACTGTCCCGGAGAATCTTCTGATAATGTCTTTCCATAATCTGTCCTTCCTTCTCTTTCCGTCAGTCTTCCAGCATCAATGTCTTTATCTCAAACGCCCTGAACCTCAGCGTCACCTTGCCGTCCTGAACTGCGAGCTCTTCCGCCGTCTCCTCTAACATGTTGCAGGCATAAACGCGCTGCACATTGCCCGGCACGGTCAGCACCGTCGTTCCGGCACAGCCCTTCGACTCGTAAAGTCTCAGCACAACTCCCTTTTCCCTGTCAAACGCAGGCTTGCAGGTCTCGAGCACGACATGACCACCCTCCAACGCAAAGAACGACACGCGCTCTGCCACCTCCGGTGTCTGCGGCGTCGCATCCCCGGATGCAGCCAACGTCACCTCGACATTACATTCGTACGCCTCCTCCGTGACACGACTCTGCGCAAATGCCCCGGAAAACGGCAGGATGGAATAAGTAAATTTATGTACGCCCATGTCTGCCGTCATGTCGGGAATGACCGGCGCGCGCAGCAATGTCAACGAAAGTCTGCTGTCCTGCGCGGAAATGCCGTACTTGCAGTCGTTCAGCACCGCCAGACCGTTCTCACCGTCCGTCAGCGCCGCATATTTATGATGGCTCGTCTCATACAGATCTCTCTCGTACTGTCTCGACCGGTGCGTGGGACGCTTTATGTACCCGAACTGAATCTCCTCGAGAACCTCCTTTGTATAGACGGTTGTGGGGAAATCTACCTTTAAAATCCGGTGTCTCTCGTGCCAGTCGATCTCTGTTTCAAAGTCAATCCTCGGGCTCTCCGCCGAGAAATGAATCCGCTGTGTCGCCGTAAAATGGCTCTCCCTGCGGGTCACTGTGACAATGATACCGCCGCCTGCCGCCCGCTCCGCGAGAAACTCATGCTTTCCCTCCAGTTTCTCCGGCATCTCCTCATACATGCGTCCGAGCTCCCATGCATCATAGTCCACATTGACATCCCGGTACAGCTCCCATGTATTTAACGGCTCCGCCGCATACTCATAGCCGCTCTTCCTGTCCGTCAGGCTGACAATCTGCCCAAAACTGTCGATCTCCGCACGGTAAAAGTCATTGCTGAAC
This sequence comes from uncultured Acetatifactor sp., assembly GCA_934402375.1. Taxonomy (GTDB): domain Bacteria; phylum Bacillota; class Clostridia; order Lachnospirales; family Lachnospiraceae; genus Acetatifactor. The sequence continues at coordinate 31,817 of CAKRUB010000009.1, forward strand.
ACAAGCCTGTCACCGGGAATCGGATCGTAAGATACCTGCTGTCCGTCCTGCGCCGGCACAGCCGCCTTCAGATAGCCGCACGCCGGCAGCCTTAAGCCCTTCCAGCCGCGCTCCCAGCTCAGGGAATTAAAGACCGCATGCCCTCCCGCAAGCTGTCTCAGCAGCTCTCCTGCGAGCTGTCTGCCCTCGCTGATGATCCGGTCAAGAATCTCCCTCGTCTCCTCGTTGACCCTCTGGATAGAGCTTCCGGGCAGAATGTCATGGAACTCCTGCACTAGCAGCAGCTTCCACATTTCCTCCAGCTTTCTTAAGACAATTTTCTCATCCGAAGGGTTTTGATAACCGCCTGCAAGGCGCAGCAGTCCGGCGAGATATTCTGCCTCCCTGACCGCATATTCCGCCTTGCGCACACCCCGCTTGATCTCCGACTGCGCCGTGTAGGTTCCGCGGTGCCACGCAAGATAAAGCTCCCCATAATAGGTGTTGCGGATGTCCTTCTCCTCCAGCCTCTCAAAAAAGGCAACCGGACTTTCCATCGTACAGCGTGGCGCTCCCTCGAGATCGGCACACCGCTCCGCCGTCTCTATCATGATCTCGGTCGGGCCGCCGCCTCCGTCTCCGTAGCCGAAGGGGAACAGGAAGCTGTCAATCTCCTGCTTCTGGTTTCTGTCCTCCTCCCAGCGCGTTCTCAGCGCACCGGAATTAAAAACAGCATTGTTCTTTTTATAGATATGGGATAAAACCTTCGTCCCGTCAATGCCCTCCCACCAGAAGACATTGTAGGGGAACTGCTCACACTCGGGATCACAGCGCAGGAGCTTCTGCGTTGCAAAATAGGGCACGCCGCACCCCGCCATGATCTGCGGCATCGCTCCGGTAAAGCCGAAAGTGTCCGGCATCCACGCGAGTCTGCTGTCCGTGCCGAACTCCTCGCGGAACCATCTTTTCCCTATGACAAACTGGCGGATCAGGCTCTCCCCGCCCACCAGATTCGTATCGCTCTCCACATAGACAGCGCCTTCCGGCAGGAACTGTCCGTTCTTTACCCTCTCCCTGACCTGCTCATACAGATCGGGATAATATGTCTTTATATTTTCCAGCACCGGCGGTGAACAAAGGAGGAACTTATACTGCGGATACCGTTCCATCAGTCTGATCTGATTGGAATAAGTCCTCGCGGACTTCCGCTTCGTCTCCTCCATCGTCCAGAGCCATGCCAGATCGAGGTGCGACTGTCCGAATATTGTATATTCCGGCACAGTGCCGCCATTTTTACTCTCAAGCAGCGGCTTCAGCAACTCGTCCGCCTGCAGGATGCTCCTGCTCCGTTCCGGCTCCTCTGCCTCAAAGTCCGCTATATAGGTAAACTGTTGTAATGCTTCTCCGATCTTCATTGTGCGGAGCTCGCGGTCAGGCATGGTCTTCCACAGCTCATAAAGCGTGTGGTAATCCGCATAGCACTGAAAAATGTCCTCCCGCCAGACTCCGAAATGACTTTTCCCCACAATACATTGATATTTTGGCGGTTCAGGCACAGGAACGGCATCCCTCGCATAAAGTCCGCCGTTCTCCGGTCTGATCCCATGTCCCGCGTAAACCTCCGCGAGAATGTCAAACTTTTCCCCGGGCACAGCCTCAGCCGTCAGTTCCACCATATTGTGCTGCCTGTCAATGGAGCCTCTTTCCTTCCCGTTGACAAAGACCAGCATCTCCGGTCCGGCTCCGAGATGCAGCATCAGCCTCTCTCCCGCCGCGCTCTCCGGCACCGTCACCTGTGTTCTGAACCAGCCGTATTCCCATTTTGTCCCCCATGCCGTCCCGGACGGGAACGGCTTTACAGCCTGCTTTGACGCCTGCTGCCATGTAAGCTGTGCCTTCGTCGTAAACCCGGAAAGGGAAAGCTCCCCCAGCTCTCTATAGAGATTTTCCGCAAATGCTTCATCCCATATTTTCAGGCGTTCATCCCATTGTCTTCCAAGCTTCATGGTGCTCTCCCCTCTCCTTAACACATCGTACGGTACTCCATCAGGAACAGGATTGCAAGCGCCTGTCCGTAAGGCATGGATTTCAGTTCGATCTGTTTATAAAAATCTCTTGTCGTGCGTCCCATCGGCGTACCGTAGGAAACCTGACGTACAACGCCATCCTCCGAAATACACTCCATGATGGGGCTGACGGCTTTCGCTGCCGTCTCCAGATAGGACTTATCCACAAGTCCGTCCTTCACCGCTCTCAGGATTCCGTAGGCAAAGCCGCAGGTAGCGCTCGCCTCCACATAGGAGTCCGCATCATCCACGAGCGTATGCCACATCCCGTTCTCCGCCTGCAGGGCGCGCAGGCTCTGCACCTGCTCCCGCAGCGTATTGACAAGCAGTCTCTTCACCGCTTCATTGCAGTCGCAGATCTCTAAGAACTCTGGTATCGCCATTGTGATCCAGCAGTTTCCTCTTCCCCAGAAGGCTCCCGCAAAGTTATTTTTCTCCTTAAAGGTCCAGCCATGGTACCACAGCCCGCTCACCTTGTCACAGAGATATTTTTCGTGAAGCAGGAACTGGTACTGTGCCTCCTCGGTCATCGCCTGATTCCTCAGGATTCTTCCCATATTTGCAAGGAACAGAACCGTCATGTACAGCGTGTCGTCCCAAAGCTCCTGCTCGTTGAGAGAGTCCGAGGTCTTATGCTGGAAACCGCCCTCGTCCGTTCTCGGAAACTCCGACATGATCTTTTCCGCAGCCTCCACGCACGGGCGCAGATACTTTTCCTCCCCGGTGTACTCGGCGAGAAAGGACATTGCCAGATACGGCGCCGCCGTGTTGACGTTCAGCGCAGGGAAGCCGATGCCGATCTGTCTGTCGTAGAAGCGTGTGAGCATCTCCAGATAGCTCTCCTTCTTCTCATAGCTGAACAGCTTCCACAGCCCGTAAAGCCCGACGCCCTGCGTCCACTCCCAATACTGGTAGCGGGAAATGTCGTCTCCTGCAAGGTTGTGGTTCTTCATATTCTTCAAAAAGGTATCATCCGGCTCGTAAAGGATGTCGGAGAAAGCGCTGACCATCTTATCCACCTTATCCGTGACCGCATTAATCAGCTCACGCTTCTCGCAGCATTTCTTCTCCAGCTCCTCAATCAGTGCCTTCAGCTCCTCCGGCGTCCTGACCGTGTAATCCGGCTGCCAGTCCGGCTCCTCCACCGTGTGAAAATATCTCGGCGACCAGTCCAGCCAGACGGAGGTAATCCCGTAGCGGTTTGCCCCGGCAACGTCCTTCTTTAGGTTGTTCCCGATCATGACGATAAAGGGTTTGTCGGCATCCGTAAGTCCCATCTTTTCCATCGCGGTATCGAACATCGATCTCGCCGGCTTCTGCTCACCGACGACCTCGGAGACGATCCACTCCTCAAAGCAATACCCAAGACCGTTTTCGCGGTATACATTCTGAAAGGATTCCCACGTTCCGTCCGCCACCAGTGCGATCCGGTAGCCCTCGTCCTTCAGCTGCTTTAAGACCTCGCCCGCCCCAGGAATAAAGTCTGCCCGCAGCACAGTCTCCTGATCATCATAGACCTGAGTGCTCTCATCGATAATGGTGTCGCCGCTGTCCGTGAAAATAATTAAATTCTTCTTCATGCTCAGCACCCTAATCTTCTTTCTTTTTGTCTTTTACAGCATCTTCGTCGTAGCTGAATCCTCTTAACTTTAATTCCTCTGCATAATGGCAGGCAACATAGTGACCCGGCTCCACCTCGCGGTACTCCGGCGCACATTCCTTACACTTTTCCTGACAATAGCGGCAGCGGGTATGGAAATAACAGCCGCTGGGCGGATTCGCAGGGTTCGGAATCTCGCCGGTCAGCGGGATTCTGTCCATCTCGATCTCCGGGTCTGCAATCGGCACCGCAGACATCAGCGCCTCCGTATAAGGATGCTTCGGGCTGGAGAACAGCGCCTCCGTCTCCGCATACTCCACCATTTTCCCGAGATACATAACACCGACCTTGTCGGATATATGTTCCACCACCGAAAGATCATGTGAAATGAAAATATAGGTCAGATTCATCTCTCTCTGCAGATCCTTCAGCAGATTGATTACCTGTGCCTGAATTGACACGTCGAGCGCGGAAACCGCCTCGTCGCAGACGATTACCCTCGGCTTGAGCACAAGCGCCCTCGCAATGCCGATACGCTGTCTCTGTCCGCCGGAAAAGGCATGGGGATAACGCTTGAGGTAGCTGACGTTCAGTCCAACCTTTGCTGCAATATCCATGACCTTCTCTTCCATCTCCGCCTTCGGCATCTTCGGGAAGTTCGCCATCAGCGGCTCCTTGATAATATCCACAACCGTCATTCTGGGATCCAGCGAGGAATAGGGATTCTGAAAAATCATCTGAATGTCCTTGCGCAGCACCTTCATCTGATTCTTGTCGATTGTCAGGAAGTTGACCGCATCGCCCTCAACCGGATGATACAGAACCTCCCCGCTCGTTGCCTCGATCGCTCTCACCACGCAGCGTCCCATTGTCGTCTTTCCACAGCCGGACTCTCCCACGATACCGATTGTCTCGCCCTCATTTACCTCAAAGCTGACGTCGGACACCGCATGGACACATACCTTCTTGGAGGGGAAATCCTTGGAAAGATGCTTAACTTCCAGTATTTTCTTTTTCTTTTCGTTCTCAGCCATTCTTTTCCTCTCCCTTCTGGCCCGCTGCGTCCTTTGCTGCGTCTGCTGCGCTCTGTCCGCATGCCTTACAGTTTCCGTTGCATGCGTGGCAGGCAACCATATGTCCGTCACCCATCTCCACAAGCTCTGGCTCCGTCACATTGCAGACGCCCTCAATTCTCTTGTGACATCTCTCATAGAAGCCACATCCGGGCGGCAGATTCAGTGCGAGCGGCACAGTTCCCTCGATGGAAAACAGTCTGTCCGCCTTTCTTGTACCGATCTTATGTACCGACCCGATCAGTCCCTGCGTGTAGGGGTGCAGCGGTCTCGCGTAAATATCCTTGACCGGCGCAATCTCGACGATCTTGCCGAGATACATAACCGCAACTCTGTCACACATTGCCGCAACCGTTCCCAGATCGTGCGTGATGAACAGGATCGCCGTGTTCATATCCTTCTGTAATTCCTTCATCAGCTCGAGAATCTGCGCCTGAATGGTAACATCCAGCGCGGTGGTCGGCTCATCTGCGATCAGCAGCTTCGGGTTACATACCAGAGCCATGGCGATCAGCGCACGCTGCAGCATACCGCCGGAAAACTCGTGTGGGTACTGGTCGTAACGCTTCTCTGCATTTGCAATTCCCACCTTGCGCATCATCTCAAGGGAAATTTCCTTTGATTTCTTCTTATCCTTTGTAATATGAAGCCTTGTGCACTCGTTGATCTGATTGCCGATCGTATACAGCGGCGAGAAGGCTACCATGGGCTCCTGAAAGATCATGGATATCTGCTTTCCTCTGACCTGTCTGATCTCCTTGCCTCTCGGCTTCAGGTCGAGAAGGTTGATCATGCCCTGCTCGTTTGTGTCGAAATTGATTTCACCTGTCGTCTTGCACCGCTTATCGTTAATGCCGAGGATTGCCTTGCTCGTCAGGCTCTTTCCGCAGCCGGACTCTCCTACCAGTCCCAGCGTCTCTCCCTTTTTCAGGTTAAAGTTCACGCCTCGCACAGCAGTCAGTGTACCTTCATCCAGCTCTATGTTGATCCGCAGATCCCGGACATCCAGAACCATATCCTGAGCGGTCTTATTTTGCTTATTTTCTTCCATTTCCGTCTCCCTTCCGCCTACTTATAAGGATCTGCCGCGTCGCGCATACCGTCACCGAGGAAGTTGAATGCCAATACCGTAACGATAACTGCGAGCAGCGGGATCAGTCTCCATGGATACTGCGCAATACTCGTGATATCCTGTGTCTCCTGAAGAAGAACGCCCCAGCTTGTCGCCGGTGCCTTCATGCCAAGTCCGAGGTAGCTCATGGATGTCTCACCGATGATCATTCCCGGGATGCCCAATGTCAGGCTCACGATCAGGTAGCTCATAAATCCGGGAACCAGATGCTTTGTCATGATCTTCCATGTGCTGACTCCCGCAACCTGTGCCGCCATGACAAACTCCTCATTTCTCAGGGAAATGAACTTACCTCTTACGGTTCTCGCCAGTCCCGTCCATGAGATGAAGGAGATAATAACCGTTATGTACAGGTACATGCGCGGTACCGGAATGTCTGCCGGGATTGCCGCGGACAGCGCCATCCAGAGAGGAATCGTAGGCAGTGCGGTCAGCACCTCAATGATTCTCTGGATCACCGTGTCCACAACGCCGCCGAAGTAACCGGAGATGCCGCCGAGGATGATGCCCAGCACAAAGCTGATCAGCGTTCCCGCGAACGGGATTGTCAACGAAATCTGGCTTCCGAACAGGATACGCGAGAACAGGTCACAGCCAAGGCTGTCTCCGCCGAAGAGCATCAGCTTTGCTCCCTCCCCGCCGTTCTCTCCGACAACACCGTACAGATGTCTGTCGCAGGGGATGAAGCCGAACAGCTTGTACCCGCCGCCCTTCGCAAAAAACTTGACAAAATACTTCTCGCTGGTGTCTTCCGCCCACTCACGTTTGAAGGTCTCTTTGTTGTTGATGTAGGTCATCTTATAGACATAAGGTCCGACAAATTTTCCGTCCTCGTCTACCCAGTGGATCGTCGTCGGCTTCGCATTCTTATAGGTACTGTCGAAATCGCTCAGTCCGTAAGGTGCGACAAAGGGTGCAAACAATGCCAGCGTATACAGGATCAGCAGCAGGATGATGCTCAGCTTTGCCAGCTTATGATGCATCAGCTTCTTGCGCATCAGCGTCCATTGGGAAGCAAGGTAGTAATCCTCGTCTGATTTGTTCTTTTTTCTAAATATACTCATACGTCAGCTCCTCTTCTTCTCAAAACGGATTCTCGGATCCAGCCATGCCAGCAGAATATCCGAAAGCAATGTACCTATGACAACCAGAACCGCCTGTGTCATAAGGATTGTACCTGCCAGATAAGTGTCCTGTGTTTTGAGTGCCTCGTAGAGCACCGGTCCCTGAATGGAGAGGTTCATTACGATCGCGGAGATCGTCGAACCGGAGAAGATGCTGGAGAGCGCTCCCGAGAGACCGCTGACCACTGGGTTCAGAGCCGCCCGCAGACAGTACTTATAGGTAATCGTCGCCTCAGACACTCCCTTCGCCCTCGCCGTCAGAGCGTACTGCTTTGCCGTCTCGTCAAGCATCTGGGCGCGGACGGTACGGATGACACCGCAGGTTCCCGATGTACCGATAACGATCGTGGGAATGACCATTCTCTGAAGGAACTCCCCGAAGTTATACCAGTGCAGTCCATTCTGCAGCATTTCCTTGGAGAACAGTCCGAGCAGCGGGTCTCCCGTCCATTTGAACGACAGATACATGAGCAGGATTGCCAGCAGGAAGTTCGGCGTTGCCATTCCGAGGAAGCCGATTGCCGTAAACACATAGTCGCCGACGGAATACTGGTGCAGCGCACTGTAGATTCCGATCGGGATGGAGACCAGATAGGTGAAAATCATGATGGTCAGGGACACCGCTATTGTCAGCCCCAGACGATCCATGATAACGCTCCAGACCGGTCTTCCGTATGCGAAGGAATAACCGAAGTCACCCTTGCTTACAATCTTCCACACCCAGTCACAATACCGCAGCACCCAGTTCTTATCCAGTCCGTACTGATGTCTCAGCGCCTGAATGTCAGCCTCGGTGAACACCTCACCTTCCGCCTGCATTCTGGCAACATAGCTCGATACATAGTCGCCCTTCGGCAGCTGCATCACGAAAAAGATGACAAACGATATGATGATGATGGTGGGTATGAACATTAATATTCTCTTAGCAACATATTTCCACATGAATTCATACTCTCCTTTTTCGAGTGAAAAAGTTCCGTTATCGTGAAAAACATTGCATATTTTGCTCACGTTCCCGGCACTTTTTTGAAAAGAAAGGCAGATTTGACTCTGCCTTTCCAAATCCTTGTTCTTTGATTCTGATTACTCTGTTACAGCTTACTGCTCTAACCAGCAGCAGTCGATGTGTGCGATTCCAAGTCCACGATACTCGTCACAGAAGATCTCGGACTCAGGGAAGTTGTGAAGCTCGTTGCGCACTACATACAGTGTGGGAGCGGACTCCATGTAGCCCAGAACCCAGATGTTCTCCTCGTGGAGCTTATACATCTTGTCAACGATCTCCGCACGCTTTGCCTCGTCTACCTCTGTCTTCAGCTCGGTGTACAGGTTGCAGAGCTCAAGCAGATCGCCGGTAGGCTCTACGCCCTCTGTTCCGCCGGATGCGTACCAGGTACCGATCTCACCATACCACTCAGCATAGTTTCTAACAGGAACCAGTGTGTCAGGTCTTACGTCAAGACCAACCGTCTCAGCCGGAGCAACAGGGCTCAGGACTGCGTCGTACTCGTTTGCAATGATGTTGTTGTTCAGGGTATCCTTGTCCATATCCTTGAAGGTGCTCTTGATGCCGATTGCTTCCCAGTAGGTATTCAGCACCTTATATGCCTCATCCGCACCGGAGCCGGTGTAGCTGTTGAGGTTCAGTACAAAATCCTTGCCGCTCGGACAGTCATAGTAGCCGTCGCTGCCCTTTACCATGCCAAGACCCTCAAGCAGAGCCTTTGCACCGTCCACATCATACTCTGTCCACTTCAGCGCCCATGCTTCGTTGTAGCCCTGTGCACCCTCTGCGGGAGATGCCTGTCTGCCGTTCTGCCAGCCATCGGACATCAGCTTCGCAAACTCTTCTCTGTCAACCGCGATGGAGAGTGCCTGTCTGAACTCCTTGGTCTGGAACAGTGCTCTGTACTCCTCATCGGGAGCGGTCTGATTCAGCTCGAGCTGGGATGCAGCATCGGACCATCCACTGTTCGGCCACTGCACGATATGATAGCCTACGGAATCCGCATTCTCTACCAGTGTCTGGATGTCAGCCCATACGCCGCCGGCAATCGTATCCTCGCCGCCGAGAATTCTTGTCAGACTCTGGCTCTCGTCGGAATTCTTTGTATACTCAATCTTATCCGTGTAAGGAAGCTGCTGTCCGTTCTGGTCAACCTTCCAGTAATAAGGATTGCGCACATACTCATAGTAGTCACCGGTAACATCGTTCTTTCCTGCTTCCGTAGACAGTACAAACGGATTCAGGGTAGGGATGCCGGAAACGTTCCAGAAATAGTAGCCTGTCTCCTTGCCCATTGCTGCGACATCAGAGAAGCCCATTTCCTCAGCCTTAGCCTGTGCTGCATCATCGCCGATGAACTCAGGAAGGATTGTCTCCATGTAATGCTTCGGTGCGAAACACCACTTTGCATTGATGCAGAGGTCCTTGATGAAGGTAGGCTTAGATGTCTTGAAGCTTACCTTGAAGGTGGTAGCATCTACATATGTAAAGGTACAGGGATCGCCGTTGCTGTCCTTAAAGCAGTCCCAGAGAGATTTTCCGAAGGTCTCGGGTACGCACATATGATCATAGAAAAATACACAGTCCTCAGCCGTGAAATCCACTCCGTCAGACCACTTCATTCCTGCGCGGAGATAAATGGTGTACTCTGTCGCATCTGCGTTCACGTCATAGCCCTTTGCAACGTTGGGCTCAACCTCACCTGCACTGTTAAAGCGGAACAGCCCCATTTCCACGCATCTATTGTTTTTTTTTGCCAAATATATTGCATTTTTTGCTTTTTGATTTTATAATTTATTTGTGTATTGCATAGTTTACACTAATTTATAGCTTCATTTTTGTACACTTTACACAATTCTTTCTTGTTATTAACGCAAACTTTACATTTGAGACAGGAGAATCCCTATGTTAATCGACAATACTCTGGTCTACACACAGGAATATAAAATTGAGATCGGACGCCCCGGGAAAAATCTGTATTACTTTTTCGACTATGACGAGCGTTCCTACTCTATTAATATGGAATTCCAGCATTTCCACCAGTTCTACGAAATGTATATCTTTCTGGACGACAAGGCAGGACACCTGATCGACGGCGTCTGGTTCGACATGCGCTGCTGTGACATCGTCGCCCTGCGCCCCTCCCTGCTCCACAAGACCTTTTACCCCGAGGGGCAGCCCAGCAAGCGCCTGATCATCCAGTTTTCGATTCCGCCGATGATCTCCGCCTTTGAAAACTGCATGAAATCCGTCTACAGCATTTTCGAGGGGGACTGCCCGATCTATCGCTTTGAAGATCCTTATAAGAAGGCAGTTCTGGAAAAGCTCAACGACATCTATTATCTGTCCCAGAACCCCAACGAGCTGACAGACCTGGCCATCCACAACAAGTTTATTGAATTTTTAAGCCTGATCTATCTCTACCGGGATAAAAATGTCTACTCCAACCACTCGGACTTTGATAATATTACAAGTAAAGTATACAGCATAACCGCGTATATACATAGTCATTTTACAGAGGATATTTCGCTGGAGTCCGTTTCCAGGGAATTTTTCATCAGCAGCTACTATCTCTCCCACCAGTTTAAGCGGATTACAGGCTTTACGCTCACCGACTATGTCCAGCTTACCAGAGTGCGCAACGCCCAGACCCTGCTGCTCTCCACGGATAAGCCCATCACAGACATTGCTTTTCTCTGTGGTTTTTCGAGCTTCTCCCAATTCAACAGAGCCTTCAATAAATTCCTGCATCTGTCTCCCTCCGCTTTCAGAAAGGATGCAAAAATTCAGCAAACGCCATCTTTGTTGTTGACAAATTTTATCGACTAAGCTATGATATACCTATTCGACGCCGCGAACGGCAGTTATCTGTTTTCCGGTCGGCGATGCAAACCCTACAACATTATATGGAATTCCTGTGAGGGAGTAGTTGACAGCTTTTCGCTGTGGTAATATCAACACAATGACGTTCACCGTCTGGTATTACCGAAGCAATGCAGATTGCGATAATGAGACTCAGGGACAATTTATGAGGGATACCTCATAGATTGCCCTGATTTTTTTTGCGGCTGACAGCAATTCCGGACACAGGAAAACCGCAGAATGGAGGACATTATGAGTTTATTGACACTATTTATCACCGCCGTTGGATTATCCATGGATGCCTTCGCTGTTGCGATCTGCAAGGGACTTGCAATGAAAAAGCTCTCGTGGAAAAAAGCCCTGATCATCGGACTGTGGTTCGGCGGCTTTCAGGCGTTAATGCCCACGATCGGCTATCTTCTCGGAACGCGCTTTGAGAGCTACGTCACCGCCATCGACCACTGGATCGCCTTTGTGCTCCTTGCATTGATCGGCGCCAATATGGTGAAGGAATCCTTCTCCAAAGAGGAAGAGTCCTCGAATGACGCCGTCGATTTCAAGACAATGTTCCTCCTCGCCATCGCCACCAGCATCGATGCGCTCGCCGTCGGCGTTACCTACGCCTTCCTGCAGGTTCGCATCGTTCCCGCCGTATCCTTCATCGGCGTCATTACGTTCACGCTCTCGATCATCGGCGTCAAGATCGGAAATGTTTTTGGTCTGAAATACAAGTCCAAGGCAGAGCTTACCGGCGGCATCATCCTGATCGTCATGGGTATCAAGATCCTGCTGGAGCATCTTGGCCTGTTAAACTGGCTGCCTTTTTGAGAATTGTGGTAAATGCTTAGCGGATTAAATGTATATTCTAAATCGGGCAAAAATGCAACTATTTTTAGTTGCATTTTTTTAATTGCCGTGTATAATATTAGTAACGGGGGGATATGCTATGGGGCAAAAGGAAAAACTCATTCAGCGTCTTAAATCAAAACCCAAGGACTTTACTTTTAATGATGCTGAAACATTACTCAAATATTTAGATTACATCCGCTCAAACAAGGGAAAAACAAGCGGCTCCCGCGTCATGTTCGTAAACGATGAACACGGAATCATATTGCTCCATAAACCACATCCGCAAAAGGAATTGAAAGACTATCAAGTCAAGCAGTTGCTAGAAATTTTGGAACAGGAGGGTCTCATATGAATAACACTATCCAATACAAAGGCTATGTCGGAAGCGTTGAATTTTCTGAAGAAGATGGCATTTTTTATGGCAAGGTTATGGGGATTCGCTCCCTGATTTCTTACGAAGGTGAAAATGCCAAGGAACTTCTGGATGATTTTCACGGCGCTGTTGACGATTATCTGGAAACCTGTAAGGTCGAAGGAAAAGAGCCTGAGGTTGCTTTTAAAGGCAGTTTCAACATTCGCCTTTCTCCCGACCTTCACAAAAAGCTATTCATTTATACAACGGCTCACCAGATGTCCATGAACAAATATATCGAGGATACTTTGAACGCTTCCCCCGCAGCACAAGTTATCATCTAAACAGTTTTTCCGCTCAGTCTATAATACGACTGAGCGGATTTTCTTGTCATTACCCGACGCATCACGCCCCGCAGTTTTTTATCCCAGCCGCCTGAGCTCCGTGTACGCAAGCAGCAGCGGGCCAACACCCTTCGCGTCGTTCTCCACCACCGGCTCCGACATATAATAGTCAAAGCTGCCGTCACGGCGTGGATTATCCGCAGGGCCAAGTCCCGCCACAAGGCAGATGCCGCCGAGGTTCAATCCGTCCTCTGTCTCCTTCAGGTAGCGGTCACATATCCCACGGAATGCCCGGATGCCGTCCTCACGGTAGCTCTCCGGCAGAAATCCCAGACGCACTCCCTTCAACAGGGAATATGCCATGATGGCGCTCCCGCTCGTCTCGAGATAGTTCGGCTTCCGGTCTCCCAGCGCCGGAAGCTGATACCACATACCGCTCTCATCCTGTAGCTTAAGCATACTTTCCATCAGCTGCACAAAAGCCTCTCGCAGCATATCATACTCCGTCCGGTATTCCTCCCCGGGTTCGCATTTGGCGAGCGTGTCGAGCAGTGCCATGGAATACCAGCCAAGCGCCCTCAGCCAGAAGTTCTCCGACAGCCCCGTCTCCTTATTGCACCAGAAGATCTCCCGGGATGCATCATAGCCGTGGTAGTAAAGCCCCGTCTTCTCATCCCGCATATGCCTGATGACGTTTGCGAACTGTCCGAAAATGTCCTTATAATTCTGCCGATCATGAAGCTTCGTCTCATATTCCATATAGAAGGGCTGCGCCATATACATGCCGTCCAGCCATACCTGATTCGGATAAATCTTCTTGTGCCAGAAATTTCCCTCCGCCGTGCGCGGCTGGTTCTGTACCTGACTGTAGATCAGCTCTATCGCGCGGCGGTACTTTTCCTTCCCATTCAGTCCGTATAAGAGGAACAAGGTCTTTCCCGCATTGATATTATCAAGGTTATACTCCTCCACAGAATATCCGGCGATCGAACCGTCCTCCCGCACGCGGTGATCGATAAAGGCATCGGCAAAATCATAATACTTCTTCTCGCCGGTGGCGACATAGATTTCCAGAAGCGCGAGTATCATGCAGCCGTCAATATAATTCCAGCCGACCGCCTTCCCCGCCTTCGCCTTTTCGATGTTCCACGCCGGTATCTCCACCGTGCTCTTCTCAATCAGTTCATCAATGTATCTCTCAAAAACAGGCATCTGCATCTCATATTCCTCCTGCAAAATGTAAGCGCTTACATTTTGATTATACCCGTTTTCCCGATCTCCGTCAAGCCGTCTCCATCCTGTCAAAATTCAATGTCGCCACGATCATAAACACGAGAGTAAATACCACCAGTACAAGATCCATGCTCAGATAAGCTCCGTTGATGCCGCCAAGTATACTTCCAAGATAAGCTCCAAGCGCAGCGACCGCTATGACAATCCCCTGAATCAGCATCTGGAACAGCTGCTTTCCGGTTACCCCGAGCACACCACCGACCGCAATTTCCGCCACCGCAAGCGCATACAGCTTGTTGGATGCCAGCACTGTATAAAACAGGACACAGAAAACTGCCGTGACCGGCGACATCTCCATAACAACCGCCCCGGGAAGCGTGATCAGAAGTCCATTGATGAAATTCTGGAGAAGCTGAAGCACCGTTGCATTCCAGAGCTTCGCAAAGGAAGACGCGGGAATCAGGTAAGTATAGGGAGCCTTTAATTCCTTCGCCCACTTTCCGTTTACCGTTGTAGAAATGAAAATCAGATACGCAGATGCTCCCGGTATCACAAAGGGCGTAATATCCTCAAAGCCTCCCTCTCTCACATACAGAATCGCAATAGCAATCCCCGCGATCAGTGCAAAGAGGGTACTGATGTCAAAGATAAAGAACCGACTCTTCTTATATTCCAGCAGTTGTCTGTAGAAAAGAGCCTTTGCACCGCTTCCCTGCCAGCGCACGCTCGCCTTTCCGAACTTCTCCTTCTTGCCGAGCATCTTTGTCGTATTGCCCTGTTTGCGGCTCTCCTTCAGTTCCTCATAGTCTTCCGCAAACTTCACGGCATCCTCATAATAGGTTCCTGTACACTTCATACGGACAGCAGCGGTCACGACTGTCAGGAAAAGAATCACATACAGCGCCGTGCCGACAAGGTTCACCGTCGTCGCGCCCGTAAATAAAAGGTGAAGCACCGATACATACCAGCCGATCACCGGCACAAGCTGCACCGCATCACTGTGCAGAAAATTCACCAGCGTTGCAAAGCTGAGCCCCTGCCGCACATAAAACACAACGCCGATCACAGCCAGAACAATGAGCAGCCCGTAAGCCGCACGGATGATCCACGTTCTCTGCTCCTCCTTTAAACGTTCACTCCCGTACAGCATCATCATGACAGATGCCTCCAGAACGTTTTCACCGAAGATTGCAAAGAGGAAATACACCAGCAGCTTCCAAAGCTCAACGCCGAAAATAACGCCGCCGCAGACAGTTACAAAAATATTGAGCAGAATCTGCATCGGTATTGTCCTGATGTGTGCATAGAGCAGCACTCTCTTAGGGCTCACCGGAGAAGGGAACAGAAAGTGCACATCACAGTTTCCGTATATCAGTCCCTTACGCTTCGCATAGGCGATCAGGTTTCCCGGGATTATCCAGAAAGCAAACGCGGTCAGAACTCCCGCCATTCCACCGGAGGACGCAGCTCCCACCTGCTCTGCCAGCATCTTAAGCGAATACGGCACCGCCGTCAGATAGACGAGAATAATGACAAGATATAAGTAGGTAACCGGCTTACGCAGCGCCGTGCGTATGCGGTTCTTCATGATTGTCCGATAAAGATATGCTATTGCTCCCACAAGCTACCTCCCGCCGCGTGCGGCATTGTCTGGGGCATGCTCCGCGACAGCTTCCTCAACGTCCTCCGTCTTCTGTCCGCCTGTCACCTTGAAGAACAGCTCCTCAAGATCCTCGTTCGCAAGCTCCTCGCGTGCATAGGTTCCCAGAATATGTCCCTTATCCATCACAAAGGTCACATCCCACAGTTCCTTCACCATCTCCAGCATGTGTGTGCTGATGAGAACGGTACAGCCCGCCTCACGCAGTTTCAAAATCACAGCCTTCAGCTCCTTGATTGCCGCAGGGTCAAGTCCGACCATCGGCTCATCCAGCAGAATCACCTTCGGCTTGATGACCAGTGCGCAGCAGATGCTGACCTTCTGCATCATGCCCTTCGACAGCTCATTCCCGAGCTTATCCTGCTTATCGGCAAGCTCAAACTCCTCGAGCAGCTCGTTGATCTCTTCGTCCGTCGCCGTGACGCCATAGGCTCTCTTGATAAACTCAATATGCTCCCGCACCGTCAGCGCCTCATACATATAGGGCATCTCCGGAACATAGGCAAAGCATTTTTTCGCCTCCTGCTCTCTGGAATCATATCCCTGAATGCGGATATGCCCCTGATAACGCAGCAGCCCCGCAATGCTCTTGATGACGGTTGACTTTCCCGCGCCGTTCGGGCCAAGTAAAATTCCGACTCTGCCGTCGGGAACCGTGAAACCAACGCCGTCAACCGCCAGCGTCTTGCCATACTTCTTAGACAGATTGATAACCTCTAACATCTCTTCTCTCCCTTTTTGCGCATAACGGGTTTGTGTCAAGTGTGTACAGACACAAATCTCGTGATTGAAATATTTTTTAGATAACTGCAAGAATCACATATTTCGGATAACAGCTTCGCAGGATGCACCTGACCACAAGCAGTGCACTCTGGAGCCGCCGGTGCTTAGTCTCCGTATTTTGGAGACTTATGCACCGCTGCGTGCGGAAGGTAGCGAGAGCGTGCCTGCGGTGGTCTGTGCATCCTGCGCAGCGTCACTCGCCACTTATTACCTACTTTTACACCGCCGGTATCCATCCCATCCCCATTGCAAGCGCCACCAGCCAGATCAGCAGCAGATGCACCGGATAGAATGCATAGAAGAAATACTTCATCTTAAGTCCCCGTTCGCCGTTGTACAATGCAATCGGAATCAGTGCGAAAAATGCCGTAATTTCGCTCAGACTCATGACGTTCAATGTAATACAGCCCGCCAGCATCGATAAGACCTTATTTTTGCGGAATGCATACATCATAGCAATCGTCAGCACACCCATTCCCGAGTAATCCGTCTTCAGGAAATTCGCAAGCAGCATACCCGCAAACAGTACAAGGGCATATGTGCCGAGCTTTCCGATCGTTACCGTCTTCCTGCCCACGCAGAAGATCAGCACAACGACAAGAATCGCAACGACAGCAATAACTACACCGATGATAGTAGCAGTATAAATATCCGTCTCGCCAACGAGATCCACACCGCCACGGAAACCGCGCAGAACCGAAAGCACATAATCTCTCACACCGCGTTCCATATAGAATATTGCCAATCCAAAGCCTGCCACAGCCGCAACCGCCTGAAGAACCTCAGAGAAATCCTTCTTGCTGAGGAAATCGATCGCCCAGAGTACGAGAAGCCCGATCAGCAAGGTAAAATAGACATTCTGATAATCCCAGTTCACGAAGCTGCCCGAAAACGCAAGATCAAAGGGTATCTCCGAGATCAAGCAGAACAGCGCCAGACGGAATGCATATTTCTTTACGTTCCGCGTCTTCTGGAAGCCCTCCACTAGCAGGAAGCAGAAAATCGGGAAGCCAAGCCGTCCGATCAGCCTCATTAACTGCGTGCCATAATATAAAAGCGCGTTTTGTGACAGCCACGACGTAATCTGCGCCAGATCTCCGCTCGCGATCACCCTGTAATAGTCCCCCGAAAGAATCATTCTGGTAAATATTGCCGCCGCAACATGGTCAATCAGCATCGTCACGACTGCAATAATCTTGATGGTGCTCCCCGAAATTCCTCTCTTTTTCTCCTGTGCTGCTCCCCCATATACGGGTTTCTGCATTGTCATACTATCCATTTCTCTCTCCTCATTTCTGTGAACGTTCTTTGCGTGTCAAGTACACGCAGCCACAAATCTCATGATTGAAAATCATGCTAGGCATTTGCCAAATTCACACTGTGCAACGTCACTTGCAAAAACGTAAATTTCACAACTACCTGTAGTTTTGTTTTCTGTATTATTCAATTAATACAATAATTCATTTGGTAATGTTTGTCAATGCCCTTATCCGCACTTTATCAGAAATATCGTGCATAAAAAAAGAACCATGCCGGTGCCACCACCCGCATAGCTCTTTTCCCCCATTTCCTAGCCAACCTTATAACCGTTTCCCCAGACCGCCTTAAGGTATCTGGGCTCTCTCGGATTCTCCTCTATCTTCTCCCGGATATGCCTCACATGGACGGCGATGGTGTTGTCCGCGCCGATCGCCTGCATCTTCCAGATACTTTCGTAAATCTGGCTGTTCGAGAACACCTTTCCTCTCTGCTGCACCAGAAGCCTCAATATTTTATACTCAATCGGTGTCAGCCGCACTCCCTTTCCATCCACCGTCACCGTGCGCTGGGTATCGTCGATCACCAGCCCGTCTATCCGGTAGATTCTATCTATGTTTTTGCAGACATTGACCAGCTGGGTATAGCGGCGCAGCTGCGATTTCACTCTCGCCAGAAGCTCCAGCGGATTGCAGTCCGCCGTCACATAATCGTCCGCCCCCGCCTCAAGCGCCATGATCTTTGCCGTCTCCGCCGACTGCTTTGACACAACGATCAGCGGGATTGTGCTGGTATGGCGCAGCGCAGCGATCAGTTCAATTCCCTTATCCCAGCCCTTGTCATTCAATGCCACGTCCACCAACATCAGCTGTATGTCTCTATCCTCAAAGAACCGGCTGATCTCCTCAGCCTCTGCCGCCACGACCATCTCCATTCCCTCACCGGCAAACAGCGGCTCCATCTTCTCCACGATTCCTGTCTGATTATTATACACCAGTATCTTTCCCATGCCGTCACCCTTTCCTTTCCCTGCACCCTCACTCATCCAGATAATTTTGAAACTCATTGTTTTCCCGCAACAGTTGCACAAGATGCACCTGACCACAAGCAGCGCACTCTGGAGCCGCCGGCGTTTAGATGCCGTCCTATGGCATCTTACGCGCCGTTGCGAGCGGAAGGTAGCGCAAGCGTGCCTGCGGTGGTCTGTGCATTTTGCGCAACGTCACTTGTAAAAAACCAAATTTCACTTTAAACAGTTATCTCTATTTCTACACTGCCATTGTATCAAAGTTGTATTTTCCATCGAACCATGTGCCGTCGGCACATATAATAAACGCAATAAAGTAGAGAGTGATTCAACACTCTCTACTTATTTAGACTACTTTTCCCCATGAAAAGTTTCAGTTCTGTTTCGTTTTTTTCATTTTTTTACTGCTTTTTCTGCGCTCCCGCTCTTCCAGCTTTTTCTGCTCGGCTTCCCTGCGCTGCGCTTCTACCGCCTTAGCCGCCTCCTCATTCTGCATCTCCATCTCCTCCACCTCGAACATATCCTCTTTTCCAAGATGTCTGAAACGATTGATACCCGCGACTAAGATCATCACACTGTTCTTCGTCGTCTCGAAGGCGCCCTCCTGATACATGGAATAGACTAACAGTCCCAGCGGCACGGCAATAATCATGCCGATAACACTTCCAAACTTATAGCCGATAAATAGAAGGAAAAGCGTCGGCAGCGGAGGCACACCCATGGAATCACCCACGATCTTCGGCTGGATCAGCTGTCTTGCCAGCTGCCCGCCGCCCCATATGATCAAAAGTCCGATCGCCAGCTTGTAATCCGCTGTCAGAATCTTAATGATTGCCCACGGCACAAGCACGGTTCCCGTCCCCAGAAACGGCAGAAAATCCAGAAAAGCAACACCGAGTGCAATGAGTGCAAAATAGTTCACTCGAAGCACGCCAAGTCCGACCAGAAGCAGCAAATACATCCACACCTCAATTTTCAGCTGTGCCTTAAAATAGCCGCCAACAGAGCGAACCAGACTGTTCCGCATCGCCGCATAACGAAGCTGGATGGATGCCGGTGTGTGCTTACGGAACCATTCATTGATCAGCCCCCTCTCCGCGACAAAGAAATACGAGGAGAGAAGCGCCATGATGATACCGATGAAAATCGACGGAAGCTGCTTTGCCAGATTTCCCGCTGCAGCGATGGTCGGTGTTCCGATCTTGCCCATAAACTCGCCGACGTAACTGCCGATCTGCGCCGCAAAGTCATTGACCTTCAGCTGTGCTTCTCCCGGAAGCTTTGACAGCAATACATTCAGGGACTTTCCGATCTCCGCAAGATCCGCCTCCATGCTCTTCCACATTCCGGGAAGGGAGCCGATCAGACCGATAACCTGCTCCACTAACTGTGATATGACTAGATACCCCAGCAGGACAATTAGTGCAATAACCACCACAATGACAAAAGCGCTTCCGATCTTACGCTTAATCTTGACCTTCTCTTCAAAGAAACGAACCAACGGACTGGCGATCAGCGCAATGACCCAGCCTGCCACAAACGGCGCAAAGAAAACAATCACCTTCGGCAGAAGAATAATTGCCGCCAGAAGCAGTGCGATTGCAACCGCAATATTGACTAAAGCTTTACTGTACTTCTTCATGTTCCCCTCCCTGTTCCTCCTCCAGAATTCCATCCAGTATCTCGTAGATCTCCTCGCGCCCCTGCTTGCTCTCTGCCGAGAAAGGAATCAGCACGGCTCCCTCTTCGGTGTGAAGTGTCGTCCGGATGAGCTTCAACTGCTTCTGAATCTGGCTCCTGTTGATTTTATCCATCTTTGTCGCTATGATAATCGGGTGATATCCGTTGCTCAAGATCCAGTCGTACATGGTTCTGTCATTCTCCGACGGTGCATGGCGGATGTCCACAAGAAGGAACACCGCCTTCAGCTGCCGGGACTTATGCAGATACCTCTCAATCATCTTTCCCCATTGAACCTTGACCGACTCGCTCACCTTTGCAAATCCGTAGCCGGGCAGATCAACGAAATAAATCGCCTCGTTGACATTATAGTAGTTGATCGTCTGCGTCTTTCCCGGCTGGGCACTGGTTCTCGCCAGCGATTTACGGTTCATCAGCGCATTGATCAGCGAAGATTTTCCGACATTGCTCTTTCCGGCAAAAGCCACCTCCGGCAGCGAATTATCCGGCAGCTTGCTCGTGATGCCGCACACCGTCTCCAGACTCACATTCTTAATGATCATACTTTTCCCTTTCTGTCAAAGAGAGCGCCGCATAAAACGGCGCTCTATTAACACAGATTTCCACCTGAACTAAATTGCAGTATCCAGCTTTTTCCTGCCTTCGCCCTTATGAATGACCACAGGCTCACATTCCTCATCCACGACAGCCTTCGTAATGATACATTCCTCGATCGACTCATCCGAGGGGATTCTGTACATGATGTCCATCAGTACACTCTCCATAATAGAGCGCAGACCTCTCGCACCTGTCTTTCTCTCGAACGCCTTGTCGGCAATCGCCTCCACCGCGTCATCCTCAAAGGTCAGTTCCACATTGTCCATATCAAACAGCTTCTTGTACTGCTTGATCAGTGCATTCTTCGGCTCCTTCAGGATACGGATCAACGCTTCTCTGTCCAGTCCGCGCAAGGTTACGCTGATCGGTACACGTCCCACAAATTCAGGGATCAGTCCAAACTTGACAAGATCCTGCGGCGTCACCTCCTGCAGCAGGTCGCTGATCTCCTTGTTTGTCTTCTGGGAGACCTCCGTATTAAAGCCGATCGCCTTGCGGTCAAGACGCGCCTCCACGATCTTCTCCAGCCCATCAAACGCTCCTCCACAGATGAACAGGATGTTGGATGTGTCAATATTAATCAGCTCCTGATGGGGATGCTTTCTTCCACCCTGGGGTGGAACGCTCGCGATGGTTCCCTCGACAATCTTCAGCAGTGCCTGCTGTACACCCTCGCCGGAGACATCCCTTGTGATCGAGACATTTTCGCCCTTCTTCGTAATCTTATCGATCTCGTCAATATAGATGATGCCGTACTGGGCGCGCTCGACATCATAATCCGCCGCCTGAATCAGCTTCAGCAGAATGTTCTCCACGTCCTCGCCGACATAGCCGGCCTCTGTCAGTGTCGTCGCATCCGCAATGGCAAAGGGCACGTTGATAATCTTCGCCAGTGTCTGTGCCAGATAGGTCTTGCCGGAACCTGTCGGTCCGACCATAATGATATTGCTCTTCTGCAGCTCCACCTCGTCGAGATCCTTCGGCGCGGTTACGCGCTTATAGTGGTTATACACTGCTACCGACAATACCTTCTTTGCCTCATCCTGTCCAACCACATACTCATCCAGAAAGTTCTTGATCTGCATTGGCTTTAACAGATTGATCTCCGCCTGAGCCGTCTCCTGGACTGCGTCATCCTCGAGCTCCTCCTCCAGAATGTCCGCACAAATATCAATACATTCATCACAGATATACACTCCGGCGGGACCCGCGATCAGCTTGCGAACCTGACTCTGGGTCTTATTGCAGAAGGAACATCTTATTTCATTGCCGTTCATTTTCGATGCCATTCCTTAACTCCTAAAAATTATTTTGTGTCGTGAGAGCTGATAACCTTATCGATCAGACCGTATGCCATTGCCTCGTCGGCGCTCATCCAGTTGTCACGCTCCGTGTCAGCGCATACTGTCTCGTAATCCTTGCCGGAATTTTCGGCAATCATACGATTCAGCTTTTCCTTCGTCTTCAAAATATGTCTTGCAGCGATCTCAATTTCCGTTGCCTGTCCCTGAGTTCCGCCGAGAGGCTGATGGATCATGATCTCCGCATTGGGCAGGGCATACCTCTTTCCCTTTGCGCCGCCGTTCAGCAGAAAAGCACCCATGCTGGCAGCCATTCCGATACATACGGTAGACACATCGCATTTAATATACTGCATGGTATCATAAATTGCAAGACCTGCCGTCACAGAACCTCCCGGGCTGTTAATATAGAGATGGATATCCTTCTCAGGGTCCTCCGCCTCAAGGAAAAGCAGCTGTGCAACCACAATGCTTGCCGAGGTATCCGTCACCTCTTCTCCCAGGAAAATAATTCTGTCCTTCAGAAGTCTGGAATAAATATCATAAGATCTTTCACCTTTGCTTGTCTGTTCAATGACGTAAGGCACTAAACTCATATCAGAATCCTCCGTTCTGTCCTTTAATCTGTAAAAATATACCTTTCTTATATTATCCTACCGGAACATGTTTTTCAATGCATTCAGCGCGAATTAATAAAAATTTAAACTCTATTACCAAAAACGGCTGCGCTCCTTTGTTCCGGAGTGCAGCCGCTCATATTATCCTGAAGTATTTTATGCTTCCTCGCCGTTCTCTTCGGCAGAAACCTCATTCTTCGCCTTCTTGGTGGTCTTCTTTGCAGCAGTCTTCTTAGGCTTGTCTTCCTTTGCATTCTCTACAACAAACTCAACCGCCTTCTTGATGCAGAGGTCATCCATAACCTGCTTTCTGCCGTTCTCTCCGAGAAGCTCCTTAACCTTGTCAGCCTCCATCTGGTAAACCTCAGCCATGGTCTTAACTTCCTCTTCAAACTCTTCCTCGGAAGCAACCATCTTCTCAGCAGCAGCAACTGCCTCAAGAACCAGTCTGGACTGGATTCTCTTCAATGCCTGGGGCTTTAACTGCTCCAGAAGCGCCTGGGAGGTCATGCCGGTAAACTGCATGTACTGCTCCATGCTGATACCCTGGGACTGCATTCTCTGTGCATAATCCTGAAGCATCTGTCTCTGCTGGGTCTCAACCATCGCATCGGGAATATCCATCGTTGCGTCCTCGATGATCGCATCAATGACTGCGTCTTCCTTCTTGTTCTTTGCCTCGGTTTCCTTTCTGCCGGCGAGCTTCTTTCTGATCTCTTCCTTATATTCGTCAACAGTATCGCTCTCCTCCGAAACCTCGCCGACGAAATCCTCGTCCAGCTCAGGGAGCTGCTTCTCCTGAAGCTTCTTTACTGTGCACTTGAAAACAGCAGCCTTTCCTGCAAGCTCTGCCGCCTGATAATCCTCAGGGAAGGTAACGTTCACTTCTGTCTCCTTGCCTGTCTCAGCGCCGATCAGCGCGTCCTCAAAGCCGGGAATGAATGCGCCGGAACCGATTGTCAGCGGATAATCTGTTCCCTTACCGCCCTCAAAGGCAACACCGTCTACAAAGCCCTCAAAATCAATTGTTGCAATGTCTCCGGACTGTACTGCTCTGTCTGTAATGTCAACGGTTCTGGAGTTCTTCTCTCTCTCCTTATCGATCTCTGCGTTAATCTCATCATCCGTAACGGTGATGTCAGCCGCTTCCACCTTGACACCCTTGTACTTTCCAAGAGTAACCTCCGGCTTCAGTGCAACCTCAACCGTGAAAATGAAGGGCTTGCCTGCCTCAACCTGTGTAACCTCAACCTTGGGAGAGGATACGATGTCCTCCGTGCACTCCTCCAGAGCCTTCTCATAAGCATCCGGAATCAGATCATTTACGGCATCCTCGTAGAATACTTCCTTGCCGTACATCTGCTCGATCATCTTTCTGGGAGCCTTGCCCTTGCGGAAGCCGGGGATGTTGATCTTATTCTTGTTCTTCTGGTAAGCGCCCTCGATAGCCTTTTCCAGCTCCTCAGCAGGAACCTCAATGGTCAGCTTCGCCATATTGTTCTCTAATTTTTCTACCTGTAAACTCATTGTTACATTTCCTCCTTCAAGTTGCTGTGCTTCGTTCCTTCGCTTCTCCATCGCCGCAAGTCTGCACCCAAAGACCGCATTTTATACACAGCCACAGTCATTTTAAGATTATAGCACGAAAGCCTTTGTTTTGTCAAATATGTGTTGCAATAACAATGACTCTTTCCCGCTGGCTGAGACGGATGTAGGCTTCTGCCCTCTCTCTGGTTCCGGCATCCATGCCCGTATAGGGTTCATCCAGCAGCACAATCCCCGCCCGCGCCTCCATAGCGCGCACCAGCGCGACCCTGCGCTTCATGCCGCCGCTCAGCTCCGCGCACGGTCTGTCGAGCTCCTCATCTCCGAGCACCTGCCGCAGTGCCCTCCGTGCCGCTGCGGCATCTCCCGTCACAAGCTCCACATTCTTTACCGCACTGCAAGTCTCGCAGAGTCTGTCCTCCTGAAACAGCACACTGCATTCCCCCGTCCTTCTGATCTCTCCGGCATCCGGTTCTGTCAGCCCGGCGATCAGCCGCAGCAGGGTCGTCTTTCCGCTGCCGGAGGGCGAGGTCAGATAATAAGTCCGCCCCGGAAGGTACTCGGCATTGAACCACTCCAACACCTGCCGGTCACCATACCGCTTCGACACTCCCTCCAACGCGACCTCTCCCCCTTCCGCGCGCCGAACCGGGCCACGGCACGGCGGCTGCCACGAAAAGAATCTCTCCGTCAGCCACAGAACGCCCTTCTCAAACAGGAAGCTCAGCAAAATTACCACTGCCGTCCACGCAAACACCGCCGCCGTATTCAGATAAAGCTTCGACAGATAAATCTGCTCTCCGATCGAGAAAGCAGGCGTTCCAATGATTTCAGCCGCCACCCCAGACTTCCAGCTCATGCCCAGAGCAATGCTCATACTGCTGGTGAGAAATGGTCTCAATGCCGGGCAATAAATATAGAAGAAACGATCCCTCCCGGACAGGCGGAAGACCCATGCCATCTCCGTCATGTTCCGTTCGACGTTCTTCAAACCTTCCAGCGTGCTGATATAGATATTCGGCAGTACAACGAGAAAGCAGACCGCCACAGCCAAAAAAGAAGAGCCCCACCAGATCAGCAGCAGCACGACAAAGGACGCCACCGGTATCGCCTTCATCAGGCTCATAAGCGGTGCAAGCAACTCCTCAACGATCCGAAAACGCTTACTCAGCGCTGCAAGCAGCACCGCCGCGGCAAAGCCCGTCACAAAGCCCGCCGCAATCCGCAACAGCGATCCAGCCACCACACGGTAAAACCGTCCGTCCGTCAGCAGGGTCAGTAATTCCCGCAGCGTCTGCAGCGGCGTTACCATCAATATCTTATTGTTTACTGCCAGCGCAAGCAGGAACCACACTGCCAGCCAGAACAGAATGATCCCCGCCTGCTTCACGATCTTTCTTCCCAAAATGTATCCTCTTTACTTACTCGTTGTATTGCAGATAATTGCGAAACTCCCAAATTTAAGATAACAGTTGCGCAGAATGCACCTGACCACAAGCAGCGCACTCTGGAGCCGCCGGCACTTACATGGCGTACTTTGGCATGTTAGGTGCCGTTGCGAGCGGAGGGTAGCGAAAGCGTGCCTGCGGTGGTCTGTGCATTTTGTGCGACGTCACTTGTATGGGCACGAGTTTCGCAATTATTTACTTATATTATAATAAAAATCATCCCCCGGGAGCTGTCCGCCCACAAGCTCCGCGTTAAACTCCGCAAGCACCTCAAGATACGCAGACAGCGCCGACTTCATATCCTTTCCGGTGACGCACACGATATTGCAATTCGGAATCGCCTTGGCTGCAATAGGCTCCTTCGCCACAATTCCCGCCTCGACAGCCATGGCAGCCGCCTCATCCACATTCGTGTTCACACTGTCCGCACTTTCCGCATGCTCCTTCAGGAAATTCTTAAGTGCCTGCGGGTGCTCCTCAAGAAATGCCTTTCTCACGACGGTCACTCCCGTCACCATGCCGTCACCGCCTGCAGCCCTCTTCCACTCCTCGTTTACGTCCAGCGCAATATGCAGACTGTCGTTCTGCATGAGTGCCGCCGTCACAAAGGGCTGGGGCAGAAGTCCGATGGCATCCGTGTTCTCTGCCAGCACAGCGGCAACCTCCGTCGCCTCTGACTTGAACTCCAGTGTATAGTCATTCTCTCCGAGACCATTCTTCTCAAGAAGATAACGCAGAGATGCCTCCGGCGTCGTACCCTTGCCCGTAAGGCAGATGGTTTTGCCCTTCAGATCAGCGACACTGTTCAGTTCGGAAGTTCCGGTCACAAGTGAAAGAACGCCCAGTGTATTGATGTCGATGACGGCAATGCCGCCGTCTGTCTTCTTATAGAGAACCGCAGCAACATTGGCAGGCACAAGCGCGATGTCAAGCTCCCCCTTTACAACCAGCGGAAGGAGTTCGTCCGCTCCCGTCGCCATCTGAAATTCATATGTATTCTCTGTCTCGCCCTTGTCCGCCTTGTCCATCAGGCTTAAGAGTCCCAACGAGGTCGGTCCCTTCAATGAGCCGACACGGATCGTCGTATCGTCGGCCTTCCCTGCACTGCCACAGCCCGGCAGGATGCCTGCCAGCATGACAACAATCAATGCCGCAATCAAATTTTTCACCGATTTCCTTCGTCTTTTCATATTTTGATATTCTCCTCACCACTGCCGGCAGTCTCTCCGGCTCTTTTCTGCGCACATTATAGCATACGGCACCTCTCTTGCCAACGATAGAAATTATCACCTCGCAAAGAGGCGGCACAGTCATAATGACTGCACCGCCTCCAATGGCTTTTCCTCAGGGAGCCTTACTTCATCTGCTCTTCCTGCTTCTTGATCATACGACGAACCATCTCGCCACCGATAGAACCAGCCTCACGGGATGTCAGATCACCGTTGTAGCCCTCCTTCAGGTTTACACCAAGCTCAGATGCAACCTCGGTTTTAAAACGATCCATTGCTGCCTTTGCTTCAGGCACTTCTACTCTATTACTTCTGTTTCCGGACATTCTTGTCACCTCCATAAAATGTGTTTTGTTTTCCTTCTCTATCTTCAAGATAAGTGCTGCTTTCACTTATCCTGAAGCCTTCGGTTCAAGTTAAGTTCTTGCTGCGACTTATCTTGGTCTTAGTATGACCTGACGGAAAGAAAATATGTTGGCAATGTCTGGAAACAAAGTTTTAATAATTATTCGCCGAATACAGCCTTGTAATCTGCCTGGAACTTAGCGATTCCTGCGTCTGTCAGAGGATGCTTTACCATCTGCTCGATAACGGAATAAGGAACCGTTGCGATGTCTGCGCCTGCAAGTGCACAGTCCGTAACATGGATAGGATTGCGAACGCTCGCTGCGATGATCTGTGTATCCAGATCTGTCACTGCAAAAATATCGGAAATCTCACGGATGAGATCAACGCCTCTCTGGCTGATGTCATCCAGACGACCTAAGAAAGGAGATACATAGGTAGCGCCTGCGCGTGCTGCGAGCAGTGCCTGGTTTGCGCTGAAGATCAGCGTCACATTCGTCTTGATTCCCTCGGAGGAAAGAACTTTACAAGCCTTCAGTCCTTCAACAGTCATCGGAATCTTTACTACCATGTTGGGATGAATCTTTGCAATCTCACGGCCTTCCTTGATCATGCCCTCGGCATCTACGGTCGTAGCCTTTACCTCACCGCTGATCGGTCCGTCAACGATGGAAGCGATCTCTGCGATAACCTCCTCAAAAACTCTGCCTTCCTTAGCGATCAGGGAAGGGTTTGTGGTAACGCCACAGATTACGCCCATGTCGTTTGCCTTTTTAATGTCCTCTACCTTAGCAGTGTCAATGAAAAAACGCATAGCTCAAATCTCCTTTTTGTTTTTTGATATATGTATGCATACTGTGCAGATGCACATTGTGCTCGGGCACATCAGCCCTCTCACCTTAGTATACTAGGGTGTGGGACAAAACTCAAGCCCTTTTGACAACCTAATAACAAATATTTTTTATCAGCCTGAGGTCACCCTTTAACACAGCTCTCTGCCGCCCAGTCAGAGAACGCCCTCCATCCTTCGCGCAGCCACGCAGCATTCCGGCAAGCTCCCGCATATCCCCGAGCCTGTCCTCTGGTCTCTCCTCTATGCAGCGCTGTATGATCCTTCTCAGAATTCCACGTTCTCCCTCTTCCAGAATTTTCTCCAGCGTCCTTCCCAGCGCATACACATCCGCCGCAGCCGTCTGCACACTGCCGCCCACAAACTGCTCAGGCGCTCCAAAGCCGGGACTTCCGGCTATGTCAGCGCTTCTCCCTGCCTGACAGGCACAGCCAAAGTCGAGCAATCTCACCGTTCCATCCCGCGCAAGTATCACATTCTCCGGCTTGACATCCCGGAAAACGACCGGCTCCGGCAGCTGGTGAAGGTAGAAAAGACCATCCGCGAGCTGTGCTCCTATGTCTGCCGCCTGCCGCGCCGTAAAGCCTCCCCGTATTTCGACCGCATATTTCAGATTCTCTCCCTCAATGTATTCCATCAGAAGATATGCCTTTCCGCCTTCTTTCCAAAATTGAAGGTATTTCGGAAAAAGCGGATGACGAATGCTCTGATGGCACGCAGCCTCCCTCTCCAACAGTTCTGCATGTCCGCTGACCTTACAGGCATAGCGCTTCCCCTCGCCGTCTTCCACCAGCCAGACCTCCGAAAAAGCGCCGGCGCCGAGCAGTCTGACCATTTTTAATGCACTTTCCCATTCTTCCATAATAACCTCATTCCCTGCCGATCAGCAGAACCGCCATGTTCTCCCGCCGGATGTGTCCCTGCTCCCGGATTACACAACCGCGCTCTCTCTTCCGACCTGCCAGCTCCTCCAGTCTTCTGTGCGCCTGCTCTGGGGTTCTGATCTCCGCAATTTTCAGCGCCTCTCCCAGCATTTGCCTGTCATTTGCACCTAAAAATAGATCTGTCGCCAGCAAAATGCCTGCATCCGCCTCCAGCTCCGCCCGGAACTGTTCCGGCAGCATCGTCAGCTTTCCGCGTCCGAAGGAAGTGTTCAGCAGACAGGCATTGCCTCCCTCTCCCATCACAAGTATCTCCCTTCCAATACCGATAAGCAGCTTACATTTCTGATAGCCGTCAAGAAGCTCTTCCAGCTCCTCTTCCGCCCGTGAAAGCCATCTTGCGGGTCGCTCCGCCGCCTTGTGCCACGCAAAAGCATCTGCCCATTCCAGCAACTTGTCCTTCTTGTCGCTCTGCTCCGCGTCAATGCACGCAAAGCACACCGGCGTCTGCCGGCATTGATACTGCCGCAGCAGCAGGAAGCCTCCGCTTCCCGCCCGCTGCCTGTAACAGCTTGTCAGATATTCCATAGAATTCCCCAATCTGAATATTTGAATGATTATTTCATAAAGATGTTTGCAAGATCGTTAAAGAATACAAATACCATGAGTATCATGAAAAAGACCAATCCGATAAAATGCACGATTCCCTCTTTGTCCGGCGGAACCGGCTTTCCCCTGATGACCTCCACAAGCAGGAACACCAGCCGCCCGCCGTCGAGCGCCGGTATCGGGAGCAGATTCAGGATTCCCAGATTTACCGAGAGCATCAGCGTGATATTCAGCATCGTCACAAGAACGCTCTGCCAGCCGTAATCCTTGGATGCCTCATACGCCGCGCCCACAACGTTCACGGCAATGCCGACCGGCCCCGCGACATCCTTTCTCGAAACCTGCCCTCTGAACAGCATTCCGAGGCTCATATAGGTTGCCTTCACGGAGTACCGCATCTCATACCATGCGTATTTCAGTGTCTCGACTCCATGCGGTTCAACAAATTCCTGATTGCTGATTCCGAGAAGGTAATATCCGTACTGCTCCTCGTACTGCGGAGTCAGCATAGTCATATATTTCTGTCCGTCCCGCTCATAGACGACCTCCAGCTCTCCGCCGCGGTAAGCCGCCTGCATGTACAGGGATATTTCCTGATAGAGCTTTACCTTGCTTCCGTTCAGCGAAATGATCTTATCGCCATCCTGCAGTCCTGCCGCCTCTGCGCCACTGCCTTCCACAACCTGACTTGCAACAGGCTCGCGGATTGCTATAATGCCCGTCATGTTCACCATGATGAACGCCACGACAAACGCCAGAATAAAATTAAAGAACGGCCCTGCGACAACGGTCGCTATCCGGCTCCATACGTTCGCCTTGAGGAAGGAGCCGGGCCCGGGTTCCTTCTCCTGCCCTGTCTCCTCGTCCTTTTCCACCAGTCCGTCCTCACCCTCAAACATACAGGCGCCGCCGATTGGAAACAGCTTGAGCGAATATTTCGTGCCACCCTTTTTGAACGAGAAAATATTCGGGCCCATGCCGACCGCGAACTCGACCACATGGATGCCGTTTGCTTTCGCTATAAGGAAATGCCCAAATTCGTGGGCGATTACGACCACCCCGAAAATAACGATAAACCAAATCAAAGTTCCCATCTATTGTCTGATCCTTCCTGCTATATACTCATAGGTCTCCGCCTCTGCCGCCAGAATCTCCTCCACTCCGGGGTTCTGCACCGTCCGGTGATGCTCCATCGCCTCTCCGATCAGCTCCGGGATCTGTAAATAAGAAATTTTCCTCTCGAGGAAAAGTGCAACCGCCTTCTCATTTGCCGCATTAAACACCGTCGGCAGGCTGCCGCCGGTTTTCGCCGCGCGGTATGCCAGCGCAAGACCCGTAAAGGTGTCGGTATCCGGCTTTTCAAAGGTAATGCTTCCCAGTTCAAAGAAGTCAACCCGCTTTCCCGCCATCGGTCTTCTGTCGGGATAGAACAGCGCATACTGGATCGGCAGCTTCATGTCCGGTGTGCCAAGCTGTGCAATGATCGCTCCGTCCACATACTGCACCGCAGAATGAATAATGCTCTGCGGATGCACCACAACCTGTATCTGCTCAAGCTCTACGCCGAACAGCCACTTTGCCTCCATGACCTCCAGCCCCTTGTTGACCAGCGTGGAGGAATCAACCGTGATCTTACGCCCCATCGACCAGTTCGGATGCTTCAACGCATCCTCCACCTGTACCTTTTCAAGCTGCTGTCTCGTCCTCCCGCGGAAGGGCCCGCCGGATGCCGTGAGCAGGATCTTCTCGATCCGCCCCGCCGGTTCCCCGTTGAGCGACTGGAAAATCGCGCTGTGCTCACTGTCCACCGGCAGGATCGCCACTCCGTATTCCTTCGCCAGCGGCATTATGATATGTCCTGCCGTCACCAGCGTCTCCTTGTTGGCGAGTGCAATATCCTTCCCCGCCTTGATCGCTGCGATCGTCGGCCTGATACCAATCATTCCCACAATCGCCGTCACTAATACCTGACTTTCCGGCAGACAGGCTATTTCCAGCAGCCCATCCATCCCCACGACGACACGCACATCCACATCCTTTATTCTGTCGCGCAGATCAGCCGCCGCCTGCTCCGTCCACATACCGACAACCACCGGCTTAAACTCCCTGATCTGCTGCTCCATCTTCTCAACACTGCTGTTCGCCGCAAGCGCGACAACCCGAAGCCCGGGGTTATTCCTCACGACCTCAAGCGTCTGCGTCCCGATCGAGCCTGTTGACCCCAGTATCGCAATCTGTTTCATCCTAATCCTCATTTCCGCGCAGCCTCATCCGCCTCTGCACTTCCATTTTCCAAATCACAACCAATACTCCGCAAAACATATCCGCCGTCACATGCCCAACAGCAGAACTACCATAAAGTACGTCAGCGGAGCGGTCACGATCACACTGTCAAAACGATCCATGATTCCGCCATGCCCCGGAATCAGCTTTCCGTAATCCTTGATTCCCTTGTTCCTCTTAATTGCGGAGGCAGCCAGATCTCCCAGCATGCTCACCGCGCCGCCAAATGCGCAGATGACAGCGATAAGGCATAAGGTCTTCGGTTCTCTCGTTCCGAGACACGCAACATAGATGACACCGATCAGTGCCGCGCCAAGTACGCCGCCGATACAGCCCTCCAGAGACTTTTTCGGACTCAGCACCGGAAAAATCTTCTTCTTTCCGATCAGCTTGCCGACACAGTAGGCACAGGTGTCACAGCCCCATGAACTGATAAGGATCAGCCAGACCAGACGTTTTCCGTCGGAATGCATCCTCGTCATATCGATAAACGAGAGCATCACCGGTGCATACAGGAACGCAAAGACAGATGCGACAACAGGCTCCGCCTCATATTTTGGGAACCGTATCACATAGACAAAGAGCTCCGCGAGAAACATAAGCGCAATGCCGAGAAGACAATAGAAAAATTTATCTCCTCCCAGGATTTCCATGTCGCAGAGCAGCAACAGCGTGTAGTAGACCGCCACGGCAACCAGCCCGACAATCTCCAGTGCGCAGAGCTTCCCATTGGTCTTCTCCCTGACACCGAGTGCCTTCGTCAGTTCCAGATAGCCGACAGCGGAAACCAGAAACAGTACGGCAGGAAGAAGCGGCGCTCCGACCCAGAAGGACGCAAAAGCAATGAGGAGCAAAACCGCTCCACTCAACAATCTGGTCAAAAACATCTGTTTACTCCTCCTTCAATCCACCAAATCTTCTGTCTCTATGATTATATGCCTCCACAGCCTTCCTCAATTCTTCCTTTGTGAAATCAGGCCATGCAACCGGCGTGAAATACAGCTCCGTATAGGCAAGCTGCCACAGCAGGAAATTCGAGATACGCTGCTCGTTGCAGGTGCGTATCAGCAGATCCGGTGCCGGAATCCCGGCTGTATCCAGCGACTCTTCCACCAGCTCCTCCGTGATCTCATTGGCGGCCAGCTCTCCGCTCTCCACCCGATTTGCCAGTTTCCTCATGGCACGCACGATTTCATCCCTACCGCCATAGTTGATCGCTATCTGAAAATGCAGTCCATCGTTGTCCCTTGTCGCCGCCTCCAGTTCTTCAATCCTTGTACGGATATCCTCGTCAAGACGGGATTTTTCTCCCAGTACTCTGACACACATCCGGTTCTTCTTCGCCGTCTGCAGACAGGTCTTCATGTAATTGCGCAGCAGCTTCATCAGTGCATCCACCTCATCCTCGGGACGGTTCCAGTTTTCCGTCGAAAAGGCGTAGACCGTCAGATACTGGATTCCCATCTTATAGGCGTCCTCACAAATTGTCTCAACTGTCTTTGCACCCTGAATATGTCCGTAATTTCTAGGCATTCCCTTTGCCTTTGCCCATCTTCCATTTCCATCCAGAATAATCGCCACATGCTGCGGCATCTTCATTTCTTCCATATCCATCCTCTTGCCGCCCGTGCGCAGCGGGGGAGCGGAATTTTCTCCCACTCCCCCGCTGCTGGACTGTCTTTTATTTATACGGTCATGATTTCCTTTGACTTCGTCTCCATCAAAGCATCCACATTCTTGATGAACTTATCTGTCAGCTTCTGCAGTTCATCCTCAAGCTGCTTTACCTCATCCTCCGAAACCTCTGCCTTTGCAAGCTTCTTAAAAGCATCGTTTCCGTCGCGGCGGATATTTCTGATTGCAACCTTGCTCTCCTCCGCCTTCTTCTTTACATCCTTTACCAGATCCTTTCTGCGCTCCTCTGTCAGTTCAGGGAAAACAAGGCGGATCACGGAACCGTCGTTTGTCGGGTTGATTCCGATGTCGGATGTGAGTATTGCCTTTTCAATCTCCTTGAGCAGAGACTTCTCCCACGGTGCAATCTGGATGATACGCGCCTCGGGAACCGTCACGTTTCCTACCTGCTGGATCGGGGTAGGCGTTCCGTAATAGTCCACACGGAGCTTATCAAGCACATGCGGATTTGCACGTCCTGCGCGGATGGCTGCATAATCACTCTCCAAAAATTCAAATGCCTTCTTCATCTTCTCTTCATATTGCTGTAATCTGGAATCCATATTCATTTTCCTTTCCTACTATTTAGTCTTTCTGTTTCTGCGGACATCATACCGCGTTCTTATACGAGTACCTTCGTTCCGTTAAACTTTCCCTTCACGGTATTGACGATGCTGTTTTCCTCGTTCAATCCAAACACCCACATGGGCATCTTGTTATCTCTTGCGAGAATCGATGCCGTCATATCGACAACCTGCAGATTCTTTGCAATGACCTCATTGATCGTCACTTCATCATATTTCTTCGCGTTGGGATTCTTGTTGGGATCGTCATCATAGACGCCGTCAATCGACTTTGCAAGCAGAATCACCTCTGCCTCCACCTCGATCGCACGCAGCACAACACCGGTATCCGTCGAGAAATAGGGATGCCCTGTTCCGCCTGCAAAAAATACCACCTGTCCCTGTTCAAAATACTTATTTGCGCGATCCTTGGAAAACAGCTTTGTGAAGGAGCCGCATTCAAAGGGCGTAAGGATGTTTGTCTTCATTCCCACCGAACGGAATATCTCCGAAACATAGATACAGTTCATAACTGTCGCCAGCATTCCGATCTGGTCTGCCTTCGTCCGGTCAATATTCTCACTGGTTCTTCCCCTCCAGAAGTTGCCGCCGCCCGTGACAATTCCGACCTGAATGCCGTCGTCCACCAGCTGCTTCACCTGAAGTGCAACCTTTCTGACTGTCTCCTCGTCAAATCCTGTCTTCTTATCTCCGGCAAGCGCTTCGCCGCTGAGCTTTAATAAGATTCTTCGCATCTCTCAAATCTCCTTATTTTGATTTTGTCTTATGCGCCACATCGGGCTTATAATCGTCAAAGAATATGGTCGGGCTGACCTCTGCATAGCACTGCGAGCATATACCTTCAATGACGGCACCATTGTTGATCTGCACTGACTTTGACTTGATATTTCCCATGACAATAGCAGACGCATCCAGAATAACCGGTCCCTTGACATCAATGTCTCCCTTGACAGCACCGGCAATAGCCGCGCTCGTCGCAGAAATGTTTCCGATGATGACAGAGCTTGCCCCGATCTTTACCGCACCCTCACTGACTATCTCACCATTGATCTTTGCGCTCTCCGCATAGATTTCCGCAGCCTTGGAATTACCGTTGACATGTCCTGTAATGTTCAGCTTTCCAAGTGCGTCAATGTTTCCGTTCACAGTGCCGACAACGTCGATAGACCCCTGCGTCATAATGTCTCCCGTGATCGTCATCCCCTCGGTGATGACAGATGTCTCATCCGCTGCCACTCTGCTATTTTCGAACTCCATCTTTTCCTCAGCTCCTTTGCTCTCTTCATCCGCTGTTTCTTTCGTTATGTCCTCCTGCGGTTTACTGTCCGGGCTCTCCTCCAGCATTGTTGCCAGCAGTTTCTCCATGTCCTCTTCAGAATGAGCTGTCTCCGGCCGGACTCGATCTGCTGCGCTATCGGGCTGCTTTGCCTCTGCAGCCTTTACATCCTCTCCCTCAGGAAGCCGACCATCATCAATATTCTTAAGCATCTTGCCCAGAGAACCCGACGGCTGTTGAGCTGTCTCCTCCCCCGTCCTGATCTTCTCGTCCTCAGGTACCAGTTCATTGACAGCGTGTGATAAGTCTTCCTTTAAATCCGAGAAAAAACCCATCTTAACTCAAACCCTCCATTCTTTGGTCTCTTAATACGTTCTCACCAATGTATATGTTGAATAGGCTCCGTATCATCCGTGATTGGCAGGATCACTGTGTCATCCAGAGCCAAAATATTCTCAATGATCGTCGGCAGAGCCTCCACAGTTGTCAGCTTGTCCGCCGAATCATGCATCAGTATAACCGCCGTCTCGTGCTGTTCAACGCGGGAGGTCGCATTTTCTACCAGTGTATCCACCGAAAGCTGTTCCCTTCCCCCATCGCCGGAGGAAATGTTCCAGTCAAAGAACCTGACACCCTGTGTGTCCAGATATTCCGCAAAATCACTCATATCGATCCTGCTGATCGTATTAGAGCTTCCCCCGGGGAAACGGTACACGACACTTTCCACACCGGTCACCTCATACAGAAGGTCTCGTATCTCTGTAAAATCCTCCTCAAAGCTCTCCAAAGAGGCATAGATTTCCTTATATTTATGGCTGTAGGAATGCATGCCCAGCGTATGACCTCTGGCAACAATCTCCTTCATCGCCTCCGCCGCTGTCTCTGTCTCCTTCCCCACCACAAAAAACGTTGCCTTCACGTTGTACTCATCCAGAATATCCAGTATTGTGTCTGTATAAATACTGGGACCGTCATCAAAGGTCAGATATACCTTGTGCGATGCAGTAATCCCGGCTTCCGTCCCTGTCCGGACTTCTGTTTCCGAAGCCTGCTCTGCGTTACCATCCGATACTGTACCGAAATCTGCCTCTCCGCTCTGCTCCGGATACTCATCCGGCTCTGTCACGTCACCTTCCGTAAGGTCTGAACCCGTTGTGCCGCTTTCCGCGGAACCCGAAACCGGTACAATGCTTTCGGCGGCAAGCCTCTCCAGCTCCTGTCCCTGCATCGCAATCCTTTCGGACAGCTCCTGCGTCCTCGCCTCCAACTCCGCCAAGACTCCATTGATCCTGTGTACCTTCACCAGCAGCACAATGTACGGGGTGAACAGAATTAGAATCAACAGCATCAGTGTCAGTATGATATATTTCTTCAGCCGCTTCGCACGCTTTTGTCTGGCAACGGCAGCCCGACTCCTATCACCTGCCATAGTTCTTTCCACTCTTTTTTTTGCTCTCAGATTCAAGTATAGCATATTCCCTTTTTTTCGGGAAGATATAATTTTATTTTTTAATATAACAAAAGACCCCTGAAGGAGTCTTCTGTAAATTTAATCACTTTTTTATTACGCCAGCGCCGTGTTTCCCGTGTAGAGCTGGTAATACTTGCCCTTCTGTTCGATAAGCTGGTCATGGGTGCCGCGCTCAATGATGCGTCCCTGCTCAAGGACGATGATGCAGTCACTGTTTCTGACCGTCGAAAGCCTGTGGGCAATGACGAAGTTGGTACGTCCCTTCATCAGTGCATCCATGCCCTGCTGTACGAGCTTCTCCGTTCTGGTATCGATGGAGCTGGTCGCCTCATCGAGAATCAGCACCGGCGGGTCGGCAATCGCCGCCCTCGCGATAGCGAGAAGCTGTCTCTGCCCCTGGCTCAGGTTCGCCCCGTCGCCGTGGAGCATCGTGTTGTAACCGTCCGGCAGTCTGCGGATGAAACCGTCCGCGTTAGCGAGCTTCGCTGCGCTGACAACCTCCTCGTCCGTCGCATCCAGCTTTCCGTAACGGATATTTTCCATTACAGTTCCCGTAAACAGGTGGGTATCCTGCAAAACGATTCCAAGGGATCTTCTCAGGTCGTCCTTCTTGATCTTATTGATATTGATTCCGTCGTAACGGATCTTGCCGTCCTGAATGTCGTAGAAACGGTTGATCAGGTTTGTGATCGTCGTCTTGCCCGCACCGGTCGCGCCGACAAAGGCGATTTTCTGACCGGGCTTTGCATACAGCTCAATGTCATGCAGGATCATCTTGTCGTCGTTGTAGCCGAAATCGACATGATCGAAGACCACATCCCCCATCAGCTGTCTGTAAGTCGTGGTGCCGGTGTCCTTATGATAATGCTTCCATGCCCAGAGACCAGTTCTCTCGCTGCTCTCTGTCAGCTCGCCGCGGGCATCCTGCTTTGCGTTCACAAGCTCGACATAGCCTTCGTCCACCTCCGGCGTCTCGTCCATGAGTCCGAAGATTCTCTCCGCTCCGGCAAGCGCCATAATGATACTGTTCAGCTGCATACTGATCTGGTTGATCGGCATGCTGAAGGACTTATTCAGGTTCAGGAAGCTCGCCAGTCCGCCGAGCGACAGCCCGGAGATTCCGGTCAGCGTCAGAAGCGCGCCGGAAACCGTGCAGACAACATAGCTTAAGTTGCCAAGCTGAGCGTTGACAGGCCCCATGATGTTCGCAAACTTGTTCGCCGAATTGGAGCTCTCATACAGGGCGTCATTCAATTCGTTGAACTGCTCTATGCTCTCCTGCTCATGACAGAACACCTTGACGACCTTTTGTCCCGTCATTCCCTCTTCAATACAGCCGTTCAGCTTTCCGAGGTCACGCTGCTGCGCGAGGAAGAACTTGCTGCTCTGGGAGCCGATCTTCTTTGCGGCAATGATCATGACCGCAACCATCGCAAGGGTGATGAAGGTCAGCGGAATATCCAGAATGAACATAGAAACCAGCGTGCCGACAACCGTGATCAGACTGTTGATGAACTGCGGTATGCTCTGGCTGATCATCTGCCGCATGGTGTCAATATCGTTTGTGTAAATCGACATGATGTCGCCGTGCGCGTGGGTATCAAAATATTTAATCGGCAGCTTTTCCATCTTTTCAAACAGATCGTCGCGCAGCCGTTTCATCGTGCCCTGTGTCACATAGATCATCAGTCTCGACTGTGCAAAAGCCGCCAAAACTCCCAGTCCGTAAAAGCATGCCACCCTGCCGATTGCGCCTGCCAGAGGGCCGAAGTCCGGGTTCTGGTTTCCCAGAAGCGGCATAATATAGTCATCGATCAGGGTACGCATGAACATGGTTCCCTGCAGGGATGCAAACACATTGACAAAAATACAGATCACAACGATGATCCAGTGGATCGCGTAATCCTTAAAGGTATATCCGAGCATTCTCTTTAACAGCTTTCCCGGATTTTCGATCTTCGGTCTTGGGCCTCTCGCGCCTCTCGGACCGCCCGGTCCCTGATTCACCTTTGGCTTTCTCTCTTCTGCCATGATCACATACCTCCCTTCTCATCGAAGTCACCGTTGCCGCTGGTCTGCGACTCATATACTTCACGGTAAATATCGTTTGCTGCGAGCAGCTCCTCATGTGTTCCGAAGCCATCGATCTGTCCCTCGTTCAGAACGATGATCCTGTCGGCGTGCTCCACACTGGAAATACGCTGCGCAATAATGAGCTTCGTCGTCCCGGGAATTTCCTCCGCAAAGGCTTTCCTGATCTTTGCGTCCGTCGCCGTGTCGACTGCGCTCGTCGAATCATCGAGAATCAGTATCTTCGGCTTCTTCAGCAGTGCTCTTGCAATACAGAGCCTCTGCTTCTGACCGCCGGAAACATTCGTGCCGCCCTGCTCGATATAGGTTTCGTAGCCGTCCGGCAGCTTCTGGATGAACTCATCCGCACAGGCGAGCTCACATGCCTTCCTGCACTCTTCCTCCGTGGCATTCTTGTCACCCCAACGCAGATTCTCCAGAATCGTTCCCGAGAACAGCACATTATTCTGTAGCACGACCGCCACCTGATTTCTCAGAACCTCCATGTCATAGTCGCGCACATCCACGCCGCCCACGAGCAGTCTGCCGTCCGTCACGTCATACAGTCTGCTGATCAGATTGACGAGACTTGACTTCGCGCTTCCCGTTCCGCCGACAATACCGATGGTCTCACCGGACTTAATCTCCAGATTGATATCCTTCAGAACCGGTGTGTCCGCATTTTTCTTATATCTGAAATTGACATGATCAAAACGGATACTGCCGTCCTTTACTTCAAATATCGGCTTTGCGGGATTTGCCAGCTCCGGCTTCTCCTCCAGTACCTCGCAGACACGTCTCGCGCTTGCAACGGACATCGTAATCATGACGAAAATCATGGACAGCATCATCAGGTTCATCAGTATTGTCATGCAGTAGGTCAGCAGACTCATCAGCTGTCCGGTCGTCAGCTGATCCTGTACGATCATATGGGCGCCGATCCATGAGATCAGGATGATGCAGGCATATACGGCAAGGCTCATCACCGGGCTGTTCCATGCGACGATTCCCTCCGCCTTACAGAAGATTCTGTAGATATTTTCGCTCGCTTTCTTAAATTTCCTGTTCTCGTAATCCTCACGGACATAAGCCTTGACAACGCGGATCGCGGAAACATTCTCCTGAACGCTCTCGTTCAGATCATCATACTTCGGAAACGCCTGATTGAAATGCTTGGTTGCATTTCCGACAATAATTGCCAGAACCACCCCCAGAAGCAGCACAGCGATCAGGTAGATGCTTGCAAGCCTCGGGCTGATATAAAAGGACATCAGCATTGCAAAGAGCAGACTGAACGGTGCTCTCATCGCCATCCTCAGTA
The DNA here is from genome assembly GCA_934402375.1 of uncultured Acetatifactor sp. Classification (GTDB taxonomy): domain Bacteria; phylum Bacillota; class Clostridia; order Lachnospirales; family Lachnospiraceae; genus Acetatifactor. The sequence goes on from CAKRUB010000009.1 coordinate 71,966, forward strand.
TCATCTGATAAGCGTTCTGGATGTTGGTCACATCCGTTGTCAGTCTTGTCACAAGACCGGAGGTACTGAACTTATCAATATTGGAAAAGCTGAAGGTCTGGATGTTTTCATACATCGCCTTCCGCAGATTTCTGGCAAAGCCTGTCGATGCCTTTGCACCGAACACGCCCCCGCCGATTCCGAACATCAGGCTGCACACTGCCGTCAGCAGCATCAGTCCGCCCGCAAGATAAATATTCTTCATGTCGCCCTTATTGACACCTTCGTCGATGATGAACGCCATCAGCATCGGAATAATCATCTCCATGATGACCTCTCCGATCATGAACAATGGTGTCGCAATGGAAGCTTTCTTAAATTCCTTTATCTGGGCTCCAAGTGTTTTCAGCATTTGTCACACTCCCTTTCTCTTTCTTCCTCCCCGTCCTGCTCTGGACAGGAGATATGTTCCTCCAGTTCCTTCTGAAACTCCTCCAGATTCCGGAAAATCACATCCAACAGCCGATGCAGTTCCTCCACCTCGCCGTCGCTTAAGCCCTCTGTCATGCGGCGGTCAAGCATATCCATATGCTCCTCAATCTTCTTATGCCCCTGCATTGCCTCCTCTGTCATTTGTATGCGCTTCAGTCTCGCATCACGATCGACAGCCTTGCGGACAATCATCCCGTTTTTCTCCATGACCTGAAGAGTGTTTGTCGCCGTTGCCCGGGAAATGCGGAATTCCTTCTCAATATCTCTCTGATACACCGGCTGCTCCTGATGATGGTACAGATAGCCGAGAATACCTCCCTGCAACTGGGACTGCGGCGCTTTTTCAAAATGGGGAGCGCTTCTGTGGATGATGCATTTGATCTGGTTATGGAGAACTCTCAGCTTGAACGCAAGCTGCCTGTCTTTCTGCTCCATACTAATTACCATGCCTTTCTGTAACTTTTTTCGCCCCGAAAAAAATGTTAGTGCGCTAACGTTTTTTGTTAGCACACTAACATTATCACTTTGACTTTCCTTTGTCAACACCTTATTTTCTATTCCCACAGCGGTGCGAAGCTGATGTCGAGATCGACATCCGTGGAGATTCCGGCAACCCTTCCCTTGTCCGAATACTGCCAGATTTTGTATTCATAGGGATAAAACATCTGGTCGCTGTAGCAGGCATACCACTTGTCATAACTCTCCAGCGCTGCGACATCGATCATCAATGCACCCATCTCCGTGTTGTGATAGATCATGGGTTTATATCCTGCATCCTGTATCGTCTGGCAGAACAGCGCTGTCAGCCGGGTTCTCTCCTCCACCGAAATGTTGTTCATCCTGCCGTCCTGACTGGTCTTCTCCACGTCATAAACCACCGGGCATTCAATCTTGTAGGGTGCAATCTTCTCGAGCACAAGATTCGCTTCCTCCATCAGCTCCTCCGTCGTGATCGCCTGACTGAAAAAGTAAACGCCAACCTTGATGCCCGCTGCCAATGCCCCCTTGATATTGTCCTCGAACTTTGTATCTTCGACCAGCTTTCCCTCGCTGCCATAACCGCGGAAGCCAAGACGGATGATAGCAAATTCCACACCGTCCTGTGCAACCTGCGTCCAATCGATGTCACCCTGATGGCTGGAGACGTCGATTCCCTTGTGGGAAGTCACCTGCCCGTCCGTCAGATACTGATATTCCCCGGTCTCCAGTATATTCAGATTTGCCACGTCCAGCTGATTCTGTTTCAATTCCCTGTTTATGGGAACGAAATGAAACCTTCCGCCGCTGACTACTACAATATCGTCAGGGTAATAGGGACGCAGCGTCTCAACCGTTGTTGTCCCGCCGGAAAGTGCTTCCTTGATCCCGTCCAGTATTCGGTCCGCCTCGGCGTCCTGCGCCTGCGTGACCGCCTGACTGATTATCTCGTCCAGCTCCGCCTGTGAATAGACCACCGCGCCGGAGATCGCCTCCACGGATTCCTGTCCCGCCTCACCGTCACCCGCAGCGACCGCCGGATCAGCATCCCCATCGCGCTGTGTCAGTCTTTCATATAATGTCATTCCGCCATACATGACTGCAACGAGAAACACAAGACATCCGAGCATGGCAAAGCCCACGCCGATCACGGATGTCCGTCTCCTGTTCTTTCTCGCCCTGCGAAGTCTCTCTTCCCTCTCTCTGTTTCCATTGTCCCTGATATCGTCTGTCTGCATATTTTTCCCCATTTCTGCGCACGTTCTTTGCACATAGCGAGTTTGTGTCTGCCGGATCATAACTATATTAATATAACTATTCAGAGCCCACATTCGTAAAACCGCCTCTGCGAGGCTTTCTTTTTGCTCATGTGTGCTTCTCGCCATATGAATTGATGAAAACAGCCTTACGCAAATCAGCTTGCTCAGTCTGTTTCACCAATTCACATGACTCTGAATAGTTACATCTTAACCGATATTGCCCGATAGGGAAAGCGGAAATGAATAGTTTTTATAAAATCTTAAGGCTTCAGCCTCCTGCACGTTCTCTCAGCCGCAGCAGGATCTTCTTTTCCAGTCTGCTGACCTGAACCTGACTGATTCCGAGGATCGACGCGATCTCCATCTGTGTCTTATTCTGGAAATAGCGCATGGAAATCAGCTCCCGCTCCGACGGACTAAGGGTATCCAAAAGCTGTGTCAGCAGCAGATGATTCAACAGTTCCTCCTTCTCGGTGTCCTCCCCTCCGACGCTTCCCGCCATACTGCTGCCAAGACTGCCGTTCACTCCGCGCACCACCCTGTCCACCAGATAGACCTCGCTTCCGTCATCCTGATAGACAGCGCTGTAGATGGACTCTACCTCTATGGACGCTTCCATGGCGACAACGACATCCTCCTTCGTCAGCCCGGTCGCCTCGGTGATCTCCTGCAACGTCGGCTCTCTGCCCTCCGCCGCCTGCAGCTTCTGCCGGGCGAGCTTGACCTTCAGCCCGTTCTCCTTGATCGTCCTCGACACCTTCACGGGACCGTCGTCTCTCAGAAAACGCTTGATCTCGCCTGTGATCATCGGTACGGCATAGGTGGAAAACTGTAATCCCAGCTCCAGATTAAACTTATCGATCGCCTTCATCAGACCGATCGTGCCGATCTGGAAGAGATCCTCCTGCTCATATCCCCTTCCTGCAAAGCGCCTTACAATGTGGTGGACAAGTCCGAGATTTTTTTCTATCAGTACCTCTCTTGCATCCTTTTCTCCTGCCTGTGACCTTGCGATCAGTACTGATGTCTCCTCCATGCCTAATCCTCTCTGTCTATCCAGTCACCGACCCCGATTTTCTTTTTCATGCGCACTGTCGTTCCCTTCCCCGGCTCGCTCTCCACCTCGAGATCATCCATAAAGGCTTCCATGAAGGCGAAGCCCATGCCCGACCGCTCCAGCTCTGGCTTCGTCGTGAACAGCGGCTCCATCGCCTGCTCAAGGTTACTGATCCCCTTGCCGGTATCCGTGACCTCTATATGTAACACCTCACCTTCCATCCGGCAGAGTACTCTGACCTTGCCGGGATTGATATGCGCCTTGTCCGCAGGCTGTCCCTTCGCGCCTCCGTAGCCGTACAGATTCTCATAACCGTGTATGATGGAATTTGTCACAGCCTCGGACACCGCCGTCTTCACATCCGCCAGCTCTTCAAGGGTCGGATTTGCGCCTGCGGCAAATGCCGATACCGCCACCCGGGCTAAGCCCTCGTTATCAGAAACCGCGTCAAACAGAAGCTCCATTTCGTTATTCATGACTCCAGTACCTCCACAATTCTTTCTAAACCGGATATTGTAAGTATCCTTCTGATCTGCCTGTCTGCGTGGATCACATAGATATGTCCGCCGAAGCAGGATATTTTCCGATGCCTCCCCATAATGATCCCGATTCCCGAGGAATCCATAAACCTCGTGTTCTCGAAGTCAAAGACAACGTTACTGACGTCATCACGGCACAACAGCCTGTCCGCATTCTCGCAGATGAAACCCGCCCTGTGATGATCCACCTCCTCCGGCAGCCGTATCATCAGGCAGTTATCGATCACCTGAAAATCCTCGGTCGTAATCTGTTCCATACACTCACCCTTCTCCTCTCTATTTTTAACTATGATAACCAATCAGGAAGTATATCCATTTCAGAAATCAGTTGTGCAGAATGCACCTGACCACAAGCAGTGCACTCTGGAGCCGCCGGCACTTAGCTGGCGTACTTTGACAGCTTATGTGCCGTTGCGTGCGGAAGGTAGCGAAAGCGTGCCTGCGGTGGTCTGTGCATCCTGTGCAACGTCACTTGCGGAAACATTAGTTTTTCATCCTATTGTTTCCACAATAAAAGAACCCATAGTCTTCCTACAGGTTCTTTTCTTTCGTATCTCTTTGATTTTTTACTCTGTCGTCACCCCAAGCTCCTTCAGATACTGGTTAGCCTCCCTGACCCTGGTAGAGTCAGGGAAGAGCTCGAGCACCTTCTGATAGGTCTCAATCGCCTTCTCATTATCGCCGTTCCTGTGGTAGGAGCGTGCGAGGAAATACAGAGCATCCGTATTTGCAGGATCGTAGTAAACCGCCTTTGTGAAGCTCTCTATCGCCGCGGGATACTCGTCATGTCTGAAATAGTCATACGCCCCGTTGTAATAGGTCACTGCAAGCTCCGGCCCGATAACTCCCAACAAGGTCTGGTACAAGGTCTGGAAGCCTTCCGAAGTCTCCTCCAGCTTGACAGACTGTGCAATATTTTCAAGGTCTGCCGCCGTCGCCACATTATCTCCGTTTTTCAGATAATCCGCCGCCGCAGTCAAAAGACTGTCAAAGGTCTGCATCGTACCGCCGTTTCCGACAAAGCCTTCCACATCCGCCTCCAGCTCCGCGATCTGGCTCTGTAGCTTGTCCCTCTCACCCTCAAGCTCCTGAATGCGCGCTGTCTTTGCATCAGACTGGCTGCTGATCTCCGTGATCGTCTTCTGTGCCTCCGCCTTCGCGTTGGACTGTGCCGCAGGAACCATGAGCCAGTACGCCACGGCAATGCCGATGACGAGACCGATGCCGATATTGATCAGGGTGGAAACGCCGCTGTTCTTAGGCTCCTTGACGTTCAGCGGCTGTATGATCATCTCATTGTCGCTGACATACCGCACGGCATCTTCCTTTTTGCGCTTGCTGCCCTGCTTCACGGACTCATCCGGAACGAGCATCAGCTCGACTTCCTTCAGATAACGCAAGGTCTGGGTATTATTCCTGTCAATGTCCATGCACTTGCGCAGCTCTCTCTCGGCGCGCTCCCACTGCTCGCTGTCCATGTATAAGAGCGCAAGCAGCTGATGCGCCCGGACAAACCGCGGATTCAGGGAAAGCACTTTTTTCAGCTGAATAACGGCAAGATCCTTGCTGTCCTGATAGCAATAGGTCAGTGCCTGATTATATTTCTTGATTGTCTGGTTGATAGAATCCAGTCTGGCTGCATTCGACTGCAAACGCTCGATATAATCGTCTGCAACATTCTTCTCCGGTCGCAGATTCTTGCTGATGACCCACTCGCTGAGCGCTGCCACAACCTCGCCCATCTCGAAATAGACCAGTCCAAGCAGATTTCTCGCTTCAATATTGTTCTTGTTAAATTTCAGACTCTGTCGCAGACTGTTGATCGCACCGGTCAGATCTCTGACTCCGGCCTTCTCAAGTCCATCGTTGTAATACATGTTGGAGACGGACATAATCTTCTTATATACAGATACGTCCGCTCCGCAGGCGGTGCAAAAATCATGCTCCGACAGATGACATCCGCAGTTATAGCAAAACATTTTACACCTCTTTTGACTCTTTCTCCTCAGATTCCTTTATCATTTTCACCAGCAGATCAGCCATGTCCGTCAGATCCTGATTATATATGGCATCCTCCGCATCCTCGACCTCGAGACTGGGATGAAATTTTTTCAGTTCCTCTTCAAAATTTATCATCTCTAAGCAGCTCCTTTATCTCACCGACCAGATACAGACTCCCCGCGACATAGATCCGCTCGCCCGGCATCCGGCTACGCAACAGCTCCCGAAAAGCTGTCTCCACACTATCGTACCTCTGATAAACGCACCGGGGATATTTTCGGAACAGTTCGTCCAGCGCATCCAGCATCAGCGCCCTCCCCGTCTGCATATGTGCAATGAATATACGGTCAAAGAGACCGGAACCCACCAGCTCCCCGACCATACTTTCATAGTCCTTGTCCTTTACCACACTGAACAGAAGCGCCCTCGAACCGGTATGCCCGTCTCTGGCAACCGTCTCCAGAAATGCCCGGATACCATCCTCATTGTGGGCGCCGTCCACATAAGTCTCGGGAAGCACCTCTTCCATTCTGCCCGCCCAGAAGCAATCCGATACACCTTTTCTTATTGCCTCCTCACGGATCGTCGCACCCTTGTCGAGCACTTCGACCGCCCTGACCGCAAGAGCCGCATTCTCCATCTGATAAGCAGCTATCGTATGCAGATTAAGACTAATATAATTATAATACTCAGTGCCTACGGAAAAATCAATGCTTTTATTTTCAAAACGCAGGAAGCGATAGTCCTTTTTCGACACCGGGTACGCCTTTACACCAAGCTCCGCCGCTTTCTCCGAAAATACCCGGCTTGTGGACGCGCAGGTGTCCCAGAAAACGACAGGTGCACCGGCATGGATAATCCCCGCCTTCTCCCCGGCAATCTTCTCGACCGTGTCTCCCAGATACTCCACATGATCCAGACTGATATGCGTGATCACCGACAGTTCTTTGGCGGAAACCGCGTTCGTTGCGTCCAGTCTCCCGCCCAGCCCTGTCTCGAGAATACAGAAGTCCGGCCTGCTCTCCGGGAAAACAACCATTGCTATGAAAAAGAGATATTCAAAGTAGGTCGGATGATAGGCATGCTCCCCGCGCTCCAGTCTCTCCCAGTCCAGCATCTCATAAACGGTCAGAAAACCGCGAAGAAATGCCTCTTTGGAAATCATCCTTCCTTCCACAAGGAACCGCTCCCTGATATCGACCAGATGCGGCGAGGTAAACAGTGCAACCCGATACCCTGCTGCCTCCAGAATATAACGCATATAGGCACAAACGGAACCTTTTCCGTTTGTGCCTGCCACATGAATAATCCGCATATCCCTGTCCGGATCGCCAAGCCGGTGGAGGAACGCTTTCGTGTCCTCCATCGTGTTCTTGGTCGTAAACCGCGGGGTTGCGTTAATATAATTTACTGCCTCTTCAAAAGAGGTAATATTTTGTTTTTTCAAGCCGAACACCTCGATCTTATGACAACTGAGCCAGACGCTCCTTCACCTGCTCCATCATCCTTGTATACTTCGCCAGCTTTTCCTTCTCCTCAGCAATCTTTGCCTCCGGCGCCTTAGAGATGAAGCGCTCATTCGACAGCATACCGTTTACTCTGGCAAGCTCGCCCTCCAGACGCTTCTGCTCCTTTTGCAGACGCTCAATCTCCTGTGCAATATCGACCAGCTCCGCAAACGGCATATACAGAGTCGCGCCGGGAATCACAACAGATACCGCATCCTGTGCGATTCCGCTCTTGTCCTTCTGGATCATGACCTCGCTCGCATAGGCAAGAGACGCAAAGAACAGTCTTCCCTCCGTAAATGCATTCAGAATGCTTTCATCCTGACTGACAACATATACGCTCGCCTTGCGGCTGGGCGCTACGTTCATCTCGCTCCTGATATTTCGGATGCCGCGGACAGCTTCCTTGATGATCTCAATATCGCGCTCTTCCTTTTCAAAGCATCTCTGTTCGCTGTACTCCGGCCATTTACTGATCATGATGGACTCTTCCTCGCTCTGCAGCGTGCAGAAGATCTCCTCGGTAATGAACGGCATGTACGGATGAAGCAGCTTCAATGCATCAATCAGTACATTCTTTAAGGTCCAGAGCGCTGCATTCTGGCTCACCGCATCGTCGGAATTATACAGTCTCGGCTTTACCATCTCAATATACCAGTCACAGAATTCATCCCAGATGAAATCATATACCTTCTGGACAGCGATACCGAGCTCAAAGTTCTCCATATTATCGGTGACATCCCTGATCAGCGTGTTCAGCTTGGAAAGAATCCACTTGTCCACCGGCTGAAGCTGCGTCGCCTCAGGCTCTGTCACTTCCTTGCCATCCATATTCATCATGATAAATCTGGAGGCATTCCATACCTTGTTTGCAAAGTTTCTGCTGTTCTCCACTCTTTCATAGTAGAAACGCATATCGTTGCCGGGCGCATTTCCGGTGATCAGCGTCAAACGAAGCGCATCCGCTCCGTACTGGTCAATGATTTCCAGCGGGTCAATGCCGTTGCCGAGAGACTTCGACATCTTTCTACCCTGACTGTCTCTCACAAGTCCATGGAACAGTACCGTCTTAAACGGTTTCTCGCCCATCTGCTCGTAGCCAGAAAAAATCATTCTGATAACCCAGAAGAAGATGATGTCATAGCCCGTTACCAGTACATCGGTGGGATAGAAATACTTCAGATCCTCCGTCTGCTCGGGCCAGCCCAGCGTCTCAAAGGGCCAGAGTGCCGATGAAAACCATGTGTCCAGCGTATCAGGATCCTGCGTCAGATGTTCACAGCCGCACTTCGGACATTTCTTCGGCATTTCCTTCGCAACCGTAACCTCGCCGCACTCATCGCAATAGTAGGCGGGAATTCTGTGTCCCCACCAGAGCTGACGGCTGATACACCAGTCGCGGATATTGTCTGTCCAGTTAAAATAATTCTTCTCCATGCGCTCGGGAATCAGCTTGATCTCGCCGTTCTTCACCGCCTCAACGGCAGGCTTGATCAACTCGTCCATCTTGACAAACCACTGCTCCTTTACGAGCGGCTCGATTGTCGTCTTACAGCGGTCATGTGTCCCGACATTATGGCTGTAATCTTCAATCTTTACAAGCAATCCGAGGCTGTCAAGCTCCTTGACAATCGCCTCTCTTGCCGCATAGCGATCCATACCCGCAAATTTTCCGCCGTTCGCATTGATGGTCGCATCGTCGTTCATGACGTTGATGATAGGGAGATTATGACGCTTGCCGACCTCAAAGTCGTTGGGGTCATGTGCCGGTGTAATCTTAACAACGCCGGTTCCGAACTCCCTGTCTACATAGGTGTCCGTAACAATTGGAATCACACGATTCATAATCGGCAGAAGCACGCTCTTACCGATCAGATGCTGATACCGCTCATCATCGGGATGGATTGCTACCGCAGTATCTCCCAGCATCGTCTCGGGACGGGTCGTCGCAAAGGTCAGAAACTCCGTCGTGCTCGGTGTCCCGTCATCGTTCATGATCGGATACTTAATGTGCCAGAAATGACCCGCCTGCTCCTGATATTCCACCTCTGCGTCGGAGATGGAGGTATTGCAGACAGGGCACCAGTTGATGATGCGGGAGCCCTTGTAGATATAGCCTTTTTCATGCATCTTTACAAAGACTTCCGTAACTGCCTTGTTGCAGCCTTCATCCATCGTGAACCGCTCTCTGTCCCAGTCGCAGGATGAGCCCATCTTCTTCAGCTGGGAGATAATTCTCCCGCCGTACTCCTTCTTCCACTCCCAGGCTCTCTCCAGGAATTTCTCTCTGCCGAGATCGTGCTTATCGATTCCCTGTTCCTTGAGCTTCTCGATAATCTTGACTTCGGTTGCGATGGAAGCGTGGTCGGTTCCCGGCTGCCAGAGCGCATTATATCCCTGCATTCTTTTAAAGCGGATAAGAATGTCCTGCATGGTATTGTCCAGCGCATGTCCCATGTGCAGCTGTCCCGTGATATTTGGCGGCGGAATCACAATGGTAAAAGGTTTTTTGGAGTAATCCACTTCCGCGTGAAAGTACTTCTTCTCCAGCCATTTTTCATACAATCTGTCTTCAATCCCCTTTGGATCGTAGGTCTTTGCCAGTTCCTTGCTCATAGCTACCTCCTTATTGTTGGCGTAAAACAAAAGCCCTCTGCCGGCTTTCGTCAGCAAAGGGCGTATATACGCGGTACCACCTTTGTTCGCAATGTCCTCACGGTCACTGCCTCAGCGACTTCTTACAAAGTCCTATCCGGTAACGGGGATAAAACGTGAAATCCTACTCACCTTTCGGATTTCCGGCTCGGAAGCTACCTTCCGCATTCCTTCCTTTAAGCAGCCTCCCAGCGTCCTCACAGACAGCCGCTCTCTCTATCAAGGGAAAATGCCTACTCCTCTTCGTCACAGCCTTTTCAACTCATCAGATAAAGAAAATATAGTCTATCCTGCATCGTTTGTCAAGACAGGATTTGAGCTTTTTCTGCTTCCGCCAGCCATCCGTAACAGTTCCGCCCCGAACCATTCATAAAAGCGCCTGCTGCGCAGTCGACGCCGCTTCGCGGCTCATCTTCTGCTCCGCCAGCCATCCGTAACAGTTCCGCCCCGAACCATTCATAAAAGCGTCCGCTTCGCTGACGGCGCCGCTTCGCGGCTCATCTTTTATTTCATGATTTGGGCGCTCCGCTCATAGAACGACAGGAACGGCGCTTTGTGTGCAAGCACCCACGCGCCGTTCCTGTCGTTCTATGGCTGAACTGTTACCGTTCAAACTGACTATTATACAGATCGGCATAGAAGCCGTTTAATTTGAGCAGTTCCTCATGGGAGCCCTGCTCGATAATATCACCGTCCTTCAATACGAGTATCAGATCTGCATTTCGGATTGTTGACAGTCTGTGGGCAATGACAAAGCTGGTTCTGTTCTGCATCAGGCGATCCATTGCCTTCTGGGTGATAGCCTCCGTTCTGGTATCCACGGAGGAGGTTGCCTCGTCCAGAATCAGCATCGGACGGTTCTGGATCATGGCACGCGCAATGGTGAACAACTGCTTCTGTCCCGCAGAAATCGTCACATTTTCGCCGAGCACCGTATCAAAGCCCTCTGGCAAAGCCTCCACAAAATGATAGATTCCGCATGCCTTGCAGGCTTTGATCAGCACCTCATCCGGTACATTTTCATTATTGTAAACAAGGTTTTCCCTGACTGTTCCCTCAAACATCCATGTGTCCTGCAGCACCATGCTGAACATATCATGGATGCCGGAACGCTTTATCTCTGTCGTAGGCACACCGTCTATTTTAATGCATCCGCTGTTGATTTCAAAGAAACGCATCAGCAGATTGACCATCGTGGTCTTTCCGGCACCGGTAGGTCCGACGATTGCCACCTTCTGCCCGGGCTTCACATGGGCGGAAAAGTCCTTGATAATAATCCTCTCGGGGTGATCGGGATAAGCAAAGCGCACATGTTCAAACTCCACCTCTCCCCTGACTGTCTCTGGTACATCCTTTTTGCCCGTCTCGTCGGACAGTTCCTCCTGCTGTAGGAAATCAAATACCCTGTCTCCCGCCGCTGCCGCCGTCTGCATGTTGGTCATGCCCTGGGCGAGCGTGCTGAGCGGAGATGTAAAGAGCCGCACATACATGATAAAGCCGACAATGACGCCGAAGCTGATCTGTCCGTCCAGTGCCAGCGCAGAGCCGACCACACAGACCGCGACATAGCCGAGATTGCCGATGACATTCATCAGCGGCTGCATCACGCCTGACAAAAACTGGCTCTTCCAGTTTGCCTCATAGACCGCCTTATTCATCTCGGAGAAATTTTTCTTGACCAGCTTGTTCGCACGCGATATGCGAACCACATCATGTCCCGAATACATCTCTTCGATATAGCCGTTGAGCTTTCCGAGGCTCTGCTGCCTTGCGACGAAATGCTTCTGCGATCTGGAGATAATGATTCCCATGATGCCAAAGCCCAGAATCGTCACCAGCACTGCCGATGCTGCCATCCGCCATTCCGTTGCAAACATCATGATCAGACAGCCGACAAGCTGAACAATTGCCGTCATCATACCCGGGAGACTGTTCGCCAGCGCCTGCTGCAATGTGGACACATCATTTGTCACACAGCTTAAGATGTCTCCGTGTGTCGTCGTGTTAAAATACTTCATGGGAACACGATTTATCTTCTCAGACAGGGCGCGGCGCAGTCCTTTTGAGAGATCAAGCGTGACAGTCGCCATAATAAAATGTTCAATATAGGTAAACAGTGCACTGAAGCCGTAGATCGCCAACAGGATGCAGCCAATTCCTGAGATCGCTGCAAGATCAATCTCCCCGAACAGTGCTTCCGAGATGAGATCCGTCATCCGGCTCAGCTGATCCGGCCCGATAATTGTCAGCACGGTTCCGGCGATCGCAAGAATAAGCGCCGCAGCCATCGGCAGCTTCAGCTTCGGGGAAAAGGCGAAGAGCTCCCGCAGGATACCGGCAATGCCTCTCTTGCTCTTCTCCGCCACATTCATGCCCGCTCCGGGGCTGTGCATACGATTTGCGCTCATGCCTCTTCCCTCCCTTCTGCGTCAGCAGTTGTTTTTCCCGCTGCCTGATATACCATATCTCTCTCAAGCTCCTCCGGTGACAACTGAGACTCCGCAATCTCCCGGTAGACGCCGCAATTCTGCAGCAGCTCCCTGTGCGTTCCCATTCCTGCCACCCGTCCCTCATCAAGCACCACAATCAGGTCGGCATGACGAATTGTACCGATGCGTTGGGCTACGATGAGACAGGTTGTTTCACCGAGCTCCCGCGCCAGCCCCTCCCGCAGACGGGCATCCGTCTTATAATCCAGCGCCGAGAAGGAGTCATCAAAAATCAGAATTTCCGGCTTTCTCGCCAGTGCCCTTGCAATGGATAACCGCTGCTTCTGACCGCCCGACACGTTGGAACCGCTCTGAGCGATCTGAGCATTCTCGGCTCCATCCATCTTTTCCACAAATTCCTCCGCCATGGACAGCCGCAGCGCCTGACGCACCGTCTCCTCATCCTTCGCCGCGCTGCTCTCTCCAAAAAGCACATTCTCCCTGACATCACCGGCAAACAGAACCGCCTTCTGTGTGACATATCCGATGCGGTCATACAGCGCATCAAAGGTATAATCCTTCACATCCACGCCATCCACCAGCACGCTTCCTTCGGTCGCATCGTAGAAGCGCGCAGCAAGACTCACAAGTGTGGTTTTTCCGCTTCCCGTGGAACCGATAAAAGCAACCGTCTGCCCTTTCTCCGCCCGGAAGCTGACATGCTCGAGAATATTTTTATGGGAAGAGGGATAATGAAAGGAGACATCCTTAAACTCCACGGTTCCGCGCTCCACCGCTGTCTTTCCACTTCCCTCCCGCAGCATAATGTCGGTGTCAAGCACCTCATTGATTCTCTGGGCGGACACCTGCGCCGCCGGCAGGAACATCATGATCATGACCATCATCATCAGTGACATCACGACATAGGTCGCGTAAGTTCCAAAGACCACAATATTGCTGAAGGTAGTCAGGCGCAGTGCGACATCAGCCGCGGGCACCTGATTCACAATGGACGCGCCGACCCAGTAAATTGTAAGCGCAAGTGCATTCATCGCAAGGCTGACCGCAGGCATCAGCACGGCAAAGGTGCGCTGGTTGAACAACTGTGTGCGCATCAGAATATCATTCGCCTTCTCGAATTTACGGTTCTGATAGTCCTCGGCATTGAAGGCATGCACAACATTGATACCGGTAAGATTCTCCCTTGCAACAAGGTTGATGTCGTCCGTCAGCTTCTGGACGCGCTTCACCCTCGGCAGAACCACGACCACTACCGTGACCATCATCAGGAGCAGCACCGCTATAAATCCTGCAGTGATGACAGAAAGCTCCCAGCTCTTATTGACAATCTTGATAATCGCCCACACCGCCATGACAGGCGACTTGATCATGATCTGCAGCCCCATGGCAACAAGCATCTGAATCTGTGTGATGTCGTTCGTCGTGCGGTTGATCAGACTCGGCACGGAGAAATCAAGCATCTCCTTCTGTCCGAAATCCGCAACCTTGTTGAAGACATCCTCGCGGACAATATAGCTGAAGCCTGCCGCAACCTTCGCGGAAAGGAAGCCGCATGCCACCGCAAACAGGGCGCTGATGAGCGTACATCCGAGCATCTGCCCACCGGTTCTCATTACATCTCCCACCGTACTGCCCGGTGTCTTGATCAGCACTGTCAGATCACTCATGTAATCCGGCAGCCGCAGATCGAAATAGATCTGCACCAGTACGAGGACTGCACAGCAAAGCGCCATCAGCCACTCTTTTGTTTGCATTTTCTTTAAAAGACGTACCATAGTTCCTCACATTCTGCCGTTTCACCGGCATATCATCTTTTCTTGACAATTACTTTTTACGTTACAGCTGATTGTATACTGAAAGCTTCTTCCAAATCAAGGAGAGCACCGTAAAATAAAAATGAATTCTTTCTAAATTTTCCAAAATTGCTTCTTTCCCTGCGATATTGATTGTGGTACGCTGAGGAAAGTAAATAGAAACAGGGGATAAACCTATATGAAAAACTTATTGTCATTTATCAAAAAAGAGGCTGTGCTCTGTGCCGCAGGGCTGCTCGCTGTCGTCTCTGCGTTTATTGTACCGCCTTCCATCGCCTACCTTAAATATATCGATTACCGTGTGCTGGCGCTGCTGTTCGGTCTTATGCTGGTCGTCGCCGGATTTCAGAGCATCGGTTTCTTCCACTATCTGGGCGACCGTCTGCTGGCAAAGGCAAGCTGCACCCGCCATCTGTGCCTGCTGCTGGTCTTCCTATGTTTCTTTTCCAGTATGCTGATCACAAACGATGTGGCACTCCTTACCTTTGTACCCTTTGCCGTGATGCTCTTTGCCATGACAGGAGAAGAGAAGCTGCTGATTCCCGTCGTTGTACTCCAGACCATTGCCGCAAACCTTGGCAGTATGCTGACGCCCATCGGCAACCCGCAGAATCTGTACCTATACTCAGCCTATGCATTTTCGCCGACAGACTTTGTCCTGCGCATGCTGCCGCTGTCAGCCCTTTCCGCCGGGCTGCTGCTCCTCTGCTCCTGTCTGCTGCCGAACAGACTGTTGGATGCTCCTGCCAGCGGAAGTGCTGCGACAGGCTTCGGTGCCTCCGCAGAGACCACCGATCCTGCCAGTCAAAGCTCCTCCCCAGCAGTCAAGACTTCTGCCGCCCGTAAGCTGATCGTCTATACCCTTTTATTTCTGGTATGTCTGCTGTGTGTCTTCCGGCTTATTTCATGGCCGGTCATGCTGGGAATATTGGTTTGCGCTGTATTTTTTCTGGACAGAAGGCTCTTCCGGTCAGTGGATTACTTTCTGCTTCTGACCTTTGTATGCTTCTTTCTCTTTATCGGCAATATGCAGCGAATCCCAGCAATATCCGACCTGCTGCGTTCCCTCATCAACGGGCGTGAGCTTCTGCTGGGTACACTGTTCAGCCAGTGTATCAGCAATGTCCCCGCCGCTATCCTGCTCTCAGGCTTCACCGATCAGGCACTGCCACTCCTCTACGGAGTCAATGTGGGCGGACTTGGCACCCTGATTGCCTCCCTTGCAAGCGTGATTTCCTACCGCCTGTACAGCGGCAGCCGGAATGCCCGAAAAGGAGCTTACCTGAAAATCTTCACACTGTACAATGTGCTCTTTCTCGTCGTCCTCTATATTGTGGCGCAAATTCTACTCACCAGCTCTTTGAATTGATTGCATCTTATGGTTATATGCTGTAGAATACAGAGAGTGATAAGTAATTCAAAAGCCATGATTCTGCACATGACGTTGCACAAAATGCACAGACCACCGCAGGCACGCTCCCGCTACCTTCCGCTCGCAGCGGACGCATAAGTCTCCACAGTACGGAGACTAAGCGCCGGCGGCTCCAGAGTGCGCTGCTTGTGGTCAGGTGCACTCTGTGCAACTGTCATCTGCAATGTGTGAATTTTGCGGCACCTAGTAATAGGTAATATTAACGAAAGGATCAGTGATAACATGGAAAAATGTCTGGACTACATCATGGAACAGCTTGAAAAGCTTCTGGCAATCGACAGTCCTTCCGGCTTCACCGGCAAGGTGACGGACTATCTGATGGAGGAATATCGAAGACTTGGCTATCAGCCGGAAAAGACGCGCAAGGGCGGTGTCCTTGTGAACCTTGGCGGCGAGGGAAACGCCGTGCTCACCATGGCTCATGTCGATACCCTCGGCGCCATGGTCGCGGAAATTAAGGATAACGGAAACTTAAGGCTCACAAGAGTCGGCGGTCTGAACGCCAATAATGTCGAAACGGAAAACTGCCGCATATATACTCTGGACGGCAGAGTATACGAGGGAACCGTTCAGTTGAAGGACGCTTCGATTCATGTAAACGGTGACTACCAGAAAACCGAGCGCACCTTTGATTCTGTTGAGGTGCTGCTGGATGCAAATGTCTCTTCCAAGGATGAGGTCAAGGCGCTCGGCATCGCCAACGGTTCCTTTGTCTGTCTCGATCCCCGCACCCGCATTACCGAATCCGGTTACATCAAAAGCCGCTTTCTGGATGACAAGCTGAGCACCGCCATTCTGCTGGGCTATGCAAAGTATCTGAGGGATGAAGGCATTACGCCTTCCAGAAAGGTCTATCAGCATATCACGGTGTTCGAGGAGATTGGCCACGGTGCCTGCGCATCCATTCCTGCTGATGTGGAGGAGCTCCTGTCCGTGGACATGGGATGCGTCGGCGACGGTCTGGAATGTACGGAACGGCAGGTCTCCATCTGCGTGAAGGACAGCCATGGTCCTTACCACTATGATGTTGTGCGTGGGCTGATTGAAGCCGCTACACGCGAAAATGTTGATTATGCGGCTGATGTCTATCCCTTCTACGGTTCCGATGCCGATGCAGCGCTCTCTGCCGGAATTGACGCGCGGCACGGTCTCATCGGTCCCGGCGTCTATGCCTCCCATGGCTACGAGCGCTCCCACAAGGACGGCGTTGCCGCCACTTTTGCGCTCCTCAAGGCATATCTCGGATAATTTTCGCTAAATGTACCTGCGGTAAGTCCGCTTACGCGGCATCCGCAGGTATTTTTATGCACGTTGTACATGCTTTTTCCACTCCTGCTCAGCTTCCGCAGGTACCAGAGGATTCCTCTTAAATGTCAAAATCCTCGGATTTGAAATTGCTGTAATATCTGCCCTTAGTGGCAGTGAACCTTAAGACACAATAATCAAGATCTGTCACACCCTCATGATAATACATCGTGTCCCCTGTTCTCCATATCTGTTCTTTCGCTTCGGCAGTTTCCAGCACCTCCATTGTACCGGACAGGCTGACTCCACGAAAAAAACGCCTGTCAACAAACTAGATGCCTGCCTTCGGATTTTTCCGAAACGCTTTTACCTTATTGGACGAGGTGTTTGTTTTCACTTGCTGAATACTATTTTTCAAGTCTCCTGAAAGCAACATTCTGCTCCTTCATGGAAATCTTTACGACCTCATAGCCGTAATCCACCAGTTCCTTTTTAAATTTCAGAAATGAATGGTCAAGGGGCAATCCGGCGATCTTTTCAATCTCGGCGTAAGTCAGCCGAAAACTGTCAGTGCCATTTTCCCCGATCCATTTCCACAACGCATCATATTTGCTCATGTATCATTCCCTTCCTATAATTTCAAGCCCTAAATCATTGATTTTTGGACTTTTTTCTTTAAACAGTTACCTCATAACAAGTG
>CAKRUB010000010.1 GCA_934402375.1 uncultured Acetatifactor sp.
GCATTTGGAATTTTCAGGGTTGCATTACTGTTTATTTGTCAAAGAACATTTGCTGTGTTGCTTGTTGTTGTCTCACGTGACAGCTTATTTAGATTACCACATCGCCGTTTGTTTGTCAACAACTTTTTTTATTTATTTTTGAATCTTTTTTGTTGTCTCGGTTGTTCCTCAACAACGAAATTGAGTATATCACCCATATCTACACTTGTCAACACTTAATTTGATATTTTTTGTAATTTTTTTGAACAATTTATCAAAAAGAGCCTGAAACGCTGTATTTATCGGCATTTCAAGCTCTTTTCACACTTTACCGTCCTAAACATTTTACTGTATATAGGCTCATTTTAATTGAATTGTATATGTTTTTGTGTCATTTTTCAGTTTTAAAGAAAGTGAAGTTATCTCTTCATCACTCAGCTGCTCCACTTCAATCACCAGCACGACAGTTCTTGTCTCCCCGGCAGGAACAACATCCACATAGGTAGACAGATCATCCAGAAGCAGCGACGGCATCGCCCTTCTCTTATAATCCTCATTGACCGTGATCCGAAACTCCACATTCTGGGACGCAATGTCAACGCTCTGTTCCTGTTCCGCCTCATTCGTCAGCCGGAAACTCAGAACAAGCAGTTTCTTTCCGCTCGTCGCCGTCAGCATGAAATAATGCTCCTCCCCATCATGAGGGTACGCATCGCACACCTCTTCCCCAAGATAAGAAATCCGCATTCCATCCGGCAGCGCAAGCACTTCCTCCATACTGCCTCCCTGCGTATCGCCAGACCTGTCGATCACCAGCGTCTCATCTACCGGCGCCATCCCGGAAGGCTCCGGTGTCTCCTGCGGTGCCTGTTCAGGGGATTCCGTCGGCTCGACCGTCTCCTCAGGCAGCTCCACAAGTCTGCTTCTGCGATTTGCATCATATTTCATCAGCGTGACAGCCGTGTACTCGCCGATCGACTGTAATTCCTCCTCATCCAGATTCGGTATTGTATTCTCTCCGCATCCGGTCGTCCCTATACACATCAAAATTGCCAACGCCGCCGCAACAATTTTCTTCTTCATACTCGCCCTCTCACATTCCCATTTCCCTGCTATGGCATCGTTAAGACACCCTACTATCTATAAATATACAACATATTTCCGCTACAGTCAATTCTCCATTGTCCTGTAATAGATCGCCGCCTCATAGGGACGCAGCAGCTCCTCTGCCGGTGCCGCATAGTTCGTCAGAAGCAGCTTCCCCTCGCGCTTCCATTCCTCCGGGAAAGCAAACGACACCTCGTTCCCATAGAAATTGCACACTACCAGCAGTTCCTCCTTCGCAGTTCTTCTGACATAGGCAAAAAGATCGGGATGTTCCCTGAACAGCAGCTCAAAGTCTCCCTCGCTGAAAACCGGATGCTGCTTTCTGAGCGCAATCAGCTTCCGATAGTAATGGAAAACGGAAGTCTCATTTTGCAGTTCTTCCTCCGCATTGATCCGGCAATGGTTCTCATTGACCCCGATCCACGGCTCCGTCTCCGAGAAGCCCGCATATTTTCCGGCAGTCCACTGCATCGGCGTGCGCGCATTGTCCCTGCTCTTTGCATGAAGCGAACGCAGTACCTCCTCCTTCGGACATGTCTTAATCCGTTCCCGATACATGTTGACGGACTCAATGTCCCTGTAATCCTCCGGCTGAAAATCCACATTCGTCATGCCCAGCTCCTCGCCCTGATAAATATAGGGTGTTCCCTGCATACCATGCAGCAGCGTCGCCAACATCTTCGCGGATTCCTCCCGGTATTCCCCGTCGTTTCCCCATCTTGAAACAATCCGCGGCAGATCGTGATTGTTCCAGAACAGACTGTTCCATCCGCAGCGGTAAAGCTCCTTCTGCCATTTCTCAAAAACATTTTTCAGCTTTCCCAGCTCCAACGGGCAGAGATCCCACTTCTCCTTACCCGGAAGCTGATCGAGCGTTATATGCTCAAACTGGAACACCATGGACAGTTCGCTGCCATCGGGATTGCTGTAGAGCTTCGCGTTCTCGGTGTTTGCGCCCCACGCCTCCCCAACCGTGACAATATTCCCTCTCTGGAATGTCTTCGCGCTCAGCTCCCGCAGAAATTCATGCAGTCTGGGGCCATTGCTGGTGATATGCTGATCCGGCTCCTTTGCGATCTGATCGATCACATCGAGACGGAAACCGCCGATTCCCCTGTCCATCCACCAATTGATCATTTCATATATCTTTTCCCTGAGCGCCGGATTTTCCCAGTTCAGATCCGGCTGCTGAACCGCAAACTGGTGGAAGTAGTATTGCCCGAGCTCCTCCACCCATTCCCACGCGGAGCCGCCGAAGCACGCCCGCATATCATTGGGCGGCACATCCTTTTTCCCGTCTCTCCAGACATAGAAATCATGATATGGATTCTCCCTGCTCTTCTTCGCCTCCTGAAACCACGGGTGTTCGTCCGAGGAATGATTCAACACAAGATCGAGAATGATCCGGATGTTTCTCTTTCCCGCCTCCCCGATCAGTTCATCCATGTCGGCGAGTGTGCCGAACATGGGATCAATGTCCTGATAATCCGAAATGTCGTAACCATTGTCATACTGGGGAGATCTGCACACCGGCGAAAGCCAGATCGCGTCTATCCCCAGCTCGTGCAGATAATCCAGCTTGCCTATGATTCCCCGCAGATCGCCTATGCCGTCTCCGTTACTGTCCTTGAAGCTGCGCGGATAGATCTGATAGATCACCGCATTCTTCCACCATTTTTCACTCATCTACCACTTTTCCTCCAACAGAAATATATTTCTTATACTTCTCCGCATCATTTTTATGGCAGCTCACCTTCAGCCGCACGCCGTCCGCGAGATATTCCCTCTCCAGAACCGTCGCATTCTCCATAAAGTAAGAAAGAATACTGCCCTGCTCAAACGGAAGAAGCAGCTCCGTCTCCACCCGATCCTTATAGAGCACTTCCTTCACCATTCCGACAAGCTCCTCCAGACCGCAGTCCTGCCCTGCCGCCATATAGATCCTGTTTTCACTCACCTTCGGCAGTGCCTCCATATTACATCTGTCCGCCTTATTATACACAATGATCTGCGGAATATCCCCCGCCTCCAGCTCCTTCAGGGTTTCCGCCGTGACCTCCATCTGCTGCTTATAGAATTCGTCCGAGAAATCGACCACCTGAATCAGCAGATCGGCATAACGCACCTCCTCCAGCGTTGACCGGAATGCCTTGACAAGTCCGTGCGGCAGTTTGTGTATGAAACCAACCGTATCCACAAGGAAAAACGGCTTTCTGTCCCCGGTGTGAATGGCTCTGACGGAGGTGTCCAGCGTCGCAAAGAGCATGTCCTTCTCCAGCACAGTCTTTTCCTTCCGCTCGCCATATCTGTCGACAAGCCGGTTCATGATGGTCGATTTCCCGGCGTTAGTATAGCCGACGAGCGCCACCTGCGGTATTCTGGACTGCCCGCGCTTCTTCCGCATCGTCTCACGGTTCTTTGCAACAACGGCAAGCTCCTTTTTCAGTTCGCTGATTCTGTGCTCGATCTTACGTCTGTCCAGCTCCAGCTTCGTCTCACCAGCGCCCTTATTACTCATGCTTCCGCCGGTTCCTCCCTGTCGGCTGAGATTGTCTCTCATTCCCACAAGCCGCGGCAGCATATATTGAAGCCTCGCCGTCTCCACCTGCAGCTTTGCCTCTCCTGTTCTCGCACGGATTGCAAAGATGTCCAGTATGAGATTTGTCCTGTCCAGAATTGGCAGCTCCAGTTCATTTCCGAGATTCCTGATCTGAGAGGGCGAGAGGGCGTTGTCAAAGACCACCTCGTCGGCTTCGATCATTCCCGCATATTCCTTCACCTCAGCCACTTTTCCCGTTCCGATATAGAGCGCCTTGTTGACTGCCTCCATCCGCTGGACAATGATTCCGACGACTCTTTTTCCGGCAGCCTCCGCAAGGCTGGACAGTTCCTCCATGGAATGCTCAAAATCCGGTTCCTCGCCGGTGTCCACGCCGACCAGCAGCACCTTCATCTCACGTTCTTCGCCTGTACCTTCCCTCATAATCCCTCCGTCACAAACCTATTCCTGCGTCTCCTCCTGGCAGACCTCAAGCTCGAACCAGAAGAGCACGCCGTTCTCGTAATTCTCCACTCCGTAATCGCGGTTCATGGACTCCATGATTGCCTTGACGATGGAAAGCCCGACGCCGCTGCCGCCGTACTCCCTTGTTCTCGCCTTGTCCACCTTATAAAACTTCTCCCACAGATGCGGCAGCGATTCCTCCGGGATCGGCGCACCCGTGTTAAACACACCGACTCTGATCGTCTTCTCCTTCTGCTCCATCGTCACGACGATCTTCTTTTCGCCCGCGCAGTGATTGACCGCGTTGGAGAAATAGTTCATAAAGACCTCTTCCGTCTTAAACTCGTCGCCCCAGACATAAAGAGACGGGTATTCGTCCATACAGACCTGAATTTCATTCTGCTTTGTCAGAATCGCCGCGGACTGGATATAGTTTCTGATCAGCGCCGTAATGTCAAACCGCTCCATCGTCACAACATCGTTGCCAAATTCCAGCTGGTTTAATGTCAGCAGCTTCTGTACCATATTATTCATCTTGGAAGCCTCATCCATGATGACCTCACAATAAAATTTCTGGCTCTCCGGGTCATCACTGACTGCCTCGACAAGCCCCTCCGCATATCCCTGTATCAGGGCAATCGGAGTCTTCAGCTCATGTGATACGTTGGCAAGAAACTCCTTGCGCATCGCATCGATCTGTTCCTTCTTCTCAATATCGCGCTGCAATTCATTGTTGGCGGTCTTAAGCTCTGAGATCGACTGTTCAAGGGATTCCGAGAGCTTGTTCATATTTTCTCCCAGCATACCGATTTCATTCTTTGCCGTTCCGTCATACTTTGCCTCAAAGTCCAGATGCACCATCTGCTCGGAAATGCGGTTCAGGGTCTTGATCGGCTTTGTGATTCTTCCCGTCACCAGCCAGATAATGGTTGCTCCGGCAACCGTCCCCGCAATTCCCACATAGGCGAAAAAGCGGTTTGCAATCTTCGCACTCTCCCGGATGCTCTCAATAGGCGTCCGCATAATAAAGGAAATGCCGGTGTCAAGCTGCCCGTACATCAGCAGAAACTCCTCACCGCCGAAGGTCATCCTCTGGATGGTATACTCCTCTCCCTCCTCAATGATCTTGGACGGAGTCTCCTGCCATCCAAAGATATAGCTGAGCAGCTGCTTCTCCAGCTCCCTTCCGCCGTTTCCCGAAACATATTTCGTCTGGGAATTCGCGTCCATCACGCAGACCGTAATATTATAGATATTGCAGACGTCATCCAGCTCCTGCACGAACGCATCCGAGCTGTAGGTATCGCTCTTTGCCGCCTGACTGATCGTATTGTAGGCGTCGTAGATTACCTCGGTCTTACTTCGGATATAATACTCCTCCAGAAACACATTATTAATAAACCAGCACAATAAGATTGTCCCGGCCATCAGCCCTATAAAAATTAATGCAAACTGCTGTCTGATCGAACGTTTCACAGTCATGCCTCCAGCTTGTAGCCCATGCCCCAGATGGTCTTGATCAGGTCGCCTTTCTCCCCCATCTTGCTGCGCAGCTTCTTCACATGCGTATCAATCGTGCGCGCGTCTCCGAAATAGTCATAATTCCAGACATTGTTCAGAATTTTTTCCCTCGAGAGCGCAATTCCCTTGTTTTCCACAAAATAGGTGAGAAGCTCAAACTCCTTGTAGCTGAGTTCGATCTCTTTCCCATCGATCAGAACCCTGTGCGCCGCCTTATCGATCTCGATTCCGCCGCAGCTTAAGGCCTCTTCCTCCGTCACCTGATTTGTTCTGCGCAGGATCGCCTCAATGCGCGCAACTAAAATCTTCGGGCTGAACGGCTTCGAGATATATTCGTCCACACCGAGCTGGAAGCCCTGCAGTTCATCCCGCTCATCTCCCCGCGCCGTGAGCATGATGATCGGCACCTTGGAATAGGAGCGCACCTCACGGCAGACCTGCCAGCCATCCATCTTCGGCATCATGACATCCAGCACGATCAGTGCAACATCCTTTTGCTGCAAAAACAGATCGACTGCCTCTTCTCCGTCGCCTGCCTCCACCACCTCATAGCCCGCCTTCACAAGAAAGTCTCTGACCAACTTGCGCATCCTGCTCTCATCATCCACTACCAGTATTTTTAATTTTTCCATTGCAATCACACATCCTTCCCTGTCATTACAATATATAACACTTTTATGTCCATTCTGTGAAAGCGCCTCTGGTTCTTTTCTGTCTGTCAGGCAGTCTTACTCATCCTTTATCTGTAGCTCCAGTTCCTTCTCACGGACAGCCTGTTCCCGTTCCATGAGCTCCTGCTCCCACGAAGCATACTTGTCCGTCAACACCCGCTCATAATTCAGCACATTCGGGTTATCGCTCCGCAGGGTGATCATAAACATGGCTGCGATTGCCAGCACAAGAAGAATGTTTAACAGCACGGACAACATAAAGCCTGACCGGTTCTTCTCCGCCTTATCCTTCGCCGGTTTGATCCGGTTTCTCGCAGGCTGGCTCTTCTCCCTGACGTCTCCGCTGAAGGTACAGTACAAAGGGATGTCCGGCAAATTCTGCGTGGTAATGTCCGGCTGCTCCAGCAGGAAATCCCGCAGGCCCTTTAGATACTGAAATCCGACCGGCGTTCTAAATATTCTCTCCTGAATCGCATTCTGGTAGACGGAAAGAATGCTTTCCGGTCTGGAATAGTCAATCCTTGCCTCGAGATACTCAATCTTCTTTCGTTCTGCTGATGCCAGTTTCGCATCCTTCTCCGTAAAAAAAAGATAACCTCCTACCGATCGATCCTGTTGTTCCGACATGCTGTTCCTCCTGAAACTATAATAAAAACTATCCAAAAAGAACCGCCATTACAGGCGGCTCTTTTAAACTCAGTATAAGAATTTTTATCTGCGCTGTCAAGCATAGGATTACTGTTTTCCCCTATTGCAAACATAGGCTTATTGATGATATTATTAATATAGTCCAAATAAACTGCAAATGACAGTCTGAAAACAGATTATTTGAAAAAGAAATGTCAAAACAAGGGAGGTAATTAGTGTGATCGATAAGTCCAAAGTCATAATCCGGCCGGAAAAGCCGTCCGAATACGAGAAAGTTAATGATATTATTTATAGGGCATTTTCCGAACAACATGGTACAGGAATCGGAAACTTCATGATGGAACAGTTTATAGACGAGCGGAAAAAAGAAACCTTTATTCCGGAGCTTTCACTTGTCGCAGTATTAGAAAATGGTGTAATTGCCGGAGAAGTTGCTCTTTATGAAACGGATATTATTACCGAAAATGGCAAAAATACACAATTAGTCTTATCGCAAACCGCAGTCTTGCCGGAATACCAGAGGCAGGGGTTAATGCGAATGCTTGTAGAAGAAGCCCTCAGAAAAGCGAAACAGCTCGGCTATGGAGCAGTGTTCCTCGGAGGAAATCCTGATCTATATGCAAGATATGGCTTTGAACCATCCAGCAATTACGGTATCTATCATGAAAACAGGTTAATTTGGGGCGATGAAGGTTATATGGTTCATGTCCTGCGGTCGGGTGCCCTTGATGGCATCACAGGCATAACCTCTTATTATGGCGGATAAAATGTAATTACTCATCTTTTGGGGGAACAGTTTAATGGCTGACGGCCGGGCGTATATTCCGAACAGTGCAAGTAATATTGCTCTGGCAATGTGGTTTGGTGATAACAATCCATCCCGTTATGGCAGATAAATTTTGTCACCAGCCATCACAGAATCCTCTTTGTCATTACCACAAATCCATCTTCATTCTTTCTTTGATATGTTTCATAGTCCTCTATGGAAGTATATTCCTTTTCAACAACAATGCCCTGTTCTCTGTAAACTTTGTAGCATATTGGCTCATAGCCATTTTTTATGTAATAGCGTTCCACGTATCCACCGGCGGAGCCTAAAGAGATTGAGGGACATCCGTACAGTAAACAAGCATGTTCCATAGCCTGTAGCAATAAAGAACCATAACCATGTTTCTGAAAAGGCTCCTGAATGCAAATTCCATCTATTACGAAGGTCTCATCCTCTGGATCATCTAGTTTTCGCGGCCAGCCAAAAGCTACGCCAATCACCTTTTTCTCTAAAAGTGCAACCATGTATGCCTGATGATATTCTGCCTCTCTCTTCTTTACTATTTCGTAATCGCTGTATGGCAAATACTCTAAAGCAAGTTTATAAAACTCTTCTCTTGTAACATCAGAAATTGATTCTATTGTAAGTTTCATTTGAAGCCTCCACAAATTCAAATTGAACCAAATCGCTTATGAGAATCTCATTTTACTGGCAGGTGTACTGAAATTTATCCGATTTAACATTCCTACTTAAAACACGCTTTTATCCTTCTAAATAGGAATTTTTTCCGAATGTCTCTTTGAATTTCCTACCCAACGCGTACTTTCATCCTTCCAGATAGGAAAATTACCATATAATAGCTATACTCTTCCTATCTGAGTTGCATTTTTCTCTTTCAGGCAGGAATTTCATTTTTCCGGTGTGCCGTATCCCTGACTTTCTGGTAAATAATATGGAGCAAGGCGGAGAGATAGCTACAGCGATTGACGCCAACGCCGCAGATGGAAACTTATGTAATACGAAATGCAACCCAAAAGAAAAAGATGCCGCGTTTATCGGCATCTTCAGATGGATCTGAGAATTCCAAAGGTGAGACTCTGGCGTTCACCTCAGACTCATTTAGTGGAGTAGGCGGGAGTCGAACCCGCGTCCAAAAGCCCATTCCCTGTCCTTCTACTATCATAGTCCGTTTTTGCGGCGGGGCTCACCCCCGCCTGTTCCCCTGATGCAGCAGATAACGGACAATCAGCTGCTCAGGGTAGCTTCATCATACGCCCGCGCGGGCAAAGCTTACCGCGTGTCGTTTCTCACATAGTCGACGCCCGGATTCCGGAATGTGAGTGTCCCGGAGCGGACGAGCCGCCTGAGGCGGCGTCACCAGCAGCGGTTAGGCTGCAAGTGCTAACTGAGTATTATCTTCAGCGTTTAGTTTAATTTTGCGATTAACGTGTCGCAACGGATAGCTTCTCCAGCTGCAAGACCCCTGTCGAAACCTTTACTACCCCGAAGCATTTATTGTTCCGACTTTCGTCCTCACTCTTTAGTATAGCTTAAACTCTTAGGCTATGTCAACAGCTACAGGTTCTTCACCTTAAATTCTCTTTCCACTTCCCTGCGCGCATCCTTCTTTGCAATATCCTCTCTCTTGTCATACAGCTTTTTGCCTCGTGCAAGACCGATCTCCACCTTGACTCTGCCGTCCTTAAAGTATACCTGCAAGGGCACAAGAGTATACCCCTTCTCGGCAACCTTTCCCGCGAGCTTGTTGATCTCGTATCTGTGCATCAGAAGCTTTTTGACACGCAGCGGATCCTTGTTGAAAATATTTCCCTTTTCATAGGGGCTGACATGCATCCCGTACACAAAGACCTCGCCATTCTCAATACGGATAAAGGATTCCTTGATACTGCACTTTCCCAGACGCATGGACTTTACCTCCGTCCCATGAAGCACAACCCCTGTCTCGAAGGTCTCGTCGATAAAGAAATCGTGGTATGCCTTTTTATTGTTCGCAATCAGCTTCTGCGGTTCCTTCTGCTTTGCCATTTCTGACACCTCCTCCGTCTTATCTTCAATCTACTCCTCTTCCAGTGAGAAGTCAATTGTTCTGGTAAACCTGTCGCAGCCATCCACATTGACTCTCACAGGCATTCCCAGCTTAAAGCACCGTCCGGTCGCCTCTCCGACCAGCTCACTGCTCTTTTCACTGTAGTAATAATAATCGCCGTACAATTTAGATATATGCACCAGCCCCTCCACGGTATTCGGAAGCTCCACATAAAGCCCCCAGCCCGTGACGCCGGAAATGACTCCGTCGAAGCTCTCCCCGACATGCTGTTCCATATATTCCACCTTCTTCAGCTTGTCCGTCTCGCGCTCAGCCTCGTCGGCACGCCTCTCTGTCTCGGAGGAATGCTTCGCAACCTCCGGCAGAAGCTCCCGATAATGTGCAGTGCGCTCGTCATTCATCCTGCCCCGCAGCTGTTCCTTGATAATGCGGTGAATCTGCAGGTCGGGATAGCGTCGGATCGGGGAAGTGAAATGACAGTAATACGCACATGCCAGCCCGAAATGCCCCGTGCATTCCACACTGTATTTTGCCTGCTTCATGCTCCGAAGCGCCATACGGCTGATCATTGCCTCCTCCGGCGTACCGGCAATTTTCGCCAGCAGCTTCTGTATCTCCTTCGGATGGATTTCCTCGCTGCTCACCTTCGATTTCGCCTTGCCGACAGCCTTCATGCTGTAGCCGAAATTACTGATAATGGAAGCGAGCTTCTGCAGCCTGTCCGCGTCCGGCACATCATGCACACGGTACACAAACGGCAGCTCCATCCAGTAAAAATGCTGTGCAACCGTCTCGTTCGCCGCCAGCATGAAATCCTCAATGATGTCCGTCGCCGTATTCCGCTCATAAGGCTTAATGTCCGTGGGACGCCCCTCACTGTCGAGATAGATCTTACATTCCGGAAAATCAAAATCAATTGAGCCGCGCTTCCGTCTCTTCTCCCTGAGCAGCCCCGCAAGCGTCTCCATCTCCCGGAACATCGGCAGCAGCTCCGCATACTCTCTGTAGTCCTCCTCGCCCGGCTGCGGCGTCTTCTCCGTCAGTCCATCCTCCGTCAGCAGCTCCTGCACCACCCGATAACTCATTCTCTTATTGACCCTGATCACAGACTCGCAGATTTCATAGTCCGTGATCTCGCCCTTTTGATCCACCGTCATCAGACAGCTCAGCGCCAGCCTGTCAACACCCTCATTCAGCGAGCAGATGCCGTTAGACAGCGCATGGGGCAGCATCGGAATCACCCTGTCAACCAGATAAACGCTTGTCCCCCTCTTCAACGCCTCCCTGTCAAGCGCGGAGTTTTCCTGCACATAATTCGTCACATCCGCGATATGCACACCGAGATGATATTTCTCACCGTCAAAGGAGACGCTGACCGCATCATCGAGATCCTTTGCATCCTCTCCGTCGATCGTCACCATGACCACATCCCTGAGATCCCGCCTGCCAGCTCTGTCCGCCTCGGACACCTCCTGCGCAGTGCGCGCCGCCTGATTCATGACCTTCTCCGGGAATTCGACCGGCAGCTCAAAGCCCCTGACAATGGACATGATGTCCACCCCCGGATCGTTTACATGTCCGAGAATCTCAATAACCTTCCCCTGTGGGCTATGCTTGTCTGTGCCGTAATCCGTCAGTTCAACGACCACCTTGTGCCCACTGACCGCCCCCATGGAATGCTCCTTCGGCACAAAGACATCCTGCGCGAGCTTCGTGTTATCCGGGATCACAAAACCATAATTCTCTCTGGATCGCTCAAACGTCCCGACAACCGTTGTCATCCCCCTGGCAATAATCTTTAAGACCTGTGCCTCCTGGCGCTTTCCGTCTCTGCCCGGAAGAAGCGCGACCTCGACAATGTCCTTATGAAACGCACCGTTCGTCTTATCCTCCGGTATAAACAGGTCTTCCTCCCTGCCCTCGATCTCCACAAAGCCGAAGCCCTTGGAATTACTGATAAAGGTTCCGGTCAGAACCTTGCCGTTGGACTTCATGTACTTCCCCTTCACCGTGAGCATCAGCTTACCCTCGGCAAGCAGCTCCTGCAGAAGCCTTCGGAACTCCTCCCTGTCCTCCTTTGAAACCTGAAGCAGCATCGCAAGCTCCTTCTCCTTCATCGGAACATAGACCGGATCATTCACCAGATCACATATTACTTTTTTTCTCTTCTCCGCGCTGTTCTCGCTTCCCATAAATCCCCCATATACCAAAAACACTCCTGTGGGTAACACAGGAGTGTTCTGAAGTAAACTGCTTTAAAAAATGTTCAGATTCAGTATAACCGCAAGTACCATAAACAACACGGCAAGAGCCTTGGTAATCTGTACCAGACGTCCCTCCATGGAACGACCTTTGTTCTTGCCCCAATAGGTCTCAGCTGCTCCACTGATGGAGCCGAGCCCCGCGGACTTGCCTTCCTGCATCAGCACCAGAACCACCAGTGCAATACAAATCAATATGAAGATAATTGTCAAAACAATTTTCAGAACTCCCATTTCACACCTCCTAATGCCAAGCAGGTTAAATGATACCATATAGTGAACAAAATAGCAAGAACTTTCTTAATTCCAATAATACCACAGCAATGTAAACAAAAGGCTCAGCGCAAAAAACAACAGTCCAACGAACAGGGTCGATTTTCTTCCGGCAGTCTCACCCTTTGCCCTCGCTTCCTTCTTTCCCTGCTGATATTCGTAATACCCTGTATGGTCATCCTTTACCATTCCGGGAATCAGTACATGTGCGCCCTTGCGGATCGCATAGGCAAAAATATCGAAAAATCCCGTCGTTGACACCCATATCAGAACGCCCATCGCCGTGTAGAGCAGACCGGATACAGCAAATCCATCGCTGATAATCTTCAAGCGGTCTGCCGCGGTCTGTGCATCGCCCAGCCCCTGCCAGAGCATCACCAGAACTGCCATGACCGCCCCCGCCGCAATCTGGGCAATATACTTTACAGACTTCATATTGCTTACTCCTGCATCATTGCCTGATACTTTTCAAACTCAGCCTGATTGCAGTGTACAAAATGTCCCGGCGCAACCTCACGGAAGGAAGGCTTATCAACACTGTAATCATGCTCCTTCAACGGAACATAGGTGATTCTCTGACGCTGCTTCTCATACTCCGGATCGGGCATGGGAATTGCAGATAAGAGCGATCTTGTGTAGGGATGAAGCGGATGTGCAAACAGCTCATCGCTGGTCGCAAGCTCCACCATCTTACCATAGTACATAACGCCGATACGGTCAGAGAAATATTTTACAACCGACAGATCATGCGCAATGAAAAGAACTGTCAGTCCCATCTTCTCTCTCAGATCATCCAGCAGATTGATTACCTGTGCCTGAATGGATACGTCCAAGGCACTGACAGGCTCATCCGCAATGATCAGCTTCGGCTCCATGACAACAGCACGTGCAACGCCGATACGCTGACGCTGTCCACCGGAGAACTCATGCGGATAACGTCCTGCATGCTCTCTTACCAGACCAACCATCTCCAACGCGTCATAAACCTTCTGCTCAATGACCTTTTTGTCCTTCTCACCATTGATCTTCAAGCCTTCCGCGATGATCTGCTCTACCGTCATACGCGGATCCAGTGAAGCGATAGGATCCTGAAAAATCATCTGGATGTCCGTATAGAATCTTTTCTTCTTGTGATCCTTCTTTGCAGAACGGATTTCGTCCTGCTGTTTCCTGATATACTCTTCCAGCTCTGCCTTCTTCGCCGGATCTGTCTCGGATTTCAGCTTCTTCTTAGCTTCCTTGATATTCTCTTTATAGGAAAGGGTGCCCGCTGCAATTCTCTCTCCGTTAAAGTAAATGCTGCCCGAGGTAATATCATACAGCTTGATAATTGAACGTCCTGTCGTGGTCTTACCGCAACCGGACTCTCCTACCAGACCGAAAACCTCACCCTTCTTTATATCAAAGCTGACATCATCCACTGCCTTGTTGATCTTAAAATACTGGCAGAGATGATCCACCTTTAACAGTGTCTCTGCACCGGCTACCTGCGGTCTATTCGCCATCGGAAGCACCTCCCTTCGCTTTCATCCTTGCGATACGATCTGTGATTGCCTTCGGAATCTCTACCTTGGGTGCATCCGGATGGAGCAGCCATGTAGCCGCCTGATGTGTCTCACTGATCTTGAACATCGGAGGCTGCATCTCAAAGTCAATCTTCAACGCATACTTATTACGATCTGCAAATGCATCTCCTACCGGAGGATAGATCATGTTAGGCGGTGTTCCGGGAATCGCTTCCAGTCTCTCGTCCGTCTCAACGTCAGGCATTGCAGACAGAAGCGCCCATGTATACGGGTGTGCCGGAGAATAGAATACATCATTGCTCGTTCCCATCTCGACAATCTTGCCTGCATACATAACGGCAATACGGTCTGCCATGTTTGCAACAACCCCCAGATCATGTGTGATGAAGATAATGGAGAGATGTCTCTTCTCCTTCAAATTGTTAATCAGTTCAAGAATCTGCGCCTGAATCGTAACGTCAAGTGCAGTCGTAGGCTCATCACAGATCAGGATATCCGGGTCTGCCGCAAGTGCAATCGCAATGACAATACGCTGACGCATACCGCCCGAGAACTCAAACGGATACTGGCGGTAACGCTTTCTGGTCTCGGAGATACCTACCTCCTCCATCAGCTTCAACGCCTTATACTTCGCCATGGTCTTTGTCACCTTCATGACAACACCGGACGCGTTTTCCTTGAAGAAGGCAACCAGTTCTGCTGTCTCCTTGTCGAAGTCTCTCTCCCTGCCCTCAGCAAGCAGCTTCTGGTAGTGCTCAATCAGACGGTCAATGCGCGCCAGAATAGTGTCCTTTGCAGCATCCAGATCAACTGCAGTCGAAGGCGCAACCTTCCACGACGGCTGCTTTCCTCTCGCAACCATGCCATCATATTTCTTCTGCTGCTTTTCATGTACCTTCGCAGCCTTCTTGTTCTTACTGATACCCTCAAAATAAGTATGAAGATCGCTCTTTAAGCATACGCCGAAGGTATAGGCAATACTGTCCTTATGAATCTCCAGACGGTCGATCGACTTTTCCACCGCATCAATCAGCTTCTTCGCTGTATCTGCGCAGAGCTGTCTGTCCAGTGTGTCCGCCTCAAAGACCTTGCGGTTCTCCTTCACAAGCTCCAGCGCCTCCGCCTTCAACGCATTATGCTTCTTCGCGCTGTACTTCAGTGCCTCAGCCGCATTGCTCCGGAACTCGTTCATGAAATGCTCGTCCGTGTACTGACGCAGATAAGCATTCAACTCAGCAATCGGCTTCTCAGGCAGCGGCTGTCCGGCAAACACTACATAATAACCCATATTGAAGAAATCCGGTTCGTCCTTCTTCAACGCTGCTTCAATAATCTCCAGAATATCATTCAGAACCTTGACGGTCTCGACATATTCATGCTTCTTGATCTCAACAGCACTGCCGCTCTTTAACTCAGCCAGAAGTGCTGCCAGCTTCTCCGCATCCTGTCCGCAGACAACATAGTCGTTTGTCGTCTGGGAAGCCAGACGGATAATTTCCTTAATAGAATACTTTTCGTCCTCAAACGCACTCTTCTCAATGTGGAAAAGTACATCCTTGATTGCATCTACAGCCTCGGCTGCCGCCTCATGTGCCTCGTTATAAGCCTGCTCCATCTCGATATGCTTAAACTCGAACTTGTCAAAGTTCTTACACATCGTCTTCAGTGCCTCCGCCTTGGATGCATCTCCCTGTGCGGAAGCCTCAACCATTGCGTCCGAGAACAGTGCAAGCGTACTGTTAAATGCTTCACGGCTCGACTTCTGTCTCGCCTTTCCCTTTAACAGCATTGCCTCCGTCAGCTGCTTACCGATACGCATGATCGGGTTCAGACTGGACAGAGGATCCTGGAAAATCATGGCAATCTTATCGCCGCGGATATGATAGAACTCGTCCTCCGAAACCTTCAAAAGATCCATACCATCATAGATGATCGAGCCACCCTCAATGATGGAGTTTCCTGCAAGGATACCAAGAATCGCCTTGCTGGTAACGGACTTGCCGGAACCGGATTCTCCAACGATTGCAAGCGTCTCTCCCTTATTCAGATCAAAACTGATATTTCGCACTGCCTGCACCTTACCGCCGGGAGTACGGAAAGAAATCACAAGATTTCTGACAGATAATTTTTTCTCCATGGTTTAATCCTCCGTTCCACGCAATGAAGGGTTGAATGCATCCCGCAGTCCGTTACCGAACAGGTTGAAGGATATCATCATCAGTGAGATCAACAGTGCTGGGAACAAAATCATATACGGATAAGTCGCCAGCATGGGCTGTGCCGCAGAGAGCATACTACCGATGGATGTCATCGTGGAAGAATCCAGATTGACGATACCCAGATAAGACAGGTTCGACTCTGAATAAACCACGCTGGGAATCATCAGCGATGCGCTTGTGATCAACGTTCCAAGTGCGTTCGGGAAAATATGCCCGAACATCAGCTTAAAGTCACTGGCGCCAAGCGTGCGGGCTGCCAGAATATACTCCTGATTCTTATAACGGTAAAACTGCATACGCACTCTGGATGCCATGCCAAGCCAGCCGGTCAGCACGAACGCAAACAGAAGCGCGACCACTGTTCCGACCTTTCGGGACAGATGTAACTGGAACAGAGTTGCAACAACGATAAACGGAACATAGTTCAGAATATCGGAGATACGCTCCATGACCATATCGATTGCACCGCCGTAATAGCCCTCGATTGCACCATAGAGGGAACCGATGATCATGTTGATGATTGCAACGCTGAACGCAAGCATCAGACTGAATCTGGTTGCTCTTGCAAGGCGGGTAAAAATATCCTGACCGTAAGCATTCGTGCCGAAGAGGAACGAAGGCTCAAAGCCATAGCGGTACTGGAAATAGGTATAGGTAAAAATTCTGGTCTTATAGGAAACTGCTGTGGAACTACCGGTTGCCACCGCATAGCGGTAAGAGCCGTCGTCTCCCTCGACACGCAGACTGTCATAGCCGCCGTCGTTTCCGCTTGTCTTGTAAATGCTCTTGAAATTACCGTTTTTGTCCAGCTTGGGAACGCCCTTATTGCTGCACTCATACCAGATATTAGCATTTGATTTCAGAGACTCAATCTTCAAGGAGCTTGTATCAACAGCGGGGTAAATGACCTGAATGCCCGTCTCGTTCTGCCAAGCCTGCAGATCCTGATACTCCTGCTCCGTCAATGTCATATAAACCATACCGTTCTTGACATAGGTATCGCTCTTGATGTCATAATAGGTCGTGTTGACCGTACTGGTCGGGTTCTGATAATTCTCACGATAGACCTTCTTCACCGGATTCATGCCGGTCTCCTCGCCGATTGCAATTCTTGCGAGATAGTCGCCCTGATTCACGGTCTCCTTCGTGCAGCCGTCCCAGCCCGCCCATGCAAAGAGCTTGCTCTTGGGGAACAGCTTCGCATACTGCAGGTAGGTCGTATCCGTCATACTTCCCGAATAGTTGTTATGTCCGAGAATCGGAACAAAAATTGCAAACAGAAAGATCAGGCAGAGAATAATCGCCGCAACGACAGAGCTCTTGTTTCTGGCAAATCTTCCCATCGCATCACGGAAATAGCCAATCGGCTTCGTCTCCAGCTTCTTGTCGTGAATGGACTCATCGCGCTGGCAGAATTCAAATTTTTCTTTCGGAATGTTCGTGTAATCTGTCTTCATCTTAACGCTCCCCCATTCTGATTCTAGGATCAATAAATCCGTAGCTGATGTCGATAACAAGTCCCTCTACCAGACCAATCAAGGTATAGAATGCGGTCAGCAGCATGAAGAAATTATAGTCCAGTGCCGTGATGGAGTTAATAAACAGCTGTCCTACGCCGGGGACACCGAAGATCTTCTCAATGACGAAGCTGCCGCCGAGAATACCGACAAACTCTCCGAGAATCATCGGGAATACCGGCACCATGGAGTTTCTCATGGCGTGACGGATTGTCGCCTGTCTTCTGGTCAGTCCCTTTGTTCTCGCCAACAGCATAAAGTCACTCGTCAGCACCTCAGAAAGCTCTGCGCGGACAAAACGCGCCAGACTTGCCACACTTCCGAAGCCAAGAGACAGAACCGCCGGAACTACCGAAACGAACATTGCCCAGCTGAGCCAGTCCGTACCACTCTTCATCTGTAACGGGAACAGCTTCCACTTGAAGCCGAGCAGGAACTGCAGAAGCAGTGCATAAACATATGCGGGCACAGAAATAAATACCATGACCAGTGTGGAAATGGTATAATCCTGCCACTTATTCTTTTTCAATGCCGCATAGATGCCAAGCAGAATGCCGAGCGGCACACTGAAAATCATTGCGTAAATATTTACAAGGAGCGTTGCCGGCAGCTTCGTGATAAACACACTCCAGACATCCTGTCCTCTGTACAGGGACTCACTGATTCCCCAGTCACCGCCCAGCAGACTCTTCTTCAGGAAGATGCCGTATTGCACCAGAATCGGCTTATTATAGCCGAGTGCTTCTCTTCTCTGCTGGATCAGTTTCATGTCCTTGCCGAACTGCTGTGCATCAATTACCGGCAACAGCTTGATCAGCACGAAACACATGGTCAGGATTGCCAGAAAGACAAAGACCATCAATGCCAGACGCTTCAATACATACTTAAACATTCTCATATAAAACACATACCTCCATCTCTTTTGTGTTTATACAGCTTTTCCGGATTTCTTTTCCATCCGTAAAGGCTGTATGAATACAAATCAATTCCTAAACAAAAAAGCAAAACCGTAGGAGGGGCGGCTGACCGCCCCTCCCGGTTCTCCTGTTTTTCAAATATGATTCAAAACCTAGTTGTAGTTCAGAGTGCCACCCTGAGATGCAACATACTCATCCCACTCAGCATCTGTGTAGTTGTAAGTCATACGACGAACACCACCACGTCCGGGTCCGAATACATAATCCTCGCTGTAGTACTGGATCTGCATACCCTTCAGGTTTGCAGAAGCATCGCCAACCAGAGGAATCATGTCGTAGGTAGAAAGTACAGCATTCTCAAGTGCGCAGAGGATCTCGAATCTCTCCTCGTCAATACCATCGCTGGTACCTGCGGAGAACTCAGACTGATTACCATCAGCGTCCTTGATTGTAACTACTGTTCCACCGATTGCCTGTGTCCAATCCCATACGGATGCGGTGTAATCCTTGCCGTCCAGAGTAATGGTCAGCATATCGGTTGTGGTATCCCAGCTGGGATCGTACTGATAGTTGGAAGAAGTATATGCTTCCATCAATCCGTAAGGATCAAGTGCGGAACCAGTCCAGCCCACACCGAACAGCATATCAACCTTGTTGGCCTTCAGAGCATCGGAGAAGCCGTTGCCCAGAGTATCATCTCTGGAGAACTCCAGCTTGCCCTCAAGCTTTGTTCCCTTAACTGCATCTGTGTAGCAGTTTACAAGGTAGTCATAGCCGCCGTTGTAGAAGGAGGCAGTGCTGTTAGGTGTACCAATCATGATTGCTACAGTGTCGCCTTCCTTCATGATGCCCTGCTCGATTGCCATGTCATACGCCTTGTCAAAGTACTCCTTAGCCATTGCCAGGTTGTAGCCTGTGATGCTCTCTACAGCGTCATCAACAGTTGCATACATCTTGCCGTCGCCGATGTCGTCAGCAAGACCCCAGAAGTTAGCAAGTACCCACTTGGCCTGCTCTGTAGAACGGTAGGTCTCACCGATCTCAGGCTGGGAAATAATTGTAGAAGAGAATACACCAAAGGCAGGTCCGTTCAGAGGGGATGCAGCAAGTGCAAAAGCGCTTCTGTCTACGGCATAAGCCAGAGCCTGACGGAACTCCTTGATGGTAAGGATCGTCTTGTTGTAGTTTGCGCCGAGAGCCTCCTGTGCGGACTTCAGAGCGTCAAAGTCAGGGTTCAGAGCCATGAAGAATGTGGAATCACCGTCTGTATAGTAGGTATAGTCGCTTGTAGAATAAGCTTCCATATCCTCCTTGGTCAATCCATAGCTGTCGAGCTGACCGCTTAAGAACATCTCAAGTCTTGTTGCAGCCTCACCAACGGAGTTGAATACGATAGCGGTTGTCTGGTACAGACCGTCACCGTTGCCCTCGAAGTAGTTGGTGTTCTTCTCCAGAGTGTACTGCTTATCAGCCTGGAATGCTGTCAGCTTGTAAGGGCCGTAAGAAATGGTTGTCTCAACGGATGTACCATAGGTGTTGTTGTAAACGCCGTCGGTAACGCTCTCGCACTCTGTGTACAACTTCTCATTTACCAGCCAGGAATCTGTCAGAGAGTACAGAAGCATGAATCCGGAAAGGGGCTTCTCAAGAGCAAGGCAAAGCTCTGTGTCGGACAGTGCGAAGAAACCAACCTCGCTGAAGTCCATCTCGCCGTAGGTCTCGCCAACGTAGCAGAACTCTTCCCATTCCTGATATGCATAATCACCAGCATCTGCTGCATATGCGTCAAAGGAATCCTTGCCCTGCAGGGTTGCGATGATGTCGGTCAGTGCTTTCCAGACATCCTCTGTCACCTTTACGAAGCCATCCTCGTCAGCAGCGGGAACGATCACCTCATCCCAACCTGCGTTGGTGAAGTTACCTGCATCATGATATGCGGTAAGGCTGTTGGAGCTCCAGTTGCAGCCATCATTAAGGTTGAATACAACCTCGCCGCCGTTTACGGTGTATACACCGTCATCGTTTGTTACAAGATCAGCCATATCAACATAGGTGCCTGCATCTGTGTCAACCATGGGAGTTACATATACAGTCTGTCCCTGATATGCATATGCCTTTGCATTATAAACAGCCTTGCTGCCGTTGTACTGGCTGTCTGCACGGTAGTTGTGTGCGACAGGGTTCAGAACCAGCTTTGCAGAGGTTACGAAATCATAAGCGGTGATAGGAGTTCCATCTTCCCACTTTAAGTCGTCACGAAGCGGAATCTTCCATACCTTAGCGGTATCTCCCTCTTCTACGCCGTACTTGCCAACATAGTCAGCAGTAATATCCACGGGCTCGCCGGTTGCCATTCTGGGAACCAGCTCATAGCCGTCCATGGTGTCGTTGAAGTCAAAATCATAGAACTGGGAAGACAGGTACTGCATCATGTACTCGTTGTCCATGTTGGTCTGGTACTGATGAGGGTTCCAGTTCGTAGGAAACTCAGAAATTCCCAGATTGTAGGTGTAGGTAGCGTTATCATCCACTACCTGATCGGTCTCGCTAGAAGACTCTTCGGTGCTTGTGCTTCCAGAAGCAGAAACATCACTGCTTGCAGAAGTGCTGCTGTCGTTTCCACATGCTGCCATGCTGGCGATCATTGCAGAAGCAAGAAGCAAGCTCAATACTTTCTTTTTCATAATCTTTCTCCTCTCGATTATAGTTTGCACCAACGGCATACTGCTGTATCTTTTGATACATGTATACATTTCTGTATACACACAACTGCGCCTTACTCTGCTGTCCGAACCCTTTCCCTATATTCCGAACTACTCTGTCTTGATGTGCAGCTTATACTTTCGCTTTGCATCCCTGTGCCTCGTTACCGCTCTGTCGCTTCACCTTGATGAAATAATCCGTAATACAAAAAAAGTGCCCTGAACCCCATTGTTCAACGCAATTAGTAAAAACACAACTGTCTGTCGTTCGCGTACAACAAAGTCTATTATACATACATGAGAGGATTTGTCAAGGAAAAAGTGATTTTCTATTTTTCCTATTTATTTTGTCGGAAAATCCACATTCCGGGATAGTCCGAGACGCCGTCGAGCTCTTCTTCAATCCGCAGCAGTCTGTTATATTTTGACACTCTGTCACTCCTGCAGGGTGCCCCTGTCTTGATCTGTCCCGCATTCCATGCAGCGGCAATGTCCGCGATCGTGTTGTCCTCGGTCTCACCGGAGCGGTGCGAGATTACGGCACGGTAGCCCGCCTTATGCG
Source organism: uncultured Acetatifactor sp. (assembly GCA_934402375.1). GTDB lineage: Bacteria > Bacillota > Clostridia > Lachnospirales > Lachnospiraceae > Acetatifactor. The sequence continues at coordinate 21,745 of CAKRUB010000010.1, forward strand.
CCATATCCACGGCTTCAAACGCTTCCGTCAGCGTTCCGATCTGGTTCACCTTGACGAGAATGGCATTCGCACAGTTTAACTTGATTCCCGCATCCAGTCTCTTCGTATTTGTGACAAAGAGATCATCTCCAACAAGCTGTACCTTGCTGCCCAGCCGCTTTGTCAGCTCCTGCCAGCCGTCCCAGTCGTCCTCAGCAAGTCCGTCTTCAATAGATATAATTGGAAATTCTTTTGTCAGCTCCTCATAATACGCGATCATATCCTCAGTGCTCCGGATGATCTCCTGTCCTTTCAGACTGCTCTCCCCCGGGAAATGGTACATTCCGGTCTTCTCATTATAAAGCTCGCTGCTCGCCGCGTCCATGGCAATACGGATGTCCTCGCCCGGCTCATAGCCCGCCGCACGGATTGCATCGACAAGGAACTGTAAAACGCTTTCCGCGTCCGGCAGATCCGGTGCAAATCCGCCCTCGTCCCCAACGCCCGTGGACAGTCCTCTCTGCTCCAGAAGCTTTTTCAGATTATGGTATACCTCCGCACAGATGCGCAGCGCTTCCGCAAAATTCTTCGCCCTGACAGGCATAATCATGAACTCCTGAAAATCGACAGTGTTCGCCGCATGCTTTCCGCCATTCAGGATATTCATCATCGGCATGGGAAGGAGCTTTGTCCAGATTCCGCCGAGATAACGGTAGAGCGGCATATCCAGCGCTGCCGCCGCTGCCTTTGCACACGCTATCGAGACGGACAACGTTGCATTTGCACCGAGATTTTCCTTGCTCTCCGTGCCGTCCAGCTCCACCAGCTTACGATCGATTGCTACCTGATTCATCGCGTTGCAGCCGTTCAACGCCGGGGCAATCTTCTCATTGACGTTCTTCACCGCGTGCTGCACACCGAGTCCGAAATATCTCGTCTCGCCGTCCCGCAGTTCCACCGCCTCGAAGCGTCCCGTGCTGGCTCCCGACGGCACCGCCGCAAGCCCCGTATAAGTTCTTCCGTCATTCGGATTTTTTACCGTGACCTCCGCTTCCACTGTGGGATTTCCTCTGGAATCCAGAATTTCTCTCGCGTGTATTTTCGTAATTTCAAGATATGCAGACATAAAATTCCTCCTTTTCAGAATACTCCTCTGGAGAGTATTTCCGAAAAGAGCAAAGCTTATTCCAACGCGCTACGGCTCCTTCAAAACATAAAACTGATTGTACAACAGCAGCCAGTTTGCGCGGAACCACTGCATGATCTGCCAGTAACCGCAGCCGCGCAGTCCATACTCCCGGAGCAGGTCGAATTTTGCCAGAAGACTCCTGACATCCTCGAACCAGACCTCATGGTCAACACCGTTTTCCGTATAGTTAAAATACGGGCTTTCCGCGACCGGATCAAAGAAAATTTCCGCCCCCCGTGCAATGGCAATGCGCACCGCCTGCACGTTGTTGATCGTCGTCGCCTTCGTCACTCCCCGCTCATAGGGAAGCGGCCAGTCATAGCCGTAATTCGGTATACCGAGATCGATCTTTTCCGGGTCAATCTGCGTCACCGCATATTCCACGACCCGCCTGACCTGATTGATCGGGGCGACTGCCATCGGCGGCCCGTAGGTATAACCCCACTCATAGGTCATGAGAAGGACATGATCCGCAATCTCGCCCAGCGCCCGGTAATCTTTTCCTTCATATAAAAGTCCCTGCTGCTCCGAGGACGTCTTCGGTGCAAGCGCGACAGAGGTGTGATAGCCGTTCCGCCGCATCACCTCCGCGACCTGACGGACAAACTCCGTGAACGCATCCCTGTCCTCCGCGAGAATGTACTCAAAGTCGATATCCACTCCCCGATACCCCTTCTCCTCCATGACTGCCAGCAGATTTTCAATTAATGCGGCGGTATATTCCTCACTGTTGACGACAGAATGAATCAGACGGTTGTTAAATCTCCCGTCCGGTCCCAGCGGCGTCAGTGTCAGAATCGGCTGCGTTCCGAAGCTCAATGCCTTCCCGATCATCCATTCATCCTCACCGTATATCGGCGGCACAAGCTCGCCCTCCAGCGTAAAGCCATAGGAAAAAACAGCAAGCTCCGACAAAAACGGCAGCGTCTGCTCCAGAACCCACGGACTGATAAAGGGATAGGCGTAGCCGCTCACCGAAATTGCCCGCGTCGCGTTCCGGCAGCGCACAAAGTCATTCTGGGTCGCTGTCATGTCTTCCGTGCCACAGCACTCACAAAAAAGAGCCTGCCCAACGGCAAGCTCGTACGGATAAACCAACTGATTATCATAGATCAACTGTTCCGGGTCAGTCTCCAATTTCTGCGCGATACTGTCAATCGTATCTCCTGCCCTCACAACATAGATGTCCATTCGTCTTCCACTCCAAGATCCGGCCTGTTCTCTGAAAGATTCTATGCGAACGGAACGGGAAATATGCCAGCTGCCCGGAAGGTTTTCTACACTCCGACCTTTTTACAGATGTCATTCAGACAGCACCTGTCACAATAGGGCTTTGTCCGCGCCGTGCAGATTGCGCGCCCGTGATCGACCAGTCTGTGACAAAAGCTGTTGCCCTCCTCGGGCGGAATGATCTTCCAGAGTTCCTTTTCCACCTTCGCCGGTTCCTTGATTCCATCGACCAGTCCCATGCGGTTCGTCAGGCGGATGCAATGCGTATCTGTCACGATCGCAGGCTTTCCGAACACATCCCCCATGACAAGATTCGCGCTCTTTCTTCCGACGCCCGGCAGCTCCAGCAGCTTCTCGAAATCCTCCGGCACCTTTCCTCCGTACTGATCCCGCAGCAGCTTCATGCAGGCACTGATGTCTCTCGCCTTGCTCCTGCCGAGCCCACAGGGATGGACGATCTTTTCGATGTCGTCAACCGATGCCTCCGCCAGTGCATTGACATCGGGGAATTTCTCGTAGAGCTTCTGCACAACCACATTTACCCTCGCGTCCGTACACTGCGCCGCAAGCCTCACACTCACCAGCAGCTTCCACGCCTCGTCATACTCCAGACTGCAGCCCGATTCCGGGTATTCCTGCTTTAAACGTTCGATGATCTCCAATGCACGCTGCTTCTTCGTCATTACACTCTCTCCTCCAACGGTTACAACCCATAACCCACATACTAAAATCTATCTTCCACTAAGTTTACCAAAACACACCCCTTTCATTTTCCATAGGGCAGACAGCAGAAATGCAAAGTCAGCGTTTAAATTCACTGCTGCTTTTCCACCACATAGAAGCTGTGCCTGTATAATGGCATTTTCAGCATGGATGTATTCCAAAGTGCAAGAAAGTCCTTTGTACTGATTCTTCGGTTATATTCTTTCCCATCACAATTTACAAACTGGGGCAGGGACTCCGCCAGATAAAGTGCTTCCTCATCATACCCGACCACCGGCACATAGTGCAGCCATTTTTTATCTTTGACGACCCTGATGAGTACAATAACCGGCTTCCCCTTCGCAACCTCGTTCTTTAAGGCATTCAGGTTTCCGGTACAATATTTCGCATCAAACCCGTATTTCCCAAGCATCTTCCGCACCGCCTTAGGATACGTGCAGCCGTCAGCCATCTTGTCCGTCATTTCCTGATAGACCTCATTTCCTGTTGCCGGTATGTCATAATGCCGCAGAAGATATGCGGTGGAATATCCCGCGCACTCATTTGCCTTTTGCAGATCGAAGTGATTCTCTTTAGAAACACACGTCTGAACACGCCTGGGCTTCGCCGCAAATCTGGGCGTCAGTCTCCCCATCAGCACTATGTCCACAATCGTTGTAATGACAAGATAATTCAACAGCGTCGATAGGATTATGTAAACCATCTTACTCCGTACTCCCTCTTAATTACAAATTAAACAAATCACTATGTGTATCCGTACGGGCAAGGGTAAGAACCAATACATCATCTTCATAACGATATACCAAAAGCCAGTCAGGCTGAATATGGCATTCTCTATGACCAACCCAGTTACCGGTCAAAGGATGATCCCTATGTTTTGAATCTAGGACTTCACCATTTGCAAGTTTTGTTACAATACTTTTGAGCAATGAAATATCCATTCCTCGACGCTTAGCCAGTTTATAATCTTTCTTAAACTGGGTAGTATTTTTAATCTCATACTTTGTCATTTATCAAGATCAGCAAAGAATTCGTCCACATCATGATACCCTTTAACATCAGGATTCTTTGCAATCCTTTCTGCCTCCAACAGAGCAGAGACTGTTTCTTTGTTCGGAGCTCCTTCTGTAATTTTGAAAGGAATTCCTCTTTCACGCAAAGATTGTCTGACAAAGATATTAAAAGCAGTACTTAGGTTCATACCAAGCTCTTCATATAATTCCTCAGCAGCAGCCTTTAAATTACTATCCATGCGAATACTAATATTACTTGTATTTGATTTAGCCATAATATCGCTCTCCTTTTGCTTATATTATACGCCGTTTGCACAAAAAATATCAACACATTGCACGAATTTTGCAAAACTCTGTCGCCACCAATGAAATTAATTCCTCACTTATGGTACGGCTCTCCGTTGATGATGCGGAATGCCCTGTATATCTGTTCTGTAAGTATCACTCTCATCAGCTGGTGCGGGAAGGTCATGTCCGAAAAGCTCAGGTGCATATCAGAGCGGCGGATCACTGTTTCATGCAGCCCCAGTGATCCGCCGATAATGAACGCGATATGACTTGTCCCGCTGACCGTCTGCCGCTGTATCCAGTCGGCAAAGCCTTCGGAAGTGAACTTCTTCCCACCGATCTCCAGCGTACAGACAAGCGCGTCCTCCCGGAGCTTTTCCAGAATCCGCTGTCCTTCCTTCGCCTTGATCTGATCCTCCATCCATTCACTTGCGCCGTCCGGTGTCTTTTCGTCTGCTACCTCGATAATCTCAGGCTTACAGTATCTGCCAAGCCTTTTCAGGTATTCATCGAGCGCATCCCTGTAGAATTTCTCCTTCACCTTCCCGACACAGATTATCGTAATCTTCATTTATTCCTTCTCTCCGAAAATTTCATCATAGACATAATCGTCAATGAATTTGTCCAGAAAGCCCTGATCCAGATTCACAAACTGATGATTCAGCCGCTCCTTGATATAAGCGAGACGCCTGAAATAGAGGACTTCCTCCTCACTTTCCTGTGCACCGACCGCGTCATCGATCAACTGCGCATTCAGGTTCTCTCTGCACCATTCGTGAAGCGATTCCCGCAATGTATTCTCCGATGCCGCCTTCTTCTCGAGAAGCTTTGCATTCTTCATGGATATCCCCCCAGACACCACAAACAGAATAAAGATTGCTCCCATGACGCCATAGAAGAGATAGGAATTTCCGAAGTGCAGCGGCAATACACCCAGCATTCCCAAAACCAACACAATCAGACCAAGGATTCCGAGGATCAGCAGTATCCATCCGGAGGAGCGGTTGTCACTCGCCCTCTCCGCACTGTCCTGATAAGGAGCCGACATGCCCTTTCCCCGGTTGCGCCCCTGTGTATCTTCCTGCGTAGTGCTCCCATCCTCTTCCCGTGTCACACTACTCTCGTCTTCATTCTCCGCCCCGGTATCAGCATCGTCCCCATACTGCGAAAAAGCGTCCCATCCCGCCTCCTCATCAGCTGCTTCCACCGGTTCCTCCTCCACAAGTTCACTGCCACAATCCGCACAGACCTTAAATCCCTCTCTGTACTCTGTCTTACACTTAGGACACCATGGCATAGTTTCTTACCTTCCTTCCCCATCTTTTGCAGTTCCATTCCGTTCCTTAAGCTATGGGCGAGTTATCTGTTACAGAGGTAATCGTCGATTCCCTTTGCAGCAGCTTTTCCGGCGCCTCATAGCAAGCTATGGGCGGGCTACCTGTTGCAGAGATAATCGTCAATTCCCTTTGCTGCTGCCTTGCCAGCGCCCATAGCTAAAATTACGGTAGCCGCTCCGGTAACGGCATCACCGCCGGCATAGACACCTTCCTTGCTGGTCTGACCGTTGTCCTCCTCTGCCACAATACATTTCCACTTGTTCGTCTCAAGTCCCTCCGTCGTGGAAGAAATCAGCGGGTTCGGAGAGGTTCCGAGGGACATGATGACCGTATCCAGTTCCATGACAAATTCCGATCCGGGAACCTCAACCGGTCTGCGGCGTCCGGAAGCATCCGGCTCGCCAAGCTCCATGCGGATGCACTTCATGCCCGTAACCCAGCCCTTCTCATCGGCAAGGATCTCCGTCGGGTTCGTCAACAGGTCGAAGATAATGCCCTCTTCCTTTGCGTGATGAACCTCCTCCACTCTGGCGGGAAGCTCCTCCTCGCTGCGGCGGTACACAATATGCACCTCTGCACCCAGACGCAGCGCTGTTCTCGCTGCGTCCATCGCCACGTTTCCGCCGCCGACGACCGCAACCTTCTTACTCTTCATGATCGGCGTGTTGGAGTTTTCGTCAAACGCCTTCATCAGATTACTTCTGGTCAGATATTCGTTCGCAGAGAATACACCATTTGCATTCTCTCCGGGAATTCCCATGAATTTAGGCAGTCCGGCACCGGAACCGATAAATACGGCGTCAAAGCCCTCCTCGCTGATCAGTTCGTCAATAGTAACCGCTTTGCCGATAACCACGTTCGTCTCAATCTTTACGCCCAACGCCTTTACATTCTCGATTTCCTTTGCAACAACAGCCTTCTTCGGGAGACGGAACTCCGGTATTCCGTAGACCAGAACGCCGCCCGGCTCATGCAGTGCCTCGAAAATCGTCACATCATATCCAAGCTTCGCCAGATCTCCGGCACAGGTCAGACCCGCAGGACCGGAGCCGATGACAGCAACCTTCTTTCCATTCTTCTCCTTTGCGCCCTCAGGCTTAATGCCATTTTCTCTCGCCCAGTCTGCGACGAACCTCTCCAGCTTTCCGATAGAGATCGGGTCGCCCTTGATGCCACGGATACATTTTCCCTCACACTGGCTCTCCTGCGGGCAGACACGTCCGCAGACAGCGGGAAGTGCGCTGGACTGGCTGATGATCCGGTATGCCTCCTCGATATTACCGTTCTTCACCTGCTCAACGAAGCCCGGAATATTAATGGCAACGGGACAGCCCTTGATACACTGCGCATTCTTACAGTTGATACATCTGGAAGCCTCACACATCGCCTCCTCTTTATTATAGCCAAGACAAACCTCCTCGAAGTTTGTTGCACGCTCTTTCGCATCCTGCTCTCTCACAGGGATTCTTGTCAACACGTCCATATTATTTCACCATGCCTTTCAGTAACCTGCACGCTTTGGGCCGCAGGCACAATCTACTATACAAATCGGTATCGGAATCAGCCTTCACACTGTCCGCAGTTTCCGTGATGGGTCTCCCCCTCCTGAAGCCGCAGCATTGCTCTGCCCTCGGCAGTCTTGTAAATCTGCTGACGTCTCATCGCCTCGTCAAAATTCACGGCATGGCCGTCAAACTCAGGGCCGTCCACACAGGCAAACTTCACCTTTCCGTCAACGGTAACACGGCAGGCGCCGCACATTCCCGTTCCGTCCACCATGATAGGGTTCAGGCTGACGATCGTCGGGATGCCAAGCTCCTTTGTCAGCAGGCAGACAAATTTCATCATGATCATGGGACCGATTGCAACGCAGACATCGTATTTCTTTCCCTCTACGACAAGATCCTTGATCGTCTGCGTTACCATTCCGCTTCTGCCGTAGGAGCCGTCATCGGTAGTCACATAGAGATTTCCGGCAACTGCCTCCATCTCCTTCTCTAAGATCAGCAGATCCTTTGTCTTGCTTCCCACAATGACATCCGCCGCAACACCGTTCTCATGCAGCCACTTTACCTGGGGGTAAACCGGAGCCGCACCGACACCTCCGGCAACGAAGAGGATCTTCTTATTCTTCAGTTCCTCCGGCGCTTCCTTTACAAACTCAGAGGGACAACCGAGCGGACCGACAAAGTCATGGAACGCCTCGCCCTCCTTCAGCTCCGCCATCATCTTTGTGGCAGCGCCAACGCACTGGAACACAATGGTAACAGTTCCCTTCTCTCTGTCGTAGTCACAGATCGTCAGGGGAATTCTCTCCCCGTCCTCATCCATTCTGACAATGACAAACTGTCCGGGCAGACACGCCTTTGCAACGCGCTTTGCTTCCACTTCCATCAGATAAATGTTCGTGGTCAGCTCTTCTTTTCTTACAATCCTATACATAATCCACCTCTCTGTCCCGCCTGGCGGAACCTCCTTTATTAAAACAGTCCGGTAATCACTCCGGCCTCATTTACATCAATTCCATAAGCTGCCGGCCTCTTCGGCAGTCCGGGCATCGTCATGACATCTCCGGTCAGCACTACGACAAAGCCCGCCCCGGCAGATACATAGGCTTCTCTGACAGAAAGCTCGAAGCCCTGCGGTCTTCCCAGCAGCTTCGGATCATCCGAAAGCGAATACTGGTTCTTTGCCATACAGACCGGAAGCTCTCCGAAGCCCATATCGGTTATTGTTTTCAGCTGCTTCTTCGCAGCGGAGGAAAAGCTGACACTGCCAGCACCGTAGATTTCCGTCGCAACCTTCCTGATCTTGTCCTCCAGCGGAAGCTCGTCCTCATACAGGACACGAAAGTCGCTCTTCTTGGTCTCCAGGGTCTTCAATACCTTTTCCGCAAGCGCAATACCGCCCTCGCCGCCCTTCGCCCACACCTCGGAAAGTGCGAACTCGCAGCCTCTCTCCTCGCAGAAGGCTCTGACATAATCCGTCTCTGCAGCGGTGTCCGTGATAAAGGAATTCAGTGTCACGACAACCGGCACGCCGTATTTCTGTAGATTTTCAATATGCTTCTCAAGGTTGACAATCCCCTTTTTCAGTGCATCCAGATTCTCGGTTCCCAGCTCCTCCTTCGCCACCCCACCGTTATATTTCAGTGCGCGTATCGTCGCAACCAGCACAACTGCATCCGGCTTTAAGCCCGACATACGGCACTTGATGTCAAAGAACTTTTCGGCTCCCAGATCCGCGCCAAATCCGGCTTCCGTAATACAGAAATCCGCCATCTTGAGCGCAGCTCTTGTCGCCCTGACGGAGTTGCAGCCATGAGCAATATTTGCAAAGGGACCACCGTGCACCAGCGCTGGCGTATGCTCCAGCGTCTGGATCAGGTTTGGCTTCAGGGCATCCTTCAGCAGCGCCGCCATCGCTCCTACCGCCTGAAGCTCTCCCGCTGTGACAGGCTCTCCTGCGTAATTATATGCGACAACGATTCTGGCAAGTCTCTCCTTGAGGTCTTTCATATTTTCCGCCAGACAGAGGATTGCCATGATCTCACTTGCCACGGTGATGACAAAATGATCCTCCCTGACAACGCCGTCCGTCTTCTTTCCCAGTCCGACCACGACATTTCTCAGCACTCTGTCATTCATATCAAGGCAACGCTTCCAGACGATCTGCCTTGTGTCAATCTGTAACGCATTTCCCTGCTGGATGTGGTTGTCCAGCAAAGCCGCAAGAAGGTTGTTTGCAGAAGTAATGGCATGGAAATCTCCCGTAAAATGCAGATTCAGATCCTCCATGGGAACCACCTGTGCATAGCCGCCGCCTGCCGCTCCTCCCTTGATGCCGAAGCACGGCCCGAGCGAAGGCTCACGAAGCGCAATGATCGCCCTTTTCCCGAGCTTTCCAAACGCCTGTCCCAGACCGACGCTGGTAGTTGTCTTTCCCTCACCTGCCGGCGTCGGGTTGATTGCCGTGACAAGAATCAGCTTGCCATCCGGTCTGTCCTTTAAGCTGTCTATGTACTCATCCGTCAGCTTTGCCTTATACTTTCCGTAAAGCTCTAGATCATCCTCCGTCATTCCCAGTTTCGCCGCCACCTTGACGATCGGCTCCATTACCGCTTCCTGTGCAATTTCAATGTCTGTTTTCACTTTTTTCCTCATTTCTGCGCACACTCTTTGCGCATACCGAGTTTGTGTCAAGTGCGCGCAGACACAAATCTCGTTTTTCGCTTTATACAATTTCTTCAACCAGTTGGTCAAACTGTTCAGGACTCATCAGTATTTTTCTGGGCTTTGTACCCTCTCCCTTGTCAACAACACCGTATTCGCACAGCTGATCCATAATCCGCGCCGCGCGGTTAAAGCCGATCTTCAAGAGCCTTTGCAGCGCTCCGATCGATGCCTTGTCCTGTTCAATAATAAAGCGACCTGCCTTCTCGAAAAACTCATCCAGCTCGGAGCCGCCTTCCCCAGAACCGCCGCTACCGCTTCCGATGTTCATGATCTTTTCTTCAATGTCCTCCGCATAGGTATTGCCGAGCGTCTGATTCTTCAGGAAATCAACGACATCCGAGACCTCCTTGTCGGAGACAAATGCTCCCTGTATACGGGCAGGCTTGGAATAGCCTTGCGGGTAAAAAAGCATATCTCCCTTTCCCAGCAGCTTCTCCGCGCCGTTCATATCCAGTATCGTTCTCGAATCCACACCGCTGGAAACGGAGAACGCGACACGGCTCGGCATGTTCGCCTTGATCAGTCCGGTGATGACATCCACGCTGGGTCTCTGCGTTGCAATAATCAGATGAATGCCCGCTGCTCTCGCCAGCTGCGCCAGACGACAGATCGATTCCTCAACCTCCCCGGGCGAAACCATCATCAGATCGGCAAGCTCGTCCACAATAATGACGATCTGCGGCATCTTCTTAGGCGCATCCTCCGCACCGCTCTCCTGCATGGACTCTACCTTCTTGTTATAGCCCTTGATGTCTCTCACATTATAGTCCGCAAATTTCCGGTAACGGTCTTCCATCTCCGACACGCCCCAGTGGAGCGCCGCGGACGCCTTCTTAGGGTCTGTGACAACCGGAATCAGCAGATGGGGAATACCGTTATATACACTCAGCTCGACTACCTTCGGATCGACCATGATCAGCTTCACGTCGTCCGGGTGCGCCTTGTACAGAATACTCATAATTAAGGTGTTAATGCAGACGGACTTACCGGAGCCTGTCGCTCCCGCGATCAGCATATGCGGCATCTTCGCAATATCCGCGACAACAACCTTGCCCGCAATATCCTTTCCGACCGCAAATGCTATGTTGGAAGGAAATTCCTTAAACTCCTTGCTCTCCAGAAGATCACGGAGCGCTACCGGCATGGTCTCCTTGTTCGGAACCTCGATACCGATCGCCGCCTTTCCGGGAATCGGCGCCTCGATACGGATGTCCGTCGCTGCAAGATTCAGCTTGATGTCATCCGCCAGCCCGACAATCTTTGATACCTTGACACCCTGCTCCGGCTGCAGCTCGTAGCGCGTGACACTGGGACCCTGACTGATGTCCGTAATCGTCACCTTCACACCGAAGGTATTCAGCGTCTGCTGCAGACGCATCGCCGTCTCCTTCAACTCCTTTGTGGAGTCTCCCGTCGCCGCAATGCCCTTCTGCAGCCTCGACAGCGGCGGAAACATATAGGTCTTGGGAACCTTTTTCTCCGCGTGGGCAAGCTCCTTCTGCATCTCTGACATCGGCGCTGCCGCCTGGGGTCTCGCTGCGGGCTTCTGCTCCGCCGGTTCCTCGATTCCCTCTTTATGTATCCTTATCGTCTGACCGGACAGATCCGGCTCCGGCTTCTGTCTCTCAGCTGTCAGTTTCCGGATCGGTTCCGGCTCCGGCTGTAACTCCTCCGGTTCCTCCTGTGTCTCCTGCTCTTCCATATCGTCAATCGTCACCTGATGCATACTCCGGATCCGAACCTTATCAAAGTCCAGCACGGGCGCCGCCGGAGGTTCCTGCTGCACTTCCTCTGGCATCTGTATATCAGGCTCTTCCTCCGCGTACATAATCTCATGAATGTCGTCCCGGTGCCTGTTATGCTCCTCCGGCTTTGCCAGCGTGGTATCCATCATGACGCCGGACACCTTTCTCTCCATCCTGAGAATCTTTTCGTTTTCCTTTTCCTCCGCACGCAGTCTCCGCTCTTCTTCCCTTCTCGCGCGCTGTTCAAGGCGCTCCTGATTTCTGAGCTCCGCGTTCTCTCTCCGGCGCTGCGCATCCTCCCTTGACAGCTCCCGCATACGGCTTCCGCCATCCTTCACGCTCTTTAAGATGGATTTCTCCGTCAGCAGAATCAGGCTCACGACCGAGCAGAGAAGCACGACCAGAACTGTTCCGATCGTCTCCAGATAATGCTGTAAAAGATAGCTTAAGCTCCCGGCAAGGATACCTCCGCCGCTCTTGCCGGTGCTGCATTTGTCATAGATTTCCTTAAAATTATATTCCGCCATCAGCAGGGAATTCTTGCTGATCAGGTCACAGACGATTCCGAACATGATAAACAGGGCACAGCCCGCCGCCAGCTTTCTGACCGCCGTAGGATTCCCCTCGTTGGCAAACCAGAATGCCACGGCAAGGAAAAAGAGGATCGGAACCACATATGCTGAAAATCCGAATACGCCAAAAAGGAAGCCGCTGATCGCGTCTCCCACCGGCCCTATCAGACCGAAATTACAACAAAACAGAAGAACCATCGCCACAAAGAGCACAATCAGTCCGATCTCGTGAAAGAGAGCGCTGTCCTGCTCCAGTTGTCTGTTGTCTTTTTTTCGCTGTTGTCTCTGACTTCCTGTCTTAGAATTTGTAGATTTTTTCCTTGTTCCCGAAGATGATGTTCTTCTGCCGGTAGTGCCTGCCATGTATCATCATTCTCCTTTTATACTTTAGATACGCATATATTTTACCCGCGCTCATTTTGCCACTGCGCCCATTATATCATTTTCCGGTCGGCTTGTCACCCTTTTATTGCGGGGCGCGGGCAGAACCGGCGCTTTGTGTGCAAGCACCCACGCGCCGATCCTGCCGTTCTATGGCTGAACTGTTACCCGCGGATTAACTCGTGGAGTTTCCGGACTGCCTTATCGATTCCGCCCACTTCGTTGATGATGCCGCGTTTTACCGCCTCCTCCCCGACAAGGATGGTTCCCACGTCCTTTGTCAGTATGCCGGTCTCTGTCATCAGCTGCTCAAACGTCTCCCTCTCCACATCACAATGCGCACAGACGAAGCCCGTAATCCGATCCTGAATCAGCTTGAAATAGTCAAAGGTCTGCGGGACGCCGATCACCATGCCGTTCAACCGCACCGGATGAATCACCATAGTTCCGGTCGGAACAATGAACGAATAGTCTGTGCTCACTGCGATCGGCACCCCTATGGAATGACTCCCTCCGAGTACAAGCGAGACCGTCGGTTTACTCAGAGACGCAATCATTTCCGCGATTGCAAGTCCCGCTTCCACATCGCCTCCCATCGTGTTGATCAGGACAAGCACACCCTGAATCTCACTGCTGTCCTCAATCGCCGCAAGGCTGGGAAGAATGTGTTCATATTTCGTCGTCTTGGAATTGTTATTGAGGTTTTCATGCCCCTCCACCTCCCCGATAATGGAAATCAGATGAATACTCTCCTGCTTATTGCCGTCCAGCGTCACCTGCCCCGTCTTCTCAATCCGCTCGTCCCGATGCTGCTCCTCTTCCCTCTTCTCTTCCTTCTTTCCATCTCTCTGATACTCTGCCATCTCTATCCCTTTCCCGCCGCTTATATCCATACTCTAACCTCTTCCCGTTTTCCCTCTATGGTAAAGAATTGCAAATCCACATCTCTCCAGCCACAGTTGCACAGATGCACCTGACCACAAGCAGTGCACTCTGGAGCCGCCGGCACTTACATGGCATACTGTGACATGTTATGTGCCGTTGCGAGCGGAAGGTAGCGAAAGCGTGCCTGCGGTGGTCTGTGCATCCCGTGCAACGTCACTTTGCATCAACTGTCACTTGCTTCAAATGCCACCCCGCAATCCCCTCCATAAAACAACAAAGGAAGCACCCTGAAAAACGGCTACTTCCTTCCTAGTTATCTCCGGTTCAGACCGGCAATATTCACTTAAAAATCGAAATCGTCATCCTCATCCACGCTGATGTCGAAATCATCCTTCCCCTCTCCGACCTCAACACGGTAGGAAAGCGTCCGCTTCTGATGCTTCTTCGGCAGCGGCAGCGGATTTTCAATAAATCTGGGCTTTTCCGTTTCCGCCTTTACCGTTTCCGCCTTCTCCGTTGCCATCTTCTCCTCCGGCGGTAGCTCCGCAGACGGCAGTTCTGCGGACGGCTCATCCAGATTGATGATTTCCGCAAATTCCCGCTTCACAGGTTCGGGCACTCTGCACGGAACCAGACACTCTTCCACGGCGACACCCGCCAGAACCGTCAAAAGCAGATAAAGGTATCTGTACACCGGCATCTCGACTGTAAAAACATGAAAACACGCCGCCAACGCCATGAGCGCCGGTATCAAGATCCACGCTTTCAGTGCGTCCGTTCTCCTGTTGCGCCAGAACGCATAAATTCCAAGACTTAACACACAAAGTAATATCAGATAGCCTGCGACGCCGGAAACCGAAGTCTCCAGTGAAATCGGTAGTCTGAAGGACAGCGGCTGATACAGCTTCAGCCAAGCCTGCACAACGCCTCCGAGCCGTTTTCCGCTCGCCAGTGCATCTGTAGCCGCGACGGCGACAAAACCCACGCCTGTTCCGGCAAGACAGACCAGCATTGCAGACATTCTCCTGCCAATCCTAACCTTCTCATCCTCGCAGGCAAAAATCACCGCTGCCGCAAAGCCCAAAAGGAACAGACCCGCAGCGTCCAGATAGCCTGCCACGGCAATGACGGCACCGATCGGCGCAAACTCCCACAGCTTCCATTGCCTGTTATTCTCAAACGAAATCCACAACAGGACTCCCGACCATAGAACCAGATAAAGCATCTCCGGCGACAGATCGACCGCCCCCTTTATCATGTAGGGAGAAAGCATACAGAAAGCGAACATGATGACCGCGGCAATATTTCCCGCCAGTCTCCGCACCGCAAAGTACAATAGAAGAACCGCTGCAAACTGCAGCAGAATCTGCGTCCATATTGCTACAATAAATTTATTTCCCAGAAAGTAAAATAATCCATGCAGCAGCTGCACATAAAAATATACCGCACCGTGCACAATCTGGGGAATCTCCTGTCCGGAGGTCACCGATGCAAGTTCATAGTAAGCTGCGCTCTCGGTCGCCGTACTGATTGCCCGTATTCTGAGAACCAGCCCTGCGGCAAGGAGCATGACAGTCAGCGCCGCCTCCACGACATACACCGTCGTCAGTCTCCACGGCTGCGCCGCGCTTCGCCGGTCAAGGCAGCGGTGGACAAGGAAAACACCAATTCCCGCAAGGATCATATAGATCACACAGGCGATCGTTCCGAAATAGATCTCCACGCCCCTTGCATCGCAGATCGCGTCGGCAAGGCATACCATTCCGACCTCAACCGCGACCGCATATATTACCCATGACAGATAACTGAACGCATTCTTCTTCCATCTCATAGTGAGCTTCCTACTTTTCCTCCGAAGTCAGAACCTTCTCAATGTTATATCGCGGTCTGTGTTTTACCTCGATATAGATCTTGCCAATATACTGTCCGACCATACCGATCGCAAGCAGCTGAAGCCCGCCGAGAAACCAGATTGACAGAATCAGCGAAGTCCAGCCCGGTACAACATGTCCGGTAAAGTAAGAAATCAACGCATAAATCAACGCGAGCACAGATGCAAATACAATGAACAGACCCAGCCCAAGAATCAGGCTGATGGGTTTCACGCTGAATGAGGAGATACCGTTAAACGCCAGCGCCAGCATCTTCTTTAAGGGATATTTGGATTCCCCTGCCACTCTCTCCTTGCGGTCATAGTAAACGCTGTCCGTCTGGTAGCCGATCAGCGGCATCATCCCGCGCAGGAAAAGATTTGTTTCCTTGTATTTGGAAAATTCTTCCACCGCACGCTTCGACATCAGCCGGAAATCCGCATGATTATATACCGTCTTGACGCCCATCAGGCTCATGAGCTTATAGAATGCCTGTGCCGTCGTCCGCTTGAAAAAGGTGTCGGTCTTCCGCTCCTTGCGGACACCGTAGACAATATCACAGCCGTTGTGGAACTTATCAATCATCTCCTCGATCACATTGACATCATCCTGCAGGTCAGCATCTATAGAGATTGTCACATCACTCATATCCTTCGCCGTGATCAGCCCCGCCGTAAGCGCAAACTGATGTCCGACATTTCCCGCGAGCTTCACGCCGCAGACCTGTACCGGATGCGCCGCATGCTCTTCCTCGATCAACTCCCACGTTCTGTCCTTACTTCCGTCATTTACAAACAGGATAAAGCTGTCCTTCGCAATCTTTTCCTTACCGATCAGATCATCCAGCACCCCCCGCAGCGCTTCCGACGCGATTTTCAAAACCTCTTCCTCGTTATAGCAAGGCACTACAATCGCCAGCTTGTCCATACCCTTCCTCTCCTTCTGCCGTAATATAGCCCGGCTTTCTATGATGCGCAAAGCACCACCGGTCGGGGTGGTGCTTTTCACTGCTTATTCGTCCCAGTTGTGGTAAACCGCCTGAACATCGTCATCGTCATCCAGCAGATCCAGCGTTCTCTGGAGATTCTTTACCGCCGTCTCATCCGTGAGGCTGACATAATTCTGCGGAATCATTGTAACCTCCGCACTCAGCATGGGAATTCCCGCCTTTTCCAACGCCTCCCTCACTTCCTCGAAGCTGTCGGGATCGGTGAGCACTTCAAAGCTGTCCTCCTCCTCGCTGAAATCCTCCGCACCGGCATCCAGTGCTGTCATCATCAGGTCGTCTGCTTCCATGTCGCATTCTTCCTTGTCGATTATGATCTGTCCCTTCTTGTCAAACATAAAGGACACGCAGCCGGGCGTTCCTACATTTCCCTGTCCCTTTGTAAACGCGCTTCTCACGTTTGCCGCCGTGCGGTTCTTATTATCGGTCAGTGCATCAACAATAATTGCGATTCCGTTCGGACCGTAGCCCTCGTAAGTAACGTACTCATAATTTACGTTTCCGACATCACCTGCTGCCTTCTTGATACCTCTCTCAATCGTATCGTTCGGCATATTGTTTGCCTTCGCCTTGGCGATAACCGTCGCCAGCTTGAAATTATTGGCAGGATCAGGACCGCCATCCTTTACTGCAACGGCGATCTCACGTCCGATGATAGTAAAGATCTTACCCTTTGCAGCATCGTTCTTTTCCTTTTTATGCTTAATATTAGCAAATTTTGAATGTCCTGACATACAATTACTCCTTTTTCTCTATCTGTTTATTCGCTTTCAAAAAACACGCGACAATTATACCATTTTCCCGCGCCCTCTTCAAGCCCTATTCCTCACCGTCTCTGTTTTCCCTGTTGTCATTCCCATTCTGCGCCTCGGGCAGCTTTGTGACAAGCACACTGCGTATCATCTTATTCTGCACGGAGAGCACCTTGAAATGATAACCGCGGTAATCTGTCTCAAAGCGGTCATCCGGCTCGGGAATTCTGTCCATCTTTGAAATCAGGAAGCCGTTGAGCGTCTCAAACTCTTCCTCCTCAAAGACGATTCCAAGCTGGTCTTCCAGCTCCTCAAGAGGTGTCTTTCCCTCAATGATATATTCGTCCTTGCCCTTTTCCTCGATGTACTTGCTCTCCACATCATATTCATCCATGATGTTTCCGACAATCTCTTCAAGGATGTCCTCCATGGCGACCAGTCCGTCGGTCTGCCCGTACTCATCCACGACAATGACCATCTGGAGCTTCTTTGCCTGCATTTCGCGGAACAGTTCATCGATATTCTTCGTCTGAGGCACAAAGTGCGGCTCTCTCATCAGCCCCTCCAGCTCCCTGAGCGGAATGTCCTGCTTCTGGCTCGCGTCGCGAAACCGCAGGGCATCCTTAAGGTGCAGAATACCGATAATATGGTCAATATTCTCATCATACACGGGATAGCGGCTGTTCTTGCCGTTCAGCATGAACGCGACTGCATCCTTCAGCAGCATATCCGCATCAATTGCCACCATGTTCTGACGGTGGGTCATGATGTCCTGTGCTTCCTTGTCCCCAAACTCAAAAATATTGGAGATCATCTCCGCCTCGCTCGCCTGGATCAGACCCTGCTCATGCCCCTCATTCACCATATTGATAATCTCTTCTTCCGTCACATCCGCCTCGTTCGCGGAAGCATTGCCTCCGAAAATCCGCAGAATGCCGTTCGTGGTCGCCGTCACAAGAGCCGTAAACGGAAGCAGGAGCTTCGTGACGAAAAAGACAGGCGTGATACACGCATACGCCCATTTCTCAGGCGCTTTCACAGCAATCTTCTTCGGCAGAAGGACCCCGACCGTCAGCGTTATGTACAGGATCAGCACTGTCGCCAGAATCGCCGCCACAACGAGGAAAACCGGTGCCGGAATCACCTCAAGCTTCAGCTGCCGCTCCGTCAGGAACTGCAGTCCGTCCCGGATGGAATGCCGGAGCATTCCGAGGTACACCGCACCCATGATCACATTGATAAGCGTCGTGATGAGCTGTACTGTGTTGACATACTCCGTTGGATTTGCAATAATCTTCCGCAGGCGTATGGACTTCTTGTCTCCCTCCTCGTCCGCTCTCCTCTCCACTTCCTTCTCGTTCAGAGAGCCGAGCGCGGCACCGAAGCCGTAAAAAAACATGTCAATAAAAATTAAAACTACAAAAAAAATAATACTGGCAGTAGGCCCACTGTCGTCCATCTTTTGCTCAATTCCTCCAGGTTCTTTCTTTACCGCAATACGGTATTAAGCCTTAATATACCATTTTCAATGAAATTCGTCAAGAACCCGCTCCTATGTATCCAGTTCCAGACTAATCATCAGGGCATGGTTCACCTTTCTCATGATGTCACCGTCGAGATGACACACCTTATCCTTCAGACGTTTCTTGTCTATGGTTCTCAGCTGCTCCAGAAGCACGACGGAATCCTTATCCATATCATACAGGGCAGCATTTAACTCAATGTGCGTAGGCAGCTTCGCCTTATTCATCTTAGAGGTGATCGCCGCGCAGATGACCGTCGGGCTGTGCTTGTTTCCCACATCGTTCTGTACAATCAGAACAGGTCTTATCCCTCCCTGCTCCGAACCGATGACCGGTCTTAAGTCTGCGTAATATACATCTCCTCTTCTCATTTTCCCTCCAACTGTTTCAAATGTTCAGGAAAAAGTATTACCGCTTTCTTTCGCTCTATTCACCTCTGATGGACAATATGATCCACTATTTTATTCTCTCTCGTAAACACCCTCGGCACCCTCATGCTCAGGTCACAGACAAGCTCATAGTTAAACCTGCCCGACAATTCGCCCAGCTGTTCCGCAGTGATTGCCTCGTCACCGTCTCTTCCCAGAAGTACAACCCTGTCATTTTCCCTCGCCTCCGGTATATCCGTGACATCGACCATGAACTGATCCATGCAGACCCTTCCAAGAATCGGTGCACGCTTTCCACGGATGAGCACATAGCCTTTACCCGAAAGGCTTCTCGGATAACCGTCCGCATAGCCGAGTGGCACCGTCGCCACACGCATATCCTTCTCTGCCACAAAGGTTCCGCCGTAGCTGACCGCCTGACCGGCATGAATCGTCTTGATATAGATGACATGACTGTACAGGGAAAGCGCCGGAGTCAGGCTGACAGCCGTCCTGCTGACCTCCTCGGACGGATAAAGTCCGTAGAGCGTGATGCCCGCACGCACCAGATCCATATTGGCATCCGGCATCTCCAGAATGCCCGCACTGTTAGAGCAGTGCTTCAGCGGGATCTCCAGCCCGAGCCTCTCCTTTATCAGCGCGACAAATTCCCGGAAGCACTTAAGCTGTCGTTCCGCATCCGTCTTATCCAGCTCATCTGCACGGGCGAAATGTGTAAAGATGCCCTCTATCTCAATTCCGCTCTGCTGCATCAGCTTCTCCACAAATTGCAGTCCTGCCTCGTCAGGTGTGATTCCGATTCTGCTCATGCCGGTATCCACCTTGATATGAACCCGTATCTTCTTTCCTGTCCTCCCGGCAGCCGCCTGAAGCTGTCCGATGGTATCCTCCCGGAATACCGCAGCCCTTATTTCCTCTGTCGCAAGCTGCTCATAGCAGTACGGAAAGGTATAACCGAGGATCAGGATCGGCTTCTTCATCCCGGCGGTACGCAGCTCATGCGCCTCCTCCGCCGTCGCAACGGCATAGCCCCAGACAAACTCCTGCTGTTCAAGCACCCCTGCGATCGGCACACTGCCGTGTCCGTAGCCGTCCGCCTTCAGCACACCCACAAGCTTTGTCTCCTGCGCAATGTGCTTCTTCATGTTTTCCATATTTTCGGCGATTGCATCCAGATTGACCTCAGCATAACCTCTGTTGCAGAACTCTGGTATTTTCGCTGCTTCCATCATCGTAAACTCCATTCCTTTCGTGATACCAGATCACCCGCCATACAGGCGTGCTCTCCGTATTGTCCGGACACTCTGTCTCCAAGGCATCCGTGTATGTAGGCACCGGTGCAGGCTGCCCTGTAGGCATCCATGCCCTGTGCCATGAGCCCGGCAATCATCCCCGCCAGAACGTCCCCGCTGCCCGCAGTGGCAAGCCCACTGTTTCCGCTCAGATTCACACAGACCGGTCGCCCGGTGCTGCAGATAAAGGTTCTTGCATCCTTTGCCACAACGACAGCCTGAAGCTCCATGGCCAGACTGTCGCCAAACCGGCACAAATTTTCCTTGATCTCCGCACTGCTCCTTCCGAGCAGTCTGGCAAGCTCGCCGACATGCGGCGTCAGCACGACATCCCTGCCATTTCCTGCGCTCTCCGCGAGAAGCTTCCGTAAGTCCGGCTGCTCCGAGAGAAGATTCAGTCCGTCCGCGTCAATGAGAATCGGACGCCCGCCCTTCCGCAGCACCTGCCGCAAAAGCTCTGCCGCCCTGCCATCCCTGCCAAGTCCGGGACCGATTGCAACAACATCCGCCCAATCCATTCCCGAAGACAACTCCCGCTCTGTCCCGAACAGCGCCTCCGGCACGGCAGTCTGCAGGATGACCCGGTTCTCCTCCGGTGAAATCGCCTTCACCATCCCCGCTCCGCTGCGGTACGCAGCCTTCGCCGCAAGGATGGCAGCACCAGCCATATTGACACTTCCCGCAACTAGCAGCACCTTCCCGAAGCTGCCCTTATTCCCTGCCGGTTCCCGCGCTGGGAGCAGCTGCCCGGGCTCCCCGTCCAACGCATACATTCCGGGCTCTTCCAGCTGCGGACATTTCCTGGCGATCCCAATGTCCGCCACCGTGACCTCGCCCGCCTGCACGCAGCCCGGATACAGGACGAGTCCCCTCTTGCAATAGCCGAATGTCACCGTTTCCTCAGCGCGCACGCAGCATCCGAGAATTGCTCCTGTATCCGAATTGATGCCGCTCGGCACGTCGACCGCGATCTTTCTTCCGCGAAGGCCGTTAAAGCACTCCACCGCCGCTGCCTGTATACAGGCAACCGCTCTCGAAAGGCCGACTCCAAACAACGCATCAATTAAGATAGTATATTCATTTTTGTCCGGTTTGGAACAAAAAATTACCGAATATTTTTCAAGAATTTTCTTCTGGCGTTTCCACTCATCGGACGCCTTGTCCTCATCCCCTACACACCAAACCGTCACATCCATTTCCCGTCCGGTCAGGATTCTCGCCAGCGCCAGCCCGTCTCCGCCGTTATTTCCCATGCCTGCCATGATCAGCACGGTTCTGCCGGCATCGGGATGCCCTGCACAATAGTCCCCAACTCTGTCGGCGACAGCCAGCGCAGCGCGCTCCATCAGCACTGCCGCCGGTATTCCGATCTCCTCGATTGTATACTGATCCAGCCTGCGCATTTCATCGGCAGTCACAAGATACCGCATACCTTTTCCTCCTTAACAGCCATTACAGCGTTTGTCCGCAAACAAAAGACTGCCGCTTCCGCAGCAGTCCGATGATCAATTATCCGGTTCCGCAGTTTTGCGTTCCTCCGGGTGATATTTCATGTCAAAAAGATCAACCACATCCGCCCCAAACACATCGTGCATATAAGAATAGATCTGCTGGTTCTTCTGCTCCATTTTCTGCTTTCTGACAAGCTGCTTCTTCAACTCAATCCGAATATCCTTCACCCATTCCGCGATCTTGTCAATCTCCTCGGAATTGGCCTGCATCATTGAGTAACAATAATCCATCGTTGCCAGCATCAGTCTGGAATTCAGCTCTTCTATCTCCTTCGGCAGATCCAGCAGCTCCTCCTGATAGTCCGTAAGCTTTTCGTTGCATTCCTCAAGCAGTCTTTTGTGCTGCTCAAGCTTGTCCTCAAGCTGGCTGTTTCCACCCTGGTTGATCTGCTCCGCCATCGACATAATCTCATCCATCAGCTTCTTTTTCAGCTTTCGGATTTCCCTTGTCTCCGTGTTGAGCTTCCCCTGCCTGCGAAGCAGTGCATTCAGGCGCTCCTCTGTACCGGATAGCCTTTTTCTCGTATCATCATCCAGCAGTCTGTACCATTTGTTGTCCAGTGTAAGAATGGGAATCTTTTTTTCGTGAAGTGCCTCAGAAAACCCCTGTTTCATAACACTCCTCCTGTAAGCTCAGCCTACTTCTGTTCCTTCTCATACCGGTTGATATTGTATGACAGCTTCATCAGGCTGTCAGAAAGATGTACATTTTCAACCTGTATTCCATCCGGCACATTCAGATCCACATGTGCGAAGTTCCAGATTGCCTTGATGCCGTTCTGTACAAGCTGCTCCGCCACGCCGACGGCGCTGGTCTTCGGAATCGTCAA
This sequence comes from uncultured Acetatifactor sp., assembly GCA_934402375.1. Taxonomy (GTDB): domain Bacteria; phylum Bacillota; class Clostridia; order Lachnospirales; family Lachnospiraceae; genus Acetatifactor. Next base: position 44,496 of record CAKRUB010000010.1, read on the forward strand.
TACCGCAATGTCAATCTCATTCTCCCTGACAAACTCGTTCAGCTTGTCCATCGACATCACCCTGACTCCCCGGACATCTCTCCCCACCAGCTCCGGGTTCTGATCGAACATTCCCCTAAAGATAAATCCGCGGCGCTCAAAATTCATATAATTTCCCAGCGCACGCCCCAGATTTCCCGCTCCGATAATAATAAAATTGTGCTGCTTGTCCAGCCCCAGAATTTTTCCGATCTCGTTGTAGAGATATTCTACGTTATAGCCATAGCCCTGCTGTCCGAAACCGCCGAAATTATTAAAATCCTGCCGGATCTGAGAAGCTGTTACCTTCATCAGCTCGCTCAGATCCTGCGATGAAATTCTTTCAACTCCTTCATCCTTCAATTCACCTAGATATCTGAAATACCTGGGCAGTCGCCCGATGACGGCCTGGGAAATTTCTTTTTCTTCCATACTGCCTCTCCTTGCCACATGGTTTTCTCTATCTCCATCATATCAAGTTGTTAAAATTATGTCAATGAATTGTCAGATATTTCCAGTATTTGCATCTATCCCACGTTACTGTTCACTCCGTTCACAGCAACACGCTTCGCGGAATATGGACTGTGAACAGTAACTATCCTACAGAAGCTCCTCCAGAGTTTCCCTGATCGCCCGGATGAAGTCAAGACTGTTCAATATCACAGGCTTCTCGCAGGTTGAGATCAGTGAAAGACTCTTCGTCATCTTTCCGTCCTCGACGGTCTTGATGCAGGCACGCTCCAGCTTGTCCGCAAATGCCTGAAGCTCTGCATTCTGATCCAGCTCCCCGCGCTTTCTGAGGGCGCCCGTCCACGCAAAGATGGTTGCGATGGAGTTTGTAGAGGTCTCCTCGCCCTTCAGATGCTTATAATAGTGACGCTGTACGGTTCCATGCGCCGCCTCATACTCGTAGACGCCGCTCGGGGATACGAGCACGGAGGTCATCATGGAAAGGTCTCCGTAAGCGGTAGCCACCATATCGGACATCACATCACCGTCATAATTCTTGCACGCCCAGATAAAACCACCCTCGGAGCGGATCACTCTCGCCACGGCATCATCGATCAGCGTGTAGAAATACTCGATTCCCAGCTCCTCGAATTTCGCCTTGTACTCTGCATCATAAATTTCCTGGAAAATATCCTTGAAGGTATGGTCGTACTTCTTGGAAATCGTGTCCTTGGTCGAGAACCAGAGATCCTGCTTCGTGTCTACGGCATAGCTGAAGCACGCTCTTGCAAAGCTGGATATTGATTTTTCCGTGTTATGGATGCCCTGAATGATACCTGCGCCGTCAAACTCATGGATCAGCTCTCTCGTCTCGGTTCCGTCCGCCGCCGTGAATACAAGCTCTGCCCTGCCGGGACCTGCGATTTTCATCTCTGTATTCTTATAGACATCGCCGTAGGCATGACGCGCAATCGTGATCGGCTTCGACCAGTTCTTCACATAGGGTACGATCCCCTTGACGAGGATCGGTGCACGGAATACGGTTCCGTCCAGAATGGCACGGATGGTTCCGTTCGGGCTCTTCCACATCTCCTTGAGATTGTATTCCTTCATTCTCGCACCGTTCGGAGTAATCGTGGCACACTTTACGGCAACGCCGTACTTCAGGGTTGCGTTGGCGGAATCCACCGTGACCTGATCGTCCGTCTCATTTCTGTGCTCCAGTCCCAGATCGTAATACTCCGTCTTGAGATCGATGTAAGGGTAAAGCAGCTCGTCCTTGATCATCTTCCAGAGGATTCTGGTCATCTCGTCTCCGTCCATCTCAACTAAAGGGGTAGTCATTTTAATTTTGTCCATATTCTCTCTCCTTTTCATAAGCTTCGTGTAAGCCGTTTTTAACCATATTCTCATAGGCATTGATCATGTGCTGATGTGCAAGCTGCTCCGCAAGATCCTCATTTCCCGACTTGATCGCCTCCATGATATTCTTATGTTCCTCGTTGGACTTTGGTCCGCGGTTCGCGTTGGCGAGCGTCTTTTTTCTGACGCGGAGGACATATTGATGGAAGTCCTTCAGCTGATGCTCCAGAATCTTACTGTTGCACGCCTCGTACATGATCTCATGGAAACGGTTGTCAAGCTCCGCAAGCTGTTCCAGATGCCCTTTCCCCGCGTGAAACTCCGCCAGATAGACATTCTCCTCCATCTCGTCCATCTGCTCTTTCGTGATATATCTGGTCGCCCAGCGGGCGCACAGTCCTTCCAGACGCGACCTTATCATATAGATGTCCTTTACATCCTTCTCCGTGATTCCCGTGACATAGGCTCCCTTGTTCGGAATGATCTGGATCAGTCCCTCCAGCTCGAGCTGTCGGAACGCCTCCCTGACAGGAGTACGGCTTACACCCATCTCCTCCCCGATTGCAACCTCCTTCAATTCCTCATGCTCCTCATATTTTCCGCTGAGAATATCGTCGCGGAGCTTATGAAAGACTCTGCCTCGCAGGGAGTATTTGTCCGTCACTTCCTGCTTCACATCATAATTGCTCATTTTTTCTTCCATTTCTGCACACGTTCTCTGCTCATAACGAGTTTGTGTCAAGTGCGCGCAGACACAAACCTCACGGCATGTCGGTTTCCCGTCAGCCCAGCGTAATGTCATGCTCCAGACAGACACGGTTCACACACGCGACGATTTCCTCGTCCGTCAGCACCGTCACACGGCCGCCCGCATACTCGTCGTCAACCCACTTCTTGATTTCTCTTACAAGCTCGCAGTTCTTCTCCACCTGCTTGTCGCCCTTTAACTGATAATAGGTATTGATCCAGTGCGCAATTCCGGCAAGTCCAGAGGTATTGGACACCGCACAGAGCACCGGTCTCTTCAGGAATTTCTCTGTGTCAAAAATATTGTAAATTTCCTCGTTTTTCAGAAGTCCGTCCGCATGAATTCCGGCTCTTGTCACATTGAAGTTCTTTCCGACGAACGGAGTTCTCGGCGGAATCTGATAGCCGATCTCCTTCTCATAGTATTCCGCGAGATCTGTAATTACAGTGGTATCCATGCCGTTCAGGTCGCCCTTGAGCTGTGCATATTCAAACACCATCGCCTCAAGCGGCGTGTTGCCCGTCCGCTCTCCGATACCGAACAGCGATGTGTTTACTCCGGAGCAGCCGTAAAGCCACGCCGTCGTCGAGTTGCTGACCGCCTTATAAAAATCGTTATGCCCGTGCCATTCAATCAGCTCATGAGGCACGCCGGCATGCGTGTGGATCGCATAAATAATCCCCTGCACACTTCTCGGAATAACTGCGCCGGGGTAATTCACGCCATACCCCATTGTATCGCATGCTCTGATCTTGATCGGTATTTTGTATTCCTCCATCAGCTTCATCAGCTCCAGGCAGAACGGAACCACATAACCGTAAATATCTGCTCTTGTAATATCCTCAAGATGACAGCGGGGACTGATGCCTTCTTCAAGGCATTCCCTGATCACGCTCAGATAATGATCCATCGCCTGTCGTCTGGTCATCTTCAGCTTCAGGAAAATATGATAATCCGAGCAGCTGACGAGGATTCCCGTCTCCTTCATGCCGATTTCCTTTACCAGCTTGAAATCCTCCTTGCTGGCACGAATCCAGCTTGTCACCTCCGGAAACTCATAGCCGCGCTCCATGCACTTATATACCGCATCCCTGTCCTTCTTGCTGTAAAGGAAAAATTCGCTGGCACGGATCATGCCCTTCGGTCCGCCGAGCTTGTGCAGGTAGTCAAAGATCGTGACGATCTGCTCCGTCGTATAAGGTGCTCTCGACTGCTGTCCGTCGCGGAACGTCGTATCGGTAATCCAGATGTTTTTCGGCATATTGTGCGGTACAATCCTGTCGTTGAACGGAATTTTCGGTATTTCAGAATAAGGGAACATATTGCGGAATACATTCGGTTTTTCCACATCGTCCAGAATATACATATGCTCTTCTATTTCCAGAAGATTGTTTTTCTGGTTCATTGTGACCGGACGATTCTGGAAGGTATCATTCTCTCTCATTAGCTGTCTTCCCCTTTCCTCATAGGAACCATTTACAGTGGATTTGTCCACTGTTTGTACGTCTCGTATGATTGTATACAATTATACGAGACGTGTCAACTTTTTTCCCGAAAAGTATAAAATACATCAAGTAAAAGGCTCATTTCCCGTCCAGTAGTCTCTTTACATTTATCATTCCCCACCCCTGTCGGTTCCATGGAATACGAAGGTCTGTCGCCGTAAACAGCATTTTCTGCTTGCATTGTTCATTTGTCATTTCAGGATAAATCTGTAATGCCAGCGCTGCCGCTCCTGCAACAATAGGTGTCGCCATAGAGGTTCCGCTCTTTGCAATATAAGCACTCCCGTGCTTTCCGCCCCAGCGCTCATACCCCGCGTTACAGGAGACGATCTCCGTTCCCGGTGCGACAAGATCCGGCTTTCTGGTCGTGCTGCGAATATCTCCTCTGCCGGAATAGCTCTCGCAGCGCCCCGGCATGTTCCTGTAATACAGCCCGTCATGACAGCCTACCGTCACGATCTTGTTGCTGCCGCCCACAGAGGATATGGTTCCGTTCCCGGGTCCTTTATTTCCCGCTGCGCACACAACCAGAATACCACTGTTCCACAGCTTCTCCATCATCTCCCGCAGTGCAATTTCCTTCGCCTGTTCCTCGAGACTGCCAATGCCTACGGAAATATTCAGAATCCTGATATGATATCTTTCTTTCAGGGCAAGAATCCATTCAAGCCCCTCCAGCATGACCTCCGCAGAGCCATCACCATTTTCATCCAGCACCTTTCCGACAATCAGCCCTGACTCCGGCGCCATGCCCTGATACCTTCCGTCAGACAGTCCGCCACTGCCGCAGAGAATACCGCAGACATGCGTTCCATGTCCATTGTCATCATACATCAGATTCCTGCCTCCGACAAAGTCCCGGAAATAAAGCACCTTACCTGCCAGATCTGGGTGCCGTGCCACCCCGGAATCAAGCACAGCTATCGTCACACCCTTTTCCCCATCCTGTTTCCGTCTCGGCATAACTCCGAGCTGTTCCCTCACTCGCTGCATATTACAAAACGTCCCGGCATAATATTTAATTCTATACTATGCCCGGACGTTTTCTATTGTTCTAAGGAGTATGCTGCTCACTTTCCATAGATGCCGATCATTCCGGTATGGGAAAGTCTGATCTTCAGGCATTCCGTGTCCTCCAGAATCACCCGTTCCGCATCCGTTGTCTCCAGCTGACCATTCCGGTCAAGTGTCACCACCTCAAGCTCCTGTCCTATAAGCTCTGTGGGAATCGGAATGGTTACTGTCAGAACGCTTCGCCCCAGCTGCATCAGAGGTATGGCGCTGTTATCCGTAAGCCGCAGCTCGTAAGCTGCCATCTGCTTTGGCATAGCGGTCTGCATTGCACGCGTCCATGCCTTTTCAAGCGCTGAATTGTCTTCTTGTGTGCTCACCCGCAGCAGATAGCTTGTCGCTGCGCCGGTAAGCTCTGCGGCTGACGGCCGGATGCCCGTCACAGTGACTCCCTGCTGGGTTCTGTCTGCCCTGATATTCCGAAACGCCTCATTGGAAAGTCTTGTTGCGGACGTCTCATAGGTCTCTTCCGGTCGTTCTCCCATGTAGACCACATCCGCCTTACCGAGAGCCTTCAAGCCGACCTCCTTCACGGATACCGGAAGCTTTATCACGTCAAGACTGTTACATCCGCTGAAGGCTCTGTCCTTGATCTGCAAAACATTGTCCCCGAGCGTCACTTTTTTCAGGCTTCCACAGTTTTCAAAGGCAGCCTCGCCGATCACCTGCAGGCTGTCCGGCAGTCTGACACTCTCGATCTCGTCATGTCCCGCAAACACCTCCGCCGCAATCACGCGGACACCTCCCGGAATCGCGATCTGACTGTTATTTCCGCTGTATGCCAGAAGCACACCGCCGTTGACCAGAAACTCCTCCGAACCGTTCTTAAAATTCTCTATGTATGCCGTGTGGTCGAATGCCTTTGGCTCCACATTCATCACCGTATCGGGAAGCGTAAGCTCTTCCAGACTGTCACAATGATAGAATGCGCCATAGCAGATATCGGTCACTCCCTGCGGCAGTTCAATGCTCACGAGAGAGCTTCTCGCGAAGGCAAACTGTCCGATCTCGGTAATGCTCTCCGGCAGGATCATGTCCACCAGCGAGTCATTCCTGTAAAATGCCTGATCCGCCACGATCTGTCCATCGACAATCCTATACTTCGACAGTCGGGACACCGGACGCTCGGAAGACACCTCTGCATCTGCCTCCGGCGCAGGTGTCTCTGTTTTTGTCTCTCTGATCTGCATGTCGTCCGAGTTCATCAGCACCACTGCGCTGTTTCCGACGACGATGGTGCTTCCAATCTCTGTCCCCGGTTCCGGCGTTGGCTCCGGTGTCGGTTCCGGCGTCGGCGTCGTCTCCGCGCTTGCAGCGTCCTGCGGCGCATCGCTATAGCCTGCCATTGACTTCTGTTTTTCATAAAAGGTCTGTGAAAAGGTTTCCGCCGCAGAACCCTCCTCGCAGTGGATCGTCAGCTTCGCACATCCATCAAAAGCAGTTTCATGAATCGTTACCGTTTCCGGTGGAATCGTAACGTCTGTCAGATTGGCGCAGTCGCCAAATGCCTGTGCACCGATTGCGCTTATGTTCTGTGGAATTGTCATCTGCTTCAGACCCGTACATCCCGCAAAAGCGTAATCTCCGATCTCCGTAAGCCCTTTCCCGAGTGCAACCGTCCCAAGCTGATCGCAGCCCCAGAACGCATAACCGTCGATCCGTTTCACGGAGTCCGGAATCACAACGCTCTCCACATGCGTATTTCCTTCAAACGCGCTCTGTCCGATCGCGTCAACCGTGTCGGGGATCGTCACATTCGCCTCCGTCCCCTGATACTTCGTCAACGTGCTTCCCTTAATTACAAAATCGGAAGCAGACGCCGCAGCATCTGCCTCCGAAACGGAAAGCGCCATACTGAACAGTGCTGCAAGAACAAGCAGAACACTCAAGAGTTTTCTTCTCTTTTTCATATGCCTTCCTTTACCTGCATCCTTCTCAGACGCGAGCCTTCACTTTAACCTTTTCTTTTCTCCTGCTGTCCTTCTGCATGAACATTACAAAGGACAGGCACGCAAGTCCAACGGACAGGAACCACTTCGGATGAATTCCGTCTCCTGTCTTCGGCGTACTGTCAGCTACAGTTCCATCTGACAGTCTGGTCGTATCAACATAGATGACATAAGGCGAAAAATGCTCTGCCGTAAACGTCACACAGGAAACACCGTTAATCGTTGTAAACTTCGGGGACAGCTTATCCAGTCTGTCATTCACAACTCCGGCAACCTTGTTGTTTCCGGCATAGGTGATCAGGGAATCCGGCAGCGGCAGTGTTATCTTCACTGAAAGCCCCGTGGTATCTGTGATCTTATTGGTTCCGGTGGAATCGTACAAGGTAATATCCATCGGGAAATACTTAATATTGCTTATGTCATTTCCGTACTCTGCCATCAATGCACGGATAATTGCCTCTGTCGTGGTGCTGCTCTCGCTGATCTTGATTACGAAATTGTCCGAAGACCCGTTCACAACCGCCTGGACAACGCCGGTATTGGACAATCCGTTCTTATCAATGACTACGGTTGTTCCGGTATTCTTAACCGTACCGGTAGTACCGCTCGGACGGTTCGTGTTTGACGAGGAAGAATTACCTGTTCCCGTCGTTTTATTTCCGGAGGTATTTCCTGTTCCGGTGCCCGAGCCAGCCGCCCTATAGTGTGCCGTCACCGTGACATTGGATGCAGGCATCGTAATTACGGTTGCAGACAGCACGGCACTTGCAAGGGGCGTTGACGCAGGATCAATCGTCCAATGGCTGAACTCCTGTCCCGCAGCCGGATCATTTGCAATGACGATCGGCTGTGAGCCGGCCACATAGCTTCCCGAACCGGAACCATTCTGTACGGTCAGGGTATACAGCGTCGCATTGGTTGTGCCGCCATTGTTTCCATTATCGGAACCGGAGCTGCCCGAACTGCTTCCACTGCCGGAATTGGAGCTGCCCGAACTGCTTCCACTGCCGGAATCAGAGCTGCCGGAGCTGCTTCCACTGCCGGAACCGCTGCCGGAATCAGAGCCGTTGTTCCCGCTGTCAGAGGTCTTCTCATACTGCGCATAGGTCTTGTAAGTCGTTCCCTCCATCACAGTAGGAATATTTGTAATTGCCGGACGCCAGCCGGTAAAGGTATAGCCTTCCCTCGTCGGCGACTGCGGTACGATACAGTCTTCACCGGGCGTTACTCTCTGTGTATAGATAATGCTGTCATCCCAGTCGACAAACTCAACCGTTGTCTTCACCTCGGAAGAGTCAATCGTCCTCCATTGAGCGATGCAATCAATGTCCTTGCTTACATTCGTCACATCAGAAGGATACCAGCCCGTAAATACATACCCATCTCTTGTAGGTGTCAGCACCGGAAGCGTTGCGCTTCCGCCGAGAGGCACGATCTGTTCGTCGACAAAACGCACTGTCGGCAGTCCGTCCTCATCCTGTACCCAGAAATTCACCTTGAAGGTCGTGGAAGGCGGTGCCTGCGTAATAAGGATATTGTCATATTCATTCGCATACCATGCCGCTGCCGAATCCTCTTCACAGTAGAACTCAATCGTCTTATAGCCCGGATCGGTGTAACCTTCTTCCGTACTGTCTACCGGATAGGTCGTTGTGTTAAATGCGCACTGATCGATGATCGAAACACTGTTCGGAATCGCCAGATAGCGCAGATTACTGTTATAGAACGCATCCTTACTGATAGAGCGGCAGGTCGTCGGCAGTGATACGTTATACAGGCTGCTGGTATTTCTGAACGCACTCTCAGGCACATTGCCGATACTGCTCTCGGAAAGATCAACCGTTCCGATCTCACTGCAACCCATGAATGCCTCTTCCGCCAGACCGGTAATGCCTTCCAGCTCCGAAGCGGCAACCGTTCCTGCGGTACCGTACGATCCCCTGCTTTCAAGACATTGCACGACATAGTCCTTAGAGCCATCCTTCAACCCGTAGATAATGGAGCGGTCTGTCACAAAATACGGTCCACCGCCGAAGTCAACCGTCTGAAGCTTCGGACATTTGCTGAAGGGACGAAGCCCCATCGTCGTCACACTAGGCGAGATCAAAACATTGGTGAGGTTCTGGTTATTGTCAAAAGCATAATTTCCGATTTCACCGCCGCCCGCAGACATATTGAAGGTGCTCAGCTTATAGTCATTTGTAAGCCCGTTCTTATCTGTGTACGTCGTGTCCTTAAGTGCAAACGCATAATCATCCATCTTCGCAGTACCGCCTGTGATGGAAATCGTTGTCAGCGCCGTACAGCCATCAAACATATAGGGTGTGTATTCTGCAAGATCCTCAAACGTAATTGTCTGGATATCTGTATCTGCATAGGAGCCTGCCGCCCTGGTGACGTTATATCCGCCGTTGCCGTCATCTGTCACCGTCGCGCCATTGAACAGCCCTGATGTCACGGCTTTGACCCCCTGTGGAATCACAGGATTCAGGGATGCCCTGATGATCTCCCACTGGTTTGCCGCCACCTCCGTCGCCGGATTGGTCAGCCATGTCAGATATGCCTGAACCGCCTCAAGCGCTGCCGTTCCGAGATCATCCGTCATATAGGGATAATTAGCCTTCGTATACTCGCCGCCGGTAAGCTTCGTGAAAGAAGGATACCCGACCAGAGTCGCCGCGCCGCTGCCCGTGACCGGATTCTCCTCGTACTGAATCTCAAGGTTGGTAGGCCAGCCACTGTAATAGGTAATAAAAGTCTTCGGCTGAGATCCCTGCGTTGTCGCGTTGATATAGCTGCTCGCGCTCATCGCATAATCATAAGGAACAATTCCCGTGCCGACTGTTCCTGTAAAGGTCAGCTTCGGCTTCTCATTCAGATAAGTACTTTCTGTAGGACAGCCTGCCGAATGCAGATTAACTACCTGCGTTGCGAAAGCATCCTGTCCAATGTACTGGACGCTTCCCGCGTTTGCAAAGATAACATTCTCAAGATTATGGCAGCCCTTGAAGGCTCCCTCATTGATTCTTGTCACCGTTGCGGGTATCGTGATCTTCTTCAGATAGCAGTTTGCGGAGAAACAGCCCGAATTGATTGCCGATACGCCGTAAGGTCCGATCGCCACGGGGATCTGTACCTCTGCCACCCGATCCTCCATTGTAAAATTAATCAGTTCATTCGCAGAGTTGACCTGATACATGACCTCGGTGGTCTCATAAATCGGTTTGCCCTCACTGTCCGTTCCGGTCTGAATCGGATTTCCGTTTGCGTCTACCTTTGTCTCATGCATGATGATCTCATACAGGTCTCTGTCCGAATATTTGAACGCGATGGCATTTGCCTTCGTAAACTCATGCGTCTCCGAAGTTCCCGCCGCCTCAAAGTAAATCCTCTCAGGTACATCCTCTTTAAAGTCTTCGACCGTATAATTGCTCTGCGAAGCTCCAAAGCTCGTATAAGGGCTCAACGCTCCGACATGGAGCAGCGAGCTACAGCCCTCAAAATTATTGACATCAATCACATCAGACGAATTGTCGACCGCCTCAGGGAAAATCACCTCTGCCAGACCGGTACAGTTCTTGAACACGGAATAACCGATCTTCTCAAGATTAACTTTCTTGCCCTGTGCACTTCCCGTCAGGTCAAGCACACCGCTCACAGAGGTTCTGCCGAGATCCGTACAGCCCTCAAAAGCATGGTCATAGATTGCCGTGACACCGCTGGGCACTGCAAAGCTGCGCAGTGAGCGGCAGTTCCAAAACGTATAGTCAGAAATATAGGTCAGGTTCGACGTAAAGTCGATACCGATCTCCGTCATATTCGTACAGTTTGCAAAGGCATATTTCCCGACCTCTTCCAGACCGTTTCCAAACTTGACATACTCAAGGTTCGCGCAGCTGTAAAAGGCATAGTTTCCGATACCCTTCAGGTTTTCACCGATTGTCAATCTGACAATATTATTGTTTCCGGCAAAAACACCCCTTGACTCATCGGTATTTACCGTGCCTTCCGCAACCACCCACTCCCGAACAACCTTTCCGTTGTCCATGCTGGTCGTTCCACCTGTGTATGCCGTCAGATACTGGTTTCCGATATAGGCAACCGTCTGCTTACGAATCCACTGATGCGTCTCCTCATCCGTTCTGACATAGATGCTTCCGTCCTTCAATTTATAAGCGGTTCCGACCGCAGCCGTTGCATCGTTCGCTGTCGCATTGTCATCCCTGTAATAGAAAGTATTCAGCGCCGCGGTTCTATCCCAATTCCTGTCCTCCCTCGAACAGGGCATGAGGGTCGGATCGGTAAACTCTCCCGTACCGTTTCCGGAGACATCCAGAAGCTCCTCCCTCTCCGCAGCGATATAGTACAGAGGCTCCCTGCTCTGGCTCACCGCCACATAACCGCCGTTTGAACCATCGTTCTTCTGATATTTTGCATAAGCGTCCACGGTATCCGGGATCGTCAGGGCGTTGTTTGTCAGGTTTCCGGCGCTGTAGCCCAGAATGACTGCAATGTAATTCGAGCTGGATGCAGACTCTCTTACATAGGCAAAACGGAACACTCCATCCTCGTTCGTGAAAATATTCTGTTCATTGACATCAATCAGCGGAATCTTGGACTTGTTCTCTGCCTTTATCTGCTGATCCCATGTCAGATCAGATTGATAGCCAGCCGCACTCGCCGGATCCGCCTGAACCTGTCTGAGTCCGTCTGTCGGGATTGCCGCCACCACAAGCGCCGAAACCAGAAACAGGGTTCCCAGCGTCCTGCGAACCGATCTTTTCAATCTTCTTGCTTTTTTCTTCACAATGTTTGTCATTACCATTACTCCTTTATCTTCTTTGCAACTACCACAAAACGACCGTTCTTTTCCTGATAGTCGCAGGTGGACAGTGTCAGAAGCTGATCACCGTACTCTGCCGTCACTCCCGTATCAAAGAGTGACATGGAAGCCATTTCTTCCATATAAGAATCAAACTGCTGCTCACCGTCTGCATCTATAAACTGATAATATTTGAAAACAATTTCCTCTTCGCTGTACACTCTCGAGCGGAACACATACATGACCTCGTAGGTTCCCTTCTCATAGATAGTATCAAACTGAATGTATTTATGCTCCTCGCAGTATTTCTGATCCTGATACTTGTCCAGCTTGCCGAACATCTTTCCGCTTTTCATGTGATGTCCGTAAATTATGTAATTTGTACTGGGCTTAAGGACATCACAATCCTTATCCATAAAGATTGTCCCGTTTCTGTCATACTCCTGATTCAGATTATGATTGAGATAGTATTCATTGTCCGAAGTCTGCATGACAGGGAAATCTATATTTGTATCGTCAATTTTCAGCCATCCGATTAGCTTTTTATTCTTATTTAATAAATTTTTATACTCATCCAGTACCTCTCTGGTCTCCGGTGCCTCATCCAACGTGTACTGCGGACCGCTCTCTACGGACGGTACAGCAGTATTTTCCACGGTCTGATTCTTCAAATCAATCAGCTGCTGGTTACGCTGATCGGTTCTGTAAACATACCAGGAATATACTCCGAAATATCCGAGGCAGCTGACTGCGACCAGACTGCACAGGGCGATTGTCAGCTTCCTGCGCTTCTCCTGCCGTTTCAGCTCCAGCTTTACATAAGCATCCATCTCGGCGGAGGCTGCAGCATTGTCACCCTGTTTCTTTTTCTGCGGCTTCCTGCTGTCCGGCGGCTGTTTTCTCTGTCCGTTTTTTTTCCCTGCCGTCTTTCTCCCGGCTCTTCCGGATGCCGCAGGCAATCGCTGCAGCGCCTCCTGAACCTCCTCGGCAAAGTCCTCACCCAGAAGCGTCAGGAACCTGTATTTTCCCGCTTTAAGTTCACTTTTCAGCCTGTCCAGCTCGCCCCGGCTGTTCCAGTCCGTTTCGTTGCGCAGCCTGTCAATTATTTTCTTGTCATGCAGCGCCCGGGCATAATCGCTTTCCGTTCGGAACTGTCTGCCCTCTACTGTAAAATCCTTTTGTGTCATGGCAATCCCTTATACTTAAATTTATCCCCTTTCTATTTTAATACATATTAGAATTAATGCAAGCATTTTGTATGAAACATTGACAGGCAGGGGTGCATACAATAAACCATAAAACAAACATTTTGGAGGCACTAAAATGAGTGATTTGACTGCTACCAACTGCGGATGTAACGATTCCTGCGGATGTGCTGGCGCACAGAACAACAATGGATGCAACAGCTGTATCTGGATTATCCTGCTGCTGTTCTTCTGTGGCGGCTGCGGCGGTAATAACGGCTGCGGTAACGGCTGTGGCAACAACGGCTGTGGCATTCTCGGCGGCGGAAACAACGGATGCTGCGATTGGATCATCTGGATCCTTCTGCTCTCCTGCTTCTGCGGTAACGGCAACGGATTCGGCTGTGGCTGCGGCTGCAACTAAATTCCTATCCATCTCTGAAGGCAGGCTCCCCACGGAGCCTGTTTTCAATGGATACATAAGCCCTTCTGCCGCTACATAAGATAGAATAACAAAAGCTTTCAGAAAGGCGGTAGCAGCATGGAGGATAAGGGAACATGTCTGATCTCAGCATTTGATGCAGCTTTTACCACCAACCGGATTCAGATGCTGAAAATACTGTTCTCATGGATTCCTCCGGAACAACAGGGACTTTTCGCTATCTATATCAAATATCTGGAGCTGCAGCACGCATGGCGTCTGCGCAGTCTTCCGCCCGCTGCCTGTGCCCAGAACGCCGGAAAGCTGTCCGTGGACTTTTTTTCGGGCGATCAGACCGGTACACTGGAGCTTCTGGACGAACTGCTTCCCTATGGGAATCAGGCTGAACGTGAGAGAATCGAGGGCATGAAATCCATGCTTTCCAATCTTTCCCGAATGAAAGATATGATGGAGATGATGCAGATGATGAAGGAGCTGTTTCCCGAGGGCTTCGGCGGAGATAACCCCGCAGACCTTCTGTCCGGCATGACAGGCATGCCCGGTGCGGATATGTCAGCGCTTTTTTCAATGTTTGGAAAGGAGACCTAACCGAAAATGAGCCAGAGACCCGAATGGATGTCCGATCCGCTTGTCAAGGACATCCCCCAGAAAAAACTTGACTTTCTTGGAAAAATGTTCGACGAAGGACATGGAAAGAGCCAGAAGGAAATGATGGCATTTATGATGCCGATGTTAAAGAGGGCAAAGCAGGAAAATCTGATCTTTACCCCACAGGAAATGAATGCCGCAATTGCCGCGATCCGAAAGCACAGCTCTGCGGAAGAGCTTTCGCAGATCGATAAAATACTGGAAAAGACAAAAAAATAAAAACAAAAACCGCGTAAATCCTCTTCCGGTTTCTGCACCGGGCATATGGATTTACACGGTTTTATTTTAGAATTTATTTTGCAACAATATTAACGATACGACCCGGAACATAGATTTCCTTCACAATGTTTCCTGTCAGCTTATCTCCCAAAGCTTCCTTTGCCGCCGCGATTGCCGCATCCTTGTCGATGTCCTTCGGAACGGAAATCGTCACTCTGATCTTTCCGTTGACCTGGACGGCAATCTCAACGGTGCTCTCCTCTGTCTTCGCCTCATCGTACTCCGGCCATGCTGTCTGGTATACCCTGCCTTCATAGCCTGCTGCCTGCCAGAGTTCCTCCGTGATGTGCGGCGCTACAGGGTTCAACAGCGTCAGCAGTGTCTTGTACTCGCCCTTTGTGACAGAGCCCTTCTTATAAAACTCGTTGATCAGCGCCATCATTGCAGCGATCGCCGTGTTATACTTCAGGTTCTCATAGTCGGAGGATACCTTCTTGATGGTCTGGTGCATTTTCGTCTCCAGTTCCGCGCTGTAGCCGTCACCGTCCGTCAGAATATCCTGCAGCTTCCAGACACGCTCAAGGAATCTTCTACAGCCCTTCACGCCGTCCTCGCTCCATGCAGCGCTCAGATCAAACGCTCCGATGAACATCTCATAGGTACGAAGGGTATCTGCGCCGTATTCTCTCACGATGTCGTCCGGGTTGACTACATTTCCTCTGGACTTTGACATCTTCTCGCCGTTAGAGCCGAGAATCATGCCGTGGCTGGTTCTCTTCTGGTACGGTTCCGGACAGGGAACAACGCCCTGATCATAGAGGAATCTGTGCCAGAAACGCGAGTAGAGCAGATGCAGGGTTGTATGCTCCATACCGCCGTTATACCAGTCGACCGGAAGCCAGTAGTTCATCGCTTCCTTGCTTGCAAGCGCCTCTGCGTTATGCGGATCAGTATAGCGCAGGAAGTACCATGAAGAGCCCGCCCACTGGGGCATGGTATCGGTCTCACGCTTCGCCGGTCCTCCGCAGCAGGGACAGGTTGTATTTACCCAGTCCGTCATGGATGCCAGCGGAGACTCGCCGTTGTCCGTAGGCTCATAGGACTCCACCTCCGGCAGTTCCAGCGGAAGCTCGCTCTCGTCAAGCGGCACATAGCCGCACTTTTCACACTTTACAATCGGAATCGGCTCTCCCCAGTAACGCTGTCTGGAGAACACCCAGTCGCGGAGCTTGAAGTTCGTCTTGCTGTGGCCGATGCCCTTCTCCTCGAGGAAGGCAATGATCTTCTTCTTTGCATCCGCTACGGACAATCCGTCCAGAAAATCGGAATTTACCAACGTTCCCGTCGCAACATCGGTATATACCTGCTCCTGTACACTGACAGGGCTTCCTGCGACAACCTCAATAATCGGGAGATCAAATTTCTTTGCGAAATCCCAGTCTCTCTCATCGTGTGCGGGAACCGCCATGATTGCACCGGTTCCGTAGGTCATCAGAACATAATCCGAAATCCAGATCGGAATCTCCTTGCCGTTCACGGGATTCGTCGCGGTCAGCCCGTCGATCTGCACTCCCGTCTTATCCTTCGCAAGCTCGGTACGCTCGAAGTCAGACTTCTTCGCCGCCTGCTCCCTGTAGGCAACAAGAGCGTCATAATTTTTAATCTCAGCCTTATACTTATCAATGATCGGGTGCTCCGGAGAGACAACCATGTAGGTTGCGCCGAACAGGGTATCCGGTCTCGTTGTGTAAATGCGGAGCTTATCCTCCTTGCCCGTCAGGGTGAAATCCACTTCCGCGCCGGTAGACTTTCCGATCCAGTTTCTCTGTGATACTTTGACACGTTCAATGTAATCCACCGTGTCAAGTCCCTGCAGCAGCTTGTCTGCATACTCTGTAATCTTCAGCATCCACTGGCTCTTTACCTTCCGGACAACCTCTGATCCACAGCGCTCGCAGACACCGTTCACAACCTCCTCGTTCGCAAGTCCGACCTTACAGGAAGTACACCAGTTGATCGGCATTTCCGTCTTGTAGGCAAGTCCCGCCTTGAACAGCTTTAAAAAGATCCACTGCGTCCACTTATAATATTCTGTATCGGTTGTGTTGATCTCTCTGTCCCAGTCAAAGGAATAGCCCAGGGAATGAAGCTGGTTCTTGAAATGCTCCACATTGTTCTTTGTCACAATCTTAGGATGAATGTGATTCTTGATTGCATAGTTCTCCGTAGGGAGTCCGAATGCGTCCCAGCCCATGGGATAGAGCACATTATATCCCTGCATCCTTCTCTTTCTGGCTACAATGTCCAGCGCGGTGTAGGGTCTGGGATGTCCCACATGAAGTCCCTGACCTGACGGATAAGGGAACTCCACCAGTGCATAATACTTCGGCTTTGAATAGTCATCGGATGTCTTGAACGCCTTTTCATCATCCCAGACCTTCTGCCACTTTGTCTCCACCTCGTGATGGTTGTACGGTACTGCCATAACTTTTCCTCCTTACACATAAAGCCCCATCGTCTGTATAGAGACGAAAGGGCTTTGTTCCGTGGTACCACTCTATTTCATATGACATACCCGCACAGCTTATGCCGCGCCCGCCATATGCACTTTATAACTGATAACGGTGTCCGCCGTCCTCCCTTACACACAAATCCTCCGTTTTCACAGAGACATATGCTTCACGAAAGGAACTCCGAGGCCAGTTGGGAATATCTCGCTGCCGTCTCGCACCCGCCGACGGCTCTCTGGAAGTCCGATATACTTACTACTCCTCATCAACGCTTTTCCTATTGAAAACTACTGCTTATTTTAACGTGTTTCCCACGCGCTGTCAAGCAATCGAGGAATTTATTTTATCCGGCTCCGCAGTCTCCCCGCCCGCCAGCGTCTCCGTATCGAACAGCGCCGCCAGCAATAGCGGAACCGCAAAATAAAAATACAGAACATAGCGCACAAGCGCAATCGGTCCGAGCAGCACCGTCAGGTAGAGCGCACCCATCAGCGAAAGCGAGAGCGCCAGCCGTCTCTTCTTCGTCACGAGAAGATAGCACGCAAGGAAAGCATACCCCCAATGCCAGAAGCCCATGGAAAAAAGCATGGAGACCACCGGCAGCCTGTGCTGATAAATTTCAAACGACAGCTTTTCATAGAAACGTTCCAGCCAAGGCAGCAGGTGCCTTCTTGTGCCCGGCATCTCTGTCTCGAACGCAAAGTAAGAGCTTTCCCCGTAATATACGCCCTCTATCACCCGCTTCCCCGTGTAGCCGTCCAGAACCGTGTCGGGATACCAGTAGTCATAGGTATTCTCCAGAAAAGAGTTCACATAAACGCCCGGATATTCCAGTCCCTTTCGGAGCCATAGGGAAAAATACTTTCCGGGATCGCTCTTAAAATTATCCTCAAGGAAATTATATTTGATGTCATCCGCCAGCTTCGGATTATACTGCTCCAGAACCATCTGCGGAATCAGTTCAAACATGGTTTCCCGCTCCTCCTCGGAGAAGCTGTCCTTCTCGTAATTATAGACTCTTGCCAGCTGCTGCATGGGCACGCAGAGCATCTCTGCGATCTCCGTCTCACTGTAGCGCAGGATGACCTTCATTCCTCCCGTCACCGCCCCGAAGATCAGGATTGCCGAAAGCACCGTCGTCAGCCACTTCCTCCACGATCTGCGGTAGACGACAGCAAATAAAAGCAGCGTCAACGCCATCGCATAAATACCGTTATTTCTGAAAAAGAGCACCATCAGCGCCGAGAGGACAAAGCCCGCCTTATTTCCGCGCCGCTCCCAGAAGCCGTCTCCCTCCCGCGCAATTCTGCAAAGCATTGTCGTCACCAGCAGTACTCCCGCCGAGAAGAGGACATCCTTCGTCGAACAGCACACAAACATGCTGACCGTCGGGAACAACGCCAGAAAAACGATACCCGCGATCCGTATCCAGCGTCTGACCTTAATTCTTCTCAGCCAGCTCATCACATAGGCAAAGCAGCCCGACACAAGAAGCATCTGAAGGAGCGTATACACCGCTATTCCGGCGTTATAGGACTTTGTAAGACCGTAAACAATCCGAAGAACCCAGCCAAGAAGCAGTACATGCATAATCGGGTGGTGTGCCGAATATTTCCCCGTAAACACCATGTAAACTTCCTGCTCGGCGTCGTAGATAAAGAATCCGGGAAAGGATGCCAGAAAGGTCGGCAAATAGGCAAGGAAAAACAGCGCCCACACTCCTAAAAAGTATTTTCTGCCGTTTTCCCCTGCCTCTTCCTTTCCGGCGCTCTTATTGCCCCGGAGATAATATACCGCAGCCGCGAAAAAGGGAGCTGCCGCCAGCGCAGTCACTACTGCCGCTGCATAAATCTGCCACTCTGCGAAGTCAACGCTGCCGCTGCTTTCCAGCTTCGCCCCGGCAATCAGGCTTCCTGTAAAGAGCAGCAGAAAGCCAAAGCCCGCATTCAGGGAGTCCTTCATCTCTCCCCAATGCTCCCCGGCTGTTATTTTCATCAGTGCAAGCAGCCAGCCTCCCCAGACAAAAAACGCCAGTACGCTGTTGGAGTACACAAGCGTATTCTTCCCCGAGGAGATACAGTATTTCATGCCGATTGCCGCAAGAAGGCTGATGATAATTAAAAATGCTTTATTCTGCCACGGAAGTCTTTTCATCACAACACTCTCATTTTCTCTTTATTATGCTATTCTTTATAAAAAGCTCTCTCATTATAGCACAGAGTGATTCCGATGTAAAAGACTTCCGTATCCTGTTTATTCCGCAGCGTTGTTTTCCGCAACCTTGGCTGCTCTTGCCGCAACCTCCTTCTCCTGCACATCCGAGGGAGTCTGCTCATAGCGGGCAAATTCATAGGAATAGTCTCCTCTTCCACCCGTGATGGAACGAAGATCCGTACAGTAGCCGAACAGACAGCTCATCGGCACTTCCGCCTCAATCACCTGTTTTCCGCCGGGTGCGGGATTCATTCCCAGCACACGCCCTCTTCTCTTGTTCAGGTCACCCATGATATCTCCGGTATAATTCTCGGGTACCGTCACCTTAAGGCTCATAATCGGCTCAAGCAGCACCGGATGTGCCTCCATAAAGCCCTTCTTGAATGCCTGGATCGTAGCCATTTTGAACGCCTGCTCGGAGGAGTCTACCGGATGATAGGAGCCGTCATACAGAACCGCCTTTACACCGACAACCGGGTAAGCCGCGAGAGGCCCCTTCACCACAGATTCCTGCAAGCCCTTTTCCACCGCGGGGTAGAAGTTCTTGGGCACAGCGCCTCCGACTACCTCCTGCTCGAATACATAGGGCTGCTCCAGATCACCGGAAGGTCCGAAACGCATCTTGACATGTCCGTACTGTCCATGTCCGCCGGACTGCTTCTTGTACTTATACTCCACATCCGACTGCTTCTTGATCGTCTCCCTGTAGGCAACCTTCGGCTGGGACAGATCAACCTCCACCTTATATTCATTCAGCAGTCTGCTGACAATGATCTCAAGGTGCTGGTCTCCCATGCCGTAGATCAATGTCTGGCGGTTTTCCGCATCGTTCACCGTGCGGATCGTCAGATCCTCATGCCCGATCTTCTGCAAAGCCTGTGAAATCTTATCCACATCCGCCTTGTTGCGTGGCTTATAGCGCATATAGGTATAGGGTGTCGATATCTCGAATTTTCCGAATTTAATCGGTGTCGCCTTCGTCGACAGGCTGTTGCCCGTTCTCGCTGCCGTCAGCTTCGCGAGTGCACCGATGTCTCCCGCATGCAGCTCGGGCACCTCAATCGGCTTGTTCCCCTGTAATACATAAAGCTTTCCGACCTTCTCCTCAATGTCACGGTCTAAGTTATAGATCATGTCATCCGTCTTCAAAACGCCGGAGTTCACCTTAATCAGCGAATATTTTCCGATGAACGGATCAACGATGGTCTTCCATATGTACGCTGATTTTGCCTTTGAGAAGTCATAATCCGCATGATAAATTTCGCTCGTCTTCATGTTCACGCCGGCAACCTGTCTGTTCTCAGGGCTGGGGAAATACTTGATAATATCATCCAGCAGTGTATAGACACCCTGACAAAGGGTGTTGGAGCCCATTGTCATAGGGAAGATGCTGCAGTCACAGACATTCGTCCGGAGCGCCGCCCTGATCTCCGCCTCCGAGAAGGTCTCTCCGCCGAAATACCGTTCCATCATCTCCTCGCTGGTCTCTGCGACCGCCTCCATCAGCGTGTCACGGCAGATCTGGAGGTTCGCCTTATTATACTCCGGTATCTCGCACGGAACGACCTCCTTGCCCTGCCAACGGTTGCCCGTCTCGGCAATTACATTCACATAGCCCACAAACCGCTCATTCTCACGGATCGGAAGGTTAAACGGCGCCATTCGCTTTCCGTAGGCATTCGTCATATCCTCCACAACCTGTCTGAACGATGCGTTGTCAACATCCATGTTGGAGACATAGACAATTCTCGGCAGCTTGTATTTCTCGCAGAGTTCCCATGCCTTCTGGGTGCCCACCTCGATACCCGCCTTGCCGTTTACGACAATGATCGCAGCTCCCGCCGCGCTCACCGCCTCCTCCACCTCACCGACGAAGTCAAAGTATCCGGGAGTGTCCAGAATATTGATCTTATGCCCCTCCCACTCGATCGGCACAACAGAAGTATTGATGGAAAATTGCCGCTTCTGCTCTTCCTTGCTGTAATCGCTTATGGTATTTCCGTCAGTCACCTTCCCCATTCTCGATGTAATTCCGGACAAATACGCCATTGCCTCGACGAGACTTGTCTTTCCGCTTCCGCCGTGACCTAACAGTACCACATTGCGAATCTTGTCAGTTGTGTAAACTTTCATAAGACTTTCCTCCAATTATGCAGTATTTTTGGTGCTTTGTTCTTGATTTAAACAAGTCGTTGGCTCTTATGGGTATATTTTACTAAACAATTCGTCTTTTTACAAGATATTGTTGTAAAAATTTCAAAAATAGTTCTCGCAATCAGAATACAATATCTCTATTGATTTTCGCGCGGTGAAGTGATATAGTGAAGCAAGTACAGATTGAAATATTTTTTCAACCACGAGATTTGTGTCTGCGCATACCTGACACAAACCCGCTATGCGCAAAGGACTGCGCAGAAATGGAGAGAATTATGTCAGACCTGACTTGTGGCTTTATCGGCCTCGGATTGATCGGCGGCTCTATCGCCAGAGCGCTGAAGGAATACAACCACCGCATCCGCATTGTCGCCTATGACATCAACCCCGACACCCTGCGGCTCGCCGCGCAAGACGGTGTCGTCGATGTCACCGCATCCGCGATCGATGGGAGCTTCTCGGACTGCGACTATCTATTTCTATGTGCACCGGTCCAGAAAAATGATGCCAATCTGGCAGCCGTGAAGAAAATCCTTCCCGAAAAATGTCTCCTGACGGATGTCGGCAGTGTCAAGAGTACCATACATGAGGCGATCCGTGCCGCAGGGCTGGAGCACTGCTTCATCGGCGGTCATCCCATGGCCGGCAGCGAAAGGGTCGGGTATATCAACTCCAAGGCGTCGCTTCTGGAAAACGCCTACTATATTCTGACTCCGACCTCATCCGTCCCTGCGGACAGGCTGGAAGCCTACCGTGCGCTTGTGGAGAAGCTGGGCGCCATCCCGCTCATCCTCGACTATGAAAAGCATGACTATATCACTGCTGCCATCAGTCACCTCCCCCATGTCATTGCCGCCTCCCTCGTCAACCTTGTAAGAGACAGCGACTCCGAGGATGGGATCATGAGACTGGTAGCAGCAGGAGGCTTCAAGGATATCACACGGATTGCCTCCTCCTCTGCCGCCATGTGGCAGCAGATCTGTCTGACAAACGGCGGGAACATTTCCACTCTCCTACAGAGCTATATCGACTCCCTCACCGCCATTAAGTCGGAGATAGACGGCAATCAGGCAGATGCTCTCTACACGCTCTTTGACAGCGCCCGCATCTACCGCGATTCCTTTATCAATGCCTCGAGCGGCCCGATCAAGCGCTCCTTCAGCTTCAATGTGGATATTGCGGACAAATCCGGTTCCCTCTCGCGCATTGTCGCTCTTCTTGCAAACCACAGGCTGAGCATCAAGAACATCGGCATTACGCACAACAGGGAATCCGAGGACGGTGTTTTGCGGATCGAGTTCTACGATGCCGCTGCAATGGAAACCGCAGTCAGCATTCTCGAGACCACCGGCTACAGCGTTCATTTGCGAAGTTAATTTCTTCAAAAAGGGAGCATACCACAACAGCTATGTGGTACGCTCCCTCCTTTTTTTACACAATAAAGCAATTCCGACACAAACGAACATTCCCGTGATACCTCCGCAGGTATCCAGAAGTACATCCTTCACGCTGCAATAGCGCCCGGGAACAAAGAACTGGTGAAACTCATCCAGCGCAGCGGACACGAACAGCCAGCCGCCGATCAGCAGATACAGCCGCTTTCCACGGCTGAGCCACTGGCTCCACAGCACATAGAGCAATACCCCCATACAGGCATACTCGGAAAAATGTGCCAGCTTGCGCAGCGGATGTTCAAACCATTCCGTCAGGTGCTCCCTGTAATCCGTCGTCCAGTCGCTGCCGGACAACTCGTTCAGCAGGTCAACACATTTCTGCGAGACCATCTGGCTCAGGCTTCCCGACTCCTCCGCATCCTGCGCCGAAAACCCAAATATCATCATATAGAGCAGCAACAGCAGGGTTGCCGCCAACACCGTAAGTACTATTTTCTTTTTCAAATCAGTTTTCCATTTCCCGTACTGTCTGATAGGTCTCAATTCTCGCAAGCTCCGTCTCCGACATTCCGATAAAAATTGCACCATAGGAATAACCGTCCGGCTTCATCTCGATCCTCACGATCTGCAAAAACGCATGCAATACTTCCTTCGTCCAGATCGTCAGATACGCCTCATACACCTCTCCTATCTGTAACTGCTCCCCACATTCAAAGCCAATGCCGGACTTTGACACATCCAGAATATTGATCGTCGCCTCCCTGCTGGAGTTATCGTCCAGCCGCCTCATCATGATCTTCGACGTCATACTTGTTCTCTTATTTTTCCGTCTCTCGTCCATACCTTTCCTTTCTTCTGCCTCCCCAATATCGTGTACAGATATTTGTCAGCTGATAAACATCGCATCACCGAAGCTGAAAAATCTGTACTTCTGGCGAATTGCCTCCTCGTAGGCGTTCAGTACATGTTCCCTGCCCGCCAGTGCGCTGACAAGCATAACCAATGTAGATTCCGGCAGATGAAAGTTCGTGATCAGTGCATCCAGCACCTTGAACCGATACCCCGGATAGATAAAAATTTCCGTATTGCCGCTTCCGGCGTGCACAATCCCCTGTTCGTCCGCCGCGCTCTCCACTGTCCGGCAGCTGGTCGTGCCGACGCAGACAATCCTGCCGCCGTTTCTCTTCGCTGCATTTATTTTTTCCGCTTCGACCTCCGGCACCTGATAATATTCCGAGTGCATATGATGCTCAAGCACATTTTCCTCCTTGACAGGACGGAAGGTGCCGAGCCCGACGTGAAGCGTTACATAGGCAATCGTCACGCCCTTCGCCTCTATCTGTTCCAGAAGCTCTCTGGTAAAATGCAGTCCCGCTGTGGGCGCTGCCGCCGAGCCCTCGTACTTTGCATACACCGTCTGGTAACGGTTCCTGTCCTGAAGCTTATGTGTGATATAGGGAGGGAGGGGCATTTCCCCGAGCCTGTCCAGTACCTCCTCCCAGATGCCTTCGTACTCAAAGCGGATCAGCCGGTTGCCCTCTTCCACCGTCTCCAGCACCTCTGCCTCCAACAGTCCGTCCCCGAAGGACAGCCGCGTCCCGGGCTTACATTTCTTGCCGGGCTTAACCAGTGTTTCCCAGACATCCGCCTCCTTCCTCTTCAGAAGGAGCACCTCCACATGCGCACCGGTTCCCTCCCGCTCGCCGAGAAGGCGCGCGGGAATGACCTTTGTGTTATTCAGAACAAGACAGTCTCCCGGCTTCAGGTAATCCACAATGTCCTTAAACACATGGTGGCTGATCTCGCCGGTGTGCTTGTCGAGCACAAGCAGTCTCGACGACGAGCGATCCTCCAACGGGTCCTGCGCAATCAGTTCCTGCGGCAGATCAAAATAAAAATCGGATTTTTTTAATTCCATGTCCTGTATTCCCATCTTATATCGTTGCTTTCTGTGCAAATACCTTATAGCCGCGGTACGCCTCATAGATGTCCGCCTTGCTCGTTGCTTCCCAAGGTGCGTGCATGTTCAGCACAGGAACGCCGCTGTCGATGACGTTCATGCCGTACAGCGCAAGGATGTAGGCGATTGTTCCGCCACCGCCGACATCGACCTTTCCGAGCTCGGCTGTCTGGTAGGTAATTCCGCCCTCGTCCATGATCTTGCGCAGATGTGCCATGTACTCCGCATTCGCATCGTTGGAGCCGGACTTGCCTCTCGCGCCCGTGAACTTGTTAAATACCATGCCTGCACCCATCCATGCGGCATTTTTCAGTTCAAAGCAGGATCTGTAGCTCGGATCAAAGCCTGCGCTGACATCAGAGGAAAGCATACAGCTGTTTGCCAGACATCTTCTGACATTCAGCTCGCTGTACTCACCCTTCAGATTCATCAGCTCCGCAACCGCGTTCTCAAAGAAATGAGACTGCATTCCGGTCGCTCCCACAGAGCCGATCTCCTCCTTATCTACAAGAATGCAGCATACCGTGCGGTCTGTCTCCTTAATGTCAAGCATTGCTCTCATGGAGGTAAATGCGCACACCCTGTCATCCTGTCCGTAGGCAAGGATCATTGCGCGGTCAAAGCCTGCCTCCCTCGCCTTGCCGGCGGGAACCACCTCCAGCTCAGCGGAAAGGAAGTCGTCCTCCTCAAAGTCATAATTTTTCTTCAGGATGTCAAGCACACCGGACTTTACAATGTTCTCAGCCTTTTTCTTGCCTTCATCGGTGTCCTTCTCTCCCTCTCCGAATACCAGCGGTCTGCTTCCGACAATCAGATCCAGAGCCTCACCCTCGATTACCTTTGCCGCCTTCTTCTCCATCTGCTCCGCTGCCAGATGGATCAGCAGATCGGACACGAAGAATACAGGATCATCCTCATTTTCCCCGATGCTCAGTTCAACCGTGGTGCCATCCTTCTTCACAACAACGCCATGGATGGCAAGAGGAAGCGTCACCCACTGATATTTCTTGACGCCGCCGTAATAATGGGTGTCAAGATATGCAAAGGTGTGATCAGGGTCCTCGAAAAGCGGATTCTGCTTTACATCGAGTCTGGGACTGTCGATATGTGCCCCGAGAATATTCAGTCCGTCAGTCAGAGGCTTCTTTCCGACCTGGAACATCACGATGGACTTGTTCATCCATACGCTGTATACCTTATCGCCCTCCTGAACCTTTCCGCCTTCCTTGATGATCTCCTCCAGCTCGCGGTAGCCTTCCGCCTCGATGGTGTTCACGATCGTGTCCACACATTCCCGCTCTGTCTTTCCGTTGTCAAGGAACTCACGGTACTCCGCCGACAGCTTTTCCAGCTTCTTTAATTTCTTCTCGTCATATTTTTCCCATGCATATTTCTTTAACATACTCCCGTCCTCCTTAACTTCTCAGTTCAATATCCAGTTCATTCTTCAGATTCTTAAGTATCTTCTTCACGAATTTCTCAACGGCATCCGCCTCAAAGGGCTCGTCTCCCGGCACAAACTCGACCGTAAATGCCATGCTGCGCCTATCCTCGGGAATCTGGCCGCCCTCATAGACGTCGAACAATGTGATGTCCCCGATATGGGAGCATGCCTTCCGTATCACGTCCTCCACCTGACCGCAGGTAATATCCCTGCTCATGACGAGTGCCAAGTCTCTGCTCTCCTCGGGGAATCGGGACAACGGCTCGAACGCCGCCTTTTTCTCATAGGTTGCATACAGCTTCTTTAAATCCAGCTCCAACAGATAGGCTTCTGTTCTCAGATCCAGCTTTTCAGCGACCTCATATGCCACCTTGCCGAGATAGCCGACCTTCTCTCCCTCACAGAAAATGTCAGCCGTCTGATAAGGATGCAGGAACGGTCTGGTCGATCTCTCGTACTCAAAATGTCCGAACATGGTATCTGCCAGCGTCTCCGCCATTCCCTTCAAGGTAAAGAAGCTCTCTTTCTCACCGAAGACACCGATGCAGAGTGTGTCTCTCTCGTCCGGGTAGTCCTTCAGCGGCAGTTCCTCCGCCACAAAGATTTTTCCAACCTCGAACAGTCTTCCTGAGAGATTTCCCTTCTTCTGGTTTCTTGCAATCGCATTCAGCATAGATGCCGCAAGCGTTGTCCTCATCAGGGACAGCTCTTCGTTGATCGGGTTCAAAATGCGGATCGCCTTTCTCTCGGGCGCATTCTCCGGCAGTCTCAGAAGATCCAGATCAGCAGGTGAAATAAAGGAGTAATGGATGCACTCATAAGCGCCGGTTCCGCACAGCGTACTCTTCAGCTTCATCTCCTTCTTCTGCTTCTGGTTCAGTCCTCCCATCGTCACTTTGGCATCCGGCATGAAGGTCGGGATCACATGCTCATAGCCGTACATACGGATGACTTCCTCTGCGACATCCTGATAACTCTCCATGTCCTCGCGGTATGCCGGAACCTGCAAGGTCAGTTCATCGCCCTCAATGGACGGTGCGAACTGCAGATTCTTCATGATATGAAGGATCTCCTCATTCGGAACCTCAATGCCGAGAACGTTGTTGACACGGCTGATGCTCACCTTCAGCGGTCTGGGCTCAGCGGTATTTCCCGTGTTGACATCCACATGTGTCGCGGAGACCTTGCCGCAGCCAAGCTCCTCGATCAGATGCAGCGCGCGCTTCATCGCGTGGATTGTAGAGTACTCGTCAACACCCTTCTCATACTTTGCGCTTGCATCCGTGCGCTTTCCGAGGGAACGTGAGGTCTTACGGATATTATCTCGTGCAAACTTCGCGGACTCGAACATCACCTCTGTCGTGGTATCGCGGATCTCGGAATTCAAACCGCCCATAACACCAGCCAGTGCAACCGGCTTTACACCGTCGCAGATGACGAGGTTGTTGGGGTTCAGCGTATATTCCTGCTCGTCCAGCGTCGTGATCTTTTCGCCCTCGCCGGCACGTCTGACACAGATTGCATTGCCCTCGAGATAATTGCAGTCAAATGCATGCATCGGCTGTCCCATCTCGAGCATTACATAATTCGTAATATCGACAATGTTGGAGATTGCGTCCTGACCGACCAGCGCCAGCCTGCGCTTCATCCAGAGCGGAGACTCTCCGATCTTCACATCATAGACATAATGTCCGATGTATCTCGGGCAGATGTCCTGTGCCTCGACCGTGACGTTAAAGCCATCCTTTCTGACCTCCGTCTCCGTATAGTTCATGGCAGGCTCCTTCAGTTCCCTGTCGAGCACGGCTGCAACCTCTCTCGCAAGACCAAGAATGCTCTGGCAGTCCGGTCTGTTCGCCGTGATGGAAACATCGAAGATCCAGTCGTCCAGTCCCAGAATCGGCTTCACATCTGCGCCGGGCTGTGCATCCTCGGGCAGGACGAGAAGTCCGTTATACTCCGCTCCGGGATACATATTTTCACTGACGCCAAGCTCCACGCCGGAGCAAAGCATTCCCTCCGACTCGTAGCCGCGCAGCTTTCCCTTCTTGATTGTCATGGTTCCCTCAACGGTCTTGTGATCCTTCGCCGTCATATAGACCGTCGCGCCGACCAGAGCAACGGGATATTTGCCGCCGGTCTTTACATTGTCCGCGCCGCAGCATACCTGAAAGCTGCCGTGCTCTCCCGCATTCACCTTGCACACATGCAGATGCGTCTCCGGGATCGGCTCACACTCCTCCACCAGTCCGACAACAACCTTGCTGATGTCTTTTCCTACCTCTGTCAGTTCCTCTACTTCAAATCCACAGGAAAACAGCTTCTTCTCCAGCTCCTGCGGCGTAATCTCTATCTCTACATATTCTTTCAGCCAACTAAGCGGTACTAACATCTTCTCTCCTCCGTTTCTATTAATTATATCCGGCGTCTGCGAAACTCGCAAATATCAAATAACAGTTGTGCAAGATGTACCTGACCACAAGCAGTGCACTCTGGAGCCGCCGGCGCTTAGATGGCGTACTTTGGCATCTTATGCGCCGTTGCGAACGGAAGGTAGCGTGAGCGTGCCTGCGGTGGTCTGTGCATTTTGCGCAACGTCCCTTGCAAAAACCTGAGTTTCGCAAATGCCTATTTAGTTATCATCGATCTGGCGCAGCACGCGCAGATCGGATTCATAGAACAGCTTAATGTTATTGATTCCGTACTTCAGCATGGCGGCGCGCTCAATACCGATACCGAACGCAAGTCCGCTGTACTCATCCGAATCAATGCCGCAGTTTTCCAGCACCTTCCTGTTCACGATTCCGGCGCCAAGAATTTCAATCCAGCCGGTTCCCTTGCAGAGCTTACAGCCCTTGCCGCCACACTCGAAGCAGCTGACGTCCACCTCCACGGAAGGCTCCGTGAACGGGAAATAGGAGGGACGGAGTCTCGTTGTCGTGCTCTCGCCGTAGATTTTCTGAACAAATACATCCAGCATTCCCTTCAGGTCGCACACAGTGATCCTCTTGTCCACAACAAGTCCCTCCAGCTGATGGAACATCGGGGAATGTGTCGCATCATCGTCGGAGCGGAACACCTTGCCCGGCGCAGCGATCATCTTGATCGGGGGCTTCTTCTTCTCCATGGTATGAATCTGTGCAGCCGACGTCTGGGTCGCCAGAAGGAATTCCGGTGACAGGTAGAAGGTGTCCTGCATATCTCTCGCAGGATGATCCTGCGGTGTGTTCAGCGCGGTGAAGTTATAGTAATCGTTCTCGATCTCCTTTGTCTCCACGACCTCAAAGCCCATTCCCGCGAAGACATCGATCAACTGGTTGCGCATCTGGGTGATGGGATGAAGGTTTCCTGCCTGAATTTTCTTTGCGGGCATGGTCACGTCAATCTTTTCATGCTCATAGCGCATCTCCAGTTCCTTCGCCTTCATCTTCTCGTCGAGCTCCGCGAACTTCTGCTGCGCCCATTCCTTTAATTCATTCACATTCTTGCCGAAGCCTGCTCTCTCCTCCGGCGCAATGCTCTTCATCTCCTTCATCATCTGACCGATCTTTCCTGTCTTGGAATCCAGGAACTGCTTTCTCAGTTCAAAAGCCGCCGCTCTCGAACTTGCACGCTGTTCCATGCCTTCCAGAATTTCCTGCCTGATGTTGGCAAATCTGTCACTCATTAAGATATCCTCCGTTCTCCTTCAAAATGGTGTTTTGTACATAAAAAAACCATGCACAAAAGCTGTGCATGGGACGAATTCACTCTCTCCGCGGTACCACCCTGCTTCCCTGCCTGACGGCAGAGCACTCATCAGCGCCTAACGCGCGCCACACGTCCGAAGCTACTCCCGCTCTCTTATTCCAAGCTGCGGCTTCACGTCCGGAGGCTCCGGTGGGAAATTCGGGGCTTCATCTGAACCTGAAAAAGCTCACAGCCGACGACTCTTTCTCTCTGAAAGAAGATGAACTCCTACTATGCACCATCAATGCCTTTGTCTCTGCTATCAGTTTATAGAGTTTATTAAGAAAAGTCAAGTACTTCCTGTAATGTCACCTTTTCTCGTCCTGACAAGTGCCTGATTCACCGGTCGGAAATACCGGTTGAGATATGCACCGATCATAATAATATACATACAGAAGTACATCCAGAGCAGTATGATAATGATAATCGCAAGGCTTCCGTAAATACCGTAGGAATTACTGTAATCGACATACATCGAAAAGCCCCACGAAAAGACGCTCCACACAACTGCCGCAAAGGTTGCCCCGGGAATCTGTTCCCTGAATCTCAGCTTATCATCCGGCATAAAGGCATACACGGTCGCAAACAGCAGCGTCAGCACCGCCCACACCACCAGGAACCGGAAATGCATCAGAAATGCCACAAGTCTCTGGAGCTGTGGTATCCTGTGCAGGGCGAGATTGACAAGCTGGTTTCCGAAAACATTGATAAAAAGGCTCAGGATCACGACGATCAGCATGACAACAGTGTACAGGCAGGCAACCGCGCGGATGACAAAATAGTTCCGCTTCTCGTCCACGCCGTTGACCGCATTCAGCCCCTGCATCAGCGCCATAACGCCCTTCGCCGCCGACCATAGCGTCGCAATGACCGCAACGGACAGGATACCAGCCGACTTGTCATAGACGTCGGCAATCAGCCCTTCCACGACCGGGTCGACCCTGTCCGGCGTAATATCCGTGACCGCCTGCACAAGGTTTTCCTCCGTGAGCGGGGTATACGGAATTACCATGCAGATAACCATCAGCATGGGAACGATCGACAGAAAAAAGAAAAAGGCAATACTCGCCGCATAGGCACTGATATTCTGTTTTTTCATCTGGGCAGAAAAATCACGCCCGATCAGATACAGCTTGCGAATCATTTCCCGCTCTCCTCATATATAAATTCAATATTGCAGTCTGCATAAAAAAACCGCAGGATCTCCCCGGCTGTCCGGCCCGCCTCTGCCATCTGTCTGGCACCGTTCTGGCTCATTCCCACTCCGTGTCCGAAGCCGCCGCCGATTATGGAATATCCTACCACACTTTCCCCTGCTTTACCAGTCGATATTATAAAAAATCCGCTGGGAAGCAGATTCGGACAGGATGCCTCGCTCCCGTCCTGTCGTACAGCCTTGCTCTGCCCATCGCATAGCACAGCACGGATATTGTACTCCGAAATGACTTTATAGCTTCCTGCATCCGTCTCGATCACCAGTTCATCCGCCACGCCCCCGGCTCCACGCTTTGCGACATAAATGTCCGTTATCGACCCTATCCGGCCAATCTCCCTGCTGACAAATTCCCCGTCCACCAATGTCAGCACAAGGCTGCTGTTTGCAGCATACCTTCGCTGCAGCGCCTCAAGGATCGCCTTGCTGTCGATCTGCTCTACCTCATAGCTCCAACGATACCAGCTTTCCTTCACTTCATAATGCTTTTCGTTCTTCGACAGAATAAAATCCGCAAATGCCGTCTCGTCCTGCAGCCGGTCGGCAAGGCTTTCCCCTGCATCCGCTGCCCCCATCTGGCACAGCATACTTTCCATCGTGTCCTCGGAAATTTCTCTTGCCTTCAGATAGGTGAGCTCCGGTGCCGCCTGTGTCTTCCACACATTGGCATCACTCCCGACACCGCAGGAGGTAGAGTAATAGAAGGTCTCCGCCAGTCCGCCATCCACGGTGCAGAGAAGCTGTCCATAGGTATCCTTCACAGCGGCAGTGGCGCTCTCCTGTTCCGCGATATTGTTGTAGACCTGAAAGGCCGTGCTGTCGTCAACATGCGCCCCATACTGCGGATAAGCCGCGTGCAGCATATGTCCGTAAGCGTAGGTTCTGGCGCAGACTGCCTGTGCCCGCAACGCCTCCGCCGGGTATGACGCCGGCATCTCGCTTGGCACGACGCTGTACAAATATTCCTCCAGGGGCAGTTCATTGATCACCGCAATGCCGTCCTCCGTCCTGAGCAGCTCCATTTTTCCCCGGTAAGCCGGGCTTTTCTGACTTCGGTTGACATTCGGCAGCCGTAGCTTTCCCGTGAGCGCATCCGGCACAATACAGACCCTGCCGCCTTCAAAATAAGGACTGTCATAGTCAAAACAAAGCTCCTCACCCGCGGAATGCTTTTCTCTCTTCTCCTCTCCGCTGACGTTATAAATGACCGTAAATTCCGTATCCGCTGTAACGACAGGAGCCGCATGGAGAAGCCCTGTGTAATCGGATGCCCTGATCAGCACCCTTATGTATTGCATGGCTTCCTCCCGCGCGAGAAGGACGGCACAGATTTCGCCATTGTCCAGACAGAAATCAGCATTGTCATATCCGTAGCTGAGATCCTGCACCGTACACATCGCAAGGCTGCCGTACAGCCTGTAGCCACGGTATTCCTCGGAGAGAGGCATTTTACCGTACCCTTCCAATTCTATGCAGCCCCCGGTATAGCCCAGCACACGACCGTTGATTTTTTCCGTCTTTACTGCTACTTCCGTGATCCGTTCGTCCGTCAGTGTGACATCCGCCACCTGTTCCCGGCAGTCCGACAACGTCCGCCCATTCTCCAAGCCGTAGCTTCCCTGTCCGCCTCTTCCGGAAGCTCCCCATTGAAAATACTCTCGCTCTCCCTCGTTGAAGAGGGTCAGCCCATCCTCCCCCTCTTCCACGATCCAAACATTCTTCAGGATCCTGACCTCCGGGATATAAGGTTCTGCCTGCTTTTCATCATCTCCGCCGCCGTGGCAGAGCACAGAAATTAATTTTCCGATGATCAGAATCATTATCAGCAGGATTCCAAGAAGACTGACAAACGCCTTCATCTGCATTCTCTGCGCCCTGCTCAGATGAAATTCTCTTTTATCCACTCTTTCCTCCTCAAATCCCGCATCTTAGTCACATTTTAAAAGAGCAGCCCATATGGACTGCTCTTTTTCTTTCGTGTATCCCCAAAATGCCGCCTCTTGTTTTTTGACTCCTAGCAATGCTAGGTGGGTAACCGCAACCACGCTTTTGCCTTCCCTTCCGATCCTCGCAATGAGTGAGGGCCTGACAGCCACTTGGCAATATAGGAATCCCGTTTAAAGTAAATGTAGGTTCAAAAATGAACAAGAGTTATCGGGCATCTCAGGTTACATTTATTATAGCTGATTACTCATGCATTTACAATAGAAAAAATTGACAATTATTCTCCGAATGCTTTGTCCACAAGCTTGTCGATCATAGGAATCTTGATCGTTCCCTGATTCAGCGCCTTGAAGCCAAGTCCGAGCAACAGCAGCGTCTCTAAGAATCCAAGAATGCTTCTTACTGCATAAATAATGTTAGTCAGGAACCTGATGCTGAAGCTACCCGAAAAGATAGCGAAAATGTCATCAATCACATTGATCAGATCAGGAATCAGACCAAGTACTGCACTCAGGAGAGAAAATACGATCAGCACTGCAATTGTCTTAACCGCAGTCTTCTTAAGCCAGATATTTTCCTCCATCAAAAGGACATAGGCTGTCAACAGGAAAACCAAAAGATAGCCGCCGAACAGACCCGAAAAACAAATTACAGCTCCAAGCAAAGCTGCGGAAATGCCTAATTTCGTCTTCTGCATAATTCTCTAATCTCCCTCTTCCTCTTTTATGCCTGCTGTCCAGGATCTTCTGTATTCGTCTCCTGTACGGGCTCCGACGCGATCTCCTGTGCCTCCGCAACAGGGGTCTCCTCAATCGGCTGAGGTGCCGCAACAGGCTCTTCCTTCGGCATAGGTGCACCGCAAGCGCTGCAGAACGCTGCATCCTTAGATACCTCAGCGCCACACTTCTCGCACTTCACAATACCCTTAATGTCCTTAATCTGCTGCTTATATTCCTTGATCTTACCCTCAGCTTCATGAATTGCGGCAATAAATGCGTCAAAGTCAGCCTCATGCTCCGCATCGTGAAGAGAAACATAGAGCTTACCGATTTGCAGATAATTGTCGTCAATTCTCTTTTCCTCGTCAGAAATAGCAGAATTCAGTTTTGCAACATCCGCCATCTCCTTTGTCTTCTGAACAGCTGTCTGTCCGGCCTGTGAAAGCTTCTTACCCAGATCATCAAAAAAAGACATTGTGATCCCTCCTTTGATTTTTCGTATGTTATTCGTGAATCTATGCTATACCCGACTCACTTGTGACTATTATAGCACGAGCAGCCGGCATAAATCAATTATATTATGATTCTTCGCATAATTCTTAATTTTTCCCTTTAAGCTTATTGCCTTTGAACTCATAATAAAACCTCCATATATCTTCTCAGTATCTTCTCAACACCAAATAGCGGAGCATACTCTGCCAGAAGATTCAGATTTTTATCTGGTGATGCCGCATATTTTTTCAAAGCACTGATAACCGTTTCCTCGTCCAGCCGGTTTCTGGAGCGTAATACATCACAGATTGTCCTCTCTGCATTATAACATCTGACTTCATTTCCCAATGTATTCTTTCTGGCAATAATGCCAACCAAATATAGCTCCGGTTTGATATAATAGCACGTACATTCCCCCTGTAAAACACTGGAAAGTTTTGTATTACTCGGTATGGTTACAGAATGGGTAAAAGGTGTTCTTTCTGATAAACCATTTAGAAACAATGCCGTGTCATGGGAAAATATAATTTTTTTCGAACGTAACATGAGCGTGTACATATCGTCATGAATAGAATCTGTTAAAATATATACTCCCTGTCGTTCTCTTTCTAATATACCTAGCTTCACATAATAAGAAAGAAGTGCACGCGAAAATCCTAGTTCGGTAACTTGCGATGTAGTTATGGTATCGTGATTCTCTTTCGCAATTTGTAGTATTTTATAATTGATTGTCACTTGCATCACCTCATCTTTTAACTTTGATACCGATATAATATTTCATTTCGTAACAAATGTCAACAAAAAGCCCGCCACTTTTTACATCAAAGCAGCGAGCCTTCCGCTATCTTTCTCCCTGTTTCAGTCGATTTTCGATAACAGCGAGAATGATATAAGCAATCAATGCGTAACCAATCGGCAGCAGCGCTATGCCAATCCCCACTCTGGCTGCTGTCGCGTCATCCGTGACAAGCAGCACGTTCACGCACTGAATGCACGCCACCAGCATTCCAACAGGCAAAATCAGCTTTCTGACCAGCCCGACACCCTCTCGTCCTCCCCGTACTCTTCCGCAGAGAACGCCTGCCACTACGATCAGCACGATTGTCAGGAGGGGAATCGGATCAAAATACCAGCCCAGCGCTCTCCACGGGTATTCTCCAAAATTTTGAACCCCCAGAACCCAAAAGCCAAAAAACAATACCAACACTCCTATCCCGCTCTGAATCCATGCTCTCTTTCTGCCAGCTTCATTTTTCTCAAGCAACGACATCATATTTTCCTCCGCTTTTTCCGAATACTCATCTGGAGACAGCTGTTCACCGGAGAGCAGTTCATTGAGATTCGTGTCCAATATCCCACACAATTCCACAAGCAGGGTGATGTCCGGCATACTATCCCCATTCTCCCACTTCGACACCGTTTTGTCACTCACCCCGATTTTTTCCGCCAAATCCTTCTGCGTATAGTCCTTTAACTTTCGCTTTGCTCTGAGATACTGCCCTATCTTCCTCTGATCCATTCTCCGCCTCTTAACCTCCAGTTGCTTATTCTCTTGTTCAGGTATCTGCAAAATTCACACATCTCCGATAACAGTTGTACAGGATGTACCTGACCACAAGCAGCGCACTCTGGAGCCGCCGGCGCTTAGTCTCCGTTCTTTGGAGACTTATGCGTCCGCTGCGAGCGGAAGGTAGCGCAAGCGTGCCTGCGGTGGTCTGTACATTCTGTGCAACGTCACTTGCAAAACATGAATTTTGCAGTTGCCTATTCTTGTTTTCATGTATCCATCCGCTATAGCTTACTTCCAAGGTAATTCATACATGCCATTTTGGCAATCCACAAAGCAGAGAGTTTCTCTACAATTCTTCGCTTTCGCCTGCAATCACACTTTCAGCCACAGAAAGAAGCGGCATCTCCCATTCCGGGAAATGCCGCTCTCGTTTACCCTTATTCCACTGTTGTCTCTTTCTTCAGCCACTCGGCTTCCTCTGCCGTCAGATGAGGCGCCAGACGCTTGTAAACCTCCGCCTGATATGCCTTGAGTCTTACTTCTTTACTATTCCATTTTAATTTCAGATATTTATTCTTCCTCTGAACCACTCTTTTTCCTTACATAGAACACTGCTCCAAATATAATCAGTATAATACATATACCTATAATTATGATTATCGTATTATTCCATGCATATTTTGAAATGTTGTCATCTGTCTTAGGTGCCAGAATGGTTTCATCAGCATTGTTGTCTGCCTGACCATTATCACTCATAATATTGGCTGCTACAACGATTGTGTAATCAGATGCGTGTGTAAAGGAAAGCTCAACATTTCCATCCGAATCAATCTGTCCGGCACTGACGAACTCCAGCTTTCCTGTCTGCTCGTTGTAGTAGAACAGGTTTGCATACATACCTGAGTTCTTTGGCTCCATGTTGACTGTGAGTGTTGCTGTAAAACCAAACTCTCCGTCATAAGCAAGTGACAGGTTCATGGAATACCGTTCTCCGGTCACGTTGTTGATGACATCTACAGGAATGGATTTTCCTGCGTCTGCCCCGATAGTCACTCCGAAATCAATATCTCCGGCTGCATCAGTGATTTCCTTTCCATTGATCTTCCAAGACAGACCATTTCCCATGTCCAGGACAAGTGTTGTATCTTTGCCCTTGATGCTGTCAATCACAGTTTTCGGTACTACAGAGGTTCCGTTCATGACAACTGTTACAGTTTCGCCTGATTTAGCATTTTCAAGCTGTGGTTTGATAACATCCCAGCCTTCCTTACCGCTGTCGTCCTTGATATATGGCTTTATTGAAGTACTATTATTATTTCCATTATCTATACCTGGTTTTGGATTCTGGTTTTGATTGCCATTATCTGTGTTGCCATCATCTATCTTAAGCTTAGCGATAGGCTGTGT
This sequence comes from uncultured Acetatifactor sp., assembly GCA_934402375.1. Lineage (GTDB taxonomy): Bacteria > Bacillota > Clostridia > Lachnospirales > Lachnospiraceae > Acetatifactor. The sequence continues at coordinate 81,604 of CAKRUB010000010.1, forward strand.
GTAACTGTGTCCGCACATGGAGCAGGTGTAGGTCATGATGCCTTCCTCTGTTATCGTTGCAGCCTTAGTTACCTTTGATGTATAGCTGTGACCAAGTGCCGCTATTGTCTCTGTGTAACTGTCTCCACACGAGCATGTAAATGTCTTTATGCCTGTATCAGTACATGTCGGCTCTTTCGTAACGGTTTCGGTATATTCATGCTTATGCTGTTCAGGAAGCTTCGCAATGCTCTCTGTGTAGCTGCTGTTGCATCTGGTGCAGGTGTAGGTTCTGATGCCTTCCTCTGTTGTCGTTGGCTGCTTTGTTACGGTTGCTTTATAGTCATGTCCCAGTGCTGCCAGTTCTTTTCCCATTCCCAGGAGTTTGTCACAATCCGTACAATAGGTATCTCCGGTGTAGCCGGTCTGTGTGCAGGTTGCTTTCTTTTGGTTCTTCACGGTTGTATGCACATGGTTGCTGGCATCCACTTCACCAAAAGTTTCGCCACAAACACTGCACACAGCTTTAGATACACATGTAGCAGACGTTTTGACCGTGTGCGGTTTTTTCTCGATTGTTGTACCGGTGGCAAGCGTTTCACCACAATCCTTACAGTAGGTATCGCCTGTATAGCCTTCAACGCTGCAGGTTGCATCTTTTTTGTTTATGATTTCTGTATTTTTGTGCTCACATTCGCTTCTTGTGATCGTAATGCTTACACTTTCTGTCTCGTAGTTGCCCCTGTCAGTTCCTGTATAAATTGCATTCGCTGTCACTGCCACACCATCTGCAAGTGCCGTGTCCTTATCATCCTCCTGCCAGCTCCATCCATCCGAAAGCGTAATATCGCCAACCTTCTTTGTGCTGTGTGCCGGAGCCATTGCGGCTTGCGGCATGTTCGGTGCCTGAGCTGCCTTATTTACAGTAAGTACAAGCTTCGCATCAACAGCATTATAATTATCCTTATCTGATGGTGTAAATGTTACATCATACTCTGTCTTTTGGCTGTCTGCTGCTGTAGGCTTGCTACTGCTGTTCTTCCATGCAAATGCTCCTGTGATTTCAGTTCCATCTGCTGTCTGATAAACTGCTTTTCCTCCGGTCAGCGTACTGTCTGAAAGGTTCTGTCCGTAGGTAAGTGCGCCTGCTGTCGGCTTCTCTGCAATTACCGGTGTTGCTTTCGTTACTTTAACTGTTATTGTTCTGGTTACTGTACTGTAATTGTTTGTGTCATCAGGTGTGAATACTGCCTGATAGCCTTTGTTATTTACAGTCGGAATGATATTCGTTCCTGTAAAGCTCCATGTTCCGGCAAGTAAATTGCCATCTGCTCCGGTCACACTGCCGCCTGTCATATCAGAATCAGCAAGTGCTACAGCAGGATTGTATACACGCTCTGCTACAGTTGGAACTGTTACTACTGCCGGTGTTGCCCTGGCTACTGTAATAGCCGCTGTTCCGGTAAGTTCCTCGTAATGTTTGCTGTCAGCAGGCTTGAATACCCAGCCCGCCTGTGTCGTTCCTGCAGTCGGTATGCAATCCGGATCAGCCCATTCAAGTGTTCCCTTTACTTCGGTGTCTGTATCTGCTTCCACAAAGGTAACACTGCTAAAACTAAGCTTAGAAAGCTTGTCTCCATATGTAAGTGCATTGCTTCCATTTACAGATACCGTATTTCCGCTCTTTAATGTAACAAGCTTCTTATCCGTAATC
>CAKRUB010000011.1 GCA_934402375.1 uncultured Acetatifactor sp.
TAATTTGACCACTATAAACCCATAAATTTCCGTTCAAATTCCATCAAAACCGAACAGTCCAGGCAGAATTTTGGGTAAAGAAAAAGCCCGGAAAATGGTGTATTTCCGGGCTTTTTTAGCATTATTAAGCTGTAGATTATCTCTTGCTGAACTGCGGCGCACGTCTTGCAGCCTTTAAGCCGTATTTCTTTCTTTCCTTCATACGAGGGTCTCTGGTAAGGAAGCCAGCCTTCTTCAGAGCAGGTCTGTAATCTGCATCTACCTGAAGCAGCGCTCTTGCGATACCGTGTCTGATTGCACCAGCCTGACCGGTGTATCCGCCACCCTTTACGTTGATGATGACATCAAACTTGTCAGCGGTCTCTGTCAGAGTCAGAGGCTGACGAACGATAACCTTCAGTGTCTCCAGTCCGAAGTACTCGTCCATGCTTCTCTTATTGATGGTAACATCGCCCTTGCCGGGTACTAAATATACTCTTGCGATGGATTTCTTTCTTCTACCTGTACCATAGTACTTTTCAGTCTTTGCCATTGATTTTTCTCCTCCTATCCTTTAGAATGTCAGTACTTCAGGCTTCTGAGCCGCATGCTTGTGGTCAGGTCCTGCATAAACATAAAGCTTTGTGTACATCTGTCTTCCTAAAGGTCCCTTGGGAAGCATACCCTTAACTGCGAGCTCAATTACTTCCTCAGGCTTCTTATCCAGCTTCTCTCTCAGAGTAGCTTCCTTCATGCCGCCAACATAATCAGAATGACGACGATATACCTTCTGATCCATCTTCTTACCGGTTACTTTGATCTTCTCAGCATTGATAACGATCACATAGTCACCTGTGTCAATGTGAGGAGTGAAGATTGCCTTATTCTTTCCTCTCAAAACCTTGGCAACCTCAGAGCAAAGGCGTCCAAGAGTCATATCTGTAGCGTCTACCACATACCACTTTCTGTCGATGGTAGCAGGACTAGCCATAAATGTTTTCATGATATTCCCTCCGTATTACTTTCTTCGACTTTTGTACCGAAACAGTTTCAGCAGCTTCGGATTTCTTGTTCTGTCTCTGATCCGCTCCCGCAGATGTCCGGCTACGGTCTCAAATCTCCTCAGAACGGTTCGTTTTCTATATAGTATCGCTTGGCCGGGGCTTTGGCTTCAGCGCATAGAAACACTGCCACACATCCATAGATTATATTATAAGGGACTTGCGCTGTCAAGATAATTTTGGAAAAACTTGCGTGAATCAGCCCAGAAACTCATATTTCACCAGTGTCAGTCCGCAGGCGGGGGCGGTTGCACCGGCTGCCGAACGATCCCGCGCCGCAAGAAGGTCACCCATGGATTCCGGCGCGCGCTTCCCGAGCCCTACCTCCATCAGCGTTCCCGCTATGATTCTTACCATATTATAGAGAAAGCCGTTTCCGCTGACCCGGATGACAAGCTCGTTTCCCTGCTCCTCCACATTCACGGAGTAGACTGTCCTGACTGTGCTCTCCACCTGTGCACCTGTCTGGCAGAAGCTCTTAAAATCATGTTCTCCCTCAAGGAATGCCGCCGCCTCACGCATCCTTGCGACATCCAACGGACGGTAGGTGAAATAAGTGTAAAGGCGTTTCACCGGCATCGGGAACTCCGCCCTGTAAATACGGTATTCATAGGTCTTGCGGCTCTCGCAGTGTCTCGGATGCCAATCCGGCGCGACCTCCTCTGACTTCTGTATACGGATGTCCTCCGGCAGCCTCTGGTTCAACGCGTAAGATATTTTTTCGGCAGGCATCCGGCTCTCCGTGTCAAAGACCGCAATATTTCCCAGCGCATGTACGCCGGAATCAGTTCTGCTTGCTCCAATGACCTCTATTTTCTCCCCGAACAGCTCTGACAGGCAGCGGTTCAGCTCGGCTTCTATCGTGATCCCGTTGTCCTGCACCTGCCAGCCATGATAGTTCGTTCCGTCATACGCGACGGTCAGACGCACTCTCTTCATACTTTCCTCATTTCTAAAGCCGCCCTCTCGAAGAGCGCATATTCCATGATACTGAGTCAAAAGCCCCGATAGGCTGTAGTTGTCGGAATTGCTTGAATGTGTAGGAACCCTGAAAACAATTCCGACCACTTCAGCCGGATGGAGCTTTGCCCCCAATATTATTCCATTTCTCAGATCCCCAACGCCAGTCTTCCAAGTCCGATGCTTGCCACCAGATATACCAAAATGCATAAATATGCGATGCCATCCCGCCTTTTATAGACCAGAGGCTTCATTTTCGTTCTTCCGTCGCCGCCCCGGTAACATCTCGCCTCCATCGCCATGGCAAGGTCGTTCGCCCGCCGGAAGGCAGAGATGAACAGCGGCACCAGAAGCGGCACCAGTGCCTTCGCACGGCGGATCAGATTACCGCTCTCAAAGTCCGCCCCTCTGGCGATCTGCGCCTTCATAATTTTATCCGTCTCCTCGAGCAGTATGGGAATGAACCGCAGCGCGATCGACATCATCATCGCCACCTCATGCACCGGAACCTTAAACAGTTTCAGCGGGCGCAGCCCTTTTTCCAGTCCGTCCGTCAGGTTGTTCGGCGTTGTCGTCAGAGTCATGATGGAGGAACCGATAATCAGCATCGTGAGCCGGACTGCCATCGTCACCGCAGTCGCCAGCCCTTCCTTCGTAATCGTCAGCTTCCATATGGAAATCAGCGTTTCTCCCGGTGTCAGAAAGAGGTTGAATACCACTGTGATCAACAGCAGGAACACAACCGCCCGCATTCCCTTCACCATGAACCGGAAGGGTACATGTGAAAGCCCTATCACCACTGCCAGAAACAAGGCGGCGACCAGATAGCCTATGAAGTTTCGGAAAAAGAACAGGGAGATGATAAACAGCAGGGTTCCCGCCAGCTTCACGCGGGGATCCAGTCTGTGAATCACCGATTCCGTCTGATAATATTGTCCCAAAGTAATATCTCTTAGCATAATGTCTCCAGTATTGTCTCTGCCGCCTCTTCTATCGTAGTTGCACTCGTATCAACATTCAGTCCGCGTTTCCTCAATTCATGCAGAATATAAGTGACCTGCGGTGCGGCAAGTCCCACTTCCTCCAGCTCCTTATAATGTGCGAATACTTTTCTGGGAATATCATCGAACATGACACTACCCTTGTTCATCACGATGATGCGATCCACATATTCCGCCACGTCCTCCATGCTGTGCGAAACCAGTATGATTGTCATGCCCGTCTCCGTCTGGAGCTTCTTGATCTGGTGAAGGATTTCATCTCTTCCCTTCGGATCAAGCCCTGCCGTCGGCTCATCCAGCACCAGAACCTCCGGTTTCATCGCAAGCACGCCAGCGATGGCGACACGTCTCTTCTGCCCGCCGGAAAGCTCAAAGGGCGATTGATAAAAAAGTTCGTCGGGCAGCCCTACCTTTCGCAGCGCGTCATATGCCCGAAGCTCTATCTCCTTCTTGTCCAGCCCGAGGTTTTTCGGGCCGAAGCATACATCCGTAAAAACATCGATCTCAAAGAGCTGGTGCTCGGGGTACTGGAAGACCAGTCCCACCTTGCTGCGCAGCTGCTTCATATTATAACCCTTGTCGTAAATATCCTCTCCGTTAAAGTAGATGCTCCCCGAGGATGCCCTGATCAGTCCATTCAGATGTTGTACAAGCGTAGATTTCCCGGAACCAGTGTGTCCGATAATCCCGACAAACTGTCCGTCCGGTATCTGAAGACAGACATCATCCAGCGCCTTGACCGCCAGCGGCGTATCCGCGCCATATATATAATTTACATGATCCAGAATAATCGACATATCTTCCTCATTTCCGGCATAAAACATCTGCCAGCTCTTCTATTGTCAGTATTCCGTCAGGAATGGCAATTCCCTTTTTCTGCAGCTCATAGGCAAGCAGTGTCACCTGCGGTACATCGAGACGCAGCGCCTTCAGCTTCTCCACCTGTGAAAAAATCTCCCTTGGCGTACCCTCCATGGCAATTCCGCCGTTCTCCATGACAAACACCTTGTCCGCATGAATGATCTCTTCCATATAATGAGTGATCAGAATGACCGTTACACCCTCCACGTCATTCAGGGCACGCACCGCCCGGATTACCTCCTTGCGCCCGCTGGGGTCAAGCATCGCCGTCGGCTCGTCCAGCACAATACATTTCGGATGCATCGCCAGCACGCCGGCAATGGACACTCTCTGCTTCTGTCCGCCGGAGAGCTTGTTCGGCGAATATTTGCGGAACTCATACATGCCCACCGCACGAAGGCTTTCCTCGACGTGCTCCCAGATCTCCTTTGTCGGAATCCCCATGTTTTCGGGACCGAAACCGACATCCTCCTCGACAACCTGTCCGATGATCTGGTTGTCCGGGTTCTGAAAGACCATGCCCGCCGTCTGGCGGATGTCCCACACCTTGTCCTCATCTGAGGTATTCATCCCATTCACCCAGACCGTTCCCTCAGTCGGATTCAGTATGGCGTTGATATGCTTTGCCAGTGTGGATTTCCCGGAACCATTGTGTCCCAGTATGGCTATAAAATCACCCTGCGCAATGTCAAGGCTCACATGATCGACCGCCGTGGTGATTCCTTCGACATTGCCTTCTTCATCACGCCTGATATATTCAAATGTTACATCCTCTGCCTTGATAATGCCCATGTTTTTCCTCATTTCTGCACACGATCCTTGCGCATACCGAGTTTGTGTTAACACTTCCCTGTTGTCAGCCGTCTTTTGACTCATGTTCCATTATATTAAAACAGTGCCGGAATTACAAGGCTTTCCTGACAATCGTGAGCATGTCTTCCCGTGACAGGATACTGGGTGCAAAAGCGGCTCTGTCCTGCGCCTCCCACTCATTTACAAAAAACGCATAGCATGGTAAACTTGCTATACGAAATCATTTCTTCTGGAGGAATCATGGATAAAACCAAACTCATAAAAACAATCGTGCTCCTCGCCGCCATCGCAGTGATTGTGGGCTGTCTTCTTCGGGCAGCACAGGGCAACTCAATGAGTCTTACCGAATATGCAAATCAGAACCTTGCGAACCACCAAACGGACACTGAGACATCGCCCGAGCCCACTGTTGACAAATCCGATACCTCTGCCGGAGGGCCCGACGCATCTGCTGAAGAACCGACAGCAGACAGCACACCGGAGCCTGACGACACGCCTTCTTCCACGCTCACCGGCGCGTCCCTGAATGGCAGTTCACAGCTCGAAAACCGTGTCACCTACACGGAGGGCTTTTACTACGAAGCCATTTCCGACACTCTCAGACGTTATATCACGGGAATATCTTACCCGGCTGAGGATGCGGAAATATCTCTGGACGAGCTCCGCTATGTGCACATCTGGCACTATAATTTCAACGACGATCCCGTTGAGGGCGAGCTGATCTGCAACGAGGCAATTGCCCAGGATCTCGTGGAGATATTTTATGAACTATACCGGAATGAATATCAGCTGGAGCAGGTATTGTTGATCGATGAATTTGACGGGGATGATATTTCTTCCATGGAAGCAAACAATACCTCCTGCTTCAACTACCGCCCCATTCAGGACAGTAACAGGCTTTCAAAGCATGCCCTCGGACTTGCCGTTGACATCAACCCGCTCTATAATCCTTATATAACCTATAACACGGACGGAACGGAGGATGTCTCACCTGTATCGGGCAGTACCTACGCTGACCGCTCCGCTTCCTTCTCCTATAAGATCGATGAGTCTGACCTATGCTACAAGCTCTTCATCCAGCATGGCTTTACCTGGGGCGGCAACTGGAACAACTGCAGGGATTACCAGCACTTCCAGAAAGTTTTCCGTTAAAAAACTTGTGTATGCTAAAGGAGCCGGTGTGCTACCACACCGACTCCTCTTTTATTTCTGTATAAAACGCAGCCTTATACCAGCTCGAGAACTACTTCCAGAGCTGCATCGCCCTTACGCTGACCAATCTTAACGATTCTGGTGTAACCACCCTTGCGGTCTGCATACTTAGGTGCATACTCATCAAACAGCTTCGCTACCAGATCAACTTCCTTTGTGTTCTTCTTTCTTCCAGCTGCTTCTGTCGGAACAGATACAACAGGATAAAGAACCTTCAGCATCTGACGTCTTGCATGAGAACGGCTGGGCAGATCCTTCTTGATCTCCTTGTCAACCATCTCAAACTTTGTTACCTTCTTGCCGTCAACAACTTCCTTAACGCGCTTTCCGTCCTTGTCCTTTACAGGAACCTTTGTGGAAACGGTTACCATCTCGAAGTTATCCTTTTCCTTGCAAGCAAGTGCGATCAGACTCTCAGCGATCTTTCTTACTTCCTTAGCCTTTGCCTCGGTGGTAACGATCTTGCCGTTGTTCAGCAATGCTGTTACCTGATTTCTTAATAATGCTTTTCTCTGGGAAGATGTTCTTCCGAGTTTTCTGTACTCTGCCATAATTTTATTTTCCTTTCTCTTTCCATGGTACATCCGGCCACGCGCTTTGGACTTACTTACCGGATGTCTGGTTTTCACCATTTAGAGATAAACCAGAGATGAACGCTTTGGCTTTACCACCTCCGGGTACCCTACATTTCTTAGTTTTCGGCTTATTCCTCCGAAGGATTCAGCTGGAGACCCAGCTCCTTCAGCTTCGCCAGCACTTCTTCCAAAGACTTACGACCAAGGTTACGCACCTTCATCATGTCCTCAGAAGTCTTGTTGCAAAGCTCTTCAACCGTATTGATTCCGGCTCTCTTCAAGCAGTTATAAGAACGAACAGAAAGCTCCAGTTCGTCAATGCTCATCTCAAGAACCTTCTCCTTCTCATCATCTTCCTTCTCTACCATGACTTCTGCAGTCTTGGCATTCTCGGACAGATCAATGAAGAGGCTCAAATGCTCACTCAGCACCTTCGCTGCAAGGCTTACTGCCTCGTCAGGAACCAAAGTTCCGTTTGTGAACACGTCAAGCGTCAGCTTATCATAATCTGTAATCTGACCTACACGGGTGTTTGCAACCGTAACATTCACTCTCTCTACGGGTGTATAGATGGAATCAATTGCGATCACACCAATCGGCAGATCCTCATGCTTATTCTTATCAGCGCTTACATAGCCACGTCCTTTGGTAATCGTCAGCTCCATGTACAGCTTGGTATCTTTGCCGCTCAGGGTAGCGATTACAAGGTCGGGATTCAAAATTTCTATATCCTGATCCGTCTGGATGTCGGAAGCGTGCACAACGCCCTCGCCCTCGAACTCGATGTACGCAGTCTTTGTCTCATTTGTCTCACTGTTGTTCTTAATCGCAAGGCTCTTGATGTTCATGATGATCTCTGTCACATCTTCCTTCACTCCGGGAATTGAGCTGAACTCATGCAGGACGCCTTCGATCTTGATCTGGCTCACTGCAGCACCGGGCAATGAAGAGAGCATGATTCTTCTCAGGGAGTTGCCAAGGGTGATACCATAGCCTCTCTCTAAGGGTTCTACAACGAATTTGCCGTACTTCTTGTCTTCTGAAATTTCAGCAACCTCAATATTCGGTCTCTCAAAATCAAACACTGCAAATACCCTCCTTTGGGATTGTTTGTTAAAGACACAAGCACTCTGAAGCCATAAATCCACCATAAAAACGGCACATAAATGACCTCAGAGGCAGGTAGGGCTTACTTGGAGTACAACTCGACAATAAGCATCTCGTCTACAGGAACATCGATCATCTCTCTGGTAGGAAGATTCTTGATCGTTCCCTTGAAGTTATCGATATCTACATCCATCCATTCAGGAACAAGTCTTCCGCCGGTCACCTCAGCGATGTCCTTATATCTCTGCATGGTCTTTGCACTCTCTTTGATTTCGATGACATCGCCAGCCTTGATCAGGTAGGACGGAATGTTTACCAGCTTGCCGTTTACAAGAACATGCTTATGGTCAACGATCTGTCTTGCTTCTCTTCTGGTTCTTGCGAATCCCATTCTGAATACAACGCTGTCAAGTCTGCTCTCCAGCATGATCATCAGGTTTTCACCGGTCATTCCCTTCATTCTGTCAGCCTTCTCATAGTAGTTTCTGAAAGGCTTCTCAAGAACTCCGTAAATGAACTTTGCCTTCTGCTTCTCACGAAGCTGCAGACCGTACTCACTTACCTTCTTGCCTGCTCTTACGTTCTGTCTGTTGGACTTCTTATCATATCCCAGATAGGAAGGCTCAAGGCCAAGGGAACGACATCTCTTTAATACGGGTGTGCGATTTACTGCCATTTTGATTTTCTCCTTTTTATGTTGTTTACAGTACCTGATGCGATGCGCTTATCAAAATACCTTCTTCCAACCTATTTAACTGTTCAACTAAATACTTACCCAAATCTCCGAATCGAAAATTGCACTGCGTGCATTCTGATTTTCTCGTGTCTTCGTCGGGCGAAAACAAATGCCTGCTTCGCAGTCGCTTGTTTTTGAGCCTCCTTGACTAGACGCGACGTCTCTTGGGAGGACGGCATCCGTTATGAGGAACCGGTGTCACGTCACGGATACTGATTACTTCCAGACCGCAAGCAGAAAGTGCTCTGATTGCAGCTTCACGTCCTGATCCGGGACCCTTTACGAATACATCAACGGATTTCAATCCATGAATTAAAGCAGCCTTTGTAGCTGTCTCTGCAGCCATCTGTGCAGCATATGGAGTAGATTTCCTTGAACCTCTAAATCCCAGACCGCCGGCACTTGCCCAGCTCAGAGCGTTTCCTTCGCTGTCAGTCAGTGTAACAATTGTGTTGTTAAAGGAAGACTGAATATGTGCCTGTCCGCGTTCAACGTTTTTCTTTACGCGCTTCTTTGTTACTTTTTTTGCAACCTGTTTCGCCATTTTAAACTAACCTACTTTCTCATATTAAATAGTTACTTACTTCTTCTTGTTTGCAACAGTACGCTTAGGTCCCTTGCGGGTTCTTGCATTGTTCTTGGTATTCTGACCACGAACAGGCAGACCCTTACGATGACGGATACCACGATAGCAGCCGATTTCCTGAAGTCTCTTGATGTTCAGGGCAACTTCACGTCTCAAGTCACCTTCTACAAGAACACCGAGCTTTTCAATAGCCTCTGTCATCTTCTTTACTTCGTCGTCGGTGATGTCTCTGACTCTGGTATCGGGATTTACGCCTGCTTCCGTCAAAATCTTGTTGGAAGTAGCTCTGCCGATTCCATAGACATAAGTCAAGCCGATCTCAATTCGTTTCTCTCTAGGTAAGTCCACACCTGCGATACGAGCCATTTACAATATCCTCCATTTCTTTTGTGCCGACTCCCGGCACATTTCGCGCACTTCTGGTCTGTTAATTGTGCGCTTTGTTACTCATTGATTGGGGTTCTCACCCAATCGGACGTCAGTTACCTATCCGATCTTTCCAAAACATCCACAGCATTCCATCTCGGTGAAATATGCGCTTGCGCATATTTCGGAGACGAAATATAGTTTTTCTTAATCATGTCCTTTATGATTTAGAAAAACTTTTCGTCTTGGTATCAAGAAGTAATCTCCGGCAAGCTCCATCCAGGTTCTATGATAATCGACGCCGTCAGGCATCGGTTCAGCCGCACATAAAAACCGGACAAGAACTCACTTAACCTGCTTTCAGGCTTCTACAGCCCTACACAAGCGGTGATTATCCCTGTCTCTGTTTGTGTTTCGGATTCTCGCAGATAACTCTGATGCGTCCTTTTCTCTTGATGATTTTGCACTTTTCGCAAATCGGTTTTACTGATGATCTAACCTTCACGTTAAACCCTCCTTTCAAAAAAGACCGTTTCATATTATAACACAAGGGTTGCCATATGGCAACCCTTTTTCAAAAGTTTTTTGGTTTTATTTATCTCTCCAGATAATACGTCCCTTGCTCAAATCGTAAGGAGAAAGCTCCAGAGTCACCTTGTCGCCCGGCAGAATACGGATAAAATTCTGGCGAAGCTTTCCGCTGATATGTGCCAGCACACGGTGTCCGTTTTCCAGTTCAACCTGAAACATGGTGTTGGGCAGCTTCTCTACAACTGTTCCTTCAATTTCGATCACATCACTCTTTGACATACATTTCCTCCACTTTTATGCTTACTTCGTTGGCTTCAAACTGCTTTATGGCATATCTGATCTCTTCCGGTCTTACGATCACCCCGGATTCCATCCTTTTTCTCAGCGCTTCCCCGGCAAAGCTGTTTACCGGCTGAATATGCTTCCTGCGCTTCTTCTTTGGTTGCTCCGGGCTCTTAAGCCTTCCGTCAGTCAAATATACAAAGTCTCCTTCTTCTGCAACGATCATGTAAAGCGTTCCTTTATCATGTCCTGCTTTAGAAAACGCATATTGTCCTATCATACTCTCCTCCATACCGGGGTACGCTCTCAGGCTTTAGTAAAGAGTGAGGATTTCCGGATCTCCATCCTCTGTAATAAGGATCGTATTCTCATAATGCGCCGAAAGGGAACCATCCTCTGTCACAACTGTCCAGTCATCGTCCAGCCACTCCACATCCGCACGTCCGATATTAATCATCGGCTCGATCGCCAGTGTCATTCCGGGGCGAAGCTTCGGACCTCTCTTAGCCATGGCATAGTTAGGGATCTGGGGATCCTCATGCAGCTTTGTACCCACGCCATGTCCCACAAGGTCACGGACAATTCCGTAACCATACGGTTTTACATAAGCAGCAATCGCGTTGGATATGTCATACAGGCGGTTTCCCGCCTTCGCCTGCTTTATTCCTGCGAAAAAGCTCTCCCTCGTGACATCGATGAGCTTCTGCGCTTCCGGGCTGATCTTTCCAACTCCATGCGTTCTCGCCGCGTCGGAGTGATAACCCTTATAGATCATTCCCGCATCAAGGCTGACAATGTCGCCCTCCTGTAAAATGCGGTGCTTGCTCGGGATGCCGTGCACGACCTCATCATTTACGGATACGCAGATACTTGCAGGGTAACCGTTGTAATGAAGGAAGTTCGGGATTCCGCCCAGCTTACGGATCAGCTGGTCTCCCAGAATATCAATGTCCCGCGTGGAAATGCCTGGCTTCACATATGCCTCGAGCTCCTTGTGCACAATGGCAAGGCGTCTGCAGGACTCACGGATCAATTCAATTTCCTGTTCATTCTTAATTATAATAGCCATCTCAATTCCCTAAGATATCCGTGATGGCGGTAAATACGTCCTTCATGTCAACAGTGCCATCTACGGTCTTCAATACACCTTTCTCTGTGTAAAAGTCAATCAACGGCTGTGTCTGATCATGATATACCTTCAGGCGGTTCAGCACCGTCTCCGGCTTGTCATCATCGCGCAGTACAAGATCGCTTCCGCAGGTATCACAAACATTTTCTTTCTTCGGCGGGATGTGCTCCACATGGTAGGTTGCCCCACACTTCAGGCATGCACGTCTTCCCGACATTCTCCTGACAATATTCTCATCAGGAACATCGACATTGATCGCATAGTCGATCTTCTCGCCGAGCTTTGTCAGCGCATCGTCGAGAACCTTCGCCTGAGGAATCGTTCTCGGGAAACCGTCCAGCACATAGCCGTCCACACAATCATCCTGGGCAACTCTGTCCAGAAGAATCTTCACTGTCAGTTCATCAGGCACCAGAAGTCCCTGATCCATATACTTCTTTGCTTCCATTCCCAGCTCCGTGCCATTCTTAATATTCGCACGGAAAATATCTCCCGTGGAGACATGGGGAATTTTATACTTTTCAGCAATCATCTTTGCCTGGGTTCCCTTGCCGGCCCCGGGCGCACCTAACATAATAATCTTCATATTTCCTCTCATTCCGCCGATTCAACGGCACTACGCATTTACACCTATTTTAACGGAGTTTTGTCAAGTTTGCAACAGAAAAATCGCGCAGGCTCATCCTGCGCGATCTAACATGTCTTACTTCTCCAAAAAGCCTTTGTAGTTGCGGACAAACATCTGTGATTCCACCTGTTTCATTGTCTCCAGTACAACACTGACAATAATGATCAGGCTGGTGCCGCCAAAGGACACATTTGCGTTGAAAACGCCACTGAAGATGTACGGAAGGATCGCAATGATCGTCAGTCCGATCGCTCCGATGAACACGATGTAATTCAATACCTTGTTCAGGTAATCGCTCGTAGGCTTTCCGGGTCTGATACCGGGGATAAATCCACCCTGTTTCTTCATGTTATCGGCAATCATCAGCGGATTAAAGGTAATGGATGTATAGAAATACGCGAAGAAAATAATCAGCGCAATATATACGATCAGACCGATTGTATACTTAATCTGCTTGGGATTACACCAATAACCGGAATTCAGGTACTTCAGAATTTCGCTCCATACGCCTGTTCCGTTATATCCCGCAAAAGACGAGATAATGATCGGGAACTGCATCAGAGACTGTGCAAAAATAACAGGAATAACACCGGCTGTGTTTACCTTCAAAGGAATATTTGAGGTCTGGCCACCGACCATCTTTCTTCCCTGTACCTTATTGGCATACTGTACAGGAATCTTCCGTGTACCGTCATTCAAAATAATAACCAGCACCACCATCGCGATGATGACTGCAATAATGATTGCCGCTGCAAGAATTGCAGTAGCCGGAGCCTTGCCGAACACAAACTGCTCGAACAAAGTCTTTAAATCCTCCGGCAGTCTGGAAATAATGTTGATAACCAGAACGATAGAGATACCGTTTCCGATACCCTTTTCTGTGATTCTCTCACCGACCCACATCAGGAATGCACTTCCCGCCGTGAGCGTTGCAATGGAACAAATGACGCTCATTGCATTGAACTGAATCAGATAGCCCTGTCTGCCGAATCCGATAGCCATTGCTGCCGACTGGATCAATGCCAGTGCAACCGTAACATATCTGGTGATCGACACAATCTTCTTCCGTCCGTCCTCGCCGTCACGCTGCATCTCCTCAAGCTTGGGAATTGCGATTGTGAGCAGCTGGATGATGATGGAGGATGTAATATATGGGGTGATATTCAGTGCAAGGATTGACATGCTCATGAAGGAACCACCCGTGATTGCATCAAAGAAACTAAACGCACCATTAGCCTGATCGGAAAACCACTGACGGAAAACTTCGCCGTTTACGCCCGGCACAGGCAGCTGTGATCCGATACGGATCACAATCAGCATGCCGAATGTAAATAAAATCTTATCTCTGATCTCTTTGATTTTGAATGCGTTTTTCAGTGTTGTAAACATTACATCACCTCTGCTGTTCCACCAAGAGCCTCAATCTTTTCTTTTGCAGATGCGCTAAATGCGTCTACCTTGACATTGAGCTTTTTGGTAAGTTCTCCGTTTCCGAGTATCTTTACACCATCTCTGGGATTCTTAACTACACCAGCTTCAACCAATGCATTTACATCTACAGTTGCGCCATCCTCGAAGCGCTCAAGTGCGCTCACATTGATAGCAACGATTTCCTTTGAATTTCTGTTGGTAAATCCTCTCTTGGGAAGACGTCTGTACAAAGGCATCTGTCCACCTTCAAAACCGATCCTCGGTGCTCCAGAACGAGCCTTCTGACCTTTGTGTCCTTTACCTGCAGTCTTGCCGTTTCCTGAACCATGTCCACGGCCTCTTCTAAAATTATCGCTGTGCTTGGAACCTTCTGCGGGTCTTAAATTGGATAATTCCATTTCTAACACCTCCTTTGACTTATGCTTCTTCTACTTTCAATAAATGGCCAACCTGACGAATCTGTCCCTTTGTAGCATCATTATCAGGAAGTATTACGGAACTGCCAATCTTGCGAAGTCCCATAGATTCAACGATTGCCTTATTCTTCGGTACAGCTCCGATTGTGGACTTTACCAAAGTGATCTTTAACTTCTTATCTGCCATTTTAAACTCCTTTCCACCGCATGGTCTTAACCCTGCCGGAAGACTCCCTGAGGCTTCTTCCGTTTGAAGCTTAGATCTGTCCAGCCGGCACACAAAGCCGGCCGAACAAATTCTTTTACGCTAATACCTCTTCAACAGACTTGCCACGGCTCTTTGCTACCTCTTCAGGAGCTTTCAGCTGGCTTAAGCCAGTGATCGTTGCAAGAACGACATTCTGCTTGTTGTTGGAACCGAGAGACTTTGTACGGATATTCTTGATACCAGCAAGCTCACATACCACACGGGCAGGACCGCCAGCGATGATACCGGTACCTTCGGGAGCCTTCTTCAGCAGAACGTTTGCGGAACCATACTTACCGATGTAATCATGGGTAATGGAATTGTTCTCATCCAATGCAACAGTAACGATGTGCTTCATTGCATCTTCCTTTCCCTTGCGGATTGCTTCGGGAATTTCTACGGCCTTTCCCAGACCTGCGCCGACATGACCATTGCCGTCACCAACTACTACCAGAGCAGTAAAGCGCATGTTACGTCCACCCTTAACGGTCTTTGCTACACGCTTAATGGTAACAACCTTGTCATTCAACTCTAACTGGCTTGCATCTATGACTGTATGTTTCATGGTGTATTCCTCTTCCTTTCCTAGAATTCCAGGCCGGCTTCTCTTGCCGCCTCAGCTAATGCCGCAACCTTACCCTGATATATAAAGCCGCCTCTGTCAAAAACAACTTCCTTGATACCTTTTTCAATTGCTCTCTTGGCAATGACGGTTCCCAGGTATGCTGCTGCATCAACGTTATTGGTCTTCTCAAGCTCGCTCTTGATGTCCTTCTCAAGCGTGGAAGCGGATACTAATGTATTCCCAACAGTATCGTCGATAATTTGAGCATACATATGATTATTGCTTCTGAACACAGCCAGACGGGGTCTTTCAGCAGTGCCACTGAAGCGGTTACGAATTCTCATGTGCTTTTTCGCACGTACATCTTTTCTTGATACCTTGCTAACCATCCTCATACTCTCCTTATCTATTATTTCTTACCGGTCTTACCAACTTTACGTCTGATCACTTCATCAGCATACTTGATTCCCTTGCCCTTATAAGGCTCAGGTCTTCTCTTGTCTCTGATTTCAGCTGCGAATTGGCCAACTTTTTCTTTGTCAATACCCTTGACAATAATGATGTTCTGTCCGTCAACAACAGTCTCGATGCCCTCGGGATCTTCCATCTCAACCGGATGAGAGTAGCCCAGGTTCAGGGTCAGCTTCTTGCCGCTCTTTGCTGCTCTGTAACCGACACCGTTTACTTCCAGCTTCTTCTCGTAGCCATCGGTTACACCGACAACCATGTTGTGGATGAGGGTTCTAGTCAGACCATGAAGAGACTTCATCTTCTTCAGATCGTTGGGTCTGCTTACCAGCACCTCTGCGCCTTCAACCTTAATCTCCATCTCAGCGGGTAACACTCTCTCAAGTGTTCCCTTAGGACCCTTAACGGTCACTTTGTTATTTTCTGCAACTTCCACAGTAACACCTGCAGGAATCGCGATTGGCATTCTACCTATACGTGACATGCCCGTACCTCCTATATTTTATAAATGATCTTTTCGTCTTCTTACCAAACGAAAGCGAGAACCTCGCCGCCTACCTGAAGCTCGCGTGCCTTCTTGTCAGTCAGCACACCCTGGTTGGTGGAGATGATTGCTGTTCCGAGACCGCCGAGTACTCTGGGCAGCTCATCCTTGCCTGCGTATACACGCAGACCGGGCTTGGAAATTCTCTTGATGCCGGAGATGATCTTCTCGTTCTTATCAGCGCCGTACTTCAGCGTGATATGAATGGACTTGAAGTTGCCGTCATCGATTACATCATATTTGGTTATATATCCCTCATCCAGAAGAATCTGTGCGATAGACAGCTTCATCTTGGAGGCAGGAATATCAACAGTATCGTGCTTAGCAGTGTTTGCATTACGGATTCTTGTAAGCATATCTGCAATAGGATCGCTCATTGTCATTGTTTTCTTCCTCCTTCCTTACCAGCTTGCTTTCTTCACGCCGGGAATCTCTCCCTTGTATGCCAATTCGCGGAAGCAAACTCTGCAAATGCCATACTTTCTCAAGTAAGCGTGAGGACGACCGCAAATCTTGCAACGGGTGTAAGCCTGAGTAGAAAACTTGGGCTTGCGCTGCTGTTTAATCTTCATTGATGTCTTAGCCATGAAAAATTTACCTCCTTATTATTTTGCGAACGGCATATTGAACAGAGTCAACAGCTCGCGTGCCTCTTCGTCAGTCTTTGCAGTTGTAACAAAGATAATATCCATACCTCTGGTCTTGTCAATCTTATCGTACTCGATCTCAGGGAAGATGAACTGCTCCTTGATACCAAGAGCATAGTTTCCTCTGCCGTCGAAAGCGTTGGGATTAACACCTCTGAAGTCACGCACACGAGGCAATGCCAGGTTCACAAGACGATCAAGGAACTCATACATCTTCTCGCCACGCAGAGTAGTCTTACATCCGATAGCCATACCCTCACGGATCTTGAAGTTAGCTATGGAGGACTTAGCCTTGGTAAGAACTGCCTTCTGGCCGGTGATGGTCTCCATGTCAGCTACTGCATTCTCAAGAACCTTTGCGTTGTCCTTTGCTTCACCAACACCCATGTTGACCACGATCTTATCAAGCTTGGGAACTTCCATAACGTTTTTATATCCAAACTTCTTTGTCATAGCTTCTACGATCTCATCGTAGTATAATTCTTTTAATCTAGCCACTTTTCGTTCCTCCTTCCTATTGATTAGTCAATCACTTCGCCGGTTGACTTTGCAAAACGAACCTTCTTATCTCCGTCCATCTTGAAGCCGACTCTGGTTGCCTTGCCCTTGAATACGAGCATGACATTTGAAATATCAATAGGAGCTTCCTTCTGAACAATGCCGCCGTTGGGGTTCGCCTGAGAAGGCTTTGCGTGCTTTGTGATCTTGTTCACGCCCTCAACAACAACCTTACCATTCTTGGCATCTACGGAAAGTACCTTTCCTTCTGTATTGCAATCCTTGCCAGCGATAACCTTTACGGTATCGCCCTTCTTAATCTTTAAACTGGACATATGACACCTCCTTATAATACTTCGGGAGCCAGAGATACAATCTTCATGAACTGCTTTTCACGAAGCTCTCTTGCTACCGGCCCAAAAATACGGGTTCCTCTGGGTGTCTTGTCATCCTTGATGATTACTGCTGCGTTCTCGTCGAACTTGATGTAGGAACCATCCTTGCGGCGTGCGCCCTTAACGGAACGAACCACAACTGCCTTAACAACGTCACCCTTCTTTACAACTCCGCCGGGTGTTGCATCTTTAACGGAAGCAACAATCACATCGCCAATCTGTGCATATCTTCTTGTAGAGCCGCCCATAACGCGGATGCAGAGCAATTCTTTTGCACCGGTGTTATCAGCAACCTTCAGTCTTGTTTCCTGCTGAACCATGATTTTCCTCCTTTGCCGCACCTACGGCTGATTACTTCACTCTTTCTACGATCTCAACAAGTCTCCATCTCTTGTCCTTGGACAGAGGTCTTGTCTCCATAACCTTAACGGTGTCGCCAATGTTACACTCGTTGTTCTCGTCATGAGCCTTCAGCTTGTAGGTTCTCTTAACGACCTTGTTATAAAGAGGATGCTTTACATGCTCTTCGATCGCCACAACGATTGTCTTATCCATCTTATTACTGGTGACCTTACCGGTACGCACTTTTCTCAAATTTCTTTCTTCCACGACTTAACTCCTTTCCACTCGCCATCCGGGCGACGTGCCTTAGCTCCTAGCCTTCTCGGTGATAACTGTCTGAATACGAGCAATATTCTTTCTAACATCCTTAATTCTTGCTGTATTATCGAGCTGATTGGTTGCGTTCTGGAATCTCAGATTGAAAAGTTCTTTCTTTGCAGCAACAAGCTCTGACTGCAGTTCCTCTGCGGACTTGTTCTTTAATTCTTCTACAAACTTATTCGATTTCATTATTCTACACCGCCTTCCAAATCTGCCTTAGAAACGACCTTACACTTGCAGGGAAGCTTATGCATAGCAAGACGCAGTGCCTCCTTTGCCTGATCTTCGGGAACACCGGCAATTTCAAACATAACACGTCCGGGCTTTACAACTGCTACCCAACAGTCAACGGCTCCCTTACCGGAACCCATACGAGTTCCAAGGGGCTTAACGGTTACAGGCTTGTCAGGGAAGATCTTGATCCATACCTGGCCTGCACGCTTCGTGTAACGGGTAAGTGCAATACGGGCTGCCTCGATCTGGTTGGATTTGATCCAGCAGGGCTCGAGTGCCACCAGACCATATTCACCATAGGCAAGAGTGTTACCTCTTGTTGCCTTGCCGGCCAAGGTACCACGGAACTGTTTACGACGCTTAACTCTCTTCGGCATTAACATGATTATTTATCGCTCCCTTCCATCTGATTTCCCTTTGTAGGAAGGATCTCACCCTTGTAGATCCAAACTTTAACTCCAACCTTACCGTATGTGGTATCAGCCTCTGCGAAACCGTAATCGATATCTGCTCTCAGAGTCTGAAGCGGAATGGTTCCCTCGCTGTAGAACTCAGAACGTGCGATATCTGCACCGCCAAGACGGCCTGCGCATGCTGCCTTGATACCCAGAGCGCCTGCCTTCATGGTTCTGCCCATGCAGGACTTCATAGCACGTCTGAAGGACACACGGTTCTCAAGCTGCTGTGCAATATTCTCTGCAACCAGCTGGGCATCTCTGTCAGGTCTCTTGATCTCCTTGATATCGATCAGAACCTTCTTGCCGGTCATCTTGGAAAGCTCGTTCTTGGTAACCTCGATCTCGGCACCGCCCTTACCGATGATAACACCGGGCTTTGCAGTATGAATAATAACACGAACTCTGTCAGATGTTCTCTCGATCTCGATCTTAGCAACACCTGCGCTGTATAACTTCTTCTTCAGATACTTTCTGATCTCATAGTCTTCTACCAGATAGTCGGAAAACTCGTTCTCAGCGTACCACTTGGAATCCCAATCTTTAATTACTCCGACTCTTAAGCCGTGAGGATTAACTTTCTGTCCCATTTGTTTGCTCCTTTCCTTACTTCTTCTCGTCCAGCACAACGGTGATATGGCTCATTCTCTTCTCGATTCTGTAAGCCCTTCCCTGTGCTCTGGGGTGAACGCGCTTCATTGTAGGTCCCTTGTTCGCGTAGCACTCAGCCACATACAGGTTCTCTTTGTTCATTCCGTTGTTGTTCTCTGCGTTAGCAATTGCCGACTCAAGCAGCTTCTTGATAAGGCTGGAAGCATATCTGGGATTGTACTCCAGAATTCCCAGGGCAGTCTCAACATCCTTGCCTCTGATAGCATCTAAAACGAAACATGCCTTCTGAACAGAAACCCTTGCATAAGACAGCTTAGCTGAAGGTCTTGTGTCCTTCTGGGCGTTTCTCTCTCTCTTGATTTGACTTCTATGTCCTTTAGCCATAGATAAATATCCTCCTTCTCAGAATAAAAGCAACGCATCTGCTACGGACACCGAAGTCCGCAGACAGACATGTGCAATGCCCTCCCGGGCATT
This sequence comes from uncultured Acetatifactor sp., assembly GCA_934402375.1. GTDB lineage: Bacteria > Bacillota > Clostridia > Lachnospirales > Lachnospiraceae > Acetatifactor. Next base: position 19,480 of record CAKRUB010000011.1, read on the forward strand.
TGTGCGTTGTAAAACTACTTAACCTTGGACTTCTTCTCGTCCTTACCATGACCTCTGTAGGTTCTGGTTGCTACGAACTCGCCCAGCTTGTGACCAACCATATCCTCTGTCACATATACAGGAACATGCTTCCTGCCGTCGTGAACAGCAATGGTGTGTCCCACAAAGGAGGGGAAAATTGTAGAGCGGCGGGACCAGGTCTTGATAACCTGCTTCTGTCCGGCTGCATTCATAGCATCTACTTTCTTTAACAGGCTTGCGTCTGCGAAAGGTCCTTTTTTCAGTGATCTAGCCATTGTCTTTCCTCCTGTTTTTTATTTGATTGCCTTACCGTTACGTCTTCTTACAATCAGCTTGTTGGAAGCCTTCTTGGACTTACGGGTCTTCAGTCCGAGTGCGGGCTTGCCCCAAGGAGTGCTGGGACCGGGACGTCCGATACCGGTCTTGCCCTCACCACCACCATGAGGATGGTCATTCGGGTTCATAACAGAACCGCGCACTGTAGGGCGAACACCCATGTGACGCTTACGTCCTGCCTTACCGATATTTACAAGGTTATGATCAACATTGCCTACAACACCAACGGTTGCGCGGCATACAAGGGGAACCATTCTCATCTCGCCGGAGGGAAGACGAAGTGTTGCGTACTTTCCTTCCTTAGCCATCAGCTGTGCGCTGTTTCCTGCTGCACGAACCATCTGGCCGCCCTTGCCGGGATACAGCTCGATGTTGTGTACCTGAGTACCTACAGGAATCTCAGAAAGAGGAAGGCAGTTGCCGACTCTCACTTCTGCTTCCGGTCCGTTCATGATCTTCATGCCGTCCGTCAGTCCTTCAGGAGCAAGGATATATGCCTTCTCGCCGTCTGCGTAGCAGATCAGGGCGATGTTTGCTGTTCTGTTGGGATCGTACTCGATGCCGATAACAGTTGCAGGAATGCCATCCTTATATCTCTTGAAATCTACGATTCTGTACTTTCTTCTGGAGCCGCCGCCATGGTGTCTCACAGTAATCTTACCCTGATTATTACGTCCGGCGTTCTTCTTCAGAGAAGTGCAAAGGCTCTTCTCAGGGGTCAGCTTTGTGATCTCAGCGAAATCAGAACCGGTCATATTTCTTCTGGAGGGTGTATAGGGGTTGTATGTCTTGATACCCATTGTCTTATCTCCTTTTCAATGAATTTTGCGCAGCCGCATCCTTCGGCCGCATACTTAACCATGTGTAAGAAACCTTTCCGTTTCCTACAGCTTACAGACCTGTGAAGATCTCAATGTCCTTGCTGTCAGCAGTCAGGGTAACAATAGCCTTCTTGGTCTTGGCAGTCTTGCCGGTAACCATTCCACGTCTCTTGTTCTTTCCCTCACAGTTCATGGTGTTCACGCTCTTTACCTTGGCGCCATCGAACATCTTCTCAACAGCTTCCTTGATCTGGGACTTGTTTGCCTCTGTATGAACCAGAAATGTATATTTCTTCTCGCCCATACCAGCCATACTCTTCTCGGTAATAACCGGTTTGAGGATTACGTCATAGTATTTAATGTCTGCCATTATGCGTACACCTCCTCGATCTTTGCAACAGCATCCTTGGTCAGGACAACTGTCTTAGCCTTCATGATGTCATATGTGTTGATGGTGTTTACCAGAGTCGTGTCTACATCTGCCAGATTTCTAGCAGAGAGAACTACGTTTGCATCGTTCTCAGCGATAACCACAAGACCCTTCTCAACCTTCAAATTGCTCATCACATTTGCAAAGTTCTTTGTCTTGATCTCGTCGAACTTCAGCTCATCAACAACGATCAGGCTGTTCTTCTGAACCTTGTCTGTCAGAGCGGACTTCAGTGCTGCTCTCTTTTCCTTCTTGTTAAGCTTGAAGGAATAATCTCTGGGAACGGGTGCGAATACAACACCGCCGCCTGTCCACTGGGGAGATCTCGTTGAACCCTGTCTTGCATGTCCTGTTCCCTTCTGTCTCCAGGGCTTTCTTCCGCCGCCGGATACCTCGGAACGGGTCTTTGCCTTCTGGGTTCCCTGACGATTATTTGCAAGCTGCTGTACAACCGCCATGTGTACTAAGTGCTCATTTACTTCAACACCAAATACGGCATCGCTCAATTCGATTGTTCCAACTTCCTTGCCTTCCATATTAAAAACAGATACGTTTGCCATCTGATTGGCCTCCTTTCGCACGTGCGCCTGGCAAAGGCACAACTATTATGCCTCGACCTTCGTGGTCTCTTTGATGGTTACCAGAGCCTTCTTCGGGCCGGGTACCGCACCCTTGATCAGAAGCAGATTCTTCTCAGCATCTACTCTTACAACCTCAAGGTTCTGAACAGTTACTTTTACGCAACCCATATGTCCGGGCATTCCCTTACCCTTGAACACACGGCTGGGAGAGGAACATGCACCGTTGGAACCCTGATGACGATGGAACTTGGAACCGTGCTTCATGGGTCCTCTATGCTGACCAAGTCTCTTGATCGCACCCTGGAATCCTTTTCCCTTGGAGATTGCAGAAGCATCGATCTTGTCGCCCTCTGCGAAGATGTCTGCCTTGATCTCTGCGCCCAGCGTATAATCGCCAGCGTTCTCGAACTTGAACTCTCTGATATATCTCTTTGCGCTTACGCCTGCCTTCTTGAAATGGCCTGCCTGCGCCTTGTTGACGCCGTGTCTGTGGATGATCTCTCTCTTACCGCTTGCATCCTTGTTTACGATCTTTTCCTTCTTGTCTGCGAAGCCGACCTGTACTGCGCTGTAGCCGTCGTTCTCAACAGTCTTGATCTGTGTTACCACACAGGGACCTGCCTGAAGAACCGTTACAGGAACCAATACGCCGTCTTCGTTGAAGATCTGAGTCATTCCGACTTTGGTTGCCAAAATTGCTTTCTTCATTTTTCCTCTCTTTCTGCCTTCTAAGGCTTTCTACATAGCGGACCACGCTGTTACTGTTGCGCCGTAACGATGTGTTCTTACGTCTAAGTAGAGGTTTGTTTTCATTACTTGGTTTTCATTTTAATATCAATGTAAACACCTGCGGGCATCTCCAGTCTCTGCAGTGCATCAACTGTTTTCTGTGTAGGTGCAATGATATCGATAAGTCTCTTATGAGTTCTCTGCTCGAACTGCTCTCTGGAATCCTTGTACTTGTGTACAGCTCTCAGAATTGTAACAACCTCTTTCTTTGTCGGCAGCGGCACAGGCCCGCTAACCTCTGATCCGGTCTTCTTTACAGTCTCGATGATCTTCTTGGCGGATGCGTCCACCAGCTGATGCTCATAAGCCTTAAGGGTAATTCTCATTACTTGACTTGCCATAAAAAAAGTCGCCTCCTTTTCGCACTTTCAGTTCAAGGCAATTTCTTTGCCTCAAGGCAATCAAATTGCCTTTAGTACGACAAGCGGTGACTGTACACTCTCCCGTGTGTGTCCTAAATCCTCACGCAACATCTCTCGGATTCTTTCCTATTCACACGTCGTTTCTGCTGGGTTGCAGACTTCAAATTGGTACAGTGACTTGCCGTCAGTTTTCTAACTTGACATTCGCTCCACGGAAAACCTGTCTGTCATTGCTGGCAAACAGCAACCTCACGCTTCACAGCTATCATGCCACAGCAATTGATAGTATACATGGTGTTTCTTCATTTTGCAAGAACTTTTAAAAAAATATTGTATTTTTTTTAATACAATGTTACTGTTCACTCCGTTCACAGCAACACGCTTCGCGATGCACACAAAATGCATTTTCAATGCATTTTGGCGCCTGCAAGTCTCGCAAAATTGCATTTCATGCAATTTTGACTTCGCGGAATATGGACTGTGAACAGTAACAGTACAATCCTTTTTGCTTTACTCCCCGTAAAACATTAGTTATAATGAATGCATCTTAATATAGAAGAAAGACATCTGTCAAGGGATGTCCGGAAAGGAATCAGGCTTATGTGGATTGCAGATCATTGGAAAGATTATGAAGTATTAGACACCTCCGGCGGCGAGAAGCTCGAACGCTGGGGAGATTATATATTGGTACGTCCCGACCCGCAGGTCATCTGGAACACGCCCCATATCTCAAGCGGCTGGAAAAACAAGAACGGACATTACCATCGGAATGCCAAAGGCGGCGGCGAATGGGAATTCTTTCATCTTCCGGACGAGTGGACGATTCATTACTCTCTGCCCTGCCTGCCTTCCGGGAAGGCTCTGACCTTCCATCTGAAGCCCTTCAGCTTCAAGCACACCGGTCTGTTCCCCGAGCAGGCGACAAACTGGGACTGGTTCTCCGGGCTGATCGCCGAAGCGGTAAAAAAAGAGCCCGGGCGGCAGCCCAAGGTATTAAATCTCTTCGCCTATACAGGAGGAGCAACGCTCGCCGCAGCCGCAGCCGGTGCCGCTGTAACGCATGTGGATGCCTCGAAGGGAATGGTCACATGGGCAAAGGAAAACGCCATCAGCTCCGGTCTGGGCGAAGCGCCTATCCGCTGGCTTGTGGATGACTGTGTGAAATTTGTGGAGCGCGAGATCCGCCGGGGAAACAAATATGACGGCATTATCATGGACCCTCCCTCCTACGGAAGAGGCCCGAAGGGCGAAATCTGGAAAATAGAAGAGAGCATCTGGCCGTTCATAGAACTGACTGTACAGCTGCTCTCAAAGGATGCCTTATTCTTCCTGATCAACTCCTATACAACGGGACTGCAGCCCGCCGTCCTCTCCTACATGATCAACACTGCCGTCACAAAGCAGTTCGGCGGCGCCGTGGACGCGGAGGAAATCGGACTGCCGGTAAAGGAATCCAGGCTGGTACTTCCCTGCGGCGCATCAGGCCGATGGCACAGGGTTTAAAGCACACAGTCACGCAGAAACGGTATCCGCCGCAGAGGCACCGTCACCACCGCAGAAAGGACGATCGCTCCCAACGCAAGCAGCGGCAGGGAATATCTGAGATCATAGTCCAGCGGAGTCATATCCAAACCAACATAGCATATCTTTAAAAATACCGGATGCAGGAGATAAATGCCAAAGCAGAGTTGGGCGGCTTTTTTCCAGATTCCGGTATTTTTATTTGCTCCGGGAGCTCTCCTCTGCCATGATCTCGCCCACGCAAACAGCATGACTGCCAGAACTGCCGAAAACGGATTATTATACCCCATCTGGAAATCCGCGCCGTTCAGTCTGTTCATTATCAGCCATACCGACAGTACAGCCACGCCAATCGGCGCCAGAATGCTCTGGAGAATGCCGACCCATGGCTCTGAATTATTTCTCCTCTCCACAACGCCATCCTCGTACGCAAAGAAATATCCGTATATATAATAGAAGAAATAGATTCCGCCCGTCGGCAGCGGAGTCATCCAGTCTACTCCCGCCGTCATCTCAAGATATTGTGAAATACCGCACCGCAGGAGAACAACACCCATAAACATATAGACCACAGCCCGCGGTATCACATCCACAAGTCTTCTGATCGCCGGGGCAAGCATATATAATAGAAGCAAAATATACAGATACCGCAGATGCGGCCAGCTCTGCATCCTGAATACTCTCAGCAAGCCTTCCCATATCATGCCCGGTGAAAAGCCCTGCTCCGCAGCCACCTGATCGGCAACTGCAAAAGGTACGCCAAACAGAAGGAGCGCAAGGATGACACGCCGACAATATTTGAATGCCATCAGCCGGACAGAGATCCTTCGGTCGAACCCGAGAAAAAGATATCCTGAAACCATCGCAAGAATGGGCAGTCCCCACTCGGTAAGATCGGTGATGATCAGAAAGATTTTTTTCTCTGCCGGATACGCGGAGAGATCGGTCATTGTCATCGCTCCTGCTGCCGTATGCATGAGTACCAATGCGCAAGTCGCCAACACCTTTAACTTATCAAGGTATACTCTTCTGTTTGTCATCTCCATTTTTATATCCATTTCTGCGCACATCCTCTTTGCATAGCGGGTTGTGAATTCATTGTCTTTCGTTCAATAACCATTTATCACCTTATAAGTATACCTGTGCTTCCCGAAATAAGCAAGTATTTCTTCCATATATAGGAAACCTAAAATTTTAGCAATATTGAATCATCATATTTTACTTGCACTATTTCCTCAAAAGTTTTATAATAGGATTTGTACACATGACAGCTGTCTGGTACGGAGGAAAAATGATACGAGCGAAAATACATACATTGTCAAAACCGAAGCAACATCTTGCCAGCGCACTGCTTTCTGTGCTGTGCATGGCTGCCGCCGTGGCGGTCTCTTCGCTCTATTACTACTTTGTGCAGGAAATTTCCCCAAATATCACGCTGATCTTCCTCTTTTTCCTGATTTTCGCCTCCAGCAACACGGTCGGCTACGGCTACGGCATTTGTTGTTCCCTGTTTGTCGTGCTATGGTACAATTACAGATTCACCTTTCCTTATTATAAAGTGAATTTTACGCTGGAGGGTTATCCCATCACCTTCCTCTTCATGTGCTCCATCACCATCTTTATCAGCACACTGACGTCACACCTTGTCCGTCAGGCAGATCTGATCGCCAAATGGCAGAAGGAGCTTGCTGAGGCAGAGAAGGAGCGGATGCGGGCAAACCTCCTGCGCGCCATCTCACACGATCTGCGCACACCGTTGACCAGCATTGTAGGAAGCAGTCTCGCCTACCTCGAAAACGGTGATTTTCTGTCCGAGGAAGACAAAGTCACGATCGTCCGCAATATTTACGAGGATTCCACATGGTTGATACATATGGTGGAAAATCTGTTGACTGTAACGCGTATTGACCGTGACAAGTTCTCCATCAGCACACGCGAGGAGCCTGTCGAGGAGGTCGTCGCCGAAGCTTTACAGCGCACGGAGCGTCGCTATGAGGGCTCTACGATACAGGTCTCCATTCCCGACGAGTTTATCATGCTTCCCATGGATGCCGTGCTGATTGAGCAGGTAACCATCAATCTCCTGGAGAATGCCCTGCTCCACTCCGGTGCAACGGCTCCTGTCGTGCTTATTGTTGAAAATCATCCCAACAATGTTTCCTTCACCATCCGCGACCACGGAACCGGCATTCCACCGGAAATGCTGCCGCATCTCTTCGAGGGTACCGACTACATATCGGATACCCCCGACATTCAGAAGGGGATGGGAATTGGGCTTGTCGTATGTAAAACAATTATTACCGCCCACCACGGAACTATTATCGGACGAAATCATGGGGATGGTGCAGAATTTACCTTCACACTTCCCAAGAGAAAAGAGGCATCAGATTCATGAACAGAACCACAAATATACTGCTGATCGAGGATGATAAAAGCATCTGCTCCTTCATCACTACCGCCCTGTCAGGCAACGGTTACCGCATAACATCCGCCTACACCGGAAAGGAGGGTATCAGTCTTGCCTCAGGCGACCTGCCGGACATCATTCTGCTCGATCTCGGTCTGCCTGATATGGATGGCTGTCAGGTATTAAAGCATATGCGGGATTGGAGCGATATTCCAATTATCGTCATCTCTGCGAGAGTCAATGAGGACGACAAGGTTCTCGCGTTGGATCTCGGCGCCGATGACTATGTGACAAAGCCTTTCGGTCCCGCCGAGCTGATGGCGCGTATCCGCACCTGTTTGCGCAGACGGCATTTCAGTGCATCAGGACGCACCTACTCCGCAGCCGGTCTGGAAATCAATTTTGATAAGCATGTTGTTCTGCTGGAGGGCAATGAGGTTCACCTCACGCAGATAGAATACCAGCTTCTCTCTCTGCTCGCCGAACAGTCCGGCCGCGTTCTGACCTACGGTTATATCATGAATGCGATCTGGGGACCGTACATGGACAGCAGCAACCAGATCCTTCGCGTAAACATGGCTAACATCCGCCGCAAGATCGAGAAAAATCCTGCCAGACCACAGTATGTTTTCACAGAGATCGGCATCGGCTACCGTATGCTGGAAAACGAGAGCACCTAGGGCCTTCCCGGGTGCTCTCGTTCTGTTTATCGGCATCATTGATTACAATAGAGATTCCAACAGTGTGATCAGTTCTTCCTCCGTCAGGCAGCCGCTGTACTCCACAAGCAGTCCGTCTTCATATAACAATGCAAGCTGTTGTCTCTCTCCGGCTTGCCTCTTTGTGATCAGCTCCCGCCAGTCCTCTTCCACGGTATAGACAGGCGGCTCCGCGTCAAAGCGCATGTCCGTTGTCAGCTCCGTCTGTGTAAAGCGCAGCCATAGCCCATGTTCACCGTCCGACCATTCCAGCGTGCGGCTCTCTCCGTCCTCCGACAGTGTTTCTCCTATATAAGAGTAGGCTTCCGGCGGCTGCGCTCCTGCTTCCCGACTCTGTCTCAGGTCTTCCGTGCTGCTCTGCTGTATAGCATCCATCGCGTTTTCCACACTGATTGTGCCTCCGGTCTCCCCGCTCTCCTGTACACCGTTATTCTGCGCCCCGGAATACTTCTCTGCTTCGACCTGCTCTGCGGAACGTCCCGCCTGCCGTGCAAGCATCTCTACATCCAGCCACACCGGAGTCTCTCCGACATCCGCATAGCTGCTCACCACCCCAGCGAGTTCTTCCTTCGCCGGCTCATCGCCCTCTATCTCTGCAGGCGCTGCTTCATCGGCTGCGCCATCCCGCGCCCCGCCTGCCGTCATGTTTGTCTGCAGCTCCGGTGCCATATCCATAATGCTTTCGGTTGTATTTCCCGTTTTCAGCCCGTGCATGGCAAAAAATACCGTTCCTGCGACAATCAGACAAAAGCATGCCGCACATCCCTTTCCGTACCGGTTCATAAAACGCACAATCTTATGCTCCGTTTTTCTCTCCTCGGTTCTCGACAGCAGTTCCTCGTCCACACCGGACAACGCCTGCATAAGCTTCATTGCCTTTTCCGATTTCTTCACAGTATGACGCCCTCCTTCTGCAGATACTCCTTCAATCTGCCGCGTGTGCGAAAAAGGCTTGTCTTGACTGTATTCAGCTTAAGTCCATATCTCTCGGCAATCTCGCTGTACTCCTCTGCGTACCAGTATCTTCTCAGGAATACGTTGCAGTCCTTCTCGGAAAGGGTATGGAGAAAACTGTTCAATGTCCGCTGCAATTCCTCAGCCTCAATCAGAGCCTCGGTATCATGCCCGTCAGGCACACATTCCGCAAGCTCGTCCAAGGCGACGGCAATAACACCGCCTCCCCGCTTTTCCGCTCTTTTCCCTTTCCATCTGTCCAGTGAGATATTTCTTGTAATCGTACCGAGAAACAGCGCCAGCTTACCCGGTCTTCCGGGCGGAATCGCCTTCCACGCGCGGAACCATGTGTCATTGACGCACTCGTCAGCGTCCTCTTTGTCATACAGAATATGCCACGCTATGCTGTGGCAGTATGCGCCGTAGGTGCGCTGTGTTTCCGTCAGTGCGCGTTCATCCCGTGCCCAGTACAAATCCAAAATTTCCGAGTCCTTCAAGATATGTCCTCCCTGTCACCTCTTTCACCCATATAGACGGCTTTCTGCGGCAAAAGTTCCCATCCCGCAGAAGGAAATTCGTCACATCAGCGGGGCAACGATCCTCATGACCCAGCCGAAGACCTTCGCCCTCAGCTTCAGCGCTTTCACGCTCTCCGTTGTCTGCTCGATACACTTTGTCAGTGTGTCCTGAATATCCTGCTCGATCATTGCAATCTTAGAGTTCCGGTACAGAATCACACCGCACTCAAAATGATGGTACAGGCTGCGGTAATCCAGATTCACCGTACCCACGACCGCCTTCTCGTCATCCGCCGTGAATACCTTTGCGTGTACAAAGCCCGGCTCATATTCGCAGATGCGTACCCCCGCCTCAAGCAGCTCGCTATAGTAGGTCTTCGCAAGATCAAACGCATATTTCTTGTCGGGAATGTGAGGCATGATGATTATAACCTCCACACCTCTCTTCGCCGCATAGGTAAGCGCCATCATCAATTCATGATCCAGTATCAGATATGGCGTCATAATGTGGACATAGGTGTGCGCGGTGTTGATAATATCGAGGTACACCCTTTCGCCGACACGCTCCGGTCCAAGCGGGCAGACACTGTAAGGGATCACATAGCCGTCCGAAGGCATAGCACATTCCGCCGGACAGGCATATTTTATAAAATCATCCGGCTGCTTCTCCGACTCGTTCCACATCTCCAGAAACATGTAGGTAAAACGCTCCACCGCGTCTCCCTGCACCATAATACCGGTGTCCTTCCAATGTCCGAAACGCGGCTTCTCGTTGATGTATTCATCCGCCAGATTAATTCCGCCGGTAAATGCCACCTTGCCATCGACGACCAGAATCTTCCTGTGATCCCGGTTATTGTAATGGGGCGAAAAGATCGGCTTGATCGGCGCGAACATCTTACATCGTATTCCCTCCGCCTCAAGCACTCTGGGATAATAGTTCGGCAGATTGAACAGCACATCCGTGCCGTCATACATGAATCTGACCTCCACGCCCTGCTCCGCCTTCTCCTTGAGGATCTCATGAACCATGTTCCACATGCGTCCTTCGCTGACAATGAAAAACTCCACAAAGATAAATTTCTCCGCCTTTTTCAGTTCCTCAAGAATCGCCGGGAACTGCTCGTCCCCCAGGCAGAAATACTTCACCTGTGTTTTGTCATAGACAGGGCTGTTATCACGATGATAGAGATAATGCGAGAGCTGTCCCATATGGGGACTCTCAGCGCGTAGCTTCTCCCAGACCTCTCTGTCATCCGTCACATACTTCTTCGTCTGTTCGGAGAGATTTTTCAGCCGGCTGTACATCACCTTTGTTCCGGGCTGCATAACGATTGTTGTATAGAAAATTGCACCAAAAATCGGAAAGATTGCGATCGGAAACATCCACGACAGCTTCATGTCGGGATTTCCCCTTGTGTTAAATATATGAAGCACAGCAATGGCGCTGATCGTCAGAAACAAGGCATAAAACCAGAAGCTGTATCTTCTGAGCCAGTAATAACCGATTACCAGCAGGGCAAGCTGTGCCAGAAAGCCAAGCAGCAGCATTGCCGTTCTGCCATAAATAATGGTCTTGATATTTCCCAGTTTCTTTTTCTTTCCCTCTGTATGCTTATCCATTACTTTCTCCATCCAATAAGGCTCCCTCCGCACGCAGGAGCTCCACCGTTACGGAAAGACATTTCTGTCCGCCCTGACCGTCTGTCAGATGAAACTCTCCCCCGAGTGTATTGAGTGCCATTTTCGCCATCCTTATGCCGATACCGCCATCCGCCGGTATTGCTGAAAGATTCAGATTTTTATTTTCATACATTTCCATAACAAAGGCTGCACTATCGGCTCCCCCGCTTCCTTCTGGATACACAAAGGCAAAGGATATTCTGTCGAACTCCGTGCCCCGCTCCTCCAGTGCAACCTCAAGCGTCAGCTTGTCCAGACATCCGTGACGATCACCTATCTGGAAAGCAAGCGCTCTCAATGCCTGCAGCAATCTCGCCCAGTCTCCGATATACCATGTGTTCAGCCGCTGATCCGCCTTGATCCGCATGTCAGAGCTCTCACCATCTATCTGCCTGTTCGTCATGCATTTCTCCAAAAGCTTCTGCAACGGAAATTTCTCCTGATGGCCGTCAATATAACGCATGACGCGATGCGTACTGATGTACATCATATCCTCGAGCAGTGTCATCTCATAGCGGTTCATATGTATCATATGTGCAATCATGCGATCGGTATCTGCAAGCTTTCCAGACTTCACAAACCGTCTGGCAGAAGCCCCAAGCTGAGCCGAGACCTCTATCGGCTTCTGCAGTTCACTGACAACATATTGTAAAAAACGGGTTCTTGTCTGCTCCGTCTCCTTCGCCTTCTGCAAGGCGTTCCAGAGTTCCTGCTTATGCAGTTCTTCCGCCCTGATCGACTCGTCCACATTCCTTGTATATACCAGAACGCAGTCCTGATTTTTCTTTACCCTGCCGGGAATGACAAATGTCTGGAGCCACTGATACTCGCCCTGATGCATACGCCGGTATATACAGGTTTCACTGCCCTCCCCGCGTTCACATAATCTGCGCATCATCTCCATTGAGGTAAAGGTACGGAACTTTTCGACATCCTCCGGGGCAATGAGCTGAAGCAGTTCCTCCCTGAGCTGATTCCAGTCATACTTTTGAAACGGCTTCGCAACCTCTGCCTCGCCATCCTTGACAAAAACACAGCTCTGCTTACGGCAGTTGATGATCGCCATCCTCGGGAAAATCTCCTCCAATGCATCCAGTGCCATCTCCGATAAACCGGTTTTATGATTGATCCTTTTCCATGCAATCTGCACAGCAGCCACCATAACCACCACCAGACAGGCAAGAGCGATTGCCTCGATGATGTAATGGGAACGATTCAGCGCTGTGATCGACCTGTTCACATATTCCGACAGATAGAGCTGTATCACATATCCACCCTGAATCCCCAACGGAGTAAAGCAGATCAGCCCTTTCCCGTAGGTTCCCTCATAGCTGTAATCCCCTTTACGTCCACCCAGCATTGCCGCTATCATATTCTGATAGTCCTCTTCATCCATCCTGTCCCTCATCAGTTCAAGAACATTTCCGCCGACCTGCTGATCGAGATTCGTCAGCAGAATATCGCCGTATCGGTTCGTGAGAAAGCTGCCGAGATAATTTTCTTCATCGGAAATATCATACAGATCATTAAAGGTACGATAGTAATTACAGCCTACAACTACCCCGCGTACCTCACCGCTCTTCCCGATCGGGGCATAATAATAGGCACATTTGTCCCCATCAACCAACGGAGATTCACTCCACTCGGAAATACCGCTGTTACCGTTCATACCGTCCCTGAAAAAGCCCTCCTCAGACAGGCTCATCTCCGATCCATCCGAAAAAAGACAGACTCCATCTGCTGGCACTATAAACAGGTCGTCAATCACCGTATTCTTTTCAATCAATTCCAGTATCCTTGCAAGCGAATTCAGATCCGTATCTGCGGCATATTCCAGCACAACCGCCAGATTCTCCACAAAGCGGAGTCTTGAGTTCAAGGTGTCCGCAGCCGATTTTGCATGATGCTCCGTGCTCTCCAGAAGCACCTCCCGGTCTCTCTCCAGAATCGCATTACTGTTACTGCGTGAAAGGCCGCTGATCGACATCGCCAAAAGGGCAATCGCAATAAGAACCGCAAGCGTAGCCTCCACATACATCCATCTATTTCGTTTCATTTCGTCTCCGCTTCCGGCTCTTTAAGCTCCAGCCTCTTCTTATTGTAAAGGGAGACAAGCTGTCTCCCTGTTTCGTAAAATATATTTTTTTGTCTGTTAAATCTTAAATTTCTGAACGATTCCGTTCAGCTGTGCTGCAAACCTTGTATTCTCTTCTGCCTTTGTTCCGGTATCTCCCGCATAACCAACCATGTCGGTCGCCTTGGTTGCAATGTCGTTGATGCTGATTGCCGCCTCGTTCACGGTTGCGTTGATGTCCTGAATGGACTTTGTGATATCCGAAACGCTCTCTTCCAGTTCCATGATGGAATCGTTGATCGTTCTCATACTGCCGGAGAACTGTCTCGCATCCGTACTGTATTCCTCACTGACGTTAATGAATTTCTCGTAGTCGCCAATAACGGTCTGCTCCATAAACGCGATCATCTGGCGCAGGCAATCCTCCATGCTTTCAGCTGCATTTCTGACACCGGTAACGATGCCGGTAATGCTGTTTGCCGTCTCCGTGGACTGCGCTGCAAGCTTTCCGATCTCGCTTGCTACCACTGAAAAGCCTCTGCCCGCCTCGCCGGCTCTCGCCGCCTCGATGGAAGCGTTGAGGGACAGCAGCTCGGTCTGGCTCGCAATCGTTGCGATGGCATCGGTCAGCACGTTAATCTGTTCGATGTCCCTTGCCTTCTCAATTGCCACATCCGATTCCTGCTTCACTCTGGAGTAGATTTCCCTTGTCTTGGAGTTGGCCTCCTGACTATCCTTCTTCAATGCCTCTGCCTTTGTGATAATGCCCGCTGCACTCTGCTCGCCTTCCTTGGTCAGCGAAGCAATCTTCTTTGTGTTGTCATCAATGGAAGACATCTTCTCCTCGATGATCTGTGTCGTCGCGGAGGTCTCCTCCACGCTCGCCGCAAGCTCCTGGCTGGTCGCTGAGTTGTCACAGGAATTGCTGTTCAGCTCTTCGACAATATCCTTCAGTCCATTCGCGTTTCCGTATAGATTATTCGCCGTCTCAGCCAGCTGCTTCACAATACCGACCAGATTCTCGCGCATCGTCTCCATGGAGGAGCTCATTACCGCGGTCTCACCCTCGCCCTTGGACAGCAGGCGGCAGATCCTGCTCTCTCTGAAATCAAAGGATGCCGTCTGATCCACAACGTCCGTCAGCAGCTTGATCGGCTTTGCGATACTCCTTGCAACCAGCACGCCGAACGCTCCGACCAGTACAAGAATGATAAGCATCATGACAATACACTGACGGATAAACTGTGAAACTGCCTCCAGCGCCTCATCCTTGTCCGCTGTCAGAACTACAATGGCTTCCCCGTTATCCATGACAGAATATCCTGCGAGCTTTGTCACACCCTTGAAATCATACTCTACGGCAGCATCCTCCGGGATGACTCCCTTTTTAATCTGGTTTACCACCTCTGTCAATACCGCGTTTTCCACCGGCTGTCCGATCTTGGACGCCGTCGGGTGCATCAGCATGGTTCCGTCACCACCCACCACATATATGTAACTGGAAGGCATCCCCTCCAGCTGTACACTGCCGAACAGCTCTGTCAGTTCAGCGGCATTGGGCACCTTTCCGCCGTTCATATTGGTAGCCATGCGCAGATTTATATCATACGCATTCACCATCTTCAGCATATCGCCCTTCACACGCTCCGTCAAAGCATCAGTCGACTTGCTGATTGCCGCCCATGCCATCAGTCCCATTGAAACAAACATCGTCACAAACAGCGCAATCAGTATCCGTGTACGGATTCCCCGGAACATTCCGACCTTCTTTTTCTCGACCGCCTTCTCAAGCATCTCCTCTGCCTTGTTCTCCAACACAGCTTTGCTCGTGTTCAACTCTCTCTCAACCCTGTTGACAAAAGCGTTTCGCTTTTCTCCGCTCATTTTGTATCCTCCCATAGGTATGATTACGTCAAGTCTGATAGATATATTATACAACATTTATCGGCATTTCACATTCCTTTTTTTCATAAATCTACAACTTTTTTATCATTTTTGCTATTGTCCTACTAATTTTGAATTAAAACAAGTTTTTTCTAAAATTTTCCTGTGAAATATGTAAATCTTTCCTTTTTATCTTGCCATCTCCGAAATTTAGTATATAATTGTAGTTGAGTATGGGATAAATATAATATGTAGAATCGGTTAAATGGGCGTGCTTCGGAAATCGTTTTTTGGGGGATTTCGATATTCCTGCACGCAGAAACGAGGCATATAATGAGTAAACGAGAAGCCATCCCGAGCTTTACCACCTTTTGTGAAATTGCAAAGCTTTTCGCGACCAGCATGAATGATTATCTCTATGTGATCGACCTGACAAACGACACCTATTTCATCACGGAAAATGCGCTGGATCGCTTTGCTCTCCCCAGCAACGAGTTTCACAATGTGCTGAAAACCTTTCACCGGTTCATCTACCACGAAGACGTAGATATGGTGATTGCGGATATCCGCGACATCCTCTCGGGCAAAAAGGATGATCACAACCTCAAATACCGCATCATGGGGCTGAACGGATACCCGGTCTGGATCAACTGCCGCGGGCACCTTCTCCGCACGGAAGGAGTAATCCCACACCTTGTCATCGGCTGCATCAACGAAATCGGAAACAGCCACACCATTGCGGACAACACCAGCGGTCTGCTCGGGGAGTCCTCGCTGCATGAACACATCAAACATCTGATGCCGTCCCTGCAGGATGCAATGTTCATGCGGATCGGCATTGACGACTTTAAGAGTGTCAACGAAAGACACGGGATCGCTTACGGAGACTTTGTGCTCCGCAGTGTGGCGGACTGCATCCACAGCTCTCTGGGGCCTATGCAGTATGTCTACCGGATCGTCTCCGACGAGTTCATGGTTCTCGATGTCTCGAACAGCGACTACGACCATATGAACCGGCTGTACCACCGCATTCGTTCCGGGGTGGATGAGCTTGTCGCCCGCGAGAACTACAAAGCGGTATATACGATCTCAGCGGGATTGATTTTCTTAAGCGATATTGACAATAAGGACAGTGAATACACCTGCTACAGCGAGGTAATGAAGCTCGCCGAATTTGCACTTTCCGAGGCTAAGAGCCGCGGCAAAAACCAGCTCTACCTCTTCCAGCGCGAGGATTATTCCGCATTTCTGCGCCGCAGATACCTGAACAGCTGTCTGCGTCAGGCAGTATCCGATAATTTTAAAGGCTTTGAGCTGAATTACCAGCCGATTATTTCCACCGTCGATGAATCGCTGTATGCGGCGGAAGCGCTGTTACGGTTCCGCACCACGTCTGGCGAGATGATTTCACCGGGAGAATTCATTCCTCTGTTGGAGGAAAACAAGCTGATTATTCCTGTCGGCAAATGGATTATAAGAAATGCCCTGATCGTCTGTCGTCAGATCAGAGAGAGCCACCCGAATTTCAAGATCTCCATCAATCTCTCCTACATACAGCTTCTGCGGACGCCGCTGTTTGACGATGTCAAATGCGCACTGGAGGAGTTGGGACTGCCTGCCGGCTGTCTGATCGTAGAATTGACGGAGAGCGGACATCTCGGCAACAACGCCTCCGTCATGAACGTCTGGCGCAAGCTGAAGGATCTCGGCGTGGAGATCGCACTTGACGACTTCGGCACCGGCTACTCCAACCTGATCAACATCGGCAATCTGCATCCGAATTTCGTCAAGATTGACCGAAGTTTCACGGTCAAGGCATTGCAGAATGCCTATGAGCTTAATCTGCTCGCCTATGTGTTCCAGATGGTTCACACTCTCGGGCTTCACCTTGTCGTGGAAGGGATTGAAAATCAGGAGGAGCTTGACCGCATCCTCCAGCTCGGACCGGATTACATTCAGGGCTATTACTACAGCAAGCCTTGCCCGCAGAAGGAATTCATGAAGAAATATAAATGCAAGGAAAAATGAGCGCCTCAACGAGCGCGTCAACTGTAAAGGCGGGGAATCCGGGCTGACCGGATTCCCCGCCTTTTGTGATCGACCTAGAGCATCAGCTTTCCCTCAATGCCCTCGAATTCTATTGTCCTTTCCGTACCGTCCTTTAAACGGATCGTGAACGGTCCGTAGCCGCCAAAGCCCTCTGCATCCGTATAGCGGATTTCCGCTACCGGGAACAGCTCCTCGTCCGTAAAGTCCGTATGATCCTCTTTGGTGAGCACCTGTGAAAGCAGGATATAGGGTTCATAGCCGTACTGCTTCTTCCGCTCTCCATAAGCATACAGCACAATAGACTTCTCCGAATCGGGATTCGTTCCCTCGCTGTGGAGTATTCTCAGATCCTGCCACGCTCCGTAGTAAATCGTCATCGCCATCTGCTTTTCCTGTCCCTGCGAATCCAGCCCCTTCAGGATGATCGCCTTGCCCTCGCTGCACTCCTTTTCTATAATCTCCGTGCCGTTGTCTGGAAAACCGTAGGAGCCGAGCGTCAGTTCAATGGGCGCCCTGTGCAGTCTCAGCTTATCCGCCCGGAAAATTCCATTCGGCACTGCAAAATCCGCCAGATTCAGCGCCTGCATCCAGTGACATTCCAGATCAAGCCAGTAGTCAAAGAACTGTCTGCGGTACAGAACCCCTTTCTCCTCACCGTGCCAGAACGTGACGTTTGCCAGCGAGCGGCCGCCGAGGGTAGCGTCACGCATCACATACTGCTGTGCTTCCACCCCGCAGGTCTCGCCTCCGTCTGCCGCCAGCGGCTGCGCGGAGGGTGTCGCCTCCCATGGGTATTTTGTGTTAAAGCAGAGCTTGGAGTAATTCCACATGCCGTGGACATCGCCTTTATTCTTGACAACCTTTCCGGTTCTTAAAACTGTCTCGCCGTTTGCCTCATGGTTTGAAAAACAGAGCGCCGGACCGTCCAGCGTCGTCACCTTGACCTCGTTTTTCACCAGCGTATCCCATGTCCCGTTGTTCTCCTTCGCCGTCCAGAACGGATGATCCGCAGGGAGATGCAGGCAGAGGAACGCCTTACCGAGCCAGAAGGGCGACTCCGCGCAGGAATAGCCCTGCACCAGTGGTGAAAACTGCCCATAAAAGCCCAGCGTCGGAACTCCCTTGTACAGAAAGTCGTCCCTGCCTAAGAACTGCATCAGGGAACCGGAGGAAATACGTCTCGCAAGCCCCGGATTACCCTTGCTCTCATGCAGCAGCATATTCCCGTCAAAGGCGCTCGTCGCCGCGTTGCGGTAAATGTTGCTCCTGCCCCACATATTCGTCCAGCCGTCCCTGTCAAAGAAATCCCCGTAGGTCTCCATCAGGCGGTTGGACTGCTCCTCAAACCTCTTCGCAAAGAAGGGCGCGTGCTCATAGCCGTACCACAGATTCCAGATCGGCGCGTAGACATTGAACGCCCAGCAGGAATAATAGTCGAAGGAATGTCCGTCACGATACCAGCCGTCTCCGGCATAATAATTCAGGATTGCCTGTGCATGATCCAGCATGACATCCTTCTGGATCAGATAACCCTCCATGTGTAAAAATGCCATATCAAGCATATTGAACAGCCGCCAGTTCTGCGGAACAGTGTTCTCATGTGCATAGGATTCCAGAAACGCCGCGATGACATCCTTCTCCTGCTTTGTGTAGGTATCCCAAATCTGCGAACGGCTGACCCACAGACAAATGACAAGGGCACAGGTCTCAACCGTCTGCTGGAACGCGCGGAACGGGTCAGCCCCGTGCAGGGGCTGAGCTCAAAGTCCAGTGTCTTCGGTACAAATCTTGTCTTTTCTCTCATCTTTTCTCTCATTTTTCTCTCTGATTTATGCGATATCTTCCATCTGTGCCGTGTACAGGTGGTAGTAATATCCTTTCTTTGCCATCAGCTCCTCATGCGTGCCGCACTCCATGACGCCGCCCTGATCCACATACATGATCTTGTCACAGTTCTTGATGGTCGAGAGACGGTGCGCAATGATAAAGGAGGTGCGTCCCTGCAGCATCGCGTTAAGTCCCTGCTGAAGCGCTCTCTCCGTCTGCACATCAATACTGGAGGTCGCCTCATCCAGCACAAGGATGGAGGGGTCTGACAAAAGGGTTCTCGCAAAGGAAATCAACTGCTTCTGTCCCTGTGAAAGCAGGGAGCCTCTCTCCTTTACCTCCGTCTGGTAGCCGTCCTGGAACCTGCGGATAAACTCGTCCGCGCACACTGTCTCGCTCGCCCTGACAATCTCCTCCATCGTCGCATCCAGCTTGCCGTAGCGGATATTGTCCTCAATCGTGCCGGAGAAGATGAAGCTGTCCTGCAGCATAATACCCATATGGGAGCGCAGGGAGTGGAGCGTCACCTTGGAAATGTCCTGTCCGTCGATCAGCACGCGCCCTCCGTTTAAATTGTAAAACCTTGAGATCAGATTTACAATAGTGCTCTTTCCTGCACCGGTCGGTCCGACCAGCGCCACACTCTCACCGGGCTGCACAGTGAAGGACAGATTCTTCAATACCATCTTATCCGCCTCATAGCCAAAGGTCACGTTCTCAAATGTCACCTGACCCTTGATCTTAGGCATCTCGACGGCATCCTCCGCATCGTCCACCACCACCGGCTCATCCAGTGTCTCAAAGATACGTTCCAGATAAGCAATATTGTTGATAAAGTTATTAAAAATATTTCCGAGGTTCATGATCGGCTGCCAGAATCTGGACGCATAGGACGAGATCGCAACGATAACGCCGAGACTCGTATTCCCCTGCCCGAAGATGACCAGACCGAAGATGAAGATCGCCGCGCGCACCCAGACCGAAATGTTATCGATTCCGGGCCATACAAGGTTACTGTATCTGACCGCCTTCATCCACGCGCCGCGGCATCTGTCAGAGAGCACCGCGAAGGTCTCTGCATTCTCATCCTCGCGCGCGAAAATCTGCGTAATCTTTGCACCGACAATGTTCTCCTGCAGATAAGCGTTCAGGTTTGAGTTCTTGTTCGACACCTGCTGCCATGCGCGGCGCTGCCTATTCTTGATCCAGAACATGAACACCATCAGAATCGGCACGCCCGCCATAACCACGAGCGACAGCTTCACATCCACACAGAACATGAAGATAACGATGAAGATCAGGTTCAAAATCTCCAGAACCACATTGATCAGTCCGTTTGACAGCATATCCGACACGGAGTTTACATAGTTGACGACACGGATCAATATCTTTCCGTGCGGTCTGTCGTCGTAATACTGGAACGGCAGCTTCTGCAAATGTGCAAACAGATCCTTTCGGATGTCGTAAATGATATTCTGGCTCACATTAACCATGATGCGTGAGCGGATCGTCGTAAAGATGACGCTGACGACATAGGTTGCAATGAGAATGCCCACCAGTGCAAACAGCATGTGCGTATCCTTATTCGGAATCGCATCGTCGAGTGCCTTCTGTGTCAGCATGGGGCCGAACAGGGCGGCAATGCCGCCGATGGCACTCAGGACAAAGGCGAGGATCATCCCGCCGAGATATTTCTTAATGTAGACGGATGCCCGGAGCAGATGATGGAAGTCAAAGGGTGTCTCCAGAACTTCGTCTTCTCTATAGGTATTTCTTCTTGCCATGACTACTCCTCCCCTGTCTGCAGCTTAACCAGACTGTAATAATATCCCTTTTTCGCCACCAGCTCCTCGTGCGTACCGGACTCCGTGATA
This sequence comes from uncultured Acetatifactor sp., assembly GCA_934402375.1. Classification (GTDB taxonomy): domain Bacteria; phylum Bacillota; class Clostridia; order Lachnospirales; family Lachnospiraceae; genus Acetatifactor. The sequence continues at coordinate 40,330 of CAKRUB010000011.1, forward strand.
TGTCCGTCCTGCAACACAAGAATCTTGTCAGCCGACTTTGTCGTCGAGATTCTCTGTGCAATGATGATCTTCGTGCAGGGGAAATCCAGTTCCTTCAGGCTGTGCTGGATCTGCTTCTCCGTCTCCATATCCACCGCCGAAGTCGTGTCATCAAGAATCAGGATCGCCGGTCTCACCGCGAGCGCCCTCGCCAGCGATATTCTCTGCTTCTGACCACCAGAAAGTCCGACGCCTCTCTCGCCGACAATGGTATCATAGCCCTCCGGCATCTTCGCAATAAAGTCCGACGCCGCGGAGTACCTTGCGAATTTCACCACTTCCTCCTGCTTAATGTGGCTGTCTCCATAGGCGATGTTTCCGTCGATGGTATCTGAGTAGAGCAGCACATCCTGAGTCGCCAGTCCAATGTTCTTGCGCAGCTGATGCAGCTTCATATCCTGTACGTTGATTCCGTCAACGAGGACTTCGCCCGCCGTCGGCTCATAGAATCTCGGGATCAGCTGGATCAGTGAGGTCTTGCCGCAGCCCGTCTCACCCATAATTGCCACCGTCTCTCCCGGCTCCGCCACGAAGGAAACGTCGTGCAGCACGGGCAGCTTGCCGTCCGCGTACTGGAAGCTGACGTCCTTGAACTCGACTCTGCCGGTAAAGCGCTCCGGTCTGTCAATTGCATCCGGCTTATCCACAATGATCGGCTCGGAATAATAGATTTCCATAACCTTGTCCGCCGCCGCCGAAAATCTCTGAAACTCGTTCATGATGTTTCCTAGCTGCCGCATCGGGTTTGCAATCGCCCAGATCAGTCCCGAGAAAGCGACATACTCACCCATGGTAATCTGCGAGTTGATGATGAAGATACCGCCGACCGCCAGAAGCACCACCGGCATCAGGTTGGCAAAGGACTCGACATACGGATAGTAGGTCAGCCATGTCATCGCCGTCTTCTTGTTCGTCCGGGAATACTCCTGATTGCACTCGTCAAATCTCTTGATCTCATAATCTTCCCTTGCAAATGCCTTGACAACACGGTTGCCGGAGATGTTCTCCTGTGCCGCCGTATTCATCTGCGCCAGTTTTTCACGCAGTGCCCTATGTCTCGGCGCAACCTTGTTCTTAAATAAGATGATGATCAGGAAAATGAAGGGTGCGATTGCAAACAGGCTCAGCGCCAGTCGCCAGTCCATGTAGAAAAAGTATACCGCCGTCGCACCCATCAGTGCCAGCGACTCTACAATCGTCCGGATGACCCATGCGACCATATGTCTTACCGCGTCCAGATCGCCGGTCAACCGCGTCATCAGATCACCCGTCCGGAATGTGCTGTAAAAATTCATATCCTGTCTCTCGATCTTGTCAAAGAGATAGGTTCTGATCTTGTACAATGTCTTCTGCGACACATGCTCCACATCCATACAGGTCAGATACACCACCAGAGTTCTCAGAAACGTCAGCGCCACCATGGCGATGATGAGCTGATAGAGCAGCGGACGCCGGTTTGCCAGATTCGCCGCCGCGTCCTCTCCTGTCAGGAACAGATCGACAATCTTCTGCGTGACGACAGGAACCGTCAGCTGCATGACATTGTACACGATTGTCCCGAAAATTCCGAGCACATACACTGCCCGGTAGCCCTTCATGTTCTCCCAGAGCCAGCCTAATTTTGACCTTCGTTTGTTTTCCACTTATTTCCTCCCTGCTGTGACTTTTGTTAAAAAAGAAACACTCCGTTTTCCGACACAGCGCGAAAATCCGGCGGCTGGAACCGTTCCAGCCATCATTTCCGTAATGAATAAGGTTATTCTAGCCCTGTGTCGGCGGAGTGTAAATGTAGAAAATTGCAGTTTAAATGTCCTTTTTTGCATGGGCAGCCTGTGTTTAATCGGCGTATTTCATCAGACCTGTGACGATTTCCGGGTAGATAAAGTATCCGCCTCTTCTGTAATACAGACCGAAATTCTCACCCTTGCCCGTGAAGGCATTATTGTCCCACCAGAAGCAGCTCATGCCTCTCGCTCTGGCAGCGGCGATATAATAGGTGGCGTGATCGACACGCGACTGCGTATTCTGCCCCTTGTCGCGGGAGCCGAATTCTCCGATCACAACCGGAATGCCATTGGCAATAAATTTCTTGTAGAGCCTATCCATAAAGCTATCGATGTCAGCCGTGAATCTCGCAGTGTCCGAATCGAACGCGGAGATGCTTCCGCTCTCGCCATCCGCCTGCAATGCGAAGTTGTAGGGCGTGTAGGCATGGATGGAGACGATCAGCTTATCCTCCACCGTATCGGTCGGAAGGACAAAGCCGCTGTTCAGCGCGCCGTCCGCTGAAGCGTCATAGCCCGGAACCATGAGGTATCTCTCGGCATTGTTGCCGCCGCTCGCGCGCACGGTATTGACAAATGCCTGATTGATCTGGTTGATACAGTCAATCGCATCATTGCACTCAGCGGAGCCGTTAATCCACCACTCCCATGCCGTTCCGACCTGTCGCGGCTCGTTCATGCACTCAAAGATCAGATGCTCATCATAATCCTTGAACCGCTCGCAGAGCTGCTGCCATATTGTCGTCACATAGTTCACGGACTGCTCCAGATATTCCGTCGAGGGATACATGAACTGTTCACTGTTGTCGTGATGGATATTCAGGATCACATACATGCCGTTGTCGTAGACATAATCCAGAACCTCCTGCACACGGTTCAGCCAGACCTCCGAAATCTGATAATTTTCATCCACATGGGTATGCCATGTCACAGGAAGCCGCACCGCGTTAAAACCCGCCTCCTTCAGATCATCGATCATCTCCTTCGTGGTCGCAATTCCCGCCCAGCAGGTCTCGCTGTCCAGCTCATTTTTCAACCCGCTCTCCTGATAAGCGTCAAAGGTATTTCCAAGGTTCCAGCCGATCTTGAGATCATGCACAAACCGGAATGCCTCCGTGTCCGGCACATCAAACGGCTCGATCTCCACGTCCGGGATTTCAAACCGCGCTTCCTCCTCCGCGCTCTCCTCAGAGGATTCCTGTTCCGAAGCAGCACTCTCCGTCTCTGAGCTGCTCTCCACATCTGTCTGCTGACTTCCATTTGTGCTCTCCGCGCCGCAGCCTGTCATCGTTCCTGCCAGCATCGCTCCGCAGAGAAGCACTGCCATCACTTTCTTCCGTTCCATCCTATCCGCTCCCATCTGTCCGCCGGAGCGGACTGTATTTCAAAATCCCGACAGCATAGACTGCCATCGGGATCTTTGAATCTTAATTCAGTTTCGCATCGGCAAACTCTTCGATCAGCTTTGCCGTCTTCTCCACTCCCAGCTTGGAGCTGTTCACACAGAGATCATAGCCTCTCGAATCTCCCCACGGAAGCTTCGCGTAATAATTGTGGTAGGCCTTTCTCTTGCTGTCACCGCGCTTCATCTTCGCAAGCGCCTGCGCCTCGTCGAGCTGGAATTTCTCCTTCACATGCTGCAGCTTTGCCTCGGGATCACCGAGCACAAAGACAGACACCAGCGCCGGATGTCCCGCCAGCACATACTCAGAGCATCGTCCGACAACAACAAAGGACTCACCCTTCTGCGCTTCCTTCCTGATAAAGTCGAACTGCATCTCCGCAACCGCTTCCTCCACAGAGTTGGAGAAGCCCTTCACCGTTCTGGAGAGGAAAACATTTCTCTGCTTCTCGTCGTTCTTCTCAAGAACCGCTATATCGACCCGCTTTTCCTCAGCAACCTTCTCCAGCAGCTTTCTGTCGTACAGCGGCAGCTTTAAATCTTCTGCAACCTTCTCCGCGATCTCATGTCCGGCACTTCCGTATTCGCGGCTTATCGAAATAATAACCTGTTTCTGCATCATCCGCCTCCTTGTCGCGTCTTAACAATATCTTGCGAAAATAACCAGCATAGCGATTCCCACCACAATAATAGTAGCCGGTGCTGCTGCCTTGCAGTATTTGCCCCACGAGATCGGATATCCATTCTTCATCGCAACAGAGGTTCCGACAACATTCGCCGATGCACCAATGGGTGTCGCGCTTCCGCCAATGTCGGTTCCGATGGATAATGCCCATGCCAGCGTATCCACGCCGATTCCCTGTGTCGCCGCAAGGCTCTTAATCACCGGGATCATTGTCGCCGCAAACGGAATATTGTCGACAAAAGCACTTGCAATAGCCGAGATCCAGATAATGATCGCCACCATGAGCTTTAAGTTTCCGCCGCTCACATCTCCGATAAAGCCAGCGATCAGTTCCAGAATACCCGTCTGCTCCAGTCCTCCGACTACCATGAACAGACCAACAAAGAACAGCAGTGTGGCATAATCTACCTTTTTCAATATTTTACCACAACCTTTCGCATTTGTCACCAGCGTCAATATTGCAACAACCGTACCGATCGTGGCAACCGTAAGTCCTGTGAAGGAATGTGTGACAAGCAGCAGAACCGCGATTGCGAAAACCACAACGCTCACCGTGAAATCCCGCTTGCTCGTAATCGCCTGCTTCGGATCGGGCATCTTTGCGATGTCAGCCGCCGCAACTCTCTCCCCTGTCAGCTCCTTCCGGTAAATCAGGAAGAAATATACAATAATGACAACCAGTGCGATCAGGCAGATCAGACCGGTATTCAATACGAAGTCAAAGAAGGAATAACCGAGCGAGGTTCCGATAATGATGTTGGGTGGGTCTCCACACATCGTTGCCGCTCCGCCGAGGTTCGCACAGAACACCTCCGAAATGATCATCGGTATCGGGTCAAACCTCAAAAGCTGCGCCAGCTCCACCGTCACCGCCGCAAGGAACAGGATTACGGTAATACTGTCTATAAACATTGACAGGAACGCCGACATTACCATAAAGACTATGAACAAAGAAATCGGATTATACTTCACCAGCTTTGCCAGTCTCATGCAAAGCCAACGGAAAAATCCCGCCTTCGCCATGCCCTCGACCATAATCATCATTCCGGCAAGGAAGATAATTGTTGCCCAGTTAATACCGCTTGTGGACTCCTCCGCCCCGGCAGAATACCAGAAGGACGACGTGAAGATTGTTTTCAAGTTCAAGGTCTGCATAATCGCAGACGGACTGTGCATGCAGATTCCAAACACGACTACAAGCGTCAGAATTCCACAGCCTATTGTTACATAATATTTTTCGATTTTATCCAGCACTACCAACACAAACATTGTTATAAAGATCAGCAGCGCCGCTATCTGTGCAGTTGTCATCTCAAACCTCATTTCCGCGCACAATCTTTGCGCATAATACGACCCATGCCAAGTACGCATCGGCACGGATTCCGCCAAAACCCACCGGATCATGCCATGTGCAAAGACTTTTCCCCATCAGTGTCCTCCATATAGAGAATGTGGTAGCATAACCCAACAACATGGTGCACACTGTGACTGATCGTCAGTTTACGGATCTCCTGTAAAATCAGATCCTCAAAGGACAGGAAGAAACCTATCGCCAGCAGAACTCTGCCGCCTGCCATTCCCGTGCGGAGCAGTCTCCGCCAGCCGATAAAGTATGTATTCTCCGCGCATTCCTCTTCGCCATTTTCCAGCCGGTTCTCGGCAATCTCCTTCGCCGTATATCCAAGTCCGGTCAGCTGCTGCCCTCTTTTCAAATCGCACTGTTCTGTACGCGGTGCCGCCAGACAAGTCATCGTCGAAAGCAGGAAGACTGCCAGCACCGCATAGATTATGAAATTGTTATATCTCTCGTTTCTCATATGCATTCCCCGGCTTTCTTTTACTGCCCGGCTGACCTTTCGTCAGGCACAATACTATATATTATATGCAGACTTCCCGGAAAGTCAAGCCTGCCTTCAAACCGTTTGTGTAAGGTAACCGTAACCTTTATTACCCCTTATACCTTTTCATAGAGAATGGCCTGCGCGCTGAAATCATGCCCGGCCTCTCCATATGTACTGAGAATTCTATAGCTTCCCCCGTCGTGTCCCCTCCCGTTCAGCATCTGTTCCAGACTTGTTGAATTCGCGAAACGGTGAAATACCACCATCCCCCTCGTTCCATTCTCCCGCACTACAAGCTGACTTCCTTCCGGTTCATTATAGCTATGCGCCTCAGCATGAATCATAATTGTCTTTCCGTCTCTGATGATATCTGCAGCCTGTCTGTAGAAGCTCATTCCCTGTTCAATCAGCTCCCACTGATGTTCTGACATTGCATAAATGTCACCGCTCAGACACATGCGCCCCAAAAAGGTTGAAGCCATGGAATAGAATATCCTGTCATCGGAATCTGTCGGGCGCAATACTGCCCAGATCTGACTTTGTCTTGGCTGCATGACACGATGCAGATTTGCCGCGATCAGCGGAATAGCCTTTGTCTCGTGCGCATCAGAGAAGCTTGCCTGACTCACCAGCTCCAGCATGGAAGGCTCCAGTCTGTGTCCGCCACTCGAACAGTTCTCAATGACAATGCCCGGAATCTCCTCACAAATCCTTTGGAAGAATGCTTTACTGGCTTCGACTTTTCTCCTCAGATTCTCTCCCGGGCCATCCGCACCGTCACAGCCCATTCCCATGGAATCATTATAATCTACTTTGAGATAGCCGAATCCCGCCTCCTTCAGTGTTCCGATTACTGCATTTTCCAGATATAACCGGACCCACTCATCCTCCATATCCCAGAATCTGCGGTTTCCGACTGTCAAAGGGGAGCCATCCTTCTTTACCAGATGCTCCGCCTCCTGATAATATTTTGCACCAGACGTTACGGATTCCATTTCAAACCATAAGCCCGGAATCATGCCCTTTGAACGGATATAATCTGCAATTTCACGCATTCCGCCGGGGAAACGCTCTTCATTTACCGTCCATTCGCCGATGCTGTTCCACCAGTTTTCTGATTTTCCATACCATCCCGAATCAATCACAAGATACTGAATGCCCTTATCCGCAATTTTATCGCAGATTTTTTTTACATTTTCAAAGCTGGGATTTCCCCATGTCGTGCAATACTCATTAAATACAATTCCCATGTTCTCATCTGCCTCAGCGATATGAGGATTTTGCTCCCTTACCAGTTTGTCACACACTTCATCCAGTGAGAATCCACTTGCAATTACAGCCTTGGGAGCCTCAAAGCTTTCTCCCGGCCGCAGTTCCTTTTTCCATTGTCCAAAATCTCCATCCGCAATGCCCCCCGCGAGAGTATACTTTTCGCTTTCCTTGCATCGTATCTCCATCTGCCATGAGGAGGCAAGATACAATTGTACTGCAAGGAATTCCCCAGTCCGGCTATTTTCAACAGCCAGAAAAGGGAAGTATTTTCTCACAGGCATAGACCCGACATTTCCAAATTTCTCTATCCTGTATGCGCAGCCGTTCCACGATTTTTCCAGATGTAGATCCTGTATGGATTCCTTGCGCAGTTTCCCTTCCGCACTCCAGCCGGACTGTAACCTGTAAATCCAATCCAGCTCGACATCCCTGATCACAAACGAAGACAGCATTTCCATCACAACCGGTTTGTCACTCTCGTTCTTGACGATAGTCCGCAGCACGGTCACATCTCCATGCACCGTTTTCTCGACACAGAGTACCAGACCGGAGCGCAGGCGATAGCAAAGTCTTTTCTCAGACTCTTCTATCAGCTCTGCATTCTCCATGCTGCCGCTGTCTCCCATAGTCATCCCACATGAGAAGCCACCTGCATAGCCATCTCCTACAAGCTTTAATTCACAAGAAATCATCACTTTTTCTCCCTGTTATACTATTTGCTTTTTGAGATCTGCCACGGACTGCCCCTCCGTCATCGTACACGGCATCCAGGTTTTCATGGTCTCAGGTCTCCAGCCCTCCTGCTCGATCATATGTATCACGGTCTCAGCCGATTTGCGGCCTATCTGGCGTAAGGGAAGTGCGCTTGTCGTAAGACGTGGATACATGTAATCACAGGATTCCATATTATCATACCCTGCCACCGAAATTTCCTTGCCGATCTGTATTCCCTGCTCATAGAGATATCTGTAAACTCCCCCCGCCATCTGGTCATTCATACACCAGATCAGGGTCGGATTCATTGCCACCGCCTGTCTTGCAAGCGAATATCCTTTTTCATATTTCCAGTCCCCATGAAGAATCCATTCCGGGTTATAAGGAATTCCCGCCTCAAACAATGCCTTCTGATACCCTGCCAGTCTTTTCTGCGTATGCATATTATCTTCCACACCGGCTATCACGCTAATACGGCTGTGTCCCTTTGAAACGAAATAACGCCCCATCTCATATGCCCCATTTTCATCATCAATCAGCACTGAGGGAAATCTGTCCTTTTCAGACTTTGCATATGCGATCACCGTAGGTATCTCATAATTCTTCGGGAAACACCTGATTTCACGTCCGTGTCCCGCGACATAAATATTACCGTCTACTTTAATGGATTCAATTTCCAGCAGCAACGGTTCCAGAACCTTCTGGAGCTTGTTTTCATCTGTGTACCATGTATCCTGCCATCTGTCATATAATCTCATATTCATCAAAATTGTACGATATCCGACCGATTCACAGTATGTCATAATTTCCTCAACGATTGTCGGCGTCGTAAACTGACACAGATCTTCTACAATAATACTGATCATCCTGGAATTCTGTTTTCGCATGCTGGAGGCAAAGTAATTCGTATGATACCCTGTCGCCTGAATCGTCGCAAGAACCTTCTTTCTGGTCTCTTTTCCCACGTTGGGTTTTCCATTCAGAATATTTGACACCGTACTGGGAGACACGCCGCAGATCTTTGCAATTTCTTTGACAGTAATCACTATCTTATTCTCCTTCAATGGCTGGTTTTTCTTGGATCTATATGGTAAATCACGCCTTCCTCAGGCTCTTCAAAAGGTCCCGCCATATGCTTTCCGTTCGTCCCCTCTCCCCAGAGAACAGACGCGTTGACTTTAGCCTGTGCTTCCAACAGTTTTTCAGAGGTCTCTTTCAGTTCCTCAACCGAATAAACAAATCCTCTCCTCTCAATATCCTTTTTAAAGGCGGGAATCTGGTCAGCTGCCCTTGAAAACCGCAAGGTGTACTGCTCCACATCCACATCAATGTCAAACCATGCCTCCTGCCCCTCCAGATCAAACCCTTCAAATTCCTGCCATGCAGGCAGATGCAGTAATACCTCCGGTTCAGGATAAATTATACGAAGATACCCTCCCCGCATCTTTACATAGGCATTTCCCTCCACGCAGTTATCCTTTGTCGGCAGCTTGATGGCCGCTTCCCCGCAATCGTAAAACAGGTTGCTCACAATGGCTGCATCACGCGATGTTCCGCCTCTTTCCATGCCAAAGCTCCTGAATGCTACCGTTTTTGCAAAATAGCCTGCACTGCGGCACTTTCCAATCAGATTACTTACGATCCGCAGATGATCGGTTCCCTCTCCGTAAACCGCATAGCCGTTTACAATATCCTTCTCTGTCAGATGATACCAGCCCGCAGATCCCTTTTCCTCCGGTATCGCCTTTGGATCAAATCTTCCTTCCACATTCCAGAAAATGTTGTGATCGATGAGATTTACCCCGTCTCTGGTACATTCAATAAAAACAGCTTCTCTCTGTTCTATTCCGTTCAGGAAAAGATTCTGCGTAATACGGTTATTTTCATTTCCGCAATCCAGCCAGATATGGTCGGCGCGGAAGGTGTTTTTGAAGATGTTCCTGCGGAACAGACCATTTACACTGTTATGCAATTTCATGCCGCCCGCTTCCCATGACAGCTCCATTCTCTGCCATCCGGTACCCTCAATCAGATTATCCTCGATAAGCATATCCGTCGCGAATAATCCGGCAATACCGCAGACACCGGCATTTTTAATCGTACATCCCCGGATTACGCTGTGTCCGATGACCTGATCCTCCCGAAAGTTATGATGCCAGCACTCATTCCCGACATCAATTCCTACAGCATTGGACCAGTCGATCACGCAATTTTCAATCACCCAGTGATGTCCTCTATATGCAGACAATGCCCCGCGCTGGGGAACAGGAGCCCCCGTTGCAGCGTGTGCAAGTGTCAGATTTTTCACCTTAATGTAAGACAGGAACGGTTTTTCCGGTGCAAAGCACTGTTCCCTGCATGTCAATTCAATGATGTGGTTCTGGGGAGAATCATCTCCCGGAAGGCGGAAATGCACCGTCTGGCCATTCGCTTCGACCCAGTAGGTGCCCTCTGCCTGTCCCATCTGATGATATAACGCAACCTGCGTCAATGGCTTTCCGTCACAAAAAACCATGCCCCGTCTGTTCAGATAGGTTGACATATCTGTCTTTTCATATTCTATAAAAAGTCTGTCATGCAGAATATTCACCGCACAGAACGGATTATATCCCCGGAACATATCCGGATCCAGCCGGTGTTCCCAGATGCATACTTTCTTATCTGCCTTTTCTCCATGCATGTCAAAAAGACGCCAGTCACTGCTCGGACGAAACTCTGTCACAACCTCCGAAGCTTTGATACATACTTCGCCGTCCCCAAATGCCTCATAGCAGATCATGTGCTCAGCATCCGTGCCTCCGTTTTCGGGACAGACACATTCCCGATAGACACCGGCATGTATCAGCACCTGCGTACCGGGCGTGGCAAGCGCAGCTGCCTGTGATATCGTCGAAAAGGGAGCCTTTGCACTTCCGTCCTCCGGTCCGTTTTCTCCGCCATAGCCTCCATCCACATACAGGGTCCTCCGGTATTCGTTATCCTTTTCCCAAAAATCAAACACTCTTCCGTCCGGCAAAAGTTCTGTGATATCTCTGTCCATAAACGTTTCACACCTTTCCTTGTTTCATTCCTTCGTATACAAAAGGGACGCCGCTTCTAAGCAGCGCCCCTTTTATCACCGTGATGCTTTTTGCAGATGCGCTTACTTTACCGCATTCTTGGCATTCAGCTCAATCGTGTGCTTCTCTGTATCAAACTTCATCAGATCATCGAATCCGAAACCTGTCAGCTGGGTCGTCATCTCATCCCACATGGAATCAAACTCAGCATCATCCTTCGCGTAAATCATTCTCCATGAGTAGTCACAGACAGTTTCATTACACTGGTTACGGATAACGGAGATATCCGCAGAATCAGAAGGAAGCGCCACGCTCACATTCGGGCTGATCACGAGCTTGTTATTCTTCTTCATGTAATCCGCAGGCTCTTCTGCTCCGAACTTCTCCTGCCATGCCTTCTTCATATCGGTCATGGTAGCTTCCTTATAGGTGCTCCAATAATTTACGGCATAAGTTTCATTGGTCAGCGGGTTGACGCTGTTTGCGCTTACAATCCACTGGTTAATCGCATTGTTACCATCCTGATAGCCGGCTCCGCCCCACTCCTCAGGTACAGGCAGATTATCCATCAGCGCGTTGGAGTTAATCTGGTAAAGTCTTCCGTCCTCACCCTTTTCATAGTTAAAGCCTTCAATACCATCATGCTGGAACATCAGTCCTTCAGGGCTTGCATACCAGTCAAGGAACTCCATAATCCTCTGGTACTTTGCATCGTCAACCTGAGAGCCGACCGCAAATACACGTCCGCTTCCATAATAGGAATCAGCATCTGTGTAGTAGGTCTGATCCGCAACGGGTGTAAAAATAAATGCTGAGCCATCCTGCAGTCTGTCGGTGGAGTTCCAGAAACCAACCTGCCAGCTGTACCACATCAGATAAACCTGACCTGCACTCATCTTTGCACATGCGCTGTTCCAGTCCTGCGTAGCAGAGTCCGGATCAACCAGACCGCGTCTCTCAGCGGTGTTCAGGAACTTCAGAATCTTATAATAGGTTCCGTTCTTATCTGTCAGAGGAATAAATGTTCCGTCGGGCTTCAGGATGACAGAACCTTTAATCTTCTCACCGTACCATGTGGTCAGCTGCACAACGTTTGCAATACCGAGCATTCCGTCGCCGCCATCCCAGTCAGCCCAGAGTGAAAACGGATAGCAGGGATCCCCGGAGGCATTCGTCGGATGATTCTGCATCATATCCTCCAGCACGTCAAGCAATCCATCCAGATCCGCAATATCAGGGCATCCAAGCTCTGAGTAAAGATCCCACCTGAGCAGAGGGCTGGAGTAGATCACATCCTGGGAGTAGGAGGTAGGTGAAGTATTCATCATCTCTGTCGGAATACCATAAGTCTTACCGTCATTTCCCTCAAGGCTGTTGTTCAGGGTATCGATCTGCTCCTTGTAGTTGGAAAGGTTTTCGCTGTTCCAGATCTCACCGCTGATGTCCTTGATCAGCCCCGTTGCTACGCAATCCTGAAACTGGTTCTTCTCAAGTATGAGAATGTCACCAAGATTTCCGCTGCTGGCACGTGTCTGGTAAATGGCATCTCCTGCAACCTGAGGTGCAATGATATTCAGTTCAATGTTGAAGCGGTCTTTAACGACCTTTGCAAACCATCCGGTCTGCATTCCCTGATAGTTAGCCGCGACATCAAAGATTTCCAATGTCATGGTATCAGAGCTGGAGCTGCTGTCGCTGCTGCCTGCAGACTCGCTGGAAGCATTAGCAGCGCTGCCCGCGGAGCCTGACGCATTCGTACTTCCCGCATCTCCGCCGCATCCTGTGAGAATGCCCGCCGTCATGGCTGCCACACACAGGAGTGAAACTAATTTCTTACTCTTCATAATTCCCTCTCTTTCCTGCGCTTCTATTGCGCAAAATAGCTTATAATCAACAGTTCATTCGCCTGTTCATTATCCCTTTACCGCGCCGATCATAATACCCTTTGTAAAGAATCTCTGGAAAATCGGGTAGATCAGTATAATCGGCGTTACCACCACAATCGTAACCGTCATGCGGATTGACGTAGCCGTCTGGGCATGTGCAAGGCTTGCAGCCAGATTCGCCGAGGAGGTCGAATTGTTGACCAGAGCCTTTAACGAGCTCGCCTGATTAATGTAATTGTACAGCGTATACTGTAGTGTATATAGCTTATCATCCGTTACCAGAAGCAGGGTGTCCTGGAAGGAGTTCCACTGCGCAACAGCTGCAAAAATCGCAACCGTAGCCAGTATCGGCTTGATAATCGGAATGATTATCTGGAAGAAAATCTTTAATGTTCCGGCGCCATCAATCTCAGCAGCATCCTGCAGCTCCTTCGGAACTGACTCCACAAAGGTCTTACACAGAATGATGTAGAAGGGCTGCACCGCAACCGGAAAAATATATACCCAGAAGTTATTTCTCAGTCCCAGATTATCCATCGTTATAAACCATGGAATAATTCCTGCATTAAAGTACATCGTTGCCGCAACGAGTCTGAACCAGAGCTTCCTGTGCCACATGGTCTCCCTTGTGAACATATACCCGAGGAACGCCGCCACAAGCACGGTGACAATGGTACCGATGACTGTTCTGGCAACCGATACCTTCATCGCCTGAAACAGGCCGGAAATCTTCATTACCTGTATATAGTTATTAAAATGTACTTCCTTGGGCCAGAAGATAACCTTTCCTCTCTGGCTCAGATCATTCGAGCTGATCGTGTTAATAAATATGTAATAGAACGGATAGGCACATACAAAAGCAAAGATGGAATAAACAATGTACGTCACAATGCTGATGATGCGGTCTCCTACTCCAACCTTATATTTTACCTTTTTCTGTTTCGATTCTCTGCTCATTTTCCTTCCCTCCTTAAATAAAGCCTTCTCCTCTGATGAGTTTGGAAACCTTATTCGTAATGCACAACAGCACAACGCTTACCACACTCTTCAGAATACTGATTGCTGTCGAAAGGGAATATCCACCGTTGCCCATCGCCAGATTATATACATACAGGTCAAGCACCTGGATGGAATCCTTGTTAAACGCATTCTGGAACACAAAATACTGTTCCATACCGTTGGAGAGGAAGTTCGCAAGGTTAAGCATTACAAGCACAAAATAGGTCGGAAGGATGCTTGGTATCGTAATATGCCAGATCCTCTGCATTCTGGAAGCGCCGTCCACCTTGGCCGCCTCCATCAGCTCTTCATCAATACCGCTGATCGCCGCCAGATACATGATTGCTGACCATCCGGCATTTTTCCATGTCAGCCAGAGCCACATCTTAAACCAGATATGTTCATTCGACTGCAGGAACATCTGCGGCTTGTCGAACCATCCCAGACTCATGCCGAGTGTATTGACAACGCCTGTGCTGTTGAAGATGCAGTAAGCAATGGAGTATACCAGCACCCAGCTGATGAAGTTGGGAAGCGTTGTAACCGTCTGCACGATCTTCTGGAACGGCTTGCACTTGATTTCATTCAGGAATACCGCAAATACCATCGGAAACCACGAAAAAAACAGACTGATTCCGCTCATTGCAAATGTATTTCTCAGAACCATCAGAAGCTGCTTCAGCTTTACCTCATTCTCCACCATGGACCGGAACCACTTCAACCCCACAAACAGATCCTTGGAAAGCGGAAACGGCGGTTTATAATCAAAGAAAGCGTATACCCATCCGTATAGCGGATAGTAAGAAAAAACCAAAACCAGTAATAAAAAAGGCAGAATATAAAGAAATTCCTTAAAACCCCTTACTTTTTTACTGTTAGAGAAAAACTTTTTCATGCTGTCCCTCCCTGTTTCACTCGTACTCAACTCATTAGTAAAACGTTTTATCTTGTATTTACAGAATATACACTTTGGGTCAATATGTCAATAGTTGTCGCCATTTTATTTTCTATTTTGTATAGATTGCACATTTCCGCAAAATTCTGTTTGTTAACTTTTTATATAATATTGCTCTTTACATTCTTTTCTTTGACCTTTGCAAAAATAGAGCAAGGGTACGGTATGTTATAAAATGCCGTACCCTTGCTATCTGGTATATCGTTTTATTTACCTGTCCTTCCGTCTGCAGGTGCCGTATTTTTACCGGTATAAATCTTCTTTACCCACTTCCCGCTCCGCAGTCTGCATATGCACCATACAGCCTTCGCAATCTGATCCGCCTTCAGGGAAATGTAAATCCAGAAGGGCGGCGCTCCCCACAGAAACGCAGCGACGATCCCCAGCGGAATTGACAGCACCCAGAGGAATATATTGTCTGCCAGCATTAACATTTTCGTGTCTCCGCCGCCTCTGAGCACTCCCTTGGTCATAATGCTGTTGGTCGCCTGAAAGACAACAATCAGGCTGATTGCCTCCATCAGCTGCTGCGCCATACCCGCTGTCTGCTCACCAACATGATAAAAGCTGATAACCGGTCTGCTGACCAGCATAATAAAGCCCGCTGACAGCAATCCGAGTATAAAGCCGACTCCCAGAAAACCAAATGCCTGATCCTGTGCTTTTTCCCTGCTGTTCTCCCCGAGGGTCTGTCCCGTCATGATGGCTCCCGCCTGACACACGCCCTGGATCATGACATTGCTCAGCTGCTGTGTCACGGAGGTAATTGCATTTGCTGCCACGAAGTTGTCTCCCAGTCTGCCGATAACCATAGCCACGGCGTTATTACCAAATGCAAGAATTGCGTCACTGATCAGGACAGGGATGCTGATACGGATATATTCTCCCAGCAGGTCACCTGTTTTCATTATGAAATGTCTTGGCCGGAACCGGATCTTTTTATCAAACGCGAATAAATAGCCGCAGATAACCGCCGCCTCAAAGAGCCTCGATATCATTGTTGCCACTGCCGCGCCCGCAATCCCCAGCCGGGGCATTCCGAGTTTACCAAAAATCAGTCCATAGTTTGCCACCAGATTCACAAAAAAAGTTCCTATCGAAACAAACAACGGCATTTTCACCTGACCGACACTGCGCAGCACAATTGTGCACACCAGCGATAGTCCGAGGAAAAAGTAGGTCACAACGGAATATCTCAGGTAGATGACCCCTCTCTCAATGATCCCTTCACTGTCTGTATACATTCTCATGACACGCTCCGGCGCCAACAGCGTTATGCCGGCAAACACGATCGCGAGCACCACTGTAATGCGAAGCATGATACATATTGTCTTTTTCAGGGCGGTCATCGATTTTTCCGGTTCCAGCTCACGCATCCCCCAGTATCTGGAGACCAGAACTGAAGCCCCCATGCCGATTCCCATGCAGAAGATATGATAGATACTGATAAACTGGTTTGCCAGGGAGGCTGCCGAGAGCTCCGCCTCCCCCAGTCTGCCCAGCATCACTGTATCCAGCATGTTTACTCCGATAGAAATCAGACTCTGCAGGGCAATCGGTAAAGCCAGTACCACCACCTGTCTGTAGAAGCCTCTGTCAAGGCCGAAGATCTTTTTTAACCATTTCATTTCCATTATCCCTTAAGCTCATTCTTTCCATTGAACATTTTCTATACAAAGAGCTTTCTCAAAAACCGGTTTGCACAATGTCTCCAGAATGTCCAGTCATGATATCCATAGTCCGCAAAGGTCTCTATCGGAGTTCCGGCCTCCAGAACAATGTCCATATTCGCTTTTGTCGCCGGATACGACTTCTCCTGCGTACCGCTTCCCACAAACAGCATACGGAACCGTTTTTTGAAGTTCTCAGGATTCAGCAGGATATCGCTATAATCATCCTCGTCATCCTTAATGACCAGACCCCCCGAGAAAATACCTGCCCATGCAAATAATTCCGGATGTGCAAAAACAATTTTCTGGGTCTGTCTTCCGCCCATTGACAGCCCCGCCAGCGCCCGGTGCTCTCTGTCTGCCAGCGTCCGATACTTTTGGTCAATATAGGGAATACAGTCATACGGCAGTTCCTCCAGAAAGGCGCTCATAGCCGGATGATACTTTCCGTTTTTCGGGAACCCATAGCCCGTCGTCATGACGATAATCATTTCCTGCATATTATGACCTGCTATCAGGTTGTCAGCCAAATTGCGTACTTTACCCTGCCATATCCATCCTGTCTCATTTTCCCCGCCGCCATGCTGCAAATAGAGAACCGGATATCTTTTCTGGGTATTTTCTTCATATCCAGCAGGTGTATATACATAGCAAAGCTTCTTTCTTCCGGTGCTGCCTGACAAATAGTAATTCATATGTACAGCGCCATGCGGAACCTGACGAAGCCGGTATTCTTCAAAATCCTCCTCCGGCATCTCAAAAAAGTTGATCGCACGGAAGCCGCCATAGCCTACCGGTGCATTTGCATCGACAACATCCACTCCGTTCACAATACAGCCATAATAGTGAAAGCCCTTTTCAATTCCCCGGACTGTCGCGCTCCACCAGCCGCCGGCTTCCTGTGTCATCGCCACCTTCTTCATGCCCCAGATATCAATTTCGACCGTTTTTGCGTTTTCACCACGGAACATAAATTTTGCTGTTCCCTGCCTGCTATCCAGCACCTCCACACCCGGATGATCATCGAAATATCTTCCGTTCGGCCGTCCCTTTTCATCCACGTCAAAGATCAGTCCCTTATAGACCGGATCAAACATGCAGATATGCTGCGCATAGGTCTGATGATCCAGTTCCTCCAGTGATATTTCCTGCTCTGTATAAGCGGATAGCTTCTCCGTTGTATCATCATCGCTGTCCGCCTCGAAAATCATGCTGGCAAAATCCCTGAAGCTCTCTCTCCATACATGCCATTCATGAAATCCTTCATAGCTTCTCTGCTCACTGCGCGTACCCATCTGAGCCAGCCGGTCCGTATAAACCTTCTGCTTCTCATCGAGCCCTGTCTCTCCTGTGCCACTGGTCATCAAAACCACATGCATAGGATAATCCTTGTTCTGTCCGATGATGGTCTCCGTCTCATCTTCCCTGATTCCCGAAAAGACACCGAGATAGCCAAACAGCTCCTGATATCTGGAAACGATCTGCGTTGCCTGTGCCGAGCCAAGAGACAGTCCGGCCATTGCCCTGTTATCTCTTCCCCGTTTAACCGAAAAATGACTCTCCACATAAGGGATCACCGACTCAACAAGCTCTCTGCCAAAATCTCCTGGGAAGAAAACCGGATTTTCTCCTTTTTTAAATGCGTAGCCACAGCAGCATACCACGATCATTTCCTTGCATTTCTTCTCTGCAAGAAGATTATCCAGTATAAGATTGAGCTTTCCGCTCCAGATCCAGCCGGTTTCATCCTCTCCCACCCCGTGCTGGATATAGACAACAGGGTACTTTTTATCCCTCTCTTTCCCATATTCCGGCGGCGTATAGACATAACACTGTTTATAATGACCGACCTCGCAGGATACATAATTATGTATCTGTACGTCACCATGCGGAACATCCTTAAGCATCCAGAAATCCTGCCCCGGCTTGGGAAGCTCAAAAAAGTTCGTCACTCCAAAGCAGCCATAGGTCAGCGGACAGCGGGGATTCATCACCTGCACTCCGTCCACATACCATCTGTGATAGAGAAATCCCGGTTTTAATCCCGAAACTGTCTTACGGAAAATTCCATCCTTACCCTTTTCCAGCGGTATCTTTTCATTTCCCATCGTTCCCCCAAAGCCGCATATCTCCACAGTTTCAGCATTGGCTGCCTGCATGGTAAAGGTCACATCGCCATTCTCCTCAACCTTTATCCCCGGCTCTTCATCAAGATAGCTGATATTCTCTTTCCCATCCACCGTCTTAAACTGAACTACCTTATGAATGGAATCGAACATCAGCGGGTACATTGTCACTGCCTGATTCATACTCATGATTGCCCCCTTTTCCTATTGACAAATAATCTACCCAATATTAATATAGTATCGAATTAGATTTCTAATTCTAGAACAAAGTATACACAGGTTTTGACTTTTTTTCAACCCCCAACCTTTTTATTCTTTATATAACAGGAGAAATTTTTCAATGGACAATTCTTTACACTTAATACTTGCCAATGCTTCACTGGTTCACCGCAAAAGATGCCGACAATGCTTTCAGGAAATGAATCTCTCCGAGGGACAGCCCAAGGTGCTTTCCTCCCTGCTCTCCAACGAGGGAATCGTACAAAGGCAGCTGGCTGCCATATGCTGTGTGGAACCGGCAACGATGACCTCCCTTCTCCGCAAAATGGAATCAGACGGTCTGGTCACCAAGCGCCAGAGCATTGTATCCGGCGGCAAAAGGGCAAATTGTATTTTTCTGACGGAAGCAGGACGGGAAATCGCACTGGCGGTTGATAAGGTTATGTCCGATACAGAGGAACTGGCATTTAAGGGATTTTCCCAAAAGGAACAGGAGCTTTTCTACGAATTAATAGGGCGGCTTACCGATAATCTCTCGTAAACCGCCCTGTTTCCCTACAGGCATCTCCTGTTTTCTTATGTCAATCTTTTCTCCAGCGTCCTTCTCACATGGAAATATGCCGGAATCAGAAAAATATCCGCAAACACCCACGCAATCGGACTGCCGAAGCACACTCCGGTAAATCCGAGCAGCGGAACCAGTACAAAACCGGCGAGCGTCCTCGCCGCCATCTCAAAAACTCCCGCCAGAATGGCAAAGGTTGGAAATCCCATGCCCTGAATCAGGAAACGGATAATGTTGACCAGCGCAAGCGGGAAGTAAAATGCCGTATTACAGATCAGGAACAGTCTCACATTGCCGATGATCGACACCTCGGATGCATCCAGAAACAGCGTTGCAAGCGGCTCTCCGAAGAAAACAGCAACCAGAACCGCAATCACTGAATATCCGGCTCCCAGCATTACACAGGATTTCAACCCCGTTCCCAGCCTGTCCAGCTTTCCGGCACCTACCGTCTGCCCGCCATAGGTCGCCATTGTAGAGCCGAGCGCATCGAACGGACAGGCAAGAAAGCCTGTGATCCTGCCCGCCGCCGTCACTGCAGCCACAGCATCAGAGCCCAGCGTGTTTGTCGCGCTCTGGAGAATGACACTGCCAATCGCCGTAATCGAATATTGCAGTCCCATCGGCACCCCCATGCCGCAGAGTGAACCCATGAGGTGCCGGTTCGGCGCCCACTCCCCCTTCTGGATCCGGAGGATGTCAAACTTCTTTATTATAAACAAGAGACAGCATGCTCCGGAAATCCCCTGCGAGATTACCGTTGCCCATGCAGCGCCCGCTACGCCCCACTTAAGATTTATAATAAAGAACAGGTCGAGACCGATATTGATAAAGGATGCCATCACAAGGAAGATGACCGGCGTCTTGCTGTCCCCGAGTGCCCGGATCACACCAGAGGTCATGTTGTACAGGAACGTCGTCGGTATTCCGAGAAAAATCACCCAGATATAGGAATAGGCTGCATCTATGATATTGTCCGGTGTTCTCATGAGAACAAGAATATATCTGCAAAGTAAGGTCGTCAGCAGCGTGATCACCGTGCCGAAGCCTATCGCCAGCCAGATGCAGTTTGCAACCACCCTTCGCATACCGGACAGATCCCCTGCTCCGAATTTATGGGAGATCGGAATGGAAAAGCCGCTGCATATGCCCATGCAGAAGCCTATGATCAGAAAGTTCACCGAACCCGTCGCTCCGACCGCAGCCAAGTTGTCCGTTCCCAGAAACCGCCCGACAATGATGGTGTCTACCAGATTATAAAACTGCTGGAATAAAAAACCGAATAATAGCGGTATGGAAAATCCCAGAATCAGCTTCATGGGTGATCCCTGTGTCAAATCCTTCGTCATAGCGCATCTTCCTCCTGTCTTTACATTCACATTATGTTCAAATCAGTAGTGAGTATATGCGCGGCACGATAAAAGTGCAATGTACTTTTTTGACAAAATCGGGACAAAAAATGGATTTTTTTGCACAAACAAAGGAACAAGGAGAACAACCTTGTTCCTTTGCAAAATACATATTCCGTTAAAAACCTATCAGCAGAAAGGATTCTCCGTCGGGTAAGGCAGAGACTTCGGCTGGTTGTAATTCAGATCCTCAATCGGAACTCCGATGTACTTAAATACCTCATAAAGTGCCTTTCCGAAATGTCCGAAAGCAACTGCGCCGTGATGAGGGAAGTTCTTCTCGATCAGAACATGACGGTAGAAGCGTCCCATCTCAGGAATAGCAAACACACCGATACTTCCGAAGGACTTTGTCGCTACCGGAAGAACCTCGCCCTGTGCAATGTATGCGCGGAGCTTGTTGTCAGCTGTTGACTGCAGACGGTAGAAGGTGATGTTGCCGGGCATGATGTCTCCCTCGAGCGTTCCGTTTGTAACCTCTACAGGAAGGCTTCTCGCCATAATCTTCTGGTTTCTCATCTCGCAGAAAGCAAGCTTCTTGGAGCAGGTATTTCCGCAGTGGAAGCCCATGAAGGTATCCTTATGCGTGTAAGGGAACTTGCCCTCGATGGATTCCTTATACATATCAGCAGGTACGGAGTTGTTGATGTCGAGCAGTGTAACCGCATCTGCGCTGACACAGGTTCCGATGAACTCGCTCAGGCAGCCGTAAATATCAACCTCACAGGATACAGGAATTCCCATTCCGGTGAGACGGCTGTTTACATAGCAGGGAACGAAGCCAAACTGTGTCTGGAATGCAGGCCAGCACTTTCCGGCGATTGCAACATACTTGCGGTAGCCTCTGTGTGCCTCTACCCAGTCAAGCAGGGTCAGCTCGTACTGTGCAAGCTTCTCAAGAACCTCGGGCTTCTTGTTTCCAGCGCCCAGCTCGTCAGCCATTTCCTTAACCTTTGCGGGGATTCTCTCATCTCCTGCATGCTTGTTGAAGGCTTCAAACAGATCCAGCTCGGAGTTCTCCTCGATCTCAACGCCAAGGTTGTAAAGCTGCTTGATCGGTGCATTACATGCAAGGAAGTTCAGCGGTCTGGGACCGAAGGAAATAATCTTCAGATCGGAAAGTCCAATGATTGCTCTTGCAATCGGAACGAACTCGTTGATCATGTCAGCACACTCTTCCGCGGTTCCTACCGGATACTCGGGGATATATGCCTTGATGTTGCGCAGCTTTAAGTTGTAGCTTGCATTCAGCATTCCGCAGTATGCGTCACCACGTCCGTCAGCCAGATCAGCCTGACTCTCCTCTGCCGCTGCAACGAAGATGGACGGACCGTCAAAGTGCTTTGCAAGCAGGGTCTCGGAAATTTCAGGTCCGAAGTTTCCAAGATATACGCAGAGTGCATTACAGCCAGCCTTCTTGACATCCTCAAGAGCCTGTACCATATGGATCTCGCTCTCCACGATACAGATGGGGCACTCGTAGATGTCCGCTGCGTCATACTTGTCTGTGTAAGCCTTAATCAGAGCCTTTCTTCTGTTGACAGACAGGCTTTCAGGGAAGCAGTCACGGCTGACAGCGACAATACCGATTTTTACCTGGGGTAAATTGTTCATTTCTTGTTCCTCCTGTTTTACCATACTCATATTTTTTATTATAATTGCTTTTACGACAAAATTCTACTCATTCATTGCTCTCTTATAGATTATCAGTCCTCTGTAATATCGAGATTCTTTCCCTTCAGTCCGATAAAGCTTCCCTCGTCAAGTCCGCCCTCCGCATGACCGATCAGCCACTTGTTGACCGCGGTAATCAGGCAGTCCTCATTATCCGTGGTATTACCTGTCGCCCTGTGATGCTTTACCTGCAGGGGGTAATTCGTTCCCCTCGGCAGTACGATTGCCACCTGGAAGCCCTTGCCCTCCACGCTGCAGGGTGCATAGTGAAGCGTAGTCGAATAAACCTCTACCGCTGTGCCTGCCGGAACGAGGAATGCCTCGATCTTAGAGGTGTCG
Source organism: uncultured Acetatifactor sp. (assembly GCA_934402375.1). Taxonomy (GTDB): domain Bacteria; phylum Bacillota; class Clostridia; order Lachnospirales; family Lachnospiraceae; genus Acetatifactor. Next base: position 62,968 of record CAKRUB010000011.1, read on the forward strand.
TAGGTGTGATCCGCTTCTACGTCCTGCAGCATTCCCAGCATCAGGATTGCATCCGTGGCAGCCACATTGATCTCGGAGTCTCTGTGGTACTCTACCGCGTTGAGCTTGGTGTTATGTCCGTTGCAGTAGCCGATCTGGATGGGCATTTCGCCGTACACGATATGGGACAGCTCCTGCATGACGGGCAGCGCTTCCAGCTCTGCAACGCCCGGCTCATAAACCACGCCCTCGGGAACCGGTGTTTTCTTCATTGCTTCAACCAGTCCGCTGAAATCCACATTGTTGATGACACGTCCGTACTTCTTAAAGGACGGATCGTTTACAGATAAAATCTTCATGTGTATATGCTCCTTTCGCAATCACCTGATTTTACTTTACAATAACTTCTCGAAGAGAGGCTTGCAGGCAGGGTAGATTTCCTTAAACTGCGCGTAGCGCTCCTCGTACTTTGCGACAAGCTCCGGATCCGGCTCCACCGTGTCCACGATCTTGACAACCTTCGCTGCAATCTCCTCGACGCTGCCGTACTCTCCGCACGCCACAGCCGCGAGCATCGCTCCGCCCATCGCAGGGCCTTCCTCGCTCTCGATCACATCCACCTTCAGGTTCAGGATGTTTGCGATCATCTTCTTCCAGAGCGGGCTCTTTGCACCGCCGCCGCAGATCTTTGTGCGCTTTAAGTCGATGCCGAGGGACTTCGCAACCTCGAGGGAATCCCTCAATGCGAAGGCAACGCCCTCCAGAACAGCCTGTGTCATGTCCGCTCTTGTCGTATCCATCGTCATGCCGATGAAGGTCGCTCTCGCATTCGGGTTATTGTGCGGCGAGCGCTCACCCATCAGATAAGGCAGGAAATAGACGTGGTTCTCGCCGAGCTTTTCAATTGCCTTCTGCTCCTGTGCATAATCCTTCGTGCCGATGATTTCGTCCATCCACCACTTATTGCAGCTCGCAGCGCTGAGCATACAGCCCATGAGGTGATAGCTTCCGTCCGCATGCGCAAAGGAATGCAGTGCATTGAACTTATCCACGCCGAACTTCTTCGAGGAAATGAAGATCGTTCCGCTGGTTCCGAGCGAAATATTACACATATTGTCGCCTACCGTTCCGGTTCCGACGGCTGCCGCTGCGTTATCGCCCGCACCTGCAGCCACCTTGCAGCTCTCGGGGATTCCAAGCTCTGCCGCAATCTGCGGAAGAACCGTGCCGACTGCCTCGTAGCTCTCGTAGCACTTTGCGAGCTGTGTCTCGCTGATGCCGCAGATGTCGCACATCTCCTTCGACCACTTACGGTTCTTTACATCAAACAACAGCATACCGGACGCATCGGACACATCCGTGCAGTGTACGCCCGTCAGCTTATATGCGATATAATCCTTGGGAAGCATGATCTTTGCAATCTTTGCAAAATTTTCAGGCTCCTTGTTCTTCACCCAGAGGATCTTCGGCGCCGTAAATCCTGCAAACGCAATATTCGCGGTGTACTCGGAGAGCTTCTCCTTGCCGATGACATTGTTCAGATAATCCGTCTCCTCCGTGGTACGTCCGTCATTCCAGAGAATTGCGGGGCGGATCACGTTGTCCTCCTTGTCAAGGATCACAAGCCCGTGCATCTGTCCGCCGAAGCTGATGCCTGCCACCTGACTCTTATCCACGTCCTTGATCAGTTCTTTGATTCCGTCCATCGTCTGCGCATACCAGTCCTCCGGCTTCTGCTCAGACCAGCCCGGATGCGGGAAATACAGCGGGTACTCCCTTGAGACAATGTTGACAATCTTTCCGTCGCTGTCCATCAGCAGCAGCTTCACCGCCGATGTTCCCAGATCAATCCCTATGTACAGCATATGTAACCTCCCAATCTGCTTTCTATGTCCCGCCACGCCGCAGACACGCTGTCTTCCGGGCTTCCGGAGACCCTCTGCTCCGCCTGTTATGTGCACGGGCACGCTATAAGAATATGATACTTGTTATTGAGAAAAAAATCAAGATAATTTTGCCATAATTGCAATTCGTTCCGGTTTATGTTACTGTAGCTTTGAAGTAAAAAAGCACCGGAAACGAGGGGGACTATGGCAACCATAAAGGAAATCGCCGCACTTGCCGGCGTATCAAGAGGAACTGTCGACAGAGTTCTGAATCACAGGGGAAGCGTCAACCCAGCAACTGCCGAAAAAATAAAAAAAATTGCGCGTGAACTGGACTACAAGCCAAATGTGGCGGGTCTTGTCCTCGCGGCACAGAAGAAAAAGTTAAAGCTCGGTGTCATTCTGTTTTCACCGGAAAACCCTTTTTATGTGGATGTTCTCACCGGCGTCACCGACAAGGCGGAGGAGCTTGCTGGCTATAACTGCACCGTGATCGTCCGGCAGATCGCCAGCAGCGTGGACGAGCAGCTGAAAGCGATGGACGAGCTGGTCGCCGAGGGCGTAAACGGTATCGCACTCGCCCCCTACAACGACGAGGCAGTCCGCAGCCGCATCAACGCTCTGTACGAGCAGGGCATCCCTGTCGTCACCCTGAACACCGACATTGAAAACTCAAAGCGGCTCGCCTATGTCGGCAGTAACTACACCAAGAGCGGTGCAACCGCCGCCGGACTGCTGCAGCTCATGACACACGGACAGGTCAACGTCGGCATCGTCACCGGTTCTCCGAACATTCTCTGCCATACAGAACGCATCGCCGGTTTCACCGATACTTTAAAGCCTTACAGCGACACCATCCACATCACGGACATTGTCGAGGTACATGACGATGAGATCGAGAGCTACGAGAAGACCACGCAGCTTCTCAGGGCGCATCCCGAAATCAATGCCCTGTATTTCGCCGCCGGCGGTGTCTACGGCGGCTGCCGCAGTGTCAAAGCTCTCGGCTTACAGGGAAAGATCCGCATTGTGGCATATGATATGGTTCCCACGACAAGGGAGCTTGTGAAAAAAGGTACAATCGCCGCTGTCATCTGTCAGCAGCCGAAGCTGCAGGGAAGCAAGCCCCTCTCCCTGCTGTTCACCTACCTGACAACAGGGGGGCTGCCCGAGAAGGAACACAATTATGTCGCCGTCGACATCAGAATCCGGGAGAATCTCTGACGGATAAGCTCTGTCATTCTCTCACCCAGACGCTCATCTCACCCTCTCCGCGGTTATTCCATGCGTAATAGGGGACAAAGGTTAATGTCACCTCTGCCGAAGCCGCAGGGGCGTAGTCTGCGTACAGGCTCTCTTCATCCGCAGACTCCTCCAGTCTTCTGCCCGGCACCTTCAATATCCACATCTCATGCCCGAGTTCACAGCTCTTTTCCACAGTGACTGCCTTATCTATCCCCATCGTGAACAGCTTTTCCGCGTCAACCCGCAGAAGATGCAGGTTCTCTCCGTTGTCAATCTCCTCCATACAGTAGCACACGGGGCCTCTCATAAAGGCAAGCCTTCCGGCGTCCTCACGCACCCTTGTATTTGCGGTCAGGCAACGCACCTCCATCGGGAAGTCCAGCTCTACCGTGTCTCCATCCTTCCATGTGCCCGTCAGATACAGATAGCCCTTCTCCGTGTGCTCCTGCACCTCCGCCGTCGTGGCGATCCTATGGCTCCGGCACCAGCCCGGGATGCGGAAGGCAAGCGTTCCCTCAACAGCCTTCTCCGTATGTACTGTGACCTTCGCACTTCCGTTCCATGGGAAGCCGCTCTCCAGCTTCAGATCGACCGCTGTCCCATTTATGGTACAGTTCAACATGCTTCCCACATAGAGATGCGTGTAGATGGTGTCCTCGCTCTGCGTGTAGACATACGCACCGATCGAGCTGACGATTCTCGCAATGTTGGGAGGGCAGCACGCACAGCCGAACCATTTCTGCCTTACTGCCTTCACATGGCGCTTTCTCTCGTCCCTCTCGCATGCCTCCGGGACAACCTCAAGCGGATTCACATAGAAGAAGCTCTTTCCGTCCAGAGCCATTCCGGCAAGCACCGTATTGTAAAGCGCCTGCTCCATCACATCCGCATAGCTGCTGTCCGCCTCAATCTCCAGCATTCTTCTCGCAAAGAAGGCAAGACCGATCGCCGCACAGGTCTCGGAATACGCTGTATCATTCGGGAGGTCATACGCAAAGGAGAACGCCTCTCCGAGATGCGTTGCCCCTATACCGCCCGTGACATAAAGCTTCCTCTGCACCATATCCTTCCAGAGCCTCCGGCAGGCGGCAAACATTTCCTCATCCCCTGTCAGTCTTGCGACATCCGCCATACCACTGTAAAGGTAGACGGCGCGCACCGCGTGTCCCGTCGCCTCCGTCTGCTCCCTGACAGGAAGATGTGCCTGATGATACCAATGTCTGAGCTCCTTCGGGTCGGGCGCCTTGTACGGTCTTCCGTCGTGCTCCGCACGCTCCTTCTCCTCAAGGTCGAAATAATACGGCTTCGTTCCCCGCATATCTAAAAAGAATTTGCTCAACTCCAGATACTTCTTCTCACCGGTCAGCTCATACAGCTTTGCAAGCGCCATCTCCGCAATCTCATGTCCGGGATAACCCTTACACTGTCCGTCCTCCGGTCCGAATTTCTCAGCGACAAAGTCCGCGAATCTCTCCGCCGCCTTCAGAAGCTTATCCTTGCCGGTCGCCTGATAATAGGCAACCGCTCCCTCGAGCAGATGTCCGAGGCAGTAGAGCTCATGGTGGTCTCTGAGGTTGGTGAAAATGCGATCCATGCCGTTGATGATATAATAAGTGTCCAGATAACCATTCTCCGCCTGTGCCGCACAGACAATGTCGATTGCCTCATCCGCAGTCCTCTCAAGCTCCGGGTCGGGATGATTGATCAGGGAATAGCCGACCGCCTCAATCCACTTCGAGAAGTCGCTGTCCTGAAAGACAAAGCCGTAGAATTTATCCGGATCAGGATTTTTCGGATCCTCCGGCAGCGCCTCAAAGCCGCGGAAGGTATAGGCAGGCTCCACAAAGCCAGCACCCTCCGCCTTTTTCCGGTGCATCATTTTCCCGGCAACCTTAAAATTCCGCATACAGTAACTCGGCGCCGCGTCCGGTACTCTGTCGTTGAGCGCCTCCCACTGATAGGGGATCACCTCTCTCCGCACAAGCTCCTGCTCCCTGCCCCAGAATTCATCCGTGATCTGTACCTGTTTTAAGTCCAGCGGACTGCTGAAATCCTTCCGATTCATCTTTTTCCCTCCATACTTATATTTATTCCTGCTCACATCAATAGTTTCAATATACAATGTTTCAATTGATCCGTCCATGGGTTATCTTGTAAAGTAACAGTTCCGCCATAGAACGTCGGAACCGGGGCGTGGGTGCTTGCACACAAAGCACCGGGGCTGGCGTTCTATGAGCGAAGCGCCCGGAGCATGAAATAAAAGATGAGCCGCTAAGCGGCGACGGCTGCGCAGCAGACGCTTTTATGAATGTTCCGTGCGGAACTGTTACGAAATGTGCACACAGTTCCGCCATAGAACGTCGGAACACGAAACAGAAGAACGCCAGTCCCGGCAAATGTCGGTTCTGGCGTTCTTCCCTGTTCCTTACCTATTACTTATCATTACTCTTTTTTCTTATTACAACAATTTCCGCAGCTCCTGCAAGTCCTGCGATGGATGCCACGACAAGTAATACCATCCAAAGTGCATCTCTGGATGCATCTCCGGTCTTCGGAGCGATTACCGATTTATCTGTCGTATTATCATTGCTGCCCGCATTATCGCTGCTGTTGTTGTCATTATTACTGTTATTGTTGCCGTTATTATCGCCGGACGTATTCCTTGCAACCGTAAAGTGCGTACTTGCCGAACCATCCGCCCATACAATCTCAAAGGAATGGCTGCCTTCCGATAGCGTACTCAGGAAGTCCGCCTTTAAGGTGATAATCGTCGAACCCTCTGCCGCCGTATAGTTCTCGGTGCCAATCACCCTTCCATCCACCAGTACGTTCTGGAACTTGGCAAACTCACCGTCTCCACTGATTACAAGACTTCCGTCCGTATTCTGTGTCCATGCGCCGTCCGCACCGGAGATAATCCTGTATACAACCGCCTTGAAGGTGACTTCTATGGTATGTGCCGCTTTCACATCCGTAAAGGTATAGCTTGCTGCAGCACTTACCGCCTTTCCGTCCACTTTCAGGCTCTCAATCTCATACCCCGTATCCGCTGTAATCACAAAGGTCTGGCTGCTGCCTTCCTCTACCTCCACAGCGCCGCTCGGGGAAATGCTTCCGTGCACTCCTGCGGTAGCCGTAATGGTGTACTGCACGGTAATCGTCAGCGTTACCGTATCCGTTGTAACAGAACCCGCTGCGTTGCGGATCACACACTGGTACTTAAAGCCATTGCAGTCCGCATCCGTTATGCCGGACGTATAGGCTGCGCTGTTCGCACCGTTGAGATTTACAAAGCCCTTTCCGTCGTTCCTGTCAATCTGCCACTGGTACGTTACGTCAGTACCCGTTGCCGTTACCTCAAAGACGGCTCTTTCCCCTGCCTTCACAGATACATTCTTCGGCTGCGAGGTGATTGCAGGTAAATCCACATGATACAGCTCGATTTCACCGGTCAGGATTTCGTAGTTGGTGTCCGTGGGTGTAAAGCGCCACTTGTAGGTCTTGTTGACTTCCACCTTGGTGTCATTGGATAACGCATTACCGTCGTCATCTATCCACTCCAGGGTACCTTCCGTGAGGCTGATCGTGCTGCCAATCAGTGTCAACCCCGCATCTGCCAATGTCTTCCCATGGATAGTGATCTCGGTGAAATTCGGCTCACCGGTAGGGGTAGCCGGGGTGATCGTGATGACAAAGGGAGCACTGGTGATCTCATTGTAAACAGAATCACCCGCTTTGGTTGCAAGGATCGTAATCCTGCCGACCCTTACCGGCGTCAGGACATTGCCTTCGATGGTTGCTTCGCCCGTGCTGTTTTCTGTGTCAATGCGGTAGGTCACCTCACCTGTGCCGGAACCGCCGGTGGTGCCAAGCGTCAGCTTCCCGCCGTAAACCACGGTGTTGTCGCCTGTGACAAGCAGCTCCTCCTGATTGTCCTTCTCCGTCAGGGTAATGACCACCTTGACGGCAGCATCTTCATAGTTGATGGAGGTGATCGTTACCGGCAGGGTCACGGTATCGCCTATTTTGCCTGTGCCGGTCAGCGTGTACTTCAAAACGCCGTCGGCATCTATGGAATAAGCGGAGAGAATCTCCGTGTCTCCGGCAGCCTCACCGAGCGTATAGTTCGTTGCGCCTGCCACAAGCTCCGCCAGATCGACCGTCTTCTCGCCGGTCAGCGTGTACCGGCAGCCTTTCTGGATGTCCGTCAGTGTAGGAGCGGCAGCCTTCTGAATGGTCAGCGTACCGGCTGCAATGGTCATGTCATTATAGTTACTGCCGTTCTTTGCATCAATGGTCACAGCATAGCTGCCCGCATTGGTGGGAGCCTCTGTGCTGCCGTTGTACTTCACGGTGATGTCGCCCATGCCGCTGATACCAGACTTTGTATTAACTGTCACGGTCTTTGCAGCGCCGTCATAGGTCTGCGCTGTGGTAAGACCAGTCACATCAAAGTCTTCCAGCTTGGGATCGATCTTGGTAATCGTCCATGTCGTTTCCGCCGTTCCGGTGTAGTTGCCCGTACCCTTGATTTTCAGGGTTACAGTACCGGCATCGGTTGCCTTGTCTCCGCTCACAATCTCGTAAGTGATCGTGTCAGACCATCCCTCCAGCGTCACGGAGGTAATGTTCACCGTCTGCTCCGAGCCGTCGTAGGTAAAGCTCTCAGCATCCAGTGCGATGGCTGCGCCATTGATGGACTTCTTCGAAATGGTGAAGTCCTTGGAAGCCGTTCCCTCATAGTTCCCCTTACCGGTGATCGTCAGTGTTGCAATACCGGCATTGATGTTGTTGGAATAGCTGTAATCAAAGTCCGTACCGGGGGTCAGCATCGTCTCGCCATCCATGACTTTAATAGCGGGCTTAATCTCCTTGCCGGTGTACTCTTGCGCGGAAATCTCCGCAATCATCTTTTCAATAATACTCTTCGCAGCTACTTCAATGTTCACGCTGTCGGAACCATAGTGGGTGTCGCTGGAGTAGGTTGCTGTCAGGATCGCAGAACCTACCTTCTTCACCTGAATCGTAGGCGTTTCGGTATCCGCACCGGAGGTAATCTCCAGAACGTCAGAATCAGTACTGCTCCAGCTCCAGGTGCCGCCATCAGGGGCGGTCTTGGCTGCTTTCAGTGTAAAGTCTTTGTCGCCATAGGTCTTGTCGGTATCGCCTGTGATTCTGACACCTGCGTCAGTCTTGTCTACCACCTTCACAGTGATAATCTTCTCTTCCGGTTCAGTAAAGTTTGTGGTGGCATCAGCAGTTACCCTGATCTCGAAGCTGCTTACAGTGGATGCAGCATTTGCAGCCGTCAGACTGACACCGTCAAGTGTGATACCTGCGGGCGTATCAACCAACGCATAGCTCAGCGTTGCACCGGTGTCGGTGTTGTTAAAGGATGCCCACTTGGAAATGTCCACTGCCACACCGTTCTTCACGATCGTCTGCTCGGATGCAGCGGTAATTTCAGTTGTTACCCTATTGATGGTCACCGTCGTGGTAGTCTTGTTGTCAGCAAGGATGTAGTTGTCTGCCGCTTTGTTGATCAGTGTCACTTCAACGGCAACGTCCTTCGTGCCAGCATTATCATCATCCATCTTGCCGGTCACGTTATAATCTGTGCCCTTAATCAGTGTAGCACCATTGAAGGTCACACTGATTTCCACTGAAGTCTTATCCTTCTCGTAGTTGCGATCTACAGCAGCCGCATTTCCGATGCTGATAGGCTTTTTGTTGATTGTCGCCGTAGTCGTACATGTCACGTCGCCAATCAGTTCATAGTTCTCGTTCAAAAGCGATACCCTGACAGTAACATCCTTGCCTTCGCCGGCATTTTCGTCAGAGAATGAGCCTACTGCGGTATAGTCATCAGGGAACACCAGTCCGTCCAATATATTGTTGTTCTCGTCAGCAAAGGATACCGATGTAACATCTGCTGCCACTTTACCGTCGTAATCCTTGTCATCAACCTTCGCGCCGACAATATGGATCTTTGCCGCCTCCACCGCCAGTACATAGGTCGCCGAATCTGCCTCATAGTTCTGCGTTGCTTCGGCTTTCGCAGTGATGCAGGCACTTCCGGCACCGACAATGGTTACTTCTCCGGTCTTTTCGTTCACCGTTGCAACATCTTCGTTATCGCTGCTATAGGTAACTTTGCCCTTAACCACACCGGTCACCAGATTAGAAAAGGCTTCGTCGCCGTAGGTCTTCTTCACGTTATTGGGCTCAAACTCCAGTGACTGCAGTGCCTTATCAATGTTGAATTCCTTTGTAACATCTGCGAACGCATAATTACCGTCTGCCGTAGCCTTAACGGTTACAGTACCGGCATTCTTACCGGCATCTATGTTCTTACCATATTCAACGCTGTAGTCCGTACCCTGACCCAGCACCGTATTGCCGACTGTCACGGTAACATCAGGCTCGATCTGGCTGCCGGTGTAAATCATATTGTCGTTCAGTTCCACATCCGGTACAACATCACTTTTTGCAATTGTAAACTTCCAGTCGTTGTACAAATAGTTAACTCCAATGTAGTTATCGCCCTCTGCCACACTGACCTCGACAGTGTAGTCGCCCGCATCTATAGGCTCGTCCACCGGTATTCCATTCCGATAGTACATCACCACCGTGGCATCACCCATGCCACTGATGCCGTCCTTCGCCTCAACTTTTGCGAGCTTGGGAGTGCCGTCGTAGATTAAAGTGTCTGCCGGCTCAAAGTTGAAATCGTCCTTCGTGGGCTTTGCCTTTGCAATCGTATATTCCACGCTTGCAGTCACGGACTTATTGTCCGCGCCTTTAAGAATAAGGCTTGCAGTATAGGTGCCCGCATTGGTGGGTATAACGGTCATCTCATTGCCGTCCTTGTCTTTGTAGATGATGTTGTTCAAATCACCCGCTGCCCAATTATTCTCGTCCAATACTGCCTTTATTGCTTTGCCATCCCCGTAGACCGCATGCTCAGGTCTGCTGATGGTCACACTGCCGCCGTCAGGCTTGGGACAGGTGGCTGTATTTTGGCAGGTAGCGGTAATGGTCTCGCCACTCGCCGTATATATCCAACTGTGCTGGTGTACCTCGAGGTACAATTCAGTTCCCTTCTGGGTAACCACATAGCCCTGTTCCGCCACATCCGACGTGAATATATCAGTGTAGTTCAGGCTATTGTCGCTCGCGCCGGTGGCGATTTTGACAGCCTCACCTGATGTAGGAAGATTATCAATAAATTTGCTCACACCAATCTTGGCATCCGCCGTTAGTCCATTAATGGTAATGGTCGCAAAGTATTTATCATCATTTGCGTTTCCACATAGGAGGACGTTATTCTTTGTTCCGCTCTCGCCCTTTTCATACAGCCCATCGGCACCGAGCGTACCTTTCTGCCAGTTGTCTTTGATCTGCACCGCGCCGGACACAATGAAGGTGCTTTTGTATTCACCTACATACACACCGCCCGCGCCTGTGTTAGCGTTGTTTCCGGTGATTATGCCGCCGCTCATCTTGAACGTACCGCCGGCTGTACCGTCGCTTGTACTGCCGTTCATTACATTCACGCCACCACCGTAAGAATCCGCAGTATTTCCGGTGATGCTTCCGTTACTCATAGTAAATGTGCCGCGACCATATACATTCACTCCACCGCCGTAATACTTCGCCGTATTTCCGGTGATGCTGCCGCCGCTCATAGCGAACTCGCCGTTCGTTCTTACATACACACCACCGCCGTAATACTTCGCCATATTTCCGGTGATGCTGCCGCCTTTCATCTCGAACGTGCCATATACATACACACCGCCGCCATAGTTGCTTGTATTTTCAGCGATTTTGCCGGTGCTCTCTTTTGTCATAGTAAACGTGCCGCCGGATGCTACATACACACCGCCACCATTGGAGCTACTTGTATTTCCGGTGATGTCGCCTCCGGTCATCTCGAACGTGCCGGTTTCGTCTACATATACACCGCCGCCGTTTTTCGAGCTCGTATTTCCGGTGATGCTGCCGCCGCTCATGGTGAAGACGGCAGTTGAGGTAGTCGTTGAGTCGGCAGTTGAGCCTACATGCACGCCGCCATTGGTAAAGGATGAACCCATTTCGTTATCGGATATCTTACCGCTCTTCATGTTGAAGATGCCGCTATCCAAATACACACCGCCGGCGCTGCTGGGCATACCCATATTTCCGGTAATTTCGCCGCCGTCCATGGTGAACGTACCGCCGTTCAAATACACACCGCCGCCACCGTTACTGCTTTTATTCGTATTTCCGGTGATGTCGCCGCCGGTCATGATGAAGTTGCCCGGTTCGCCGTAAGTGCTAGAGTTTACATACACGCCGCCGCCCTTACCTGTATTTTGGGCGATTTTGCCGCCGTTCATGTAAAAGGTGGAGTAGGCTCCTACATATACACCACCGCCGCCGGAGGAGGAGCTACCCGTATTTCCGGTGATGTCGCCGCCGTTCATGGTGAAAGTACCCTCTCTATATATATAAACACCGCCCTGATCTTTGTTATTGGCAATGCTGCTGCCGTCCTCCATGGTGAAGGTACCGCCGTCCAAATACACTCCGCCACCACCATTTCCGGTGATGTCGCCGCCGCTCATGGTGAACTTGCTGCCTGATCCAACCCCCACTCCGCCACCACTATTTCCGGTGATGTCGCCACCGTCCATGGTGAAGGTACCAGTTCCATGTATATACACACCACCGCCTTGATTTGTGCACTTATTACCAGTGATACTGCCGCCGTGCATAGTAAACTTACTGTCTTCGCCCACATACACACCACCGCCGTAGAAATCGGTCGTATTCCCGGTAATGTTGCCCTCCCACAGGGTAAGAGTGCCATCGTTACTTATACCGATGCCTTTGGCGCCATTCGCATGAGTAATCTTGCCGGTTTTCTTGCCGGCTTCATCCTTACTACAATCAGTGATGTTAAGGGAAGCGCCGCTTTTAACTATAATAGCCGCTTTTTCGGCCGTCGGACCGGTAATCGTCTTTCCATTTAAGCAAAGGTATACCTCACCCTCAACGTTGCAGGTCCATGATGCATCGAGAGTCACATCCTTCGTCAGATAGTAATAGCCGCCTGTCACAATATCCTTGAGCTCAGTAATGCTCTCCCACACCTGATCTTTGTTGTGCCCATCATGGGTGCAGTCCGTCGTAGCGCAGATTGAATGCACATGAGGCTCGCCATTTGCAAAAACGACAGCATTATCCTCCAGCTTCGTCTTATAGCCGACATCACTGACGAAAGCTGCCCGGTCAGTCTCCGTAGGTTCGTAAGCGTCACTTTCTCCCTTGGCAATGACCGCAGTCTTGCCCTCCTGAATTGTTGTCCACGTGGTCACGCCAATCTTGGCGTCTTTTGCCAGCCCATCCGCGCCAATGGTGATGGTATTGCCGGTCGCCAGAAGAACATTGCTGCTTAAGCGTTCACCCTTGATGGCATTGTAGAACTTATTATTGGTAATCTTTGCTGTACCGCTGACAGTTATAGTACTGCTGGAAGCGACATACACACCACCATCATAGCTAACGTTCGTGTTCTCCGGATCTTGTATATAGTTTTGGGAGATACTACCGCCCTGCATAGTGAAAGTATTCCCTACATATACACCACTGCCGTAATAAGTAGCTGTGTTTTTGGAGATACTACCGTCCTGCATCGTAAAGGTACCCGTTACATATACACCACCGCCGTCGCAACGAGCACTGTTGTCGGAAATGGTGCCGCCATGCATAATAAAGTTAGCAGGAGATTTATCGCCGTCTGTATTGTAGTATGTTCCCACATACACGCCACCACCTTCACCATAGTAGGAGTTAGTACCTGCTTTGGCTGTGTTGCCGCTAATGGTACCACCATACATTTCGAAGGTAGCATTGTTATACCGAGGCGGTTTGGAACTCGAGGATGTGTAACCCACATACACACCGACACCGTTCCCTTCGGCAGTGTTGTTAGTAATCAAGCCGTCGTACATGGTAAAGCTGCCGCCATACACATGTACACCACGACCGGCTTGGATGTCGGCAATCGAACCGCCATACATTTCAAAGGTACCGCCGTATACCTCCACACCGCCGCCTGCTGTACTGCCGGAGTGAGTGATCTTGCCGTACTCTGTGCCTTCGCCCTTGCAGTCTGTCAGCGTGAGCTTGCCGTTTTCTGCAATCTCAATCACAGCCTTATTGGCATTAGGCTGAAAAATGCTGTTCCCGTTCAGGCAGAGCTTTACATCCCATTTGCACACCCATGGTTCCCCTGTCTCATAACTTATCGAAGTGGTCAGATAATAGTTACCGGAGTCCTTGATTTCACTCAGTTTGGAAATGCCCTCCCAGATCACGTCATCGTGCTGGTCTTCATGTCCGCATGTCTCCCCGCAGATAGGGTGCTTCTGCGGCTGGGTCGCATACAGCTTCGCTACGCCGTTCGCAAGAAACGGATAGCAATTCTTGTCGCTTTTAATACAAGCCACATCATCCTCGCTCAGTTTGTAACCGTCTGCCGCCTTGGCAATCGTCACGGGTTTGGTCAGGGCAGGAGTATCGTATGTGTATACGCCAATGCTGCCGGCCAGTTTGCCAGCGATGGCGATGGTTTGACCGGATGCCAGTTCGACGTTGTTGCTGTTATTATTACTATGGTCTGTATTGCCGCTAACCATTGCATTACCGGATACAATGAAAGAGCAACCATTATCCACCCATACACCGCCTCCATTAACACTGTACTGGTTATTGAGGTTGTTAGCTCTAATGGTTCCGCCGTCCATGTGGAAAACGGCATACGATGTCAAACCCACGCCGCCTCCGTAATAAGCCGTGTTTCCTGTGATTTCGCCGTCGGTCATATTGAATGTGGAATTGTACACATACACGCCGCCGCCTCTGCCGTTGTCAGCACTTGCTTTGTTGCCGCTGATCGTGCCGCCGTACATGTTAAAGGTACCGCTGACGGTTCCTTTAATGCTGTTGTAGCTACTTCCCACATATACGCCGCCGCCGTGTTCCGTGACTTTATTATCACTGATCGTGCCGCCGTACATGTTGAAAGTACCGCCGGTCACCTTCACGCCACAGCCGGTGTAAGAAGTGGTGGAAGCTGCGTGGGTAATCTTGCCCTTGGCTGTCTCGCTGTCGTTGCAATCGTACAGTGTAAAGGTCACGCCGCTCTCAATTGTGATGACATCAATGCCACCCTTTTCCATCGTGATGCTATGCCCATTCAGGCAAAGGACAGTGCCGTTCGCGGGCTTCCATGTCTCCGTCAGCGTCACGTCAGTGTTCAGATAATAGCTGTCAGCCTTATTGGGCAACTGCTTATCATTTGTCCATTCTTGCATGCCGACATGATCTGCTGTATGCTCGCCTGCCTGCAACGCCACAAGCGCAGGTGCATTCATCGCATTATATATCTTCTCCAAACGCGTTATATCCAGCTCGGCAAGCTGCTCATCGCTCAACGCTCCCATAGCCGCGTCAATAGCTGCCAGCTGCTCTCCGATAGCTTCCGCGTTCTCCGCCGTTATATTCTCCGGCAGGGCATCGATCAGCGCCTGCACCGCCTTTACCTTTTCTGCGTTCTGCCCATCGGCGTCTCCACCGCTGACGTCATTGCCGCTGACGTCATTACCGGTGGTGTTGCCGCCGATGATGTCGTTGCCCGTGGTATCGCTACCCTTGGTGTCGCCGCCAGCGGTATCTCTATCGTTGCTGTTGCCCGCGATATAGACATCCGCAGTGCTCTCGCCACTCTGCGCCTCCTGTTTTGTCACCGCTCCTGCTTCCTCCGCAAATGACACCTCGGGTGTCATCGAGAGACAGAGAGCAAGTGCCATGAATAGACTCAACACTCGTTTCTTCATGAGCTCCTCCTTTGGTTATGTGCTTTTTACATCGCTAAAAACACATTTCTCCCTTATAAATCTTTTCCGTTATATTATACAACGTTCCTTCGGGGACAAGTCAAGTATTTCGCGTAAAAATTTGAAAATTCTATGTAAAATTTGCCACAGGGACGTTTCTTTCGTCACGATACTAGAGCAAAAAGCCCCGATATGCTGTAATTGTCTGGATTGTTTGAATGTGTAGGAAACTTGAAAACAATTCAGACACTTTCAGTCAGATGATGCCTTTAACCCCGGTATCCTAGTCCGAGAGACCTCCTCAATATTAACTCCAATCGAGTAGGAGGCGGTGACTAGCCGCCGTCCTCTCACACCACCGTGCGTACCGTTCGGTACACGGCGGTTTCAA
>CAKRUB010000012.1 GCA_934402375.1 uncultured Acetatifactor sp.
GTTTAGGCTACATGGGTCAATTTTTGGATTCATGGTACAGTTACCAGTTCAGATACTGTTCCGTGAATAATTCAGGTCAAATCTTACCTTAAGCTCCCCGCCGTAGTTTCCGATACCGCGCAGCGTCACGCCCGCCTTTGTGCCGTCTGCAGTCAGCTCCACATTGTTCTCGTAGCTGTCCGCAGCGATTTCATAATCCTTTCCCTCTGTCAGTTCCGTGCTTCCGTCATACACCTTCAATGTAGAAGGCTCCAGCACTGCCGCCTTGCCCGTATAATAGCCGAGAGTGCCGTTCTTATAGCTGCAATTTGCAAGATTGTTCTTCCACGTCACCGTCGCCTCTTTGCTGCGGAACGGATAACCGTCACAGGTAATCACACAGTAATAGGTCTGGCTCGTTCCCGCGCTCTGTCCCGAAAGGGTCAGTGCGGCAGCCGTTGCACCATCTACCGCTGTATCGGTACCGCCCGCCGCGTCTGTGAGATACCACTGATAAGTCAGTTCCTTTTCCGACGTGGCAGCCACGGAAAGCGTCTCCTGCTCTCCCTCCAGCACCGTCTTATCCTCCGGCTGCTGGGTAATCGAAAGCTCCGGAAGCTGTTCCACCTTCACGGCATAATCAAACTTGCTGCCACTTAACGCCGTCTCCTCCAGAATCCAGTCGCCGGCAGAGCCATCGTCTTCCAGCCTTCTAAAGCCATAGCCCTCGGCGAGCAGATCCCGCAAAGCTCTACCCACTTGCACACTCATGCCATTGAGCAGCGCCGCATGACTCGACATATGGTAGCTGCCGCCCTTCAGGTTTAAGGTTCCCGACTCATGGGATACTCCCTCAAAGCTGCCGCCAAGAATCGTGACTGTTCCGCCATCCACATATATGCACGATTGCATGACTGTCCCATCAATGGTCGTCTCGCCGCCGTATGCCGACAGGTTGTAGCCATACAATGTATGATCCCATAAAATCTGTAATGTCTTCTCCAGTCTCAGGCTGCCACCCGTGACATTCAGAACATAACCTTTATCATCGCCTGTTAATGTTCCGTTTTCTATCGTCACTGCACCGCCGGCAATCTTAAAGAGAGTTCCCGACCTTCCGCTTTTAATATTGTGTCCGCCCAGATCCAGCGTTACCGTGCCGTTTTGCAGCCGGGCACACTGTGTCTCATCTGTCGCAGTCACATCCGTGTAAAAATACACGGTATAGTCCTTGTCGTCAACCAGCTTACCCACCTCGCCGCACAACGCTTCCCACGACGTACAGTAAACGGCTTCCTCCCCCGACCGGATGGCTGCCAGCACCTGCAGGCCACAGGATTCACATTTTCCGGTGGTCTGGTCCAGATTGGTATGTTTGCAATCCGCGATCAGTGCATTGCAGTACTTGCAGTGCCCCTCCTCATATACATGTTCGTTACAGGAATATGCCTCCATTTTGCCCGAAAAGCCCTCCGCATCCAGTTTCGCTCTGGTATAGGGTATTCCCGTATCCGGATCTTTTGCCCCATAGCCGTCCGGGAAGGCAGTGCTGCGCTTCAGAGACGTAGACTCGAAGTTCAGTTTGCCGATGGTGCCGCCGGTAATGGCAAGAAACTCTCCACCCAACCATTTTATTTCCTCCACGCTTCCCGAAAAAACACTGCCGCTGCCATTGGCAACCCACAGGATTGCAATATCGGCTCCTTCTACGCGTATGGTTGTATTATAATTATTCACCTTGGCAGTTCCTGTAACCCTGACGTTCTCCTTGAACACCGCTGTTTTTCCCGGCCAAACATAGGCACCACCGCCCCGCAATTCCCCGCCAGCTTGTGAAGACATCACAATAAACGTATTACTTTTTAACACCAGAGAACAATCTTCCGGTGTCACCAGAGCATGCCCTGCCAGATCCAGCGTTATCGTGCCTGTTCCATTTCCAATCGTATAATTATCATTCCGCATATCTTCCTGGCAATCGCAATCCCTTAACAGCGTCAGTGTTGCGTCAGAATCTTTTGGCAGTACCGCCACTGCCTCCGACAGACATGTATAGTATGTGGTGTTTTCGCCTATGGTCAGGCTGACCACATCTTCTGTGGAACCGCTCTCATTCGCCAGCGTCGCAATTCCATATTCCCCGGCAGACGCGCTGCCCTCGTCTGACATGCTGTTCCCGGCAGGTGCACTGTCTCCGTCCGACATGCTGTCCCCAGCAGGTGCGCTGTTCCCGTCTGTCACGGAGTTCCCGCTCACAGAGTCGGTTTCGTCCGCTCCTTCCGCCACTCCCGGCTCAGCAAACGCCGTTATCGCAGTCCCTGACGCCTCCTGATCAGCAGCTGCCACCGTCAGTGCTGACAGATCAACCGCATCGCTGACCATCAGAACTGCCAGCGTCACCGCCACTGCTCTTTTGAATCCCTTCATCCATTTCTTCATCACGCTTCTGCCTCCATCTATGTTTCGTTTTCACCTTATGTAGTGGTTTAATAGCACTCGTACAATATTCGCATTTCAGACTTCCACATACTTATATATACTATCCTAAAATTCCCTCCCACACAAGATGTCCTACACGAAACGACGTAATTCTGCACGAAACGACAGAGATATTATGTAATTCCTCCTATGAGCAAAAACACAGACAGAAGCCCCTGTATCTTTGCAGGAGGAACGGCACTCCTGCTCTCACCTTCCGGTCTGTGATTGAGAAGCACTGTACCGCTTTGCTGCCACTCTCCAGTTAATCAGATCAAACCAGCCCGCGACATAATCCACCCTGCGGTTCTGGTACTGGAGATAATATGCATGCTCCCAGATATCGATGAGAAGGATCGGCGTCAGCAGCTCCAGATCCGGCACATCCTGATTCGATGTCTGTACAATGGAAAGCTTTCCGTCATGATCCGCCACCAGCCATGCCCAGCCGGAGCCGAACTTGCTGACTGCCGCCTGTGTCATCTGCTCCTTCCACTGCTTATAGGAACCGAAATCACGCTCAATCGCCTCCGCAAGCTCTCCCTCCGGCGCCTGCCCTACCGGACTTTTCATGCCGTCAAAATACAGCTCATGATTATACACACCGCCTCCGTTGTTCCGTATCGGTGTCTGTAGCTGCGCAGGTAATTTGTCTATATGGGTCAACAGCTCCTTTAAGCTCTTCTTTTGTAACTCGGGATAATCGGCAAGCGCACTGTTCAGATTGTCAATATAGGTCTTATAATGCTTGTCATGATGAAAATGCAGGGTCTCCTCATCGATCACCGGCATCAGAGCGTCATACTCATAGGGGAGCGGACGCATTACAAACGGGTAAGTCTCGGCACACAACATAGTTAATCTCCTTTTCATTAAAAGAACCCACAGATACCGTTATAGTATATGTGGGTTCCCGCATGATTATTCGATTTTTTTTTGCGTCCTTACAGCTGGGCGATGTCAACGAGGGTCAGCTGCTCGTTGCTCTCCTGGTTTTCAAGGCTGGTGACAAGCGCTCTCGCCGTATCCATGGCAGTGATGACGTTTACGCCGGTCTCAATAGAGGTTCGTCTGATGAGGAAGCCGTCTCTCGTCTTGTCGCGTCCCTGTGTCGGTGTGTCGATGACAAGGTCGATCTTATGACCGAGGATCAGATCCATGACAGTAGGCGACTCCTGCGAAATCTTATTGACCTTTCTCGCCTTGACTCCGGCGTCATTCAGCGCAGCGGCAGTGCTTCTGGTGGCATAAATTGTATAGCCAAGCTTTTCAAAGCGTCTGCCGATCTCGATTGCCTCACCCTTATCCGCATCCTTCACGGTCATGATCAGGTTCTTATACTTCGGCAGGTTCACACCCGCTCCCATAAACGCCTTGTAAAGCGCCTCGTTGAAGGTCTTTGCAATGCCGAGACATTCGCCGGTAGATTTCATCTCCGGTCCCAGGCTGATTTCCGCGCCCCTGATTTTCTCAAAGGAGAACACCGGCATCTTGATCGCATAATACTCTGCCTCTGGCTGCAGTCCGGGCTTGTAGCCAAGCTCTCTGATCTTCTTTCCGATAATGACCTCCGTTGCCAGATCCACGATCGGAATACCCGTCACCTTGCTGATATAAGGTACGGTTCTGGAGGAACGGGGATTTACCTCAATGACATAGACATCTTCCCCGATGGCAATAAACTGAATATTGATCAGTCCCTTGACATGGAGCGCCATGGCAAGCCTTCTCGTGTATTCCGCAATCTTATCCTTTACCAGCTTTCCAATGGTATGCGCCGGATATACGGAGATACTGTCGCCGGAATGCACACCGGTTCTCTCAATATGCTCCATGATGCCGGGAATCAGAATATCCTCGCCGTCACAGACCGCATCGACCTCGATCTCCTTGCCCTGCAGGTACTTATCAACCAGAATCGGGTGATCCTGCGCAATGCGGTTGATGATCTCCATAAATTCTTCGATTTCCTGATCGGAGATGGCAATCTGCATTCCCTGACCGCCCAGCACATAGGAAGGACGAACCAGCACCGGATAGCCCAGACGGTTCGCTACCGCCTTCGCTTCCTCCGCCGTGTAGACAGTGCCGCCCGCCGCGCGGGGAATATGCGTCTGCTCCAGAATCTCGTCAAACAGCTCCCTGTCCTCTGCGGCGTCAACATCCTCCGCCTTGGTTCCGAGAATCGGAACGCCCATCTTCATCAGGCTCTCTGTCAGCTTAATCGCGGTCTGTCCGCCGAACTGCACCACCGCGCCGTCCGGGTGCTCGATATTGACAATGGATTCCACATCCTCCGGGGTCAGCGGCTCGAAATACAGCTTATCCGCAATATCGAAGTCCGTACTTACCGTCTCCGGGTTGTTGTTGATGATGATTGTCTCATAACCCGCCTTGGAAAATGCCCATGTCGCGTGTACCGAGCAGTAGTCAAACTCGATTCCCTGTCCGATACGGATCGGTCCAGAGCCAAGGACAAGAACTTTCTTTTTAGTGCCACCAGTGTGAAGTGGCTCTGCACCGCAGAGATGCTTCACACTTGCTTCACACTCCCCACCGTAAACGGAATAGTAATACGGCGTAGATGCGGCAAACTCTGCAGCACAGGTATCTACCATCTTATAGACAGCCTTGATGCCGTTGCTGTATCTCATCTGACGGATCTCTTCCTCAGTCTTGCCGGTCAGTCTGGCAATGACATTGTCCGGGAATTCGATTCTCTTTGCCTCCCTCAAGAGCTCCGGCGTCAGTTCCTGCGTCTTCAACGCCTGCTCCATCTCCACAAGGATGGCGAGCTTATCAATGAACCAAATGTCGATCTGTGTGATGGCATGGATCTCATCGTAGGAAATACCCTTGCGGATCGCTTCTGCAATGACCCAGATACGCTGGTCATCCACGACTTTCAGTCTCTCCCGCAACTCCTCCGCATTCAGCGCAGAGAAATCATAGCTGAGCAGGCAGTCCACATGCTGCTCAAGGGAGCGGATCGCCTTCATCAGCGCGCCCTCGAAGTTGTCACAGATGCTCATGACCTCTCCGGTCGCCTTCATCTGGGTCGTCAGCGTCCTCTTTGCCGTGATAAATTTATCAAAGGGCAGTCTCGGAATCTTGACAACGCAGTAGTCGAGCGCCGGCTCAAAGGAGGCATAGGTCTTCTTTGTGATGGCATTCTTGATCTCATCCAGCGTGTAACCCAGCGCGATCTTTGCGGCGACCTTTGCGATCGGATAGCCCGTCGCCTTGGATGCCAGTGCGGAGGAACGGCTCACACGGGGATTTACCTCAATGACACAGTATTCAAAGCTGGTGGGATGCAGCGCAAACTGCACATTACAGCCACCTGTAATTTTCAGCTCATTAATAATATTCAGCGCCGATGTACGGAGCATCTGGTACTCTTTGTCGCTCAGCGTCTGCGACGGTGCAACAACGATGCTGTCACCGGTGTGCACGCCGACAGGATCAATGTTTTCCATATTACATACCGTGATACAGTTTCCGGCGCTGTCGCGCATCACCTCGTACTCGATCTCCTTCCAGCCTGCGATACAGCGCTCAACCAGAACCTGACCGACACGGGAAAGTCTGAGTCCGTTTTCCAGAATCTCCTCCAGCTCGACCTGATTATGGGCGATACCGCCGCCGGAGCCGCCCAGCGTGTACGCCGGACGAAGTACGACCGGGTAACCGATCTGATTCGTGAAATCAATACCGTCCTGCACGTTCTCAACGACCTTCGACGCCGCACAGGGCTCGCCGATGCGCTCCATCAGATCCTTGAATTCCTGTCTTCCCTCGGCATTTCGGATGGTCTGTGCCGTGGTTCCCAACAGTGTCACGCCGTGCTCGGCGAGGAAACCGGACTCCTCCAGCTCCATGCCGAGGTTTAAGCCAGCCTGTCCGCCAAGCGTCGGCAGAATGCTGTCCGGCTTTTCCTTTTCAATAATCTGTTCCAGAACCTTCACCGTCAAAGGCTCAATGTAGACCTTATCTGCAATATCCTTGTCCGTCATGATCGTTGCAGGATTGGAGTTGACGAGAATGACCTCAACGCCCTCCTCCTTCAGGGAACGGCACGCCTGAGTTCCCGCATAATCGAACTCTGCTGCCTGCCCGATAACGATCGGGCCGGAACCGATGACCATAACGCGCTTTACATTGGGATTCTTAGGCATTGTAATTCTCTCCTTTCATCATGCGGATAAATCTGTCAAACAGATAGCGGGAATCCTGTGGTCCGGGGCATGCCTCCGGGTGGTATTGCACGGTAAAGATATTCTTGCCCGTGTAGGCAAGTCCTTCGTTCGTCCCGTCATTGACATTGATAAATGCGGGAACGGCAACCTTGGGATCGAGCTTGTCCGTATCGACGACATAGCCGTGGTTCTGGGAGGAAATGTATACCCTGCCGGTCGCCAGATCCTTGACCGGATGGTTTCCGCCTCTGTGTCCGTATTTCATCTTATGAGTGTCGCAGCCGTTTGCCAGTGCCATGAGCTGATGGCCAAGACAAATGGCAAAAATCGGAATATCCGTCGCATAGAGCTTCTTGATCTCTTCTATAATAGAAGTACACTCCTTCGGGTCCCCGGGACCGTTGCTGAGCATAATGCCGTCCGGCTGCATTGCAATGATCTCCTCCGCGGGAGTCAGCGCCGGGAAAACCGTCACCTCACAGCCTCTCTCCGCAAGCGAATGTGCAATATTCGCCTTTGCGCCGAAATCCATCAGGGCGACCTTTAAGCCTGTACCGTTGAGCTCCTTTACAAGCGTCGGTCTCGGCTCACGCACACCCTTCTCATAGCTGTCCTTGTCGAACCTTGCAGCTCCCGAGAGCGGTCCGTTCTCCTCCAGCTTCAGAGTCGGCTTCACAACATATTTTTCCTTGCAGGTCACGCGCTCCACGACCTTTCCGGTAGTGTATGCCTTGAGTCTGGGCTGAATCTGCGCGAAATCATAATTTTCGTTGGTGGTAATCATACCGTTCATAGTTCCCTTTTCACGAAGAATCTTCGTCAGGGCTCTGGTATCGATGCCGGCAATACCGGGTACTTGATTTTCTTCCAGAAATTGCTGAATTGTCATATCACAGCGGAAGTTGCTGGGAATCCGGGAAAGTTCATGCACAATGAAGCCGTCCGGCCAGGGCTTTAATGACTCCATGTCATCCTTGCAGATGCCATAATTACCGATGAGAGGATAAGTCATGCATACTGCCTGTCCGGCGTAGGACGGATCAGTCAATACCTCGAGATATCCCGCCATGGATGTGTTAAACACGATTTCACTGATAATCTCTCTGTCAGCGCCGATGTGCGTTCCTTCAAACACGGTGCCGTCTTCCAAAATCAAAAAAGCCTTCATCGCATCCTCCTGTATCGATTGTCTGTAAAGTCATATGCCTTCTATCTGCATAATCAATTCAGTATATCACAAAAAAATCAGGGGGGCAACAAAAAGCCCACCTGAATTTAAAAAATGTGTAACAGTTCGTTACTGTTCACAGTCCATATTCCGCGAAGTCAAAATTGCATGAAATGCAATTTTGCGAGACTTGCAGGCGCCAAAATGCATTGAAAATGCATTTTGTGTGCATCGCGAAGCGTGTTGCTGTGAACGGAGTGAACAGTAACAACAGTTCAGCCATAGGACGACCGAATCGGTGCGCGGGTGCTCGCACACAAAGCACCGATCCGGTCGTTCTATGAGCGGAGCTATTACTAAATCAACTTCTTATACCAACTCAGCGCGTTGAGATAAACCTCGCTGATCGTGTCCACATTCATGTTTCTCAGAATCAGAATCCTCGAAACCTCCTGCCAGTTTGCTGCCTCATACTGCTTCATCAGTTCATACACCGGCGCAAGCGGACCACTTCCCTTTGTGAGGGCATCCCTGATCTCGTCCGAAACCTTCACCATCTTCAACGATTCTTCCATCGGCTTTTCCAGAATGACATTTAACACAGAGAACAGTCCCATCAGGAAAAGCTCCTCTGTCTTTGCCGTCAGATCGAACATCGGCGCCAGCCCCTCAGCAAACTTTGCACGCAGCAGGGAAAGTCTCGTAATCTCACTAGGCTTATCCGCATAAAGCTTATTGACCACCGCGGTGTTGATCCACTTTTTCAGTTCACGCTGTCCGAGCATCGCCGCCGCGTGACGTATCGTGGTTATACCGGAATTCACGGTCATGCGGTTTACCATCTGAAGCAGTGAGATCGTCAGCGCCGTGTCGCGCCCGATGACATCTGCCGCGTCTGTCAGTTCAAAGTTATCGTTGTTCACAATATTCAGCAGTTCGATGTAGTTCGCCTTCAGCGGTGCAACCTCGTGCGCTCCCTTCGTGACGGGAACACGATAGAACTCGCCCTCGTACAGCTGATACCCTCCGGTCTGCTTCAGGCTCTCAAACGCCTCCATTGTGTCAATGCCTCCGGCACAGAGCTTGATGTGCGGATAGAGCTTTCCAAAATAAATTCGTGCCTTCTCTATCGCAATCTTCTTGCTGTTCAGGAACACATAGTCCGCCAGCTGCATAATCTCCGCATAGCTTCCGAAATCAGAGACAGCGAGCTTGCGCACCGCAAGCCGGTAGCCCATCTCCTTGAGCTGCTGCAGCCGTTTAATATACATCTCCACGGGCGGGATTGTGTTGTCGATGATAAAGACGATTCTTCCGTGAGGCGCACTGCACTGACTCTCAACATCTGAGAATACAGAGATATTGCTCACCGGCACAAAAATCTCTTTGTCGTCCGAGAGCGTCTGAATCCCCATGCTCTCGATCAGCTCCAACCCATCTACTGCTGCCGCACCGTCAAATTTGCCCGTGCCAAGCTTCATCGGGTTAAGAAAATAATTGTCCTTCTGTGAAAAGATCGAATAGGCACTGACTGCCATATTCTCATCAAAAAGCGGTACCAAAGCCAGTAACATGATATCCTCTCCTTATCCACCTTTTTCCGGTTTTTTATCTGAAATATTCTACACCAGACTCAAATATTCTGATGTCCTGCTCACCGTAAATATTCTTCGCAACGGCAATATCCCGTCTCTCGGAGTGCGCCATCTTGCCAAGCACACGACCATCCGGGGAGGTAATGCCCTCAATGGAACAGTACGAACCGTTGACATTGTACTCTTCATCCATGGAAACATTTCCGTGCTGATCCGAATACTGGGTTGCCACCTGTCCATTCGCAAAGAGCCTGTCGATCCACTCCTTCGGTGCGACGAAACGACCTTCACCGTGGGATGCCGGGTTACAGTAAACTCCACCCAGCTCCGCGCCCTGCAGCCATGGAGATTTATTGGAGACAACCTTCGTATATACCATCTTTGAAATATGGCGGTTGATCGTGTTGAAAGTCAGGGTCGGTGAACTTTCATCCTGTCCCTTGATCTCTCCCGTGGGAACCAGTCCCAGCTTGATGAGCGCCTGAAAACCGTTGCAGATCCCCAGCGCCAGACCGTCCCGCTCATTCAGCAGCTTCATAACCGCTTCCTTCAGCTTCGCATTGCGGAAGGCTGTCGCAAAGAATTTCGCGCTGCCGTCCGGCTCGTCGCCTGCTGAGAAGCCGCCGGGGAACATGATGATCTGTGCCTGATCGATCGCCTTTTCAAATTCGTCCACAGACTCTCTGATGTCCTGCGCACTCAGGTTGCGGAACACTCTCGTCTCCACCTTTGCCCCTGCGCGCTCGAACGCCTTCGCGCTGTCGTACTCACAGTTTGTTCCCGGGAATACCGGAATGAATACCGTCGGCTTTGCGATCCGGTGCTTGCAGACATAAATGCTGTCCGCCCTGTAGAGCGGGCTGTCTACCGCTGCCTTGTCCTTCTCTGCCTTTGTCGCAAAAACCTTCTCCAGCTTGGATGTCCATGCATCCAGCGCCTCATCCATGGCAATGCTTACTTCTCCGAATACGAATACCGGCTCCTTCGTGACGGTTCCGATCACACTGTAATCCAGTTCCTTTTCCTCTAATAAGGCAAGGCTTTCCGCCGGAATTTCCGCAATGATGTCGCCAAGCCCGTTGCCGAACACCTTGTCCACGGACAATCCGCTCTCCAGCGTCACGCCGAGTCTGTTGCCGAATGCCATCTTTGAGACAGCAGCCGCCACGCCCTTTGCATCCAGCGCATAGGCGGACACAATCACACCGCCTGCCGTCAGCTCATGAATCGCGGCATAGAGCTCTGCCACTGCACCGTACATCGGAATGTCGAAATCATCCTTCTCTATCTCGAAGCGAACCAGCTTATTTCCCGCCTTTTTCAGCTCGGGTGTCACAATCTCTCCCTGCTTTGCAATATCAACCGCAAAGGATACCAGCGTCGGCGGAACATCGATATGGTTAAAGGTGCCTGACATACTGTCCTTTCCGCCGATGGAGGGCAGTCCGAAACCGATCTGTGCGTCATATGCGCCGAGAAGCGCCGCAAACGGCTGGCTCCAGCGCTCCGGGTCTCCCGTCATCCTTCTGAAATACTCCTGGAAGGTAAAACGGATTTTGGAGGCATCTCCGCCTGCCGCAACGATCTTCGCCATGGACTCAACCACTGCGTATACCGCTCCGTGGTAAGGACTCCATGAGGACAGATAGGGGTCAAAGCCGTAGCTCATCATGGTAACGGTATCGGTCTTGCCCTTGAGCACCGGCAGCTTCGCCACCATCGTCTGCGTCTCGGTGAGCTGGTGAACACCGCCGTAAGGCATCAGCACGCTTCCTGCCCCGATGGAGGAATCGAACATCTCCACCAGTCCCTTCTGGGAGCAGACATTCAGGTCATTCAGCATGGTCAGCCATGCATCCTTGATCTTTCCTGCCTCGAGCTTTTCACCGACAGCGGGAATCGCCCATTTCTCAAAGTAGTTCTCCCTCTCATCCGGTATATCGACCTTCACTGCGGTCTCCTGATGCGCTCCGTTGGTGTCAAGGAAGGCTCTCTTCAGATCGACGATCTTCTTTCCTCTCCAGTTCAGAACCAGTCTCGGCTCCTCGGTGACAACAGCCACCGGTACCGCCTCAAGGTTCTCCTCCGCAGCATATTTCAGGAATTTATCCACATCCGCCGGGGTGACAACAACCGCCATGCGCTCCTGTGACTCGGAAATTGCAAGCTCCGTGCCGTCCAGTCCGGCATATTTCTTCGGCACCTTGTCGAGGTCAACTGTCAGACCGTCGGCAAGCTCACCGATTGCAACGGAAACACCGCCCGCGCCGAAGTCGTTGCACTTCTTGATGATGCGGCTGACTTCCTCGCGCCGGAACAGCCTCTGTATCTTGCGCTCCGTCGGTGCATTACCCTTCTGAACCTCTGCGCCGCAGGTCTCGATGGACTGCTCTGTATGTACCTTGGAGGAACCGGTCGCACCGCCGCAGCCGTCACGTCCGGTACGTCCGCCAAGCAGAATTATGATGTCACCGGGATCGGAGGTCTCGCGGATGACGTTGCGTCTCGGCGCAGCGCCCATGACCGCACCGATCTCCATACGCTTTGCCACATAATCGGGATGATAGATCTCCTTGACGAAACCGGTCGCAAGTCCGATCTGGTTTCCGTAGGAGGAATAGCCGTTTGCCGCACCGCGGACGAGCTTCTTCTGGGACAACTTTCCCTTTAAAGTCTCTGACACGGGAACGGTGGGGTCGGCTGCTCCCGTCACACGCATTGCCTGATATACATAGCCTCTGCCCGAGAGCGGGTCGCGGATCGCTCCGCCCAGACAGGTCGCCGCGCCACCGAAGGGCTCGATCTCGGTAGGGTGATTGTGCGTTTCATTCTTGAAAAATACCAGCCACTCCTCTGTCTCCCTGTGATCGCCATAATCCATCTCCACTGGCACGACAACGGAGCAGGCATTGATTTCATCGGACTGCTCCATATCTTCGAGCTTGCCGTCCTTTTTCAGCTTTCTCATCGCCATCAGCGCAAGATCCATCAGGCAGACAAACTTGTCCTTCCTGCCCGCAAATATTTCCTCTCTGGTATCCAGATAGCTCTGGTAAGTCGTCTCGATCGGAGAACGGTAATAGCCTTCGCCGAATTCCACATCCGTCAGCTCGGTTGAGAAGGTCGTGTGACGGCAGTGGTCTGACCAGTAGGTGTCCAGCACACGGATCTCCGTCATGGACGGATCGCGCTTTTCGTCCGTACGGAAATAATTCTGGATATGTAAGAAATCCTTGAAGGTCATCGCCAGAGACAGGGAATCATACAGCTCCTTCAGCGCTGTCTCCTCCATCCCGGAAAAACCGTCCAGAACTGCAATATCCGCAGGCTCATCAAAAACGGTGATGAGTGTATCCGGCTTCACCATTCCTGTCTCACGGGAATCAACAGGATTGATGCAATATGCCTTAATCTTCTGGAACTCCTCGTCCGTAATCTGACCAAGAATCATATAGGTCACAGCGGTACGGATAACAGGCTCCTCATCCTCTCTCAGAAAACGGATACACTGCACTGCGGAATCCGCTCTCTGATCGAACTGTCCGGGAAGAAACTCCACCGAAAAAACTCTTGCGTCTGCGGGTACTTCAATTGTCTCATGATACAGATGATCCACAGGCGGTTCCGAAAAGACCGTTCTGCATGCCTTTTCAAAGACTTCCTCAGAGATGTTCTCCACATCATAACGGATGAACATTCTGACTCCCTCGGTTCTGACTCCGAGATAGTTCCTCAGTTCTTCGTTCAGCTCTTTCGCCTTGACTGCAAAGGGCTCCTTCTTTTCAACATAGATACGTCTGACGTTTCCCATTTGGCTCCTCCAAGTATGATTGTTGCTTTATTCCATTTCCACGCCCAGAGATTTCAATATGAAAGAAATCTCACGGTCGACCGCCTCGGCTGTCACGCCGATGGTCTGCGCTGAAATCTTTAATCCCTCCAGAACATACATGATGTTCCGCGCTGTCCCAAGACAGTCTTCACAGTAAAATTCTCCGTTGTCCACACCGGTCTCAATCAGCTTTTCGATGATCTTCACCGCCGAATCAAACTGTCTTCTCAAAACATTGTCCCGCTTGCCGGGCTGGTTCTCAAAATAATATTCATAAGTTGCCTGAATAAGCGTATGTTCCTTCCGCAGAAGCTCCTTCTTCTGCTCCTCCAGAAAAAGAATCAGAATATCCGCCGCCGTGGCGTCCTCCTTGATGTTGTCGGAAAAGACGTCATCCGTCTCCTCACTCTCCATCCGCATTACCTCGAGAAAGATCTGACTGGTATTGTCAAAATACAGATACAGTCCGCCCCGGCTGATGTCGCACGCCTCGACGATGTCCTTCATGGTGACTTTCTTGAAGCCCTTCTCCACAAAGACATTTCTCGCTGTCTCCAATATAAATCTTTTCTTCTGTACCGATTTCTCACCCATCTTAATCTCCATTCTAACGCTGCATTCACAGTGTGAAAGATTTATCCCAATACTCAATGATCTCCTGCATCTTCTTCAGCACAAGCAGGAAAATATTTTCCTTCACCGCTTCCATCCAGAGCCGGCTCTTCGTCTGACCACCCATCACATACTTCGAAAGAATTCCCTGCAGGATTCCCCAGTCCTTCAGTTCTGCTGCCGCAATGACCCTTCTCTCGTCCTCATGCGTCCTGATCCTGTTGCGCGTGAAAACATAAGGATAGTTCCGATCCATCAGCCCGGATCTCTGCGCCTCCCTGACAAAATTCATCAGAGTTGAGTCATAGACCGGAATGCTCATGGAATTTTCTGTTGCTTCAGGATTCTGGTAAAATCCGCCTCCGGCCTGTCCGGCATTCTGTTCCAGCCACGGAAGATACCGCAAAAGAGGCACTACTGCCCGTTTATATTCTTCTATCTGCTGCTGCCTGTATTCTGTCCCCTGCTCCATGAATGCCTTTCCTTCCCTGTTTTCTCGCGTTTGTGCCCAAAAATGACACATATGTATTTTTATTCTATCATATTTTTGTTAAAAGTACAGCACAAAATTGCATAGACTTTCATACCAAATTGGGTGTATACTATTATATATGTTGTCGGATGTTTTTTTCTCCGGCAAATACGGCTTTACCAAAAAGGGGTTTTTAATTAATGCCTGCGGCTCAATGTGCGCAGGCTAATGAAAGGCTTGGGGGATTAATATGGCGGGAATTGCATTAGAAAAGGGAAAACGCATTTACAACAGCGGTCAGCCTATGACTGCACTTCACATGATTGCTAAGGGAAAGGTACTGGTAGAATATCCGGGGGGAACCTATAAGCTCGGGAAAGGCGACGTGATCGGAATCTGTGAACTCGGCTCAGAGGTACATTATCTCGGCTATACGACGTTGGAGGATTCTGTCATCCTGACATATCCTGTCAACAATATGGATGCTCTCGAGGAACTGCTGCAAAGTCATCCTGACGTTGCAAGACTGTTCCTGCTCTCTCTGTTCCATCAGATCAATATTCTTCTGGAGCAGAGCTTCCGCTCGGAAATGCTCTGTACCAGTCTTCATCAGAATCTGATGGATGACTATGCGAAATATAACGCTCTCTGCAGCCGTTACCGGATACAGCCGCGCACACTCGACGGTCTGGATGAAACCTCCGCTTACTTCAACGAGGACATGCCTGATATATGGCTGAACACCTATTATCTGGGCTTACAACACATTTACTCTGAGGCAGGAGCAGGGGCAAAAACACTTATGCAGGAGCCGGGAGTCTCTCTGGGCATGCTGCGAAAGGGCAGTCTGGATTTCCGAAAGACCTTCTCTGTTCTGGACGAGCAGTTCCATTACCGCTCTGTAATTGCTGAGTACTATTTCAGTTCGTCCGGGAATGATCTTTTTGATCTTTTCACCTCCTTATATTATCGTCTCGGTCAGAACAACGAGGATGCCACTGCGCTTGCCGTGGACATCAACCGCATTATCAAGCAGACAGAAAATGACCCTTCCCTGAACAAAAGTCTGGTCGAATCCCGCGTGAACAGCTTCCGCAGCAATCTGTCCATGCTGAACTCCTCACAGCAGGAGGATACACCGCAGGAGGATATACAGAGTGGCGCCATCATGCAGGAGCTTGCCGGATCTCTGAATTCCATTCTGGAATTTGCCGGTTTCGATCTGGATATGGGCGAGTCCTTCCGGAAGCATGTCAACACCTACAAAGCGATGGAGGATAAAAACTCCACCGAGGATTCTGCTATCCGGCTGCGCAAACAGATCACAGGGGAATTTTACTCCCTGTATGCCATCACCTTTGAGGCAGCGCTGGCTGCACCTTATCTTCCTATGCCTGTCCGTATGTTCTTATACTTCGGATATGTGGACGAGGATCTCGCCGGAGCGGCAAACTGCATTGCCCTGTACAACCTCGCATGCGGTATTGTCGATCAGAGTTCCTTTGGCATCTATACGCTCTATCACTGGCTGCTCGCCATTTACAATGGCAAAAAGCTTCCCAGCCGGAACGAGTTTGAGGAGGATTTCACTGACTACATACATAAACAGAAGGCAAGCGGCAACATCACTGCCGCAGAATATAATGCCATGGAAAAGAATCCGATGAGCAAGGTTTCCTTCGAACTGAAGAATATGTTCCCGCAGGTCAACAAGATGACCTGCGGACGTATCACGACCTTCTGCCCGCTCTTCTCGTCCGACAACGTTATGAAGAATCTGAACACCTCCTTTGTGTCCAGTGCACAGATCAACAAGGCGCTCGAGATGATAAAATCCATCGACTACTCCGCCTTTTACCGAGAGAGTCTGGACATCGACCACATGGAGGCAATGGGCAAGGAGATCATCCATCTGGAATATCTGCCCGACATCATTCTGATGCCAAATGTCGGCATCCGCGGTGTTATGTGGCAGGAAATCGAGGGAAAGAAGCGCAATTCCCCCGGAAGAATGTTCTTCTCCATCTTCCACATGGAGGATATCAGCACTACGATGGTACGTCTCACCGGCGAATTCCGTTGGGAGATGTGTAAGCGTATTCAGGGCAGCCGTTGGAATGATATTTCCGAGCGCTCCCTCACCAGTGAGTATTTCGACTATGTACAGTTTTACAGAAGGAATCACGACCTCAGCTCAGAGGCAAAAGAGAAGATCCGCAACAGCCTTCAGCGTGCGCGGAACAGCTTCAAGGAAATGTTCGTAAGAGATTATATTGTGTGGATTTTATTCGAGGGAACCGGTTCCCCCAGATTAAACAGGGTCGCGAGAAGAATCCTGTTTACCTACTGTCCTTTCCCCGCAGCGCTTGCGAAGACCATGGAACAGAACCCTACCTTTTCGGAAATGCTGGCGCGCCAGAAGGTTCTGAACGGCCAGCGGCTTCATCATCTGGACACACTGCGGCAGAAGCTGCGCAACAGCGATATTGCGATTCCTCCGACACTCGACACAGAATATGCCTACACAAAGGGAGAAGTTTAAGAGCGCACTGCTTCATCCGTTTGCGGCATCCTGACCGGACTCGCTTTCCATTTTATTGATGAATGGAAGCGGGTCCGTTTCCATTTGCAGCATCGTGTCAAACGTGGAGAGGAGCAACCTCTGCTGCCGATAGCGGTTCATCTCATCGGGTCTGTCCATATATAACTTAAAGTGGTCAACCTGCCATACCAGCACGTCGGCAAGCGTGTAGCCCGCAATCTTGTATTCACACAGAAACTTTCCGTAATCATGGTAATACGCCAGCTCCCGCAGCAGTCCGCCCGACTGCCGGATGCCCTGCCATAGTTTCTCCCCATATTCCTCCCCTTCTCCCGCCCGAACGGCAAGGGTGACTACATAGTCCCGCAGGGTCTGCATTGCCTTTTCAACTCTTTCTTCCTGTATCATAAGATGCTCTCCTTTCCTTCGTATCAAATCTTTCTTATCCCTATTTCTGCGCACGTCCTTCTTCCCTAAAACTCCAAACTATCCGTATTAAGCAGAAAATATTTCATGCCCATAATTACAAAGCCCTCATCATTTCTCCACGGCTTCTGGCTTCCGTTTACTATCACAAGCTTCTTAAAGGAATCCGGAATATTTCTAAACGAATTAAGCTCCTGTGTCTGCTTTTCCCCAGAAGTCATATCATAAGCAACTTGGACATAATATCTCTGACTGCCCTGATTGACTACAAAATCGACCTCAAATTGCTTACGAGTCGTTTTTCCTTCACAGTTCTTTGCATAAACCTCTACAATGCCGACATCCACATTATAGCCGCGCACAAGTAATTCATTATAAACAATATTCTCCATAATATGCGTAGGCTCCTGCTGCCTGAAATTCAGTCTTGCATTTCTAAGCCCCACATCTGAAAAATAATATTTCTGGTTCGCGCCTACATATTTTCTTCCCTTAATATCGTATCGTTCCGCTTTGGAAATCAAAAAGGCCTCTGCCAGGTAATCAATATGGCGGGATATGGTTTTATTGCTATAATTGATACCCCGTTCGCTTTTAAAGGTATTTGATATTTTAGTCGGATTGGTAGGCGCTCCTATCGCAGAAGCCAGAATATCTACCAAAGTACCAATCTCATCAACATTTTGAAGCTTATTCCGCTCTACCACATCTTTGATATAAACATTAGTAAAAATGTTTTTCAGATACTCTGCCTTTTGACGTTCAACAGAAAACTGAGCAACCTGTGGAAGTCCACCATAAGTCATGTATTCATCCCATGCATCATCATAATCTCCATCGTAAGCTGCATAAAATTCTGCAAAGGATAACGGGTATATTCTGATTTCATCTCCTCTGCCTCTAAACTCCGTTACAATATCACTTGACAGGAATTTAGAATTACTTCCGGTCACATACACATCAATATTGCCGATACGAAGCAGGCTGTTCAATACTTCCTCAAATCGGGGCAAAAACTGTACTTCATCTAAAAACAAGTAATACTTCTGATCATCTTTCATTGCATCTTTGATATACTGATAACACCTTTTTGGTTCCCTTAGCTCCTCATTGACAATACCATCAAAGGCAATTTCTATGATATGTTCGTTATCTATCCCACTCTCCAATAAAAACTTCTTAAACAGCACAAATAAAAGAAATGATTTTCCACATCTTCTGATCCCTGTGATAACCTTTATCATTCCATTATCTTTTCGTATCTTTAATTGTTCAAGGTATAAATCTCTTTTAATCTCCATATTACTGTTCCCTGTTTTTGTGTTATGACACATTTTTTAGTAATTGCATTATAGCATTTAATTTTTATTTCATCAATAGCCATTACTATTTTATGTGTAGCTACACGTTTTTATGCAGTAACCACAAAAAGTAAAGGCATCAAAAACGCTGAAAAATCAACATCTTCAATGCCTTTACAAGATTAATATTTTTAGCAGGGGAAGAGGGGATCGAACCCCCGTTAACGGTTTTGGAGACCGCCGCACTACCGCTGTACTATTCCCCTATTGTATCTGCACCAGATTACCGATGCATCACCAACGAAATAGATTATACCACAGGTTATTCCTGTTTAGCAAGCAAAATTTTATTTTTTTATGCCTTATATCTCCTCCGCGTTCATTACAACATTGATCGCATCCTGAACCGTTCTGACGCCAATCACCCTGATCCCGCTGTTCTTCCGGCAGTCCTCTGTGCAGACATAAGGGACAATACAGGTGGTAAAGCCCAGCTTCTCCGCCTCCGCCACTCTCTGTCTCGCCATGCTGACCGCACGAACCTCGCCGCTTAAGCCGACCTCGCCAAAGGCGATCAGCTTCGGGTTCAGCGCCCTGTTACGGAAGCTGGACACGATAGCCAGCACGATTCCGAGATCGATCGCCGGCTCCATGATCTTTATGCCGCCCGTGATATTGACGTAGGCATCGCAGCTTGCAAGCTGCAGCCCGGAACGCTTCTCCAGAACCGCCATGAGGAGATTCACCCTGTTAAAATCCGTTCCCGTGGTCTGCCGCCTCGGAATGCCGAAATTACTCTGGCAGACAAGCGCCTGAATCTCTACGAGAAGCGGTCTGGTTCCCTCCATTGTGCACGCCACTACAGAACCGCTCGCATTCTCCGGTCTGCCGTTCAGCATATATTCTGACGGATTCTGTACTTCGACAAGCCCCTGCTCCCGCATCTCAAAGACACCGATCTCATTCGTGGAGCCGAAACGATTCTTTACGCCACGCAGGATACGGTAGGAGGCGTGTCTGTCTCCCTCGAAGTAGAGCACGGTATCCACCATATGCTCAAGGACACGCGGGCCTGCAACAGTGCCCTCCTTCGTCACATGACCCACAATGAATACGGAAACTCCAAGCCCCTTTGCCAGCTGTAATAAGATTCCTGTGGATTCCCGAACCTGTGACACGCTGCCCGGCGCCGCGGAAACATTCTCATTATACATGGTCTGGATAGAATCGATCACGACAGCCTCGGGCTTACTGCTTCGGATGACCTCCGTGATCTCGTCCAGATTCGTCTCGCATAAAAGCTGCATCTCCCGCGTAAACTCTCCAAGCCGATCGGCGCGCATCTTGATCTGCGCCAGAGATTCCTCGCCGGATATGTACAGCACCTTGTGCCCTGCCCCCGAAAGATTCCGGCAGACCTGCAGCAGAAGCGTTGACTTTCCGATTCCCGGATCACCGCCTACCAGTGTCAGCGAGCCCTGTACAATACCGCCACCCAGCACCCTGTCAAGCTCACCGATGCCCGTGACAATCCTGCTCTCCTCACTGATGGAAATATCCGCAAGAGTACTCGGGGCAAGGCTGCTGCTTCTTCTGACCGTCGATGCGGATGCTCCTCCCATGTGCGGTGTCTTACTCACAGTCTCCTCGACAAACGAATTCCATTCCTTACATCCCGGACACTGTCCCATCCACTTTGAAGATTCATATCCACAATTCTGGCAGAAAAAAACTGTCGCCGCCTTGCCCTTTGCCATAGCTACCTCTTTTATACTCTCTCGATCTTAACCGGAACCTCGCCGGCAGCCTCAAGCTCTACGCTCAAAGAGAGCTTTCCGCCAAGTCCTGTCGTCATTGTTCCAACGCTCTTTCCGTCCACAAATACTTCGTACTCCGTATCATCATCCAGTCCGATGGTGATCTGTGCATCCTCATCGCCCTCTACAATGAATTCCACACCGTTTTCCTTCTCAACAAAATCGAGAACACTGGTTCCCGGCACGGACTCGTAGAGAAACAATCCGTTCTTTTCCAGTTTTGTCATTTCCTTGAAGGTCTTTACCTTCAACAGGTCTCCTGCGTGCTGAAAATCCTCCAGCTTTGCCTTCTGCTCCAGCTTGTGATTGCCAAAGCTGATCGCACCGCTCTTTTCGCTGCGGAGCAGTTCTTCTACAACTGCCATCTGTATATCCTCCTGTTCCTTTGTGGACTGCTGCAGGCAGCGCCCCGGACTCTTCCGGAATGCTCTGCCCTCATATGGATATTATAATCGAAAACGAACCCGTCCGCCATAAATTTTTTCTAAAGTTTTACTCTTTCCGGTTCTTGACGTTAAACACGACTTTCCCGTTTTTCGGATCGCCCTTCTCCGCCTTGAAGCCGACGGACACGGTATCCCCGGGCTGCACCTTCTTCATCAGGATCTCCTCGGCAAGCGCATCCTCCACAACCGACTGGATCGCTCTCTTTAAAGGTCTCGCGCCCATCTTATTGTCCGCATACTTTGCAACAAGATGCTCCTTCAGCGCCGACGTCAGCGAGAGCCTGATGTCCATCTGCTCCTCACAGCGCTTGCAGAGATTCGCCGCCAGAAGGTTCACAATCGCCTTCATATCGTCATTGTTCAGCTGGTGGAACACAATAATATCATCGATACGGTTGATAAACTCCGGCTTGAAGCTCCGCTTTACCTCCTCCATGACACTCGACTTCATCTTTTCATAGTCGCGTTTCGCGTCTCCCGCCGTGGCAAAGCCGAGGTTCTTCGGGTCAACGATCCTCTGTGCTCCCGCATTGGAGGTCATAATCAGCACCGTATTCTTAAAGCTGACCTTTCTGCCCTTGGAATCCGTGATATGTCCATCATCCAGCACTTGCAGCAACACGTTAAACACATCGGGATGTGCCTTCTCAATCTCGTCAAACAGCACTACGGAATACGGATTTCTGCGCACCTTCTCGCTGAGCTGTCCGCCCTCCTCAAATCCGACATAGCCGGGCGGTGAACCGATCATCTTCGAGACAGAATGACCTTCCATGTATTCCGACATATCGACTCTGATGATGGCATCCTCCGAGCCGAACATCGCCTCCGCCAGCGCCTTGGACAGTTCCGTCTTGCCCACACCGGTCGGTCCTAAGAACAGGAACGAACCGATCGGGCGCTTCGGATCCTTCAGCCCGACCCTGCCGCGTCTCATCGCCTTTGCGACCGCCTTTACGGCATCCTCCTGACCGATGACGCGCTTGTGCAGAATGCTCTCCAGCTTCAGAAGTCTCTCACTTTCCTTCTGTGCCAGCTTCTGCACCGGAATCTTTGTCCACATAGCGACCACATCCGCAATATCGTTCTCCCCGATTACTACGCGCCTTTCCGCCGCGCTGCTTTCCATCCGGCTCTTTGCACGCTCATATTTTTTCACAAGCTCATCCTGATTCCGCTTGATCTCAGTAGCCTGTGTGAATGCCTCCATACGGATCGACCGCTCGATCTGGAGATCCATCTTCTTAATCTGCTCCAGCATTGCGGTCAGCTTATCCGGCACATCTGCAGAGCGAAGTCTCGCTCCGGCAGCCGCCTCGTCAATGAGGTCGATCGCCTTATCCGGAAGGTTGCGGTCATTGATATAGCGCGCCGACAGCCTCACCGCCGCTTCAACCGCTTCCGAGGTGATCGTCACCTGATGATGCTCCTCATATTTTCCCTTGATTCCCTCCAGTATGCGGATGGCTTCCTCCTCGGTCGGCTCCTCCACATTGACCGGCTGGAACCGGCGCTCCAGTGCCGCATCCTTTTCGATATATTTCCGATATTCCGCAATGGTCGTTGCACCGATCATCTGCAGTTCGCCTCTTGCGAGCGAAGGTTTCAGAATGTTAGATGCATCGATAGCGCCCTCCGCACCTCCTGCGCCGATAATCGTGTGAAGCTCATCCAGAAACAGAATCACATTGCCGTCGTCAATCACCTCACGGATGACTTTTTTAATGCGTTCCTCAAATTCGCCTCTGTATTTACTTCCCGCAACCATGCCCGAGAGATCGAGCGTCAGCACTCTCTTGTCCTTGACTGTAAAGGGAACCTTTCCCTCCACAATCCGAAGTGCAAGCCCCTCGACAACAGCCGTCTTACCTACTCCCGGTTCACCGATCAGGCATGGATTATTTTTCGTCCTTCTGCTGAGGATCTGCACCAGACGGCGTATCTCGTCCTCTCTCCCGATCACCGGGTCGAGCTTTCCATCCCGCGCCATGGCGGTCAGGTCTCTGCTATACTGGCTGAGTGTGGACGGTCTGCTCTTACCCTGTGCCTTTCTTCCGAGATCCTCTTTATAGAGATTGCCATCCTGCCCCATCGCAATCAGTGTATCCACATAAATCTTCTGGATGTTGACTCCCAGCGTGCCGAGCAGCCGCACTGCAACATTGTCTCCCTCTTTAATCAGCGCAAGAAGAAGGTGCTCCGTTCCCGTCTTCTTCTGTCCGAATCTGGCAGCCTGTCTGTGTGCCTCCTCCAGAACCTTCTGCGCTCTCGGCGAGTAACCGCTTCGTTCACGGATGCCCACACCGCCCTCGAAGGCAATGGATTCCCTGATCATGTCCATCACCTTGGAAAGCTCCACAGAATTTTCCGTAAGAATCTTCTGTGCCACACCCGTCTGTTCCTTTAACAGTCCCACAAGAATATGCTCTGTTCCCACATATCCCTGTTTCAGACTGGACGCGCAGCGCGAGGCCGCTTTCAATGCCTCCTGCGCATTATCAGTAAACTGCGACTGCATCATTCATTTCCTCCGTCATTTATAGTCTTCATAGATTTCTTCAATCAGCTCATGTATCTCTTCCTTGGTTATGTTCTTGCAGCTGCCTTTAGCAAGGATTACCTGTAGTTCCTTTTTTAATTCCGCCAAAGTGCTCATTTTATCCACGTCAACCGCGATCACCACACCCTTGCGCCGATCCACCTTGACATAGCCCTCCTGCTTCAGAACAGTATATGCCTTGTTGACAGTGTGCATATTGATGCCAATCGTATCGGCAAGCTGTCTCACACTGGGAAGAGAATCTCCCTCTTTAAACTGATCTGTGGCGATTCCCATAATAATCTGGTTGCGGAGCTGCATATACAGAGCTTCGCCGCTGCTAAAGTCAATCTCAATGATCATGGTTTCCTCCTTGTTATATCCATATTATAACAGAGGTCTGTCCGTGTCAATGTCTATACCAGACAAAAGGGACACTCGCAAGAGCGTCCCTTACCTTAAAAGCCTTATTCGTCTTCCCCGTCATAGTTCAGAAATTCAAATTCAAACTCATCATCGTCATCTGCCATGAAGTTCTTCGACTGCCAGCTCTGCTGCCCCTTCTGGACACCATCTGCCGGTTTTTTCGCCTGATGTCCGGTCTGCGGCGCTCCTGCCGGTCTCGCCTGTCCGCCATTCTGCGGCGCTCCTGCCGGTCTCGCCTGACCGCCATTCTGCGGCGCTCCTGCCGGTCTCGCCTGTCCGCCGTTCTGGGATGCTCCTGCCGGTCTTGCCTGTCCACCGTTCTGGGATGCTCCTGCCGGTCTTGTCTGTCCGCCGTTCTGGGATGCTCCTGCCGGTCTTGCCTGTCCACCGCTCTGCGGCGCTCCCGCCGGTCTCGCTCCTGCCGGTTTCGTCTGTCCGCCATTCTGCGGCGCTCCCGCCGGTCTCGCCCCTGCCGGTTTCGTCTGCCCGCCGTTCTGCGGTGCTCCTGCCGGTCTCGCTCCCGCCGGTCTTCCGGGCTGGTTTCCTTTTTCCGCTCCGACAGTATGCATCACCCGCTGCTGGGGTCCCGCAGGACGATTCTCTCCGCGTCTCTTCAAGGTCTCCTTCTCGACCTGATTAAAATACGCGTCATCGTTCATATCCTTAATTTTTAAAATCAATACCGCAATACCGGCAGCCGCTGCCACCAGCAGGAAAATCAGGATGATGATAACGATTTTCTGGGATTTTACCGTCTTGTTTGCCTGCTCATATGCCTGTGCATTCTGCGCCACTGTATCGAAAATTCCCTGAATGCTCTGCTGTTCATTCTTGACATAGTCAACCAGATACCATTCTCCGTCAACAAGCGCGGTATCATAGTCCTTTGTAACCGCCGGTTCCGGGTCTGTCGCCGGTTCCGGATCGGTCGTCGGGTCCTCTGTCGGCTGCTCCGGTGTCGGTTCCTCAACATAAGGAGTGAGTTCTCCCGAGAGGGACACGAAATCCGACCTTATAAAGCCCTCCACATCCGAGCCGTTCGCATTAAAGCTCACCTTATACCATACCTTGCCATCTGTGCCGTTTGCTGTTCCCGTTACGGTCAGAACCAGTCCGTTGGATGCCGTTGTCACAATCTGGCTTGTCGTAGAAGCATTTCCGCGGATTCTGACG
Source organism: uncultured Acetatifactor sp. (assembly GCA_934402375.1). Lineage (GTDB taxonomy): Bacteria > Bacillota > Clostridia > Lachnospirales > Lachnospiraceae > Acetatifactor. The sequence continues at coordinate 25,006 of CAKRUB010000012.1, forward strand.
GATGCGCCCCCGGTAACAGTAGCGCTCACCGGATTTACCACTGTCACGTCAATCGGCGTCTCATTAGACGGTGTCGTCGTAGTGGTTGTATTCGATCCACTGTTATTTGTCGTAGCTTCCACAAGCGTCACAGTCGGCGGCGTTGTCCCATCTGTGATTGTTACCAGATCAGACCGGATATAGCCCAGCGTATCAGCATTCACAAAGGTCTGATACCAGACATAACCGTCACTGCCCTGCACCTGATTATTGATTGTGATCACCTTGTCCTTCTCGGTGCTGCCGAGAACCTCACTGCTTGTGCTCGGCTCCTTACGGATCTTCGCACTCGCTGCTATGACCGTTGCCTGACTCTGGGCATGGCTGACAATTGCAAAGCTGTCCACGCAAAATCCCATGACAACCGCCAGCATCAATGCCAGAAGCCCCATAAGGATTCTCTGTCCATTTCGTACTTTCTCTGCTCTCTTCATATGTTTTCCTTTCCCGGGGCTAACCTCTGTTGCGCATAAAACGTCTCTGTCCGTCCTCGCCCTTCTGTCCCGTGCCCTTCACCTGTATATCCTTCTTGATCTTTTCACGCTGCTGCGACTCCAGATTCCTGTGAATTGCCGTCTCACATTCCGGACAGTACTGCCCATACCGGATTGCCTTTCCACACAGCTCACAATGAAGAAATGTCCTTGAGTCGGCTGTCACCTCCAGACGTCCATCCTTCAGCATCTGCCGGATCGCTCTCTGGGATACTCCGACAGCATCCTCTATCTGTGCCGCCGTCGCACCATGGTGCTCTTCAATATACATCCGCACCTTGCCATAGTCATCATAATCCACCGCTCCGCAGTCCTCGCAGTGATATTCCCCAACGCCCTTAAATATCATCACACCCCCGCACTTCTTACATACGCGGGGAATATGGTATTGTTCCTCTAAAAGAAATCCACTCATATGCCGTTTCCTCCACGCTCCGACACCATCCCTCCGATTATGCCTCGTCTATTGCCTTTCCGATGTCGTGACGCATATATTTATTATCAAAGGACACCCACTCTGTCGCCTCATATGCCTTCGCTCTGGCTTCCTTGAGAGTAGCCCCCTTCGCCGTGATTCCCAGCACTCTTCCTCCATTCGTCACAATACGCCCCATCCCGTCAAATTTCGTTCCGGCATGGAAACAGTAATAATCGTCTTTTCCTTCAAACTTCTCAAGCCCTGTGATAACGAAGCCCTTCTGATACGAAAGAGGATAACCGTCGGATGCCAGAACGACGCACACCGCCGCATTGTCCTCAAACTCCAGTTCAACCTGATCCAGTGTTCCGTCGATGCAGGCATCGATTACATCCATGATGTCGTTCTTCATTCTGCAAAGAACCACCTGCGCCTCCGGGTCTCCGAATCTCGCATTATACTCCAGAACCCTCGGTCCCTTCGGTGTCAGCATCAGTCCGAAGAAGATAACACCCTTAAACTCTCTTCCCTCCGCCGCCATCGCGTCCACTGTCGGCTGGTAAATATATTTCTTACAGAAGTCATCCACCTCTTCCGTGTAGAAGGGGCTGGGCGAAAAGTTACCCATTCCTCCTGTATTTAAGCCCTGATCGCCATCCTTCGCACGCTTGTGATCCTGCGCCGAAGTCATTGTCCTGATCGTCTTACCGTCCACAAAGGACAGCACGGACACCTCACGTCCGGTCATAAACTCTTCGATTACCATGCGGTTTCCGGCATTTCCGAAATGCTTATCCATCATGATTTCCCTGACTCCCGCCCGTGCCTCCTCGAGCGTATTGCAGATGAGAACACCTTTTCCCAGCGCGAGTCCGTCCGCCTTCAACACAATCGGCATATCCGCTGTCTCCAGATATTTTAATGCCTTTTCCGGATCATCAAAGGTCTCATAGGCAGCCGTAGGAATGTTATACTTCTTCATCAGATCCTTGGAAAAAGCCTTACTTCCCTCCAGAATCGCCGCGTTCTTTCTCGGTCCGAACACCCTGAAGCCCTCTGCCTCAAGCACATCCACAAGCCCGCCGACCAGTGGATCATCCGGTGCCACAAAGACCAGATCAACCGCCTTGTCCTTCGCATAAGCAACGATCTTGTCAAACTCCATAACTCCGATAGACGGATCACACTCCGCGATCTGCGCGATACCAGCGTTTCCCGGCACACAATATAGCTTGTCCACTCTGGCGCTCCTCTTCATGCTAACCGCTATGGCGTGTTCCCTTCCGCCGCCTCCTACAATCAAAACCTTCATGCCGTCACCTCATTTTAGTCATTTTATCTGTCCGTTCTGCGAACCTTTCCGTCAATCACACCAATCCGTCCGTTTGCAATATCATCAATCGCCTGAGGAAGCAAGATCCATTCCGCCTGCTCCATCACGCGTCTCTGGAGAATTTCCGGCGTATCGCCGTCCTCTACCGCAACCGCCTTCTGGGCGATAATCGGGCCCTCGTCCATGCCTTCATTCACAAAATGCACGGTAGCGCCCGTCACCTTCACGCCTCTTTCCAACGCCTTTTCGTGTACCTTCAGCCCATAATATCCGACACCGCAGAATGACGGAATCAGAGACGGGTGGATGTTTACGATGCGGTTGCTGAATTTTGCCACCATCTCCTCCGGAATCCTGACAAGAAATCCGGCAAGCACGATCAAATCCGGCTGCAACTCACACATTTTATCCGTAAAAACTTTGTTGAAGGTCTCTCTGTCGGCGTAGTCCTTTGGAGACATGCAGATTGCCTGAACACCGTATTTTTCCGCACGCACCAGTGCTTTTGCACCCGGATTGTTGCTGATGACGGCAAGCACCTCCGTATTGGTAATGCTGCCGCTCTCGATTGCATCCAGAATCGCCTGCAGATTTGTTCCGCCGCCGGACACACACACCACTATTCTCAGCATATGGTAACTCCCTTTTCACCGGACTCACAATGTCCTACGACGAAGGGTGTCTCTCCGGCAGCACGGATTGCCGCCATCGTCTTCTCGACATCCCCGGCTTCCACCGCAAGCACCATGCCAAGTCCCATGTTATAGGTATTATACATCATCTGATCCTCAATGCCACCCGTCTTCTGCAGGAGCTTAAAGATGGCAGGAACCTCGTAGCTGTCCCTCTTCACCACCGCACGGATACCGTCCGGAAGCATTCTGGGTATATTTTCATAGAATCCGCCGCCTGTAATATGGCTGCAGCCCTTGACCGTAACGCCGGCATCCTTGATTGCCTTCATCGCCTTAACATAAATCTTTGTGGGTGCAAGCAACGCCTCGCCAAGCGTCGTTCCAAGCTCGTCATAATAGGTGTCAAGGCTCTCCTTCGTCATCTCAAATACCTTTCTCACCAGAGAAAAGCCGTTGGAATGTACCCCGGAGGATGCAATGCCGACAAGTGTATCGCCCTCTTTGATATGCTCTCCCGTAATCAGATCCTTTTCATCCACAACGCCGACCGCAAAGCCCGCAAGGTCATATTCTTCCTCCGGCATCAGTCCTGGATGCTCGGCTGTCTCACCGCCGATCAGCGCCGCTCCCGCCTGCTTACAGCCCTCCGCAACACCCTTGACGATCGCAGCGATCTTCTCGGGATAATTCTTTCCACATGCTATGTAATCAAGGAAGAAAAGAGGTTCCCCACCGGCACATGCCACATCATTGACACACATGGCAACACAGTCGATGCCGACAGTATCATGCCTGTCCATCAGAAATGCCAGCTTGATCTTTGTTCCTACGCCATCCGTGCCGGAGAGCAGCACCGGCTTCTCCATTCCCTTGATGGCTTCCATGGAAAATGCACCGGAAAAGCCTCCAAGTCCTCCGAGCACCTCCGGGCGCATCGTCTCTTTCACATGTTTTTTCATCAGTTCCACTGATCTGTACCCTGCTTCGATGTCAACTCCTGCGTTCTTGTAATCCATCTTCTCCTCATTTCCGGCCTGCTGCCTCTGTATTTTCCCCGCCCGACACTGCTTACTTTTTCTCTGCCAGATAGACCTTATAGCCCTTCTCCTGCAGCTTCGCATCCTTGGCAATGACCTGTTCCTTCTGCGCCCTGCTGTACTCCTTCAGCTTTGCAAGAAGCGCTTCATCCGACGCTGCAAGGATTTTCGCAGCAAGGATAGCCGCGTTCTTTGCTCCGTCCACAGCCACAGTTGCCACCGGAATTCCGGGCGGCATCTGCAAAATGGAAAAGACAGCGTCCATGCCGTCCAGATTTTTTCCTGAAAGCGGCACTCCGATGACTGGAAGCGGAAACAATGCCGCACACATACCGGGAAGTGCTGCCGCCATACCGGCTCCCGCAATCATCACACGGATTCCGCGTTCCTCTGCGCCCTTCGTCCATGCGATCAGCTCATCCGGCTCCCTGTGTGCCGAAATGATTCTCATCTCATAGTCAAGTCCCAGCTCCTCCAGCATATCTGCTGCTTTCGCCATGACTGCCATATCGGAGTCACTGCCCATTACGATCCCAACCTTCGATCCTTGTCCTGTCTTAGCCATAATAACCCTCTTTTCCGAAATCGTGTCCGTACCAGCGATACGAACAACTACTATCATCTTACTAAAATAAGCGCTTTAACGCAACTCCTAATTTTGATTAAATGCCTCATTGAGGACTTCCGTCCCGGGAAGCACAAACCTGCCGTTCCGAATAATTTCGATTCTGCTGCCGTCTCTGGTAACTGCCGCAAGCTCGCCCAGCTCATCATAGGGAATGGTAATATCCGTATGGCAGTTGAAATATGCCTCCTCCGGCTTTTCCTTCCGCAGCTTCGACCTCGAGTTCTCCCGCGCCACGATTTCCTTTCCGTCCGGATTATACACGGCAATGTCCTCTGTTCCGTGATAGCAGGTATCACCCACAGCGAAATGCGGACCCGTCTTCTCCGCAATCAGGATTGGCAGCTTTGCCTCGACGCCAAGCCTTCTCGCCATGACATACGCCGTTGTGTTCGTTCCGATTGCAAACTCGCCGATCGGCAGCGTCTCATGCCTGAACAAAATATTTTCCTTGATAAAGCTCCGGTTGTCCTCTTCCTTCTCAAAATTATCACAGGTATAATCCCTGATCATTCCGTCCTCAAAGGTGATTGCAAGATTACGGTATTCCAGTCCGTTCAGAAATACCTTCGTCACATGAAGAAGTCCGTTCGTTCCCTCCAGCACAGGCGAGGTAAACACTTCGCCCACCGGAATATTTACGTCGGCAACACAGTTTTCAAAAATGGTCTCCTTGTCAGGATTTTTCAGCTTCCAGAGGTTTACCTTCAGCTCGGTTCGGTTCTCGCCGCAGCCTCTGACCTCACAATAGTCAGCCTGATCCAGCGCGTCGATCAGCTTCTGCTGTACATCCCTGTAAAGCATGTAATCAAGCGTGTTCAACTTGATCGTCTCGTCGAAAAGCTCCTTGAAGACCGGCCCGATCTCCGGCACAGGGAACGCAATAATCGTGAAGCTCCGCTCCTCCTCAATAATATATTTCTTACGCAGCTCGCTGTATTTCGTTAAGAATTCAATCCAGAGCTTATTCTGCTCCTCCGACAGCTTCAGACGCTCCGGCTTGTTCACCGGATTAAAGTCCGCCTCGCCGAAGGTCTCCACAACAGCCGGCCCTGCGTAGCCGTTTGCCTCCTTCTTATATTTTTCAAAGGCGGTATGCAGTACCTCCAGACGGCGGTTCACATAGTTCTTGTCTAAGAACAGTGCATTGTCATCCTTATGGTCGTAGAGATACTGTCTGTTGACCGTTCCGCCCGTGACCATATTCCGGCTGATTACCGGCTTTATGCCCAGCTTCTCAAAATTATTGACCGCTCTGCGGATCATCCGCTCAAAGCCGAGGTGATACCTCAGATCCGCCGACTTCTTGCGGGAGAGATCCTTTCCCGTGACCTCAAAGCCAATGCGGTATCCCTCCGTGTAGGTATCCGCCATCGTTGCAATCGTTTCCTCGGGAAGCTCCGCCATGTACTTTGCCATTTCCAGCTCATTCTCCGTGACATAGGCGCCATAGTGGTACAGATAGCGCACATCCTTCAAATTGCTTTTCATAACAATATCCACATAATAACGGTTTGCGGGATCTACCATGCAGCTGACACTTCTCTCCTCATCCCTGTCTGCATTGTCGCTCACATGCCAATAGAGAATGTCTCTGATCTCCTCCCCTGCGGGAAGCTTTCCTTCCTCGGCGAGTGCATAGGAAAAGGCGGTATAAACCTCGAGGAACAGCTCCATTCCGACAACGACATCCTCCAACCTGCTCTCATACACGGCAGAGATCAGATTGCGCATTCTGCCGTAGAGATGGCTCAGCTTCGCGCCGTACTCCTCCCCGAGCCTGCTCACGGCATAAGACGGATTGCCATAGCTCTCCTCATAATGCTCCGGCAATATATCCGCATAAAGCGCCCTGTTCCACTCCTGTAATTCCGTAAGCTCTGCCTTGTTCAGCCCATCCTCCGCCAGAAATGTTCTCGTCTCATCCAGCAGCAAAAGGAACCTCGCCGTAGAATCAAAATAATCCTTCAAATTTTCTTTTTCAAACTTCTCAGCCTGAATTTCACGGATGCGCTGCACTGCAAGTCCATAGCGCTCCTCAAGTACCTCTGTTGAAATTGTGATCTCTTCCATAAAGCCTCCATCTCTGCCATATTTTTCCTTATTTCTGCGCCCATTCTTTGCGCATAGCGAGTTTGTGTCAAGTGCGCACAGACACAATCTTTAATGCATCAAAGCTCCCCAATGTCACAGGTTTGCTCCCGCATATAAAATGAGCACAATGCCCGCCAGCGCCAGAAAATTCAGGAATGTTCCCAACACCGGAAACAGCCTGTAATATCCCTTGTCCTGAACCGTCAGGACTCCGAGGATCTCGCCGGTCAGCGAAAACAGAAACGCCAGTATACCGGTAAAGCCAAAGCCCGTCTTCGCCTCCCCGCCGCTGCGATAAGAGAGAAAGACGACAGCTCCCAGCGATGCAAGACTGATGATTCCGAGAATCACTGACATGATGCCCCTGTCGGAATGTCTTTTGTTGGTAAAAATATAGCCTTTTCTTTTCTTCATAAAAACTCTAAAAGGGCACTCCCCCTGCGAAGCCGTCCGCCCCGGGAAATGCCCATTATCTGCTCCTAACTTTTAGAATAAAATTTTTGACTTTCTCGCAATCAGCTTTCCTCCGGTAACGATCAGCAGAATGCCGGACACAATGCCGATCACGATGCTGACAACTCCGATTGCGATATTGGTCGCTCCCGCCGCCTTCATTGTGTTATACACCTTCTGTTCCATAATTTTACTCCCTTCCGGTTTTCTTTCTCCTGTAATCAGGATGTCATTCTTTTCACTCATCTTCTCATTAAGCACCATATGTTTCATAATATTTATCAATCGCCGCCTTCAATGTGTCATCAATATGAATCTTTCCTTTGTAGGGTCTGTTGTAAAGATGCTCCACAACCTCCTGCATGTTTACAATAGCGTGTGCATCAAATCCGTACTTCTCTTTGATCTCCGCCAGTGCGCCAACCTTTCCGCCAAGCCCCTTCTCCATCCGGTTCAGCGAAACAATCAGTCCCTTCACCTCAACATTTCCCTGTGCCTTGATAATGGGATAGGTCTCCTCGATCGACTTTCCCGAGGTAGTGACATCCTCGATAATGATGACCCTGTCGCCCTCCTTCAGGCTGCTGCCCAACAGGATACCCACATCTCCGTGATCCTTTACCTCCTTGCGGTTCGAGCAGTAGCGGATGTCCTTGCCATAAAGCTCGCTGTAGGCCATGGTCGTTGCCACGCTCAGCGGGATTCCCTTATACGCCGGTCCGAACAGTACATCAAAGTCGTCGCCAAAGTTATCATGAATCGCCTTTGCATAATATTCACCAAGCTTCCTCAGCTGCGTTCCCGTCACATACGCACCCGCATTCATAAAGAAGGGGGATTTTCTTCCGCTCTTTAAGGTGAACTCGCCGAATTTCAGCACCTCGCTGTCCACCATGAATTCGATAAATTCCTGCTTGTATGCTTCCACTTTGTAATCCTCCTTGTTTTGTCGGAGACAGAATGCGACCGCCCTTGCGGGAGCAGAGGATTTAGCCTCCTGTTTTACGGGCTTTCCCATTTGTGCCTCCTTTTCAGGCTACAGTTCGGAAAAGGAAACATCAAATATCTTATCTATATTACCATAAAATCTTGGATTTTTCAACCATTTCAGCGATGCGTTTGATATTTATATATCGTTTCATGCTTTTCTCCATTTCCGCGCATGTCCTTTGCGCATAGCGAGTTTGTGTCAAGTGTGCGCAGACACAAATCTCGTGATTGAAAAATTTTATTTTTCAATCTTAACACTACTCTTTTCCTAATAACCACTCTGCAATATCAAACACTTCTATTCCTTCATATGTGTATTTCGGATGCTTGGTCCTTGCAATAATCATCTTTGGATAGGCATCCTTTATTTGCAGCAATGGAGAGTACTCCCTCTCGAAGGTTTCTGGATTAGATATATTATCGCTAACCTGAATATATATTTTCTCGCTACCACGTTGTGCAACAAAATCAATTTCTTTTTGGTAGAGTTTTCCGACATAAACTTCGTATCCTCTACGCAAGAGCTCTATACATACGATATTTTCATATACTCGTCCATAATCCATATTTCGACTTCCTAATATTGCATAGCGCATTCCAATATCACACATATAAAATTTGTCCGAGGTTTCCAAATATTTCTTACCTCTTATGTCGTATCGCTTAATGTCATAAAATATAAATGCATTGCATAGGTACTTGATATACTTTCCTATTGTCACATGATTTGTCGGTACTTCGTTAGCAGTCAAAATATCACTTACTCTATTCGGCGAAGTCAAATTACTTATATTATCCATCAGAAACTCACTTAACTGACGAAGCACCTGTGTATCAGGCAAATTATATTTTTGTACTAAATCTCTATTTACAATAGTTTCGTACACTTCTTTGATATAAGTTATTCTATCCAAGTCAGTGTTATATGCATAGGAACCTGCCAAACCACCCTTTATAAAATATTCTTCAAACAATTTGTCCTTGTCAACCTGATCACTATAATATTCACAATACTCCTTGAAACTAAATGGAAACATGTGGATTTCGATATATCTTCCCGTGAACAAGGTTGCCAAATCTGCACTGAGCAAAAAAGCATTTGAACCGGTTATATAAATATCATATTTATTTTTTGAATATAGGCTATTTATTGCCAACTCGAAATTTGGACATAATTGCACTTCGTCCACAAATAGATAATTCTTCTTTTCCTTATCGTACCTATCTTCCACATACTTGTGCAAGGCATGATATTCCTTTATTTCTTCAAACTCCAAATCCATAAAGTCAATAAAGATAATATTAGAACCTTCAAAATTGCTTTTTAAATAATCAGTATACGCCTGCATCAAATTAGATTTTCCGGAACGTCTGATACCCGTAATAATCTTTATATCAGGAGTGTCTTTTAACGCTTTGATTCTTTCAAAATATCTTTCTCTTACAATAGTCTTCATGTTTTCGTCGCTTTCGAAACTTCATTTTTTTTACTGTTTTGAAACCAATTATATTATAGCACCTTATATACAATTTATTCAACTGTTCGCTTTCGAAAGTTTAAATTTTTTTAATTTTTGAAATTCAGGTTTTACATCATACCCTTAACAAAAAACATGCCACAAGCCAAATTTTTAATCAACTTGCGGCATATATCTAACATCTGACCTCACAATATTGGTGGCTATAGGTTATCTATACAAAAAAATCCGGAAGCCTCGCAGTCCGCGGTGCTCCCGGAATATCCTTTATCTTTTTATGCCTGAGCGACATCCTTCATGGAGAAGCTGATTCTGCCCATCTTATCCTTGCCGAGGCAGACAACCGTAACAACATCGCCGAGTGTCAGTACATCCTCAACGCGGTTAATTCTCTCCTTCGCAATCTTGGAAATGTGAACCATTCCCTCCTTGCCGGGTGCAAACTCGATGAATGCGCCGAACTCCTTGATGCTGACAACCTTGCCCTTGAAGATCTGACCTTCCTCAAAGTCGGTGACAATGATCTTGATCATCTCCACTGCCTTGTCCATCATCTCTTTATCCGTGCCGCATACGGAAACCTTACCGTCATCCGTGATGTCAATCTTGACTCCGGTGCGGGCAATGATCTCGTTGATCGTCTTACCTCTCTGGCCGACAACATCACCGATTCTCTCGGGATCAATCTGGATGGAGATAATCTTCGGTGCGTAAGGGCCAACCTCCGGTCTGGGCGCTGCGATAGCGGGCTTCATGCAATTATCCATGATGAAGAGTCTTGCATCACGGCATCTTGCGATTGCGCCCTCGACAATAGGTCTTGTCAGTCCGTGAATCTTAATATCCATCTGGATCGCGGTGATACCTTCCGTCGTACCGGTCACCTTGAAGTCCATGTCTCCGAAGAAGTCCTCAAGTCCCTGAATATCCGTGAGCAGAACGAAATCATCATCCGTCTCGCCTGTCACCAGACCGCAGGAGATACCTGCAACCATCTTCTTGATGGGAACGCCCGCTGCCATCAGGGACATACAGGATGCACAGGTAGATGCCATGGAAGTAGAACCGTTGGACTCGAAGGTCTCAGATACGGTACGGATTGCGTAGGGGAACTCCTCCTCGCTGGGCAGCACGGGAATCAGAGCTCTCTCTGCCAGTGCGCCGTGACCGATCTCACGTCTTCCGGGACCTCTTGAAGGCTTTGTCTCGCCTACAGAGTAGGACGGGAAGTTATAGTGATGCATATATCTCTTGCTGACCTCATTCTCGTCAAGTCCGTCCAGCTTCTGCTGCTCGGAGAGAGGTGCAAGGGTACATACGTTACAGATCTGTGTCTGTCCACGCGTAAACATTGCGGAACCGTGCACGCGGGGAATAATGTCAACCTCCGCAGCAAGGGGACGGATCTGTGTGATCTCACGACCGTCGGGACGCTTGTGATCCTTCAGGATCATCTTGCGGACAGTCTTCTTCTCATACTGGTAAACAGCTTCGCCAAGGATCGGAAGCCAGTCTTCCTTCTCTGCGAAAGCCTCCTCCAGCTTTGCCGTGATATTGCGGATATTCTCCTCACGGGTCTGCTTATCATCGGTAAATACGGCAACCTCCATCTCCTCGGGAGTTACGAGCTTCTTCATCTCGTCGAACATCTCCTGCGGGATAGCACAGCTGGTGTACTCGTGCTTCTTCTTTCCGCACTCTGCGACGATCTTGTCGATAAACGCAATGATCGTCTGGTTGATCTCGTGCGCCTTGTAGATTGCCTCGATCATCTTTGCCTCGGGAACCTCATTGGCACCCGCCTCAATCATGATTACCTTCTCCCTCGTGGATGCAACGGTCAGGTTCAGATCGCCGTTCTTCCACTGCTCCTGGGAAGGGTTGATTATGAACTCACCGTCAATCATGCCGACCTGCGTCATTGCACAGGGACCGTCGAAGGGAATATCGGAAATGCAGGTTGCGATCGCTGCACCAATCATAGCCACCAGCTCAGGACGGCACTCGGGGTCAACGCTCATAACCATATTGTTCAGTGTAACGTCGTTTCTGTAATCCTTGGGGAACAAGGGACGCATAGGTCTGTCAATGACACGGCTGGTCAGAATTGCATTTTCACTCGCCTTGCCCTCACGCTTGTTAAAGCCGCCGGGAATTTTTCCCACCGCATACATCTTCTCCTCGTACTCAACGCTCAGAGGGAAGAAATCAATTCCATCTCTGGGCTTCTCGGATGCTGTCGCCGTACAGAGAACAACCGTATCTCCGTAATGCATAAACGCGCAGCCGTTTGCCTGCTTGCCGACACGGTCAATATCAACCTTCAGTGTACGTCCTGCAAGCTCTAATTCATAGCTCTTGTACATAAAATCCTCCATTCCGCCGCTCTCGCGGCATTCACTTATTTGTAAAGGAACAGAAGACACCGAAACTACTGAAAAAGACACGCACCACATATCCTTTTCAGCGGTCTCGGAACCTTCTTCTGTCCCGAATTACCACACTTTTACACAACACAAGCGGAAGCGCCCTTTCGGGCTGCCTTCCGCTCTCATTGTCTCTGATATTATTTTCTCAGGCCGAGCTTCTCGATCAATGCACGGTATCTCTCGATATCCTTCTTCTTCAGATAATCCAGCAGACCACGTCTCTGTCCTACCATCTTCAGCATACCACGGCGGGAATGATGATCCTTCGGGTTCTCCTTGAGGTGATCTGTCAGTTCCTGGATTCTTGCAGTCAGGACTGCTACCTGTACCTCGGGTGAACCGGTATCGCCGGGTGTTCTGGCATACTCGTTCATGATTGCTGTTTTCTTTTCCTTTGAAATCATTTCATTTTCCTCCAAATTATTATTTGTACCGCCTGACACCAAGCCCCGGTCGGAGTGTCCGAAAGCTGAGCGTCGGCTAAACCATACTTATCTATATTAACACAGTTATTCCGAATTGTAAAGCATTTAATCCCTCAGAATATTAACGTATTTCACCGGTGTGCGGTAGTTGTACTTGCTGATCTTGATGCCTGTCTTCGGGCTGCTCGCATGGATGACGCGCCCTCCGCCGATATACATCGCAACATGATTGATCGTTCCCGAGCTGTTCGCGTAGAAGATCAGATCGCCGGGCTGCAGCTCGGATGCCGTGATCTTCTTTCCCTCGTTTGCCTGCGCTCTCGACGAATGGCTCAGCTTAACGCCGAACTTTTTATAAATGCTCATCACAAAGCCGGAGCAGTCAGCTCCCTTCGTCAGACTTGTCCCGCCCCATACATAGGGATTTCCGAGGAACTGCTTTGCATACTCTACCATCTCCACGCGCACATCCGACACACCCGCTCCGTAGAGAAGCTCCGTCATCGTGACTGCCGTGTCCAGACGCTCCTCGACCGTCACATAGTCAGCCGAAATATAAGCCTCCTCACCGTCGATGGAAACCTTCACCCAACCCTCGAGCATATCAACATATTCCAGTTCCTCGCCCTTCGGCACCTGTGTCAGAACCGCGCTGTCCGTGCTCGGTTGGTCTCTTACATTCAGCCCGTCCGTGTTTGCAACCGCAACCGTGCGCACAAGGTCGTTAGCCTTCATCTTTGCATCGGGTCCGGTCAGCAGATAGTCCATGCTGACATACCCCTCCACCTCGCCGGAGGTGATATGCGCCCAGCCGTCCTCGGTCGTCTCGAGCACCTCACACGCCGAATTTTTGGGCATTTTCCCGACCAGCTTTCCCGATGTGGACGGTGTCTCGCGGACATTCAGATTTCCGCTCTCCACATCTGCAATGCCGATGTTCGTATAGCCCCAGGAAGCACCCTGCGCCTGTATCGCCGCCTCAATATATTCCTCCGCCGACAGCTTTGCCTCAAGGACAGAAGCAATTCCTGCAGATGGCAGAATGCTCTCCGACGCCTCCGCGCAGATTGCCGGAGCGCCAAATACCAGTACCAGTCCCGCAGAAACAATTATCATTTGTTTTTTATAAGAAAAGAGTTTCATTCGTTTGTCCTCATAATCTGAATCAGTCATTACAAATTTGTTACAACTTTATTACACCAACTCAAATTATACCGTTGTCCTCTTCTCCTGTCAAGCCTGTTCTTCCGACTCTTTCTCCGCGTCAATGATCGCAAATGCAATATTCGTCGCATGGTCGGCAACTCTCTCCAGCCCGGACGCAATATCCGAGAAAATCATGCCTGCCTCGGGGGTACATTCGCCCTTCGTCAGACGGCGGACGTGGAACTTCTGCAGCTCCTTCTCCTTTTCGTCAACCATATCCTCCAGCCGGATGACCTCCTGCATATGGGACTCGTCGCCCTTCGCAAACATATCCACGGAATACCGGATGAGATTATTTACCATGTCAAGCATCTCACCCATCTCCTTCTGGGCTTCCTTGCTGAAAGAAATTCCCTCCTCCTTGCGCTGTCTCGCCGCGTCCGCGACATTCTCCGCGTGATCACCGATTCTCTCGATGTCGTTTACCACATGGAAAAGGGCGCCGATGCTCTTTAAGTCCTCGATCGGCAGGGTTGTCTGGTTGATCTTCACAAGGTAGTCCGTGATCGCATGGTTCAGGAAGTTGATATTCTTCTCCACCTCGTAGACCTCTTCGATGTCGTCCTCATCCAGCGTAATCAGCGCGTTCATTGCGCGGTTCAGGTTCTCGCTTGCGAGGGAAGCCATTCTCTCCAGCTCCTTCACGACCTCGACCACCGCCGTTGCCGGGTTGAATACCACCTTGTCGCCGATATATTTCAGCTGGTAGCTCTCTCTGTAGCCGACCTTCTTATCCTCGCCGGGCACGCAGAGCTTCGACAGCTTTACGATCAGTCCCGAGAACGGGAAGAGCACAATTACCTGGAATATCTTGATCATGGTGTGGGCGTTCGCCACAAATCTTCCCTTGTCCGAGGAGATCGACCAGATAATCTTCATCACCTGATCCTCCGCCACAAACAGTACCAGATACAGCAGCACCGTACCGATTACGTTAAACCAGAAATGGATCAGTGCGGCGCGCTTTGCCTCCTTCTTTCCGGCAAGGGATGCCAGCAATGCCGTGCTGCACGCCCCGATATTACAACCGAGGATAATGTACAGTGTGATATGGAGGGAAAGCAGATCCTGATTTGCCAGCAGCAGTACAATGCTGACCGTGACAGAGGAGCTCTGGATCACGGAGGTCAGCACCAGACCCACCAGCGTTGCCATCAGCGGATTTTTCAGTGATCCCAGAAGATTCACCACCGCCTGCACATCCTTCATGCTCGCCATGGCGCTCGACATCGTGCTCAGTCCCAGAAACAGCACGCCAAAGCCGATGATGATGTCGGCGAACTTCTTGATCTTCTCGCTCTTGACAAACATCGCCGTCAGCGCCCCGACAAGAAGAATCACCGGCGCATATGCCGACAGGTTAAACGAGACGAGCTGGGAGGTGATCGTCGTACCGATGTTGGCACCGAAGATCACGCCCGCCGCCTGATAAAGATTCATAAGTCCGGCATTTACAAAGCTGACCACCATCGCCGTACAGGCGGAGGAGGACTGGATAATACCGGTAAACACAATACCGACCAGCATACCGGTGAACCGGTTTGTGGTAAAGATCTCAAGGATGCGGCGCAGCTTTGCTCCCGCCACCTTCTCGATCGAATCGCTCATAACACGCATGCCAAAGAGGAAAAGCCCCAGGCCGCCCGCCATCGACAAAAATATACTAGCATTCATACGGATACCTCATCTCAATCGTCATGTCTCTATGGTGTGCACCGCCATTCAAGTCCGGCGGCAATGTCCTCCTGCAGTTGATGCTTCAGGGCATCAAGGCTGTCAAAATGTCTCTCCGGTCTGCGGAATTCATGCAGATATACCTCGATGTCCTCCCCATAAATCTCACCGTCGAAACGATAGAGATAAGATTCCACTCCTATTACCTTCTCATCCGTCACGGTAGGCTTACAGCCCACGTTGCTGATCGCGCGGTAAGTCCTTCCGTTATGGCGCACACTGGAATAGTAGACGCCGTTCGGCGGCAGCAGCTTGTCCGCTCCGGGAATGATGTTCACGGTCGGAAAGCCGAGCGTCCTGCCGATCCTCTTTCCCTCGACCACCTTCCCCGAGACCATGTAGGGCATTCCCATCAGCTTTTCCGCCAGAATGAGGTCTCCCCCCTCCACCTTGCTCCGAACAAGCGTGGAACTGACCTCCTGTCCGTCCAGACATACCTTGTCTATCGTCCTGACCTGAAAGCCGAGCTCGGGCGCCATCCGCCGCAGCAGATCAGCGTTGCCCCTGCCTCCCGCGCCGAAGGACAGATCATTTCCGGCGGCGATGAGCCGCGCATTCATCTGTCTCGCAAGCACCTCCGTCACAAAGGTTTCCGGCGCCATTGCCGCTGTCTGTGCATTCAGTGGAAATTCAATGAGAATATCCACATTCATCCGCTCAAACAACAGACGCTTCTCCTCCTTCGTCGTCAGCTCCCTGCCGTCAGAAATGCCAAAGAAGACAGCCGGAGCCGGTTCAAAGGTGAACACGCAGGCTGCCATTCCCTTGCGTTTGCAGGACAAAATCTCCTCCAGAAGTCTTCGATGCCCGATATGCACACCATCAAACTTCCCGATCGCAACAGCAGTTTCCTTTTCAAGAATAAAATCAGTCGTATTACTGATAATCTCCATAGTCATCCTCACAAAAACATTTTAACGGGTCGATACCACCGCTTCTGTTCCTCATAGGCATAGATACCGGCAAATCTGCCATCCGGGCGGTAAACCTTTACCCACCGCTCCGGTTCAGGCATCACTGTCTCCGCAAATTGTGCCGGAAGAAGTGCATTTCCATTCTCCAGAAGCCTTGCTGCCTCCTCCGTCACATGCAGCGACGGGCTCTCCTCAAAGACACTGTCCACAGGCTGCACCACCCGTTCCAGTTCTCCGCTGTCCTTCAGCTGCTGGAGTTCTCCCAGCGTCAGCGCGTCCTCCAGCCGGAACCGTCCGACCTTCGTTCTCTGCAGGCTCTGCATGGCTCCGCCGCAGCCGAGCTTCTGACCAATATCCGCGCAGAGGGTTCTGATATAAGTGCCCTTGGAACAGACGACACGCAGCTTCACCACCGGCAGCTTCAGTTCCAGAATTTCCAGTTCCAGAATCCTGACACGTCTCGCCTGTCGCTCCACTTCTTTTCCTGCCCTCGCCAGCTCATACAGCTTCTTTCCGTCTACCTTCAAAGCCGAGTACATGGGCGGAATCTGGTCGTAATCTCCCAGAAACGACAGGCAGGCATGTCTTACCTCTTCCTCCGCAGCCGTTACTGCGCTCTCCCTGAGCACGCTTCCCGTCGTGTCCTGCGTATCCGTCTCCACACCAAGCAAAAGCTCCGCAATGTACTCCTTGTCTCTGTCTGTGAGCATATCGCAGAGCTTGGTTCCGCTGCCGAGACAGACCGGAAGCACACCTGTCGCCGCCGGGTCGAGGGTGCCTGTATGTCCGATCTTCCTCTGTCCGCAGATACCTCGCAGCTTCGCAACGACATCGTGGGAGGTAAAACCAGTCTCTTTATTCACAATGATAATTCCGTTGATCATAAGGCTCCAATCTGTTCCGCAATATGTAGGGAGAGGTTGTTCACGCAGTCGTGGAACGTTCCGCGCATCGTACAGCCCGCTGCCCTCGCATGTCCGCCTCCGCCAAAGTAGGATGCCACCTTTGCGACATCCACCGTCTCACCGGAGCGCATACTCACCTTATATTCCAGCATATCCGTCTCGTACATAAAAATTGCGCACTCAATGCCATCGATGTTCCTCAGTTGGTTCACGATTCCATCCAGATCCTTGGAATTCACCTCATAGAAATCCATGGTCTTACGGTCAACAACGCTGACTATGCACCGGTTGTCCATAAAGCGGACGCTCTCCATCAGCGCCCGGCCCATAATCTGGGTCTGAAGATAGGTCTTCTGGTAAAAGGTCTCCATGATCAGTCTGGGGAAATCAAAGCCATAGGAAATCAGCTTTGCGCCCTTCTTCAACGTCTCTGGTGACGTGTTGGAATACTGGAACACGCCCGTATCATGGATAATGCCGATATAAATTGCCTCAGCAAGCTCTCTGTCCAGCTTCTCCTCGTCAATCAGATCATAGATCAACTCACAGACAGACCCCACCTCGGGTCTGATATAGTTGACATCGCCATCCCCCGTATTCGTGATATGGTGGTCAATATTGATTGTCTTTGCTGCGGCAGAGAAATATTTCTGTGCCTCTCCGAGCCGCTCGTAACCGCAGTCAAGCGCCAGAAAAACATCGAAGGGCGCCTCCTCCGGGAAGTTACAGTCAATCTCCTCAAAGCCCTTCAGTTCCTTAAAGATTTCTGCGGGCTTCTCAAGGAAAACCTTGATTTCTGCCTCCGGCAGACATTTCATAAGATACATGCGCATGCTGAGAACCGCGCCGACACAATCCCCGTCCGGGCGGATGTGTCCGCTGATACCGATTCTCTTCGCGCCTTCACATTCTTTTATCAAATCTAATTTCATTTCGTCTTCAGCCTCTGTTTTCCTCATCCGAAGCGATAACCTCGTCGATCTTTCGGGACATGTTCACACCGTATTCGATGGACTGATCCATGACAAAGGTAATTTCCGGCGTGTTCCTCAGATTTATAATCTTCGCAAGCTGCCGCTTGATAAAGCCTTCGGCGCTCTTAAGTCCCTGCAGTGTGTTGTCTCTCGCCTCCTCGTCTCCAAGGACACTGATCCATGCCTTGCAGCTCTTTAAGTCGGGCGCAACCTCCACTGCGACAACGCTTGTCCACGGACTGATCCGGGGATCCTTGATCTCCCCCCGGATAATCTCCGCGAGCACACGCTGCACCTCCCCGTTAATCCGGGTATTTTTAATACTGTTCTTTCTCATACAACAACCTTTCTATTAGAGCCAGTGGAGCAGAATGCGCAGCATCCTTGTCAATAGGATCCGGTAATGTTAAGAATGCGCAGCATTCTTGACGATAGGGTTTAGATATTCTTAGGCAGTGTACTCCGCTGCCTTAGAATATCTCCCTATCGTGGTACCTCCACCATAATATACGCCTCTACCGTATCCAGCTCCTGAATCTGGTCAAAGCCTTCAAATACAAGACCGCACTCGTAGCCTTCCTTGACTTCCTTTACATCATCCTTGAAGCGCTTGAGGGAAGCCAGCGCACCCTCGTAGATCTGCTCGCCGTCACGGGTGATACGAACCTTGCAGCCTCTCTGGAACACACCGTCCTTGACATACGAACCGGCAATGTTACCGATCTGGGATGCCTTAAATACCTGACGGATCTCTGCATGACCGATCACCTTCTCCTCGAAGACAGGATCAAGCATACCCTTCATGGCTGCCTCAATGTCCTCGATCGCCTGATAGATGACCTTGTACAGTCTGACATCAACGCCCTCGCGCTCTGCCGTTGCCTTAGCCGTCGCATCCGGACGCACGTTAAAGCCGATAATGATCGCGTTGGACGCACTCGCAAGGGTGACATCGGACTCGTTGATTGCGCCGACACCGCCGTGAATACACTTTACGACAACCTCCTCGTTGGAGAGCTTCATCAGCGACTGCTTCACCGCCTCGACGCTTCCCTGTACATCCGCCTTGACAATCAGGTTCAGCTCCTTCAGATTACCCTCCTGAATCTGTGAAAACAGATCGTCCAGAGACATCTTGGACTTCGTCTCCTCCAGCTTTCTCTCCTTGTTCTGTGCAAGGTAGGTGTCCGCATAGGACTTCGCCGTCTTATCGTTTTCATGGGCAAGGAATACTTCTCCCGCGCTGGGCACATCTGACAGACCGAGAATCTCAACAGGCGTGGAGGGATCTGCCTCCTTCACCCTTCTTCCCTTGTCGTCAATCATGGCTCTTACCTTGCCGTGGCATGCGCCTGCGGAAATAAAGTCTCCGACATGCAACGTACCTTTCTGAACCAGAACGGTCGCAACGGGTCCGCGTCCCTTATCCAGCTCCGCCTCGATGACAAGTCCTCTCGCACGGCGCTTCGGGTTTGCCTTGAGTTCAAGAATATCTGCGGTCAGCAGGATCGTCTCCAGAAGGTCTTCGATGCCTTCGCCGGACTTTGCAGACACAGGTACAAACTCCGTGCTTCCGCCCCAGTCTGTGGCGATCAGTTCATACTCCGTCAACTCCTGCTTTACACGCTCGATGTTTGCCGACGGCTTATCGATCTTGTTCACAGCGACAATGATTTCAATGCCCGCTGCCTTTGCATGGTTGATTGCCTCGACCGTCTGCGGCATCACGCCGTCATCCGCAGCGACAACAAGGATCGCAATATCTGTCGAGTTTGCACCACGCATACGCATTGCTGTGAATGCCTCGTGTCCGGGCGTATCTAAGAAGGTAATCCTTCTGCCCTTTACGTTTACAGTATACGCACCTATGTGCTGTGTGATACCTCCCGCCTCGCGGTCGGTCACATTTGTCTTTCTGATGGCATCCAGCAAGGACGTCTTACCATGGTCAACATGACCCATGACACAGATAACAGGCGGTCTCTCCACCAGATCCTTCTCGTCCTCCTCGTCCTCCTTCAGGAGCTCCTCGATCACATCGACCTTGACTTCCTTCTCGCAGAGGATGTCATATTCCATCGCAATGTTTTCTGCGTCCTCATAGGAGATTTCCTGGTTCACAGTAACGATTTTTCCCTCAAGGAACAGCTTCTTCACAATCGCTGACGGCTGAATCTTCATCTTGTCAGCCAGATCCTTGATAGTGATGGTCTCGGGCAGAGTGATTACCTTGATAACCTCCTCCACCGTCTCTTCCTTCTTCTTTTCGGGCTTGATAAAGCGTCCGGGCTTATTCTTCAGCGCCTCGTCTTCCTCATAGATATGCTCCCTCTTGGAACGCTTATCCTTCTCGATGCTGCTGCTTGCGCGCCTCTTATCATCCTCGCGCCTCTTTTCCATATCCTTTGCCGGAGCCTCTCCAGCGAAGCTCTTATTCTGATTCCTGTCTCTGAATCCGGCTCCCTGTCCGCCATTGCCTCTGTTATCGCGCGGTGCACCGTTAAAGCCACGGTTACCGCCCTGACCAGCGCCCGGACCGCGACGATCCCCCTGACCGTTCTCACCGCCAGGTCTGCCAGATCTCTGGAAACCGTTGCCTCCTCTGTCACCTCTGAAGCCGCCATTGCCGTTGCCTCCTCTGTTCTGGAACTGTCCGCGATCCGGTCTGTCGCCCTGCGGTCTGCCCTGATAGCCGCCCTGACCTCTGTTGTCACGGTTGCCCTGATAACGGTTCTCAGAACCGCGGTTATCGGAGCCACGATTGTCAGAATTGCGGTTATCCTGATAACGATTCTCTCTCGCTGGTCTGTCATACTGCGGGCGCTCTGTTCTCTCCGGTCTGTTTTCTTTCGGCTGTACCTGCACGATCTCAGTCTGTACTGCGGGCTTCTGCGGTGCAACAGGCTTCGTCTCCTGCGCCTTTACCTCCTGCTTGGGCTTCGGCTGGGGTCTGGACGGAACCATCTGCACGCTCGGTGTCGGAGACGGCGGTGTCAGCGGCTTGATCGGCGTGTGCACGGGTGCTGCTGCCGGACGGTTTCTTCTGTCGTTATAGCCACCCTGCTGTCTGTTCTGACCATTCTGCGGTCTCTGCTGCCCGCCCTGCTGTCTGTTCTGATTTCCCTGCGGTCTCTGCTGTCCGCCCTGTCCCTGTGCGGGACGCTGTGACGACATCTTTGAATTCTGGGAATTATTGACGAAAATGATCGTCTTTTTCTTTTTCGGGGTCTCAGGAGCAGCATTCTTCTCTTCCGACTCCGGCTTTGCGGCAGGCTTCGCCGCCTCTGCCTTGGCAGGTTCCTTCTCAGCCTTGACTTCCTTCTCCACCTTGACTTCCTTCTCCACCTTGACTTCCTTTTCCGCCTTTACCTCTTTCTCGGTCTTGGTCTCTTTCACGGCTTTCTCCCTGATTTCCTCAGTCTTCGCCTGTACCTTGCCGAATGCCTTTCTAACGGTGTCCGCAATCTCCTCCTCGACGGAGCTGCTTGCGGACTTTACCTCGATGCCCTTCTGCTGTAAAAACGTCTGTATGTCTTTGCTCTGTTTATCCAGTTCTTTAGCGAGTTCATGTATCCTAATCTTCGCCATGCTTTCCTCCACTTCTGCTTATTTCAGCTGATTCCTCTTCTTCCAGTTGTTTGACAATGCTCTTTGCTAACCCTGCTTCGCATACGCCAAGCGATGACCGCAAGTCCTTTCCGATCGCCCTTCCGAGGCTTTCCTTCGTTCCATAGCTGTACACCGGAACTCCATAGAACGAGCACTTATCGGTAAATAACTTTCTGGTATTCTCAGACGCATCCTCCGCAATGATTATCAGCATGGCGG
This sequence comes from uncultured Acetatifactor sp., assembly GCA_934402375.1. Classification (GTDB taxonomy): domain Bacteria; phylum Bacillota; class Clostridia; order Lachnospirales; family Lachnospiraceae; genus Acetatifactor. The sequence continues at coordinate 47,017 of CAKRUB010000012.1, forward strand.
AGCCTTTCTTGATCGCCTCCAGGGTCTGTAATTCACCACTGACCAGATTGTGCCCTCTCATAGCAATTCCCAAGAGCGAAAAAATCTTATTCTGTCTCAAGATTGTCAAACTCCTTCTCTAAAGTGTCATACACTTCATTTGGAATACTCATTTTGAAAGAGCGCTCCAGACCTTTGTTCTTTCTGGCCAGCCGCAGACACTCCCTGTTCCTGCATATATATGCGCCTCTTCCGTTCTTTTTGCCTGTTACGTCCAGACAAATCTCATTTTCGGCTGTTTTCAGGACTCTCATCATGTCCTTCTTCCCTTTCATCTCACCGCAGCCAACACACTGCCTCAAGGGTATCTTCTTTGCCATAAATCACTTTACTCCTCAACGGGCGCTTCCTGTCCGCCCTCTTCATATTCATCTTCATCGTACTCGCCTTCTTCCGCTTCATATCCCTCGTCATCGAGATAGTCCTCATAACGGAAGCCGGGGGCATCCTTCGCCTGTGTCTCAGACTTGATGTCGATCTTATAGCCCGTCAGTCTCGCAGCAAGTCTCGCGTTCTGACCTTCCTTACCGATTGCCAGAGACAGCTGGTAATCCGGCACAACGACCTTCGCCGTCTTTTCATCGGGATCGGCAAATACCGCAACGATCTTTGCAGGGGAGAGTGCATTCTGGATCAGAAGACCGGGGTTCTCATCCCAATTCACGATGTCAATCTTCTCTCCGCGAAGCTCCTCGACAATCGCATTGACTCTCGCTCCGTTCATTCCGACACACGCGCCGACCGCATCCACATTCGGGTTGTTGCTCCATACGGCAATCTTTGTACGGCTGCCCGCCTCACGGGCAATGCTCTTGATTTCTACCGTTCCATCCTTGATCTCGGTAACTTCGGACTCAAACAGTCTCTTTACCAGCTCCGGATGGGTGCGGCTGACATTGATGCGGGGTCCCTTGGGTGTGTTCTTCACTTCAAGAACATACACCTTGATACGCTCTGTCGGACGGAACACCTCACCCTTAACCATCTCGCTCTCATTCAGCATAGCATCCGCCTTGCCGAGGTTGATGCTGATGTTCTTTCCCACATAGCGCTGTACAACACCTGTGACAACGTCCTTTTCCTTTTCATAATACTGGTTGTAGATAACGCTTCTCTCTTCCTCACGGATCTTCTGAAGGATTACGTTCTTTGCGTTCTGGGTAGCGATACGTCCGAATTCCTTTGACTTGATCTCCACATGGAGCATGTCGCCGACCTTCGCCTTGGAGGAAATCTCCTTTGCGTCCTCAAGGCTGATCTGGAGGCAATCATCCTCCACATCATCCGCCGTAGGCACTACCTCCTTCTCGGCATATACCAGAAAGTCGCAGGTGTCACGGTCGATCTCCACATGCACATTATCCGCCTTGCCAAAATGATTCTTGCACGCAGTGAGTAGTGAATTCTCGATCGCCTCGAACAGCGTCTCCTTGCTGATCTCCTTCTCCTTCTCCAGAATATCGAGCGCCTCCATCAATTCCTTGTTCATTTCTTTTCCTTTTCCTCCATTCCGACCCATAGGGATCTGTTTATTTTCAATCGTTTTTCTTCTTTAAAAGTCCAGCGCAAGCCGAACCAGTGCTATGTCTGCACGTTGAAAGCTTCTGAGCACATCTCCCTCCAGAATCGTCAGCGTGTCCTGATCAAAGCTGTCAAGGATACCCGAAAATTCCTTGCATTTCTCAATCGGCTTAAACAGCTTGAGCTCGACCTGCTCTCCGATACTAGCCTGAAGATGCTTATCCTTTTTCAGGGTTCTTCCCAGTCCCGGGCTGCTGACCTCCAGAATGTACGCATCCGGAATGAAATCCTCACGATCCAGCGCATCCGATAAGGCTCTGCTGACATTCTCGCAATCCGAAATATTCACTCCGTCCGGCTTATCAATATAAGCCCTGAGATAATAGTCGCTGCCTTCCTTCACATATTCCACATCATAAATCGAGACACCGTTTGCCTCGGCGATGGGTGTGAGCAGCTTTTCCGTCCTTGTCTCGTAATCTTCCTTTCGGGACATCTCCCAGCCTCCTTTGAAAAAATGCTCCAACATGCAAGTAAGAGTGGCTTGCAAGCCACTCTTACTCTAGTAAACATCATTAACATTTAAAGTATAGACCCAATTTTTCAAACTGTCAACGGTTTTGACAAACTTTTTTCCAAGTTGACTTTCATCGCAGACTCATGCTATTATGTTCACTGTTGTCATTCTATACATAAAATATGTGTAACGAAAGGGGAAAATTTATGAAATTAAAGAATCATGTCGCAAAGGCAGGTGTCTGTCTCGGAATGTGCCTGATGCTCTGCAGCTGTGGAGGGGCTGCCAGCTCAGTAGCAAATGCACCCGCTCTGGAGACGGTAGACATCAGCAATCTGGAGCTGGACGAACTGAGCACCTCAAGTTTCAGCATACAATATCCCTCAGAGGACTGGTACGGTACTGATGGCTCCGAGCCGCTTGCCCTCTATTATTATCCTACTATCGAAACCGAGCAGGCTGTCAACGTCAATATGCAGAAAACCTCAGACTACAATGCCAAGCTGACCAAAAAGGAGCTGCAGGACATTGTGGATGGTCTCGCCGACAACAAAAACGGTCTGAGCATGGAGGTTGTCATGTCCGAGCTGAGGACATTTAACGGTGAGCCCGTGTTCTACATCGAGTCCGTTACCCAGATTACCGATGCCGTCATCGATTTTATGCAGGAAAGCGGTCTCTGGACGCAGGATTTTATTGACTCCATCGGCGGACGCGAAGTTCTTCTGAACATCCCGCCGACTGACCAGATTTTGATCTATGCTGTCATAGACGGCGGTCTGTTCATCTATACCGGCACTTATTATGATGCCGCCCAGAAGGATATTGTTCTGGACTGCATGTCTGTACTGATGCAGACAACCAAATGTATAAAATAAAGCTTCAACCGGATGAATGCCGTGGCGCTCATCCGGTTGTTTTTTCTTTCCATAATCAGTTCCTTCCGTCCTCATATCGGAAAAAGTCAAAATCCGCGTGTTTGCGGCTTCCGCAACCGCCGTTGTTGGCATAAATGCCGACCAGTGTGCCCGTATGCCGCTTAGGATCATCCGGCACACCCTCGTCCGCAAGGAAACGGCAGTCCTCCACACTCCCGATCTCCTCCCATTTCACATCGTCATAGCTATAATAGAAGCTCCTCCGCTGGTGCTCTGTAATCACCTTGAGAAATACCGGCTGCTCCCTCACGTCGGAAAGCTCTGCAATCAGTTCCTCGCCGTGGTTCCGGTTGATTACCAGCTGTATTTTTCTCCCGCCCTCACAGCAGACGCTGCAGCGGATATAGGTTGCCGTGCTGTAATAGCAGGTCAGCCCAGCCTGCTCTCCATCCCTGTCCGGGTAAAATTCAAGCTTTGTCACGGCGGTATAGGCAAGCTCCTGCTCCCTTCTGAGCAGCGTGTTCTTTGCCCGCAGTTCGTTCAGCTGTCCGTCTCCCGTCCAGATCCGGAAAAAGCTGGGACGCTCCGTCAGGCTGTACGCGCCTCTGTCCGGGTTTCTTGCAAATTCCCACTCCAAGGACAGTTCCTCCCCGTCAAAGTCATCCTGCGCCTCTCTCGGAAAGACATGCTCCGGCAGATCGGGCGCCTTCTGCTCAAGGCTAGGTCCTTTTCCTTCATTTACAGTAAACCAGCCTTCCTCTGTCCACTGCACCGGATCAAGCGCCGTCTCTCTGCCGATCGTCGTATATTTTCCCTCGTTCGGTCTGCCGCAGAGATAATAACACCACCAGTTTCCCTTCTGATCCTGCACCAGCTTGCCGTGTCCGGCGCGCTGAATCGGCGCATTTTCATCCTTCTGACGCATAACCGGACTGTAGGGTGAACTCTCATAGTACCCGTACAGCGTCCTGCTCCTCGCCACATTGATACCGTGTCCGTAGCCCGTGCCGCCCTCTGCCACCATGGCGTAGTAAAAGCCGTTCTTTTGGAATATGTGCGGACCCTCCGGACAGCGCTCACCGGTTCCCGCCCACGCCGTTTTCATCTCCCCCGCAAGGCGAAGCGAATCCTCCGAGAGTGGAACGGTCTGGGCTGCCGGTGCAATCACCATATACCTCTTTCCGTTCTCATCCACAAAGTGAGAGGGATCGATATTGTCCACCTCAAGGCAGACCGGCTTACTGTATGGCCCTTCCGGCCGCTCCGCAGTCATGACAAGCTGTCTGCGCATGACATTGTTGCCCCTTTTCCCATCCGCATTCAGACGCAGGGTGGCAAAAATGTAATAGATTCCGTCCACACAGGATATGTCCGGCGCCCAGATGCCGTGGGAATCCCGGATTGCGCTCAGATCAAGCCATTCCGGGTTCGTGATTGCATGCCCGACAATATGCCAGTGCACCATATCGCGGGAATGCGAAATCGGAATTGCCGGAAAATACTGGAAGCTGGAATTTACCATATAAAAATCGTCGCCGACCCTGATGACCGAAGGGTCAGGGAAAAAGCCTCTCTGTACCGGATTTCTGTAGGTTCTTTCGTCCTTCATCTACCTCACCTCTCACAAACTATTCTTTACCACTGCCTACACTTACAGTATACAGATGATCCGGAATCTGTAAATACATCCTGCGCAAGAGGTAAATATTCCTGCGTGAAAAGTCAGGGAAAGCACCTAAAAAAGCGCCGGAGCTTTCACTCCGACGCCTTTCTGTATTCAATCACCTCATAATCACTTTCTGCGCTGCGCTCCAGCATACACCGGTAAACGCGGTCGCGCAGCTCCTGCTGCCTCTCCTTCGGCTTCAATCTCTCATCCGGGTAAAAGGGTCCATCAATATATGTGACAATATTCACCTTCCCCGAGTTGCCCCGACGCTTATGATAGGTGTTCGTCAGTGCATACACCGGACAGTTCAAGCTGACCGGATAGCGGAAGGACACCGCCTTAAACGGTCTGATTCCCGTATAATACGGCCAGATATGCGCCTCCGGGTAAATCGTGACGGAATAGTTTCTGGCGATCTTGTCCTCCACCGAACGGATGAAATTCTTCATTCCGCCTATGTCGCAGGGAATCGGAATCGCCCCGAGCATCTCGACAAGATGCCGCAGCCCGGGCATGGAGACATTCTCCGGGTTCACGATAAAGAAATTCCGGTGCGGATAGTTTGCCAGACTGGGGATAAAGGTATCCGCAAACGGCTGGGTATGGTTCCCGTAAATAAAATAACCCATGTTACGGCATTCCTTCAGCTTCTCCTTCCCTACATATTTCAGATGGAATCTAAGCTTCTGGTAGAAAAACTTGAGCGGCATACTGAGCACATTCTGAACCATCCGCGAACAGAAATCCCAGATTCGTCCGTGGAAATAGCGGAAATCCTTGTCTATCACTCTCGGCTTGATCTGTGCCTCCGAAAATTCATCATTCAGTTCGTCTGTGTAATATATGATCTTCTTACTCATTTTCCGTACTGTATTCCAGTGGAATCCCATAGAATTCCTCGTAAATATGCTTCCACACACTGTAGTTGCCGTCACGCATCGCCTTGACCTGTTCCCGCTCCGTGAGACCGCTCTGCGGATAAATCGGCTTGTCGATGAACACTGTGTACTCCTGCACCGGGAAACCGTCAGACCCGTAGGTCTCACTGTCCTCCATCGTGATAAAGATCGGAAGCACGGGGACATGATTCTTTGCCGCAAACTTAAATGCCCCGTTTTTTAACGGCTTCGGCTTCCTGTAATTCCACCATAGGCTCTGCTCCGGGTAAATCAGAATAAAATCACCCCTGCGCAGAATCTTATCCACCGCCTGCAGGAAATTATACATGGTCTTCTTGTTCTGGCTGAGCGGAAGGGTATTGCAGTTGCGGAACAAAAATCCGTAAAAGCCCGGGAAATTCGTATAATTCCCCTCGCGGATGACCTTGAACAGCTGCTTCTTCCCATAATGAACCGAGGTCTGGAAAAGATGCTCCACCGTAAAGCAGTCAAAGGGATTGAAATGGTTGCAGGTAATCACTGCCCCGGATCGCAGTCCGTTCAGATTCTCCATGCCCTTGACATCCTTTATAATCAGCTTTCCGTCCTTCAGTATCCCCTTCAGGAACTGCTCGGCAACAGCATATGCCAGCTTTACCTTAACCTTACTCGTCGGCTTCACGCGAAGGTAGTCAATCTGATCCGGCTGCAGCGGAAGTGTCGGCGGGTCTTCCTCCGCGTCCACATCGAACCTGCCTTCTCTCTCCAACTGTTCAATTCTCTCCAGAACCGCCAGTCTGTCTGCCGCTTTCTCGGGCGGCTGCTGCGTCATGCTGTCCACATTTTCCGGGCTGGTCTTATTTAGCTTCTCCCTCATCTCCTCACCGCCTGTTCTTTCTGTCGTCTCCCACACAATCCGCTTCCTTCTTCGCAAGCTTTAACAGCCTTTCATGGGACTGCTCGCCCTTGATCCGGTCTTCCTCGGTAAAATTCTCCTTGATCTCATGAATGACATCGATATATTCCGTCTGCTGTGCGTACATCCAGAAGAACTCCTGATACATAATGTCCTCAAAATGCCATGGCTTGAAGGCAAGATTGAAATGCACCAGCTTGACGTCCTCCGTCTTGATCTTCGGGTCGGGAATCGGCATTCTGTCCCACGTCTTATCAACAATCTTTACACGTCCCTTGCACAGACGGTTGAGATAGTCCTGATCCTGTGCGACGGAAAACTTGATCTTATCTAAAACATATGTGAATTTCTCCTGAAACTTGAATCTGCGCAGCTGATCCAGATTCATCAGCAACACCCCCGCGTTAAAATACTTCCGGCAGTCCGCAACACCTACGACCTTTTCCACATAATCGCAGAAGATCGGGCTGCTCAGAACCGCGTCATCCGGCGCCGCCGCAACAAGATTATCCCCCATGTCAGTATTGTACAGCTTCGCAATGTCGTCCAGAATGACAATGTCGCTGTCGAGGTAAAGCACCTTGTCATACTGGGGGTACAGATTCGGCAGGAACAGCCTGAAATAGGTCGTGGCTGAATAGTAATCCCTTGTATAAAGCTTATCCTTTACCTTTTTAATATAATAATTCAAATCCACAAATTCAATATCAACATTTTCTCTCTCATACTTTCCGATCTTCCGTTTATTCTCCTCGGAAATATCTGTGTTAAGTATCTTAACGAGATAAGTATTCTCCGGAGAGCAATTATCTATCATGGATTGAAGTGCCACTGCGAGAAACGGACAATATCCGTCATCCACCGCGAAAAATATCGGTATTTCCCTACTAATTACCGGCTTTGCCATCTTGTTTATTCCTCCGTTTCCGTCATCGGCCGATCCGGCCCGCTTCAAAGTCTGCCTTCCATGCAAGATACTCCTTCAGATCTTCATCAAAGGCATGGCAGTTGAGATATTTGTGAATTTCCTCCACCTGCCACTGCTTATAGTTTTCCGTATGCGGATAGGGTCTGAACATCAGCCGTTTGCAGAAATGACAGACGACCGTATCCTTCTTGTTAAATTTGGACTGCTCATTATAAATTCGCGGAATCAGCTTCTTCTTCGTGGTCGCTTTAAAGATCGCCGACTGATCTGCAAAAAGAAGCTTTTTCGTCCGTATCAAAGCCCGCGCCTTGACGAGCAGACCGGTCTTTCTTATCATCTCCATATTCAGGAGCAGCATTCCTGCGTTGAAATAATCCGGGCGGATCAGCCAACAGCCGTACTTCTCCTTCACCGCTGCATATTCATAGCCCGTCACATCAATCTCCCAGAGCTGCCGGATGTCGTTCGCTATCATAATATCAATGTCCAGATACAGCAGCTTATCCGGTATCTGCGTAAATTTATCCGCAAGCAGCCGGAGCAGTGTGTAGGGCGTGCAGTATGCCGTCTCATTGACGCAGCCGCCAAATTCCTGCTCGTACAGCTCTGTCACATCGAGCTTCTCCACCCGGTTGTCCGGATTCTTCTGCTGGATCACATGATTCAGGAACCCAATCTGCTCCTCCGTGATCGCCTTGAAGTCTTCGCGCACTCTCGTCAGCTCCATCGTCATAATATAGACATGGATTGTCTCCTTCGTCCTGTTCGTCATGGAGATCAGCTGTGTCAGCGCTCCGTCAAATACCTTTTCATTGCCACAAAGCAGGATATTAACCATATTTCCCCCGTTTTTCCATCCTGCTGCATTGATACCATTCCTCAGCCGGATAGCTTTTTTGTCAGCGACAGATGGATTATATCATATCACCCATCAAATAGAAAGAGCCTAATTCCGCTTGCAAATACACATTACATGGTTTTCATTACTATGTCAAGTAGTTCCGACGTTTTCCACCAAAAAAAGAGACGGGCAGTCTATCCTGTCCGTCTCTCTGCTTTGTTTCTATTAACCTTCCGGCTGCCGCTTACATCATGCCCATTCCGCCGCCTGCACCTGCGGGCATTGCGGGAGTTTCCTCTTTGATATTTGCGACAACACTCTCTGTTGTCAACAGGGTGCTTGCTACGCTGGTTGCATTCTGCAGTGCGCTTCTTGTAACCTTCGCAGGATCAAGGATGCCTGCCTTAACCATATCAACATACTCTTCCTTGAGTGCATCGAAGCCGACACCGACTTCAGACTCTCTTACTTTATTGATGATGACGCTGCCCTCAAGTCCGGCATTTGCAGCGATATGATACAGAGGAGCCTCCAGTGCCTTCAGAACGATCTGCGCGCCGGTCTTCTCGTCGCCGTCAAGGCTGTCAGCGAGCTTTGCAACCTCCTTGGATGCATGGATATAAGCAGAACCGCCGCCGCAGATGATGCCTTCCTCTACAGCTGCTCTGGTAGCTGCCAATGCATCCTCAAGACGAAGCTTAGCCTCCTTCATCTCTGTCTCAGTAGCTGCACCGACACGGATTACAGCGACGCCGCCGGACAGCTTGGCAAGTCTCTCCTGCAGCTTCTCCTTATCGAAATCGGAAGTTGTCTCCTCGATCTGCTTCTTAATCTGTCCGATTCTGGACTGGATAGCACTCTTATCGCCCTCACCGTCAACGATGACCGTGTTCTCCTTCTGAACCTTTACGCTCTTTGCACGTCCCAGCATATCCATTGTGGTATCCTTCAGCTCATAGCCAAGCTCGGAGCTGATAACCGTACCGCCTGTCAGGATAGCAATATCCTCCAGCATTGCCTTTCTTCTGTCACCGTAACCGGGAGCCTTAACGGCAACTACATTGAAGGTGCCGCGCAGCTTGTTGACGATCAATGTCGTCAGCGCTTCGCCCTCAACATCCTCAGCGATAATCAGCAGCTTTGCACCGGACTGTACGATCTGCTCCAGAAGAGGAAGAATCTCCTGAATGTTGGAAATCTTCTTGTCTGTGATCAGGATATAAGGATTATCCAGAGTTGCCTCCATCTTATCCATATCTGTTGCCATGTATGCGGAAATATAGCCTCTGTCGAACTGCATACCCTTTACCAGATCCAGCTCGGTCTGCATGGTCTTGGACTCTTCGATCGTGATAACACCGTCTCCGCTCACCTTCTCCATAGCGTCTGCAACCAGCTGTCCGACTGTCTCATCGCCTGCGGAAATGGCAGCGACACGGGCGATGTGCTCCTTGCCGTTTACCTTCTGGCTCATGCCGGAAATCGCCTTAACCGCACACTCTGTAGCCTTCTTCATTCCCTTTCTCAGGATGATGGGGTTAGCTCCTGCTGCCAGATTCTTCATTCCGGCATTTACCATTGCCTGCGCAAGCACCGTTGCAGTCGTTGTACCGTCACCTGCAACATCGTTCGTCTTGGTAGCTACTTCCTTGACAAGCTGTGCGCCCATGTTCTCGAACGCATCCTCCAGCTCAATCTCCTTTGCGATTGTCACACCGTCATTTGTAATCAGCGGTGCGCCGTAGGACTTATCCAGAACAACATTTCTTCCTTTCGGTCCCAGTGTCACTCTCACGGTGTCTGCCAGCTGGTTGACACCGGACTCTAATGCTGCACGCGCTTCCGCGCCATATTTAATCTCTTTTGCCATGATTTTTTGCCTCCATTATGATTTCATTTTTCGTTTTCCGTCCTGTACGACGCTTCTTACTGGATCACTGCCAGAATATCATTCTGCTTCACAATGATATATTCCTCATTGTCGAGCTTAACTTCCGTTCCTGCGTACTTGGAATAGATGACCTGATCTCCTGCCTTAACCTCCATCTTGATCTCCTTGCCGTCAACCACTCCGCCGGGGCCAACTGCAATTACCTCTGCCTGCTGGGGCTTCTCTTTATTCTGTCCGGGAAGTACGATACCTGATTTGGTCGTCTCCTCCGCAACCAACTGCTTTAATACAACTCTGTCACCTAACGGTACTAATTTCATGGTATTTCCTCCTTATATTCTCAAAAAGCTTCTTGTTAGCACTCATTTAATTCGAGTGCTAATCGTTAAGACATATATTAGTTTTATATGCTCCGATTTACAAACATATTCTCGGCTATTTATATTTTATATGCTCACTTTTTCTTTTGTTTTCTCTTATTTTCTCTTGTTTTCTTATTTCATTGGTAAAAAGCAGATTTAATATTTACTTTAGAAATAAAAAAACAGAAACACAAAGACACCCCCGGAGGCTGCTGCCTGCCGAAGATGTCCTTACATTTCTGCTTCCTTTATTGAATGTTCGCGCCATAGGTACTCACTGCGCCGATCTTAGTCATAACGCCTGTCTGGCTCTTCTCCCTCATCTTCGACAGAATCGCCGGAACGGCACCGAGCAGAAGGAACAGATATATCATCACCAGATTCCACACAATGTTTTCCATTTCAATAATCCCCTGGGAAATAAAAAACGGTATCGACCGATAACAATCAAACAGGTTATACCCGGCATCGGCACCACCGCCATCCGTCAGCAGGACAATTGCCCAATCGAGTCTATCCCCTATATAAGTCATAATTAACATAATCACGCAGCTGATGACAATGCCTTTTTTCGTCAGCTTTCCGCCGAGCAGCTCATACCCCTTCAGCACGCCCACCGCCATAACCGCGCCGGAGAGCGCCGCCACATAGCCGAGTCTGCTCAGGATAATAATACAGAGCACACCGAGCAGTGATCCGAGAAAGGCTCCCACAATACCGCCGACAATATTCTCCTTCTTCTGCTCCTGTTTCTGGGCATCGACAGAAAACTGCCCCTGCATTCTCGCCTCGCACTCAGGGCACAAATGCATAATCGTGCCGCCCGAACGGAACGCGGCAACCTCCGTCCCCTGTCCACAGAGATTACAGCAAGGAACATAGCCGTCTCTGCGCAGAAAGGCTGTCACTGCAGACAATACGTCCCCGATTTGCTCCTTAATCTTTTCCGGTTTTGCCTGCTTCAGCGTCACGCTGATGCTGCTGCCGTCCTGCTTGCAAAATGCGATCAGTCCGACGCTCTTGACCAGCTCCTTCGTGTGCTCCTTTGTAAGCATGATTCCATTTGTACTCTTAGCCGCCGTATGCAGGATGAATAAATAAGGATATCTGCTGTCCGCAACATACAGCACAATATCAAATCCGTCCCGCTGCCCATACATGGCATTGCATCCGGCATCGTAGCGGAGTCCTGCTGCCGCTGCTATCGCCGCATAGTTATCTGTCTGTTTACTCATCCCATCTTCCCCTCATGTATATAATTATCCCTGGCTGCTTACGTTAGCACTTGATCTCCAGATACCCCAGCAGCTTCGACATATCGTACTCCTCCAGCACGCCAAGGTTGGAATCATAATATTTCCCGTCAAAATGAATCAGATAATGGCAATAACGCCCCATCTTTTCCATCATAATACAACACTTAGGCAGAACCGCATCCTTGCCCTCCGTGTAGACAATAATATCACTGTGGTCAATTCCGTAGTAGTTCAGCGCGGAGATCATGCGTCCCATCGTTGCCTGCCACTCACGGCAGTCCATCACGCTGATGACCTCAGCGATCGTCAGACCAGCCAGCATTGCGACACAAGCCTGACCGCACAGTCCGTCCTCCGGCTGGATGATTACCTGCATACTGTCAATCTTTCTCACCGGATTGTCAAAGCTGTAGGGGCTGTTCTGATCCATGCGGATCAGGGAGCCGTTAATGTGCAGCAGAATCTTGTGCGGCACTCCAAGCGCCACCTTGACTGCGTCCTCGTCCTCAATATGAATCTCATAATTTCCTTTTTCAATAGGAAGAAGCTCACAATCAATAATGTCGTTATCCAGAACAACCTCCGCCTGAATGACATCGCGCTGCTTGCATACCTCCCACACATTAAAGGGCACGCGGATCATGTATCCCTTTTCTTTTTTTTCAATCGCAGATTCAAAAAAATATCTCATTGTTCTCTCAACCTCCGTTTATTTTTATGCCTTTTTTCTTGCCTGCGATGGCGAAATTCCATATCTCTTTTTAAATAATTTGCTGAAATGATAAGCGTCATCATATCCCACTGACGCAGCAACCTCCTGTATGCTCCCCTCGCATCCGCTCTCAAGAAGCTCTCTCGCCTTCTCCAGACGGATGTTGATGAGATGCCTGATCGGTGTATCCCCGGTCTCACTCTTAAAAATCTTGGATATATAGAATGGACTCAGATACATATTCTCTGCAATCTGATCCAGTGAAATCTTCTCGCTGTAATGATCCTCGAAATAATTTACCATCTGCTCGACGATATATTTCTTGTTCACGGACTCAAACGCATAGCCGCCCATCCGCTCAACAGGCTCACACTGCTCCCTTATGACCAGAAGCATCATCTGCATCAGGTATGCTTTCAACATAAAATAGCGCCCCTGCCTGCAAACCGCGTTTTCTGCCTCCATCGAGGAGTAAATCTTAAACAGCTTCTGCCGCAGTTCCCCTGAGGTATGCATGATATGTCCACCGTTGGGAACCGGCAGTGAATTCGGAGCGAAATCCGGTATCTGGAAGTCTGTCGCCCCGATGAAAAACTCCGTTGTCGGAGCCTCCGCCTCCGGGCAAGCCAGCGCCTGATGTCTTACTCCGGGATTGATGATGAGGAGATCTCCCTCCTTCACAGGAATGATTCCGTCGTCAAACCGATACCGACCTTCCCCCGAAAGAATAAACGCCATCTCCAGATAGTCATGACTGTGGAAGCTCGCCTCATCCCGTCCCTTCTCGCGCTTTCCCTTCCATGTAAAAAGGAAAGTAGGGTTAAACTCTTCAATTCTGATCCCCATGTTGTTCTTACATTCTTCCAAAATCGTTTACTCCCGCAGTTTCCGTACCTTTATCAGACGACCTCGTCAGATTCCCATTATCATTGCCGCAAATCTGAAATATACCAGCAACGACAGCGCGTCCACAATCGTCGTAATGAATGGACTCGCCATAACCGCCGGGTCAAAGCCCAGTTTTTTCGCACCAATTGGCAACAGACAGCCCACCAGCATCGCCATCAGCACAGCGGCGATAAGGGTCAGGCACACCGTCACCGAAACCAGCAGTCCCACACGGTCAAACAGCATGAGCTTCGCAAAATTAGCCGCTGCCAGCGATACTCCGCACAGTACCGCCACCCGGATTTCCTTCCACAAAACTCTCGGGACATCACGGTATTCAATCTCCCCTAATGACAGCCCACGAATCACCGTCACACTCGCCTGTCCGCCGGCATTTCCGCCGGTGTCCATCAACATCGGAATGAATGCGATCAGCGCGGCGCAGACACTCAGCGCCTCCTCAAAGGAGCTTATGATCGCACCGGTAAAGGTCGCGGAGATCATGAGCAGAAGCAGCCAGGGGATTCTCTTCTTATAAGTCTCCCAGACCGTTGTTCTCATATAGGGCTTATCGCTGGGAACGATAGCCGCCATCTTCTCCATATCCTCTGTGGTCTCTTCTTCCATGATGTCCACAATATCGTCGACCGTAATAATACCTACCAGCCGGTTTTCATTATCCACAACAGGCATGGCGGTAAAGTCATATTTTTTGAACTGTGCAGCAACCTGCTCCTGATCCATCAGGGTATTGATCGAAATGACATTCTCGTGCATCAGATCCCCGATAATCTCGTCCCCATCGCTCAGCAGCAGATAGCGGAGCGCCACCGTTCCCACAAGTCTTCTCTGTGCATCCAGCACATAGCAGATATTGATCGTCTCGCTGTCCAGTCCTACCTTGCGGATATGCTCAATCGCCTGATTCACCGTCAGGTTTTCCTTCAGCGAAACATACTCCACCGTCATGATGCTTCCGGCGGAATCCTCCGGGTATCTGAGAAGGTGGTTGATCGCCTGTCTGGTATCGGGCTTCGCATTCGCCAGTATCTTATCTACAACGTTCGCCGGCATCTCTTCCAGAAAATCCACGGCATCATCTGCCATCAGATTATCGATCACATTCGCCGCTTCCTTATCGGAAAGGGAATTAATGATCATCTGCTGGCTGTCCACCTCAAGATAGGAAAAAACATCCGCCGCCAGATCCTTCGGAAGAATCCTGTAGACCTTCAGCAGACTCTCCTCGTCCAGCTCTTCCATCAATGCCGCAATATCCGCGTCGTTCAGCTCAGCCAGAAACTGGCGCAGCTTGGTGTACTGCTTCGTCTCGAGGAGCTCACAAAGCTCCTGAAATTCCATCTTTCTTTCCATGGCAATTCTCCTTATGCGATTTTTTTATTAAAGTACTACTTCGACCCGGAATGGGATTGTCGGAACTGACTGTTTTACTCTTCATAAAAAAACCACCACCTTTCTGCCACGGAATGTCATTATTCTGCATTCACCTTTTAATTCTTACCTCATTTTATCCGTCCGTTCTCTCTTTGTCAACGAAATATAACTCCCGGACTCTATTTATTTCACTCCTGCCGCAGGTCGCCTCGGTAATCTTTTTCCGAAGCTCTTCCTCCCTGCCGGCGGGCACCATCAGCCGAAGCGTCACCTTGTCAGTATACTCCTCGGAGACCGGTTCTATTCCATGATTTTCCAGAAGATACTGTATCTTTCCAATCCCGCCGTAATCTGTGCACACCTCCAGCTCATAGCCAAAGCACATCCGCCCGACCGTACAGTTTTTCAGACCTTCCTTCACCGCCTGCGTATATGCCCGGACAAGTCCGCCCGTCCCGAGGAGCACACCGCCGAAATACCTCGTCACCACCACAGCAATATTCCGGATTCCCTCACCCATAAGGACCTCCAGCATCGGACGCCCCGCAGTGCCGCTCGGCTCCCCGTCATCGCTGCACCTTGTCAGTTCTCCCCTGCTGCCGATCACATAGGCGGAGCAGTTATGTCTGGCATCCCAGTATTTCTTTTTCATTTCCTCTATAAATGCAGCCGCTTCCGCCTCGCTCCCGCACACACGGATCGTGGCGATAAAGCGGGATTTCTTTTCCTCATATTCTCCTTCGCCCCCTTTGAGTAGAACAAGGTACGAAGCATCCTTATCCTGATTCATAACGTATGTTATCTCCTTTAAAAACATTCCCTTTCCACCTTAGCATAAAATGTCTAAAATGTGAAACAATTATTAAGATGAAAAGAAAACCTTTATTTACATATCTTTGTTTGGTATAATATAGCGGATAGTATGATTTAACCAGAAAGGCGAATTTCATGAATTATGGAAAAAAGGGAGTTCGTGCGAAGCAAAAGGCACTGAATTCCAAAACGGTAAAAATAGAAAGAAAAATCCTGCTCAGCCTTGTAAAGCTGGTACTGGTTGCCATCATCGGCGTCGGTATCTGCGGTGTTGCAGCGGGAATCGGTGCGTTCAGGGGCATCCTCGCCTCCACGCCGACCATCCGGCTGGACGCTGTCGTTGCATCCGGCCAGGCAACGATCGTCTACGACTGCGAGGGCAATGAGATCGACCAGTATGTCAGTTCCAACTCCAACCGTCTGCGCGTGGAGTCCATGGACAAGCTGCCGGACTATCTCGGCAAGGCCTTCGTCGCCATCGAGGACGAGCGCTTCTATCTGCACAACGGCATTGACTTCAAGGGTATGCTCCGCGCCGGCTGGCAGTTCCTGAAGACCGGCGGCGAGGAGGCACAGGGCGCAAGTACCATCACCCAGCAGCTCCTGAAGAATACCGTCTTCACAGAGTGGACCTCCGAGGGAAAAAATAAAATCAAGAAGATCAAGCGTAAGCTCCAGGAACAGTACCTTGCGTTGGAGATCTCCAAATATTATAGCAAGGATCAAATCCTTCTCGAGTACATGAATGCCATCAACCTCGGTCAGAATACGCTCGGCGTCGAAGCGGCGTCGAAGCGCTACTTCGGCAAGTCCGCCAGCGAGCTGACAGTTTCCGAGGCAGCGGTTATCGCCTGCATCACACAGAACCCGTCCGGCTATAACCCGATCCGCCATCCCGAAGCAAACCAGAAACGCCGCAAGAAATGTCTGGAAAACATGCGCGATCTCGGCTTCATCACAAAGGTTCAGTACGACGAGGCGATCGCTGACACCGAGTCCGTCTACGAACGGATCGGGAACTACGACGTGGACTACCGTGAGAGCACAAATGCAACCTCCGGCTCCTACTTCTCTGATGCGCTTTATGAACAGATGAAGGACGATCTGGTAAATATTGCCGGATACAGTGAGGCAAACGCTGAGAAGGTGCTGACCGCAGGTGGTCTCCGCATCTACTCGACGCTGGATCCCATGATACAGAAAATTGCAGACGAAGAGTTCACAAACGCAGAAAACTACCCTTCACAGGTCAACTGGTATCTGAACTATGCCCTGACCGTTGTGACTGCGGACGGAACAAAAAACAATTACAGCAAAGAAAACATGATGACCTGGTTCAAGCAGAACGTCAACCGGAACTTCAACCTCATCTTCTCCTCGCAGGAGGCTGCTTACGAGGCAATTGACACCTATCGCGCCGCTGTACTGGACGAGCTGGGAATCGATGATGTGGAAGACAATTATGAAGAAAGCGTCTCAATGACCCCGCAGCCCCAGGCCGCTATGGTTATTGAGGATCAGTCCACCGGCTATGTCGTGGCAATCGTCGGCGGACGCGGCACAAAGGAGGGTCGTCGTACCCTGAACCGCGCCACAGATGCAAAGCGTTCTCCCGGTTCCACCTTCAAGGTGCTCGCCGCCTTTGCTCCGGCTCTGGACAGCGCCGGTCAGACGCTTGCAACCGTATATAACGATGCACCCTTTAACTACGATGACGGCACTCCGGTCAAGAACTGGTACAAGACTGGCTACCGCGGCATCAAATCCATCCGCGAGGCAATCCGTCAGTCCATGAACATTATAGCCGTGAAGACCGAAACCGTTATCACCCCTCAGCTCGGCTATGATTATCTGCTGAATTTCGGTTTTACAACACTGACGAACGGAGTTGTCATCAACGGAAAGACCTATACCGATGTCAATCAGACACTGGCGCTGGGCGGTCTGACCTACGGTGTCACCCCCTATGAGATGAATGCCGCTTACGCTGCCATCGCCAATCTCGGAAACTATGCGGAGCCGAAGCTGTACACAAAGGTTGTCGACTCCGACGGCAATGTAATTCTTGACAATACGACGCCGACCACCAGACAGGTACTCAAGGAGACCACTGCCTTTCTTCTGACCAATGCCATGCAGGATGTTGTCACGTCCGCCGGTACTGCTGCCGTTGTCAATTTCAACCGCAGTATGGGAATCGCCGGCAAGACAGGTACCTCCACTGATTCCAAGGATGTGTGGTTTGCGGGCTATACCCCCTACTACACCTGTACGGTGTGGACCGGCTATGACAACAGCATCGGCATGAGCTCCGCAAAGAGCAATAACGAGACGAGCATCTCCAAGACATTATGGAAAGCCGTGATGTCGCGCATACATGAGAGCCTTCCCAATGAACAATTTGCAGTTCCCGAGGGACTTGTTCAGGCGGAGGTCTGCAGTAAATCCGGTCTGCTTCCCATTCCCGGATTGTGCGACAGCCCCGAAGATAACTGTGTTGTGACAGAATACTTCGCAGAGGGCTCCGTTCCGACAGAAAGCTGTAATATCCATTACGAGGGTGACGTTTGTGCCTATGACGGACTTCCCGCAAGTCCCGATTGTCCCTTCAAGGTTCCCGGTCGCCTGACGCTTCCTCTGATCGAGGATGCTTCCCTGATCAGTGGTTCCACGATGGTCATTGAAAACCCTGATGGAACACAGACTATCACGACACCGCTGACTACGGATCACTGCCAGCACGACGCGACTTTCTATGCGAACCCGGACTACGAGTCCATCATCAACAGCCAACAGTGGGAGATTAACGTCCGCAATGAACAAGCGGCCGCTGCTGCCGCTGCGGGGCAATAAATATAAACTGCAAAAAGGAGATACCGCCAAACGCCGTGGTATCTCCTTTTTCGTAGCTTACTTTCTGCTGTTCTGTGTTTGCTCTGTATTTCTTACTCCTCTGCCAGTCCTGTTCCGCCGCAGACAGTACACTTCTTCCCGCCGTGGCACAGGATGCAGTCGTCGGACACAACGCCCTTGCCATTACAGATCGTACAAGGCTTGCCGTGTGTTCCCCCGCACAATTCACAGGTAATCTTTCCTGCACCGCCACAATGCCTGCAGGCCTCGCCACTTGTCGCATCCACACCACTTCCCTTGCAGCCCGGACACTTCTGCATTCCGCTCGAGTCACAATTTCCGCAGTTCTCGACCAGTGTGCCCTTGCATCGCTTACACGGCAGGGTTCCTCCTCCGCATTCCGCGCAGATCCCCGTTCCGCCACAGGCAGGACAAGGCTCCTTTGTCACTTCTGTCTGGATTTCCGCCTGGAGCTCCCCGTCTACCATTAATTCCAGCGTGATGGCAAGCTCCTTCTCCGCTACTGCTTCCTGTACCGAAGTCTGAAGCTGTGTTGTCAGTTCCTCTTCTTTCTCCTCCGCACACTCCACAACATCCACGGAAATCGTCTTTCCCTCCGTCAGATAGCCTTCCGTGACTGCGATATCCACAATGACGTCTATTGCTTCATTTAATGTAACTCCCGTCATGTCCGTCCCGGCATATGCCTTCTCTGCATCCTCATTCAGATACTCTACGAAAACGACGCTATCCGCTTCGTCGAGATACAGCGCCATATCCGGGTTAATCGTGATATGCAGCTTCGTCGCATATTCCGGCTGTGCTTCCGTGGTGCCGCTGTCCCCCTGACTGCTTTCTGGAGCATCAAGATTCGCCGGGCTGTCTTCCGTGACATCAGCGTTCTCCTGACTGCTTTCTGGAGCATCAAGATTCGCTGGACTGTCTTCCGTGGCATCGTTCACCGTCCCGGAAGAAGCGAGGCTCTCCACCGCCGTTTCCTCCCCTGCTGCGCCGCAGGCTGCCAGCATTGCCACGGCTGCCGCCAGCGCGATACCACCGAATCTGTTTCTAACTTCTTTCTTCATACTGTTTTCTCCGTTCTTTTTAGGCAATTACCTCTAATCCCGTTCAAAGCGTTTCCACTATCTAGCTAGAATTTAACACATCCAATACCTTCTGTCCATACTGTTTTCAATTTTGTCATTGCCAATCTGGAAATTATCACTTTCACAGCTCTTATCAATCTACTAAATCCTTTGCGCTTGCCGTTGCACTTTTCCGGGAAGATATGCTATACTATGTGCGGAGAGAGACAAAAGAAACAGCTCCCATAAGACACAATCACGACGAGGTGACATCATGGAACAGCCGTTATTCACTACCATCAAAGTAAACAATGAAATTGAACTTTGCGAAATATCTGATCCTGAATGCAAACAGCTCATTGAACGGGAATTGCTGAAGGAACGGATTTCCTACTTCATCCGCTGGGTCAAGCCCTCCATTTTCCGACGCAACAAAAACAGCTGCATTATCTGCGTGAACGAAAACGCAAAGGATGCCGCTGAAAATGTAGTACGCGCGGTTTGTGATGAAAAGGGTTATACCGTGAGATTTCTCATGAAAAGATCACAGAAGCAATATTTCTAAAGGTGGACAAAAGAAAAATGAACTCACACAATAAAGTATTACGAGAAGGTTTTAGAGACGGGATTCCCATCGGACTGGGGTATCTTGCCGTCTCTTTTTCTCTGGGTGTCGCCGCCCGCAATGCCGGGCTTTCCGCTTTTCAGGGCTTCCTTGTAAGTCTCCTGAACAACGCCTCCGCCGGAGAATATGCAGGCTTTACCGTCATTGCCGCGAACGGGGCATATTTTGAAATTTTCCTGATGACCTTAATTGCCAACGCACGCTACCTGTTGATGAGCTGCGCGCTCAGCCAGAAATTTTCCCCTGACACGCCCCTGATTCACAGAATCTTCGTCGGCTATGATGTCACGGATGAGATTTTCGGCATCACCATTGCCCGTCCCGGGATGCTGGATCCCTTTTATTCCTACGGAGCGATACTGATTGCTGCCCCCTGCTGGGCTGGTGGAACCGCTCTCGGCGTTATCGCCGGAAATCTTCTTCCTGTCCGGGCTGTCAGCGCATTGAGCGTCGCTTTATTCGGTATGTTCCTCGCTGTGATCATCCCTCCGGCAAGGAAAAACCGCGTCATAGCCCTTTTCGTGCTCATCAGTTTCGCCGCGAGCTTTGCCGCAACCTATCTTCCTCTGATTTCCCAGCTATCCGGGGGAACACGAACCATTATACTGACAGTGCTCATCTCAGCGATTGCTGCGATCCTGTTCCCTGTCAACGAAGAGGAGGACGCTAAAAATGCATAATATCTATGTATACATTGCCATCATGGCGGCTGTTACCCTCTGCATCCGCATCCTGCCGTTGACACTGATCCGGAAGCAGATAAAAAACAAATTCTTAAAGTCCTTTTTATATTATGTTCCCTATGTCACTCTGGCTGTCATGACCTTTCCTGCCATTATGGATGCCACGCAGTCCCCTGTTGCGGGAATTGCCGCCCTTGTGGTCGGAATCATTGCCGCATGGCTCGGCGCAGGGCTGCTCCCGGTGTCCGTTCTCTGCTGCGCGGTGGTCTTTATACTGGAACTCTTTCTTGTCTAATGCCTTTGCCTGAGTGCATTGCCATGATACTGGAGTCAAAAGCCCCGCTAGGCTGTAATTGTCTGTATACCTACGCTGCGTCTAGTCCGCATATTGGAGCATACAGACCAGCGTACCGTCCTCAACCAGAATTTCTGCCTCCTGTCCAATAAACTCATTGCTGATACCAATCGGGAAATCGTTGCGGACAGAGGCATGTTCAAGCTCATATTTCATTCCGCGAATCGTCACTCCCTTCGACTCCTCCACCATGGAGAAGAGCGAAAGTGTCCCCTTAAGGTTTCTCCTAAAATGTACCGCCTCATTCTTTATTACAAGCATCATTCCCGTACCGTCCACAAGATACCCCGATGCCCCTCTATTCTTCAGGTAAAGCAGACACTGGATATTCGCCAGTGTGTGGTCAAATCTTCCGCCTGTTCCCGCATAGATTCGGAACTCCGTGTAGCCCCGCTTCAAGCCCTCCTGCAGTGCAGCAAGTCCGTCCGTCTCATCCTTCTCACGCTGCAACCGAATCACGCGCTCCGGTATCTGCTGCTCCAGCTGCTCTACCGCCGCATACTCTTCCTCGCTCAGAGAGTCAAAGTCCCCGAGAATCAGATCCGGCTCCACATTCAGCACCGCACAGTAATCCAGTCCGCCATCCACCGCAATGACCAGATCCTCCTCAGCGACCGGAATTTCCCCTAATGTCAGATCCCCTGCACAAATGACAATACATTTTCCTTCCATACTCTATACTCCTGTCCTTCCCTGTTCCATTTTCCAATAATATAACATAACAGGGCGACTGCATCCACTACAATCGCCCTGTTTTCTGAAATTTAACGTATAGTTCCGCCGTAGGACGACAGAACCGTAGCTTTTAATAAGTGAAAAGCTGTGCCCAGTAGGGAGTCGCACCGTTAAGGTAATATCCCACACCGATCGAGGTATACTTCGGATTCAAAATATTCGCCCTATGACCTTCCGAATTCATCCATGCGAGCACTACCTGTTCCGGCGTCCGCTGTCCCCACGCAATGTTCTCTCCCGCGCCCTGAAAACTGATTCCGTTCTCCTTCAATACAGTGGAAAACGAGCTTCCATTCGGTCTGGTATGGGAGAAAGACTGTACTGTCTCCTTCGCGCGCACCAACGCCGCCTCATTCAGCTTTGTCGTCATTGTCAGCGCAGGAAGATTTACCTTGGCACGCTCCGCATTCACAAGCTCCACCACCTGTTCCGCAAAGCTCAGTACTTCGCTCTCCTCCTTGTCTGCGGAGTCGTCTTCCGGTACATCCGGCTTCTGCTCTGGTTTCTCTTCGGGGTTCTCGTCAGGTTTCTCCTCGGGTTTTTCCTCCGGCTTCTCCTCTGGTTTCTCTTCTGGCTTTTCTTCTGGCTTTTCTTCTGGACTCTCGTCGGGTTTCTCGTCCGGCTTCTCCTCTGGACTCTCGTCCAGCTTTTCCACTGGCTTCTCGTCCGGTTTTCCTTCTGGGTTCTCGTCGGGTTTCTCGTCCGGCTTTTCTACCGGTCTTTCCTCCGGTGGATTTTCTCCGCCCGGACAGATAATCGGCTTGAGACAATTTTCAATAAAGGAAGTGTCAATCCCCAACTTCTGCAACCTTTCCAGAAGCTCCTGTACGTTTCGGGCAGAATATTGTCCCTGCACACCCTCTGTTGCCTCCGGCAATTCAGGCTTACAACCGGTACCTGCATTATTTCCGGCATACGGTATATTAACCTGTAGACTTCCTCCGATCAATGTTGCTGCAATCAGCATAGACGGTAACATATTCATTTTGTTTTCTCCTCCTTCTGTTTCCTTAATAGTTTCCGTAACCTTTATGTAATGATATAAACTTGTACGCGTCAGCCTGACGTCTGCAAATATATTACAAATTTGTTACATTTCAAATCCTATCATGGAAATAGAAGATTTACAATGGAAGTTACTGGAAGCGTATTTTCGTAAATTCCTTGAAAATTCCCATTTTTCTCCTATTGCTCAAATATTACAAAATTGTTACAATCATCTTGTCAGCTGATACAAATACAAATCAAAATAAAATAAGGAGGACAAAACTATGTGTTTCAAATTCAATAGCTGTTCCGAGTTATTTAATGCTATTTGCAGAATGTTTAACTTCGGTTGTTAATCTTTTACCCCAGTCGTCAGGCTGGGGTATTTTTCTGTATATATCACTTTCTTCCAAATTTCATGTCTTCACGTCTGGGGATACTTCATCTACATACTTTTGTAGACTTTTCCCACGGTTGCTGACTCTGCAACGCGTACGGAATCTCCTGTTCTCACACCTACTTAACACCTTTGGCGCAGTTGCCGACTCTGCAACGCCGTACGGAATCTCCTATTCTCACACCTTTATAATGTCTACTACATGCTATTTTTGTGCATCTTGAAATTCCGCAGGTACAGTCCCCTGCCCCTTAAGGTAACGACCGCATTGAGTACATAGCATGTCTTCTCGCTGTTTTTTACCCGCGCCCCTGTGTGGGAGTGTCTCATGCCGAACTGGTGTCACCAGCGGCATTAAGTCATTGCTTTATACCGCCGCAATCTATTTGGCGCCAACTTTTTGTATCAAAGCTTCCTGTAGCACCTGCGAAAAATTGATATTCATAGCCGTAGCGGCTTCGTTCAACCATTCCGGAATAGTAAGTGTCTTCTTAACCGCCTTGGAGTTATGCTTCTTCTGGTAAGACAGAAGATCAAATTCAATTACTACACAAAATGCGTTCGGCTCTGTTGCTATTGCGCTAGGCTTGGAGGGCTCGGGCAACGGCTCATTGCTTTTTTCCCGACTGATGATAGCTAGACCGAGAGCATCCATTGCCATTTCATAAGCATCCTGCATGTCGTCCCCTTGAGTAAAGCACTCCGGCAGATCAGGAAAGGAAATCCAGAAACCTCCTTCTTCCGCTTCATGAAAGATTGCCGGATAAAATATTTTTTTCATATTCTACCTCCAGTGAATGGTGACTGGATTATTTCAATCCAGCCTGTTTGAGTATTGCCTGTTCCATGCCCTTTTTTAAATCCTTGGAATGATAAGGAACAATTACAGTTTTGCCAGTCGTCGGATTATTTAGTTTTACATGAGAAGCATTCTGACTAATCACTACAAAACCATTTGCCTTTAGATATTTTATCATTTCCTGCGATGTCATTGGCATCTTTAGTATCTCCTCTCCTTATCACATAATACATGTTAGCACGTGCTAATACGTGTGTCAACCAATTTATGCACTACTATCGGAAGAACTCACTCTGGCGCAAAATAATAATTTGATTTTACCTGACACAGATCAAGGTACCCAAGAATTCACTCAAAGTATTTAATTTTCTGTTCGCGTAAAAAGTGCTCTCCCGATGCCTGTGACCATTATAGCCCCGGCAGGATTTCACCCCATGTTTCCGCAGAAGAAATAAACTTTGGCTTCCGTATAATTCTCCACTTTTACCAATTTCAACCCGCACTCCCGCAAGGGGAGCGACCGTGCAGCGGTACACGTTGCCCGTGGATGTATTATTTCAACCCTCGCTCCCACAAGGGGAGCGACATAAATATCGCACATAATCGTATAGTGTGGCATAATTTCAACCCACGCTTCCACAAGGGGAGCGACCAGAATCGACCCGATTGACGCGATCATTGACGCATGATTTCAACCCACGGCTCCCACAAGGGGAGCGACGTAAAGGCAGACACCGCCTTTCTTAATGTCACGATTTCAACCCACGCTCCCACAAGGGGAGCGACCTCGACTTTGATATCTCATAGCCTTCCTGTTTCAGATTTCAATCCGCGCTCTCACAAGGGGAGCGACTAACCTTTTCCCATACATCTTCGTCGATTACTTTATTTCAACCCACGCCCCCGCAAAGAGAGCGACCAAAAGGTTTTCTGCTTTTGCTTTCCAGCAGTAATTTCAATCCACGCTCCCACAAAGGGAGCGACACAATGCAACGCAAGGATGACGAGACACTGATGTTATTCCAACCTACGTTCCCACAAGGGGAGCGACCCCGCCCACCGGCAGGCTACCCACGCAAGACCGCATTTCAATCCGCGCTCCCGCGGGGGGAGCGACTGCATTATTTCGGATAACATTCAAAATGTCAACCATTTCAACCCACGCTCCCGCAGGAGGAGCGACGTTTCAGCAAGCAGCCTACGCTTCGTAGTAAGCGGAATTTCAATCCGCGCTCCTGCGGGGGGAGCGACCGAGCTGGGCGCGGCAGCATGGGTACAAGGTGTAATTTCAATCCGCGCTCCCGCGAGGGAGCGACTTACCGCCATGCGAATGTGCCGGTGATAATTCACTGATTTCAACCCACGCTCCCACGAGGGGAGCGACTAACCTTTTCGCATACATCTTCGTCGGTTACTTTATTTCAATCCTCGCCCCCGCAAGGGGAGCGACCAAAAGGTTTTCTGCTTTTGCTTTCCAACAGTAGTTTCAATCCTCGCTCCCGCAGGGGGCGCGACTACAATGCCGGGTACGACGACTACGGCAACGCGATTTCAATCCTCGCTCCCACAAGGAGAGCGACGCGGCAGGGTCGGAATATCAGTAGTGTCCGGTATATTTCAACCCACGCTCCCACAAGGAGAGCGACGGACTTGCAGAACCGCTAAAAATCCTCTCAAGAGCATTTCAATCCACGCTCCCACAAGGGGAGCGACGTAGCTTATCCGCCGCCCTGCTCTCCCATTTAGGATTTCAATCCACGCTCCCGCGTGGGGAGCGACAAAAAACCTCTGACCATGTCCCCGAAGCCGTCGAATTTCAACCCACGCTCCCGCGTGGGGAGCGACCTCCAGTAGCACCAGCACGCTTCGCGATCCCGAGATTTCAACCCACGCTCCCGCGTGGGGAGCGACGGATTCAGTGTAAGTGTCGGAGAGTTGGTGAGGTATTTCAACCCACGCTCCCGCGTGGGGAGCGACTTGACTGCCGTCATTGGTACTGTCATGAGTCCACCATTTCAACCCACGCTCCCGCGTGGGGAGCGACTTCTCTTCCGTGTCCGTCCATATTTGATACTTCGATTTCAACCCACGCTCCCGCGTGGGGAGCGACCATAATCCATTTCTAATTTTCTGTGCTTAGTTCCATTTCAACCCACGCTCCCGCGTGGGGAGCGACCTTTTGACAGCACACGTAGGCATACAATTTTGTTTATTTCAACCCACGCTCCCGCGTGGGGAGCGACGGTGTTGGCAAGTGCGTTTAATATGAGTAAGGCGATTTCAACCCACGCTCCCGCGTGGGGAGCGACATCAGATACACCACAGGGAGGCATTGAAAATATTATTTCAACCCAC
Organism: uncultured Acetatifactor sp.; assembly: GCA_934402375.1. Taxonomy (GTDB): domain Bacteria; phylum Bacillota; class Clostridia; order Lachnospirales; family Lachnospiraceae; genus Acetatifactor. The sequence goes on from CAKRUB010000012.1 coordinate 73,395, forward strand.
GCTCCCGCGTGGGGAGCGACGAAATCATTGACGCAATCAATAATAATCTCGAAATTTCAACCCACGCTCCCGCGTGGGGAGCGACAATAAAGCGTATGTAACAGATTGCTGTTTGTGGGAATTTCAACCCACGCTCCCGCGTGGGGAGCGACGGAGACGAAACCAACATTTGTGATATTGCAGGAAATTTCAACCCACGCTCCCGCGTGGGGAGCGACCAGGTGGGGGATTCTCACAAGTAGGGGTATCCAATTTCAACCCACGCTCCCGCGTGGGGAGCGACAAAAGCAAGTGTAAGCTTTGGAAGCGGTGCAACAATTTCAACCCACGCTCCCGCGTGGGGAGCGACGATTGTGACTGCACGGTAGCGGAATTTGCCGAAGAATTTCAACCCACGCTCCCGCGTGGGGAGCGACGCTTTGCCTATCAAATTTTGACAGAAGGGAAATGAATTTCAACCCACGCTCCCGCGTGGGGAGCGACCCAACCGCCAACCGTAACTTCTTGTATGCTGCATATTTCAACCCACGCTCCCGCGTGGGGAGCGACGCTTCCTGCTCCGCCAGCTCCTTTTTCTTTTTCAATTTCAACCCACGCTCCCGCGTGGGGAGCGACTTCAGCAAACTTGCTAACGCCGTAACCGTGGGAATTTCAACCCACGCTCCCGCGTGGGGAGCGACGAGGGTGCCACGGAAACCAACGCAGACGGAACAGTATTTCAACCCACGCTCCCGCGTGGGGAGCGACTCTTTCCAACTTCCAAAGAGCGATCCCCTTATTTATTTCAACCCACGCTCCCGCGTGGGGAGCGACCCTGCTTGTAATGCTTCAATAATGTGATTAGCAAATTTCAACCCACGCTCCCGCGTGGGGAGCGACAATACCGTGGTTTTTCAAGGGTGGGGGTGGTTTATTTCAACCCACGCTCCCGCGTGGGGAGCGACCTACAATCTTCTTTGATGTAGCATACTTTGCGCCATTTCAACCCACGCTCCCGCGTGGGGAGCGACTAACAGTAGCTTAAGGTTTTAACCTCTAGGGCGATTTCAACCCACGCTCCCGCGTGGGGAGCGACTTGGTAGCAACTGCACTGTGACAGTAAACCAACTTATTTCAACCCACGCTCCCGCGTGGGGAGCGACTCAAGCAGCAGTTTGATGCAGTAAATAGCAATTTATTTCAACCCACGCTCCCGCGTGGGGAGCGACTCTATCCGTCGGCACCTTTTGGACTTCTTTTCTGATTTCAACCCACGCTCCCGCGTGGGGAGCGACAATAAAGATGATTATAAAACGGAGCATACAAATATTTCAACCCACGCTCCCGCGTGGGGAGCGACTTTATTCCCATCGTGTAAAATTTGTAGCCAAAAATTTCAACCCACGCTCCCGCGTGGGGAGCGACGGCAACGCTCCATCTGATGCGATAACAAGCATCATTTCAACCCACGCTCCCGCGTGGGGAGCGACTGCGGGAGATACCTTGGATCAGGACGGTTTTGCCGATTTCAACCCACGCTCCCGCGTGGGGAGCGACTACCACATGGCGGGACTACCTGAACATGGCCAAATTTCAACCCACGCTCCCGCGTGGGGAGCGACGAAAAAGGGCAGGCGGCAGAGGCAGCGAAAACAGCATTTCAACCCACGCTCCCGCGTGGGGAGCGACCAGAGCAGGGAGCGCGGACTATGAGTGCAGAGCAATTTCAACCCACGCTCCCGCGTGGGGAGCGACTTTCCTCCTCGAGAATTTCTTCCAACATGTCAAGAATTTCAACCCACGCTCCCGCGTGGGGAGCGACCATAACAGTAGCTTAAGGTTTTAACCTCTAGAGCGATTTCAACCCACGCTCCCGCGTGGGGAGCGACAGTAACACACACATTTACCGATTTTACTTATGTGAATTTCAACCCACGCTCCCGCGTGGGGAGCGACCCAGCTTGTTTAACTTGCATTTTTGCGATGGTTTATTTCAACCCACGCTCCCGCGTGGGGAGCGACGCGATTCCGCTATTTTTCGTGTGGATGGATCGCCATTTCAACCCACGCTCCCGCGTGGGGAGCGACTAATCAACAGGGTTCTCATAGTGATTTTAAATTTATTTCAACCCACGCTCCCGCGTGGGGAGCGACTTTATGATTTTTGACAATTTCTATAACTTCACTATTTCAACCCA
>CAKRUB010000013.1 GCA_934402375.1 uncultured Acetatifactor sp.
GGGATGAAGAATGATGTGGCTTTTCTGGTGGATATGAGGCTGTATTTGTGTGAGCACCAGTCAACCTATAATCCGAACATTCCGCTGCGGAACCTGTTTTACATTGCAAGCGAGTACCAGATCCTTGTGAAGGACAAGTCGCTCTATTCATCGGTACTGATTAGACTGCCTGCGCCGAAATTTCTGGTGTTTTATAACGGCACTGGGCGGGTCGCGGACAGGGAGGAGCTTCGGCTTTCCACGGCGTATGAGAATCTGCAGGGAGAGCCGGATCTGGAACTGAAGGTGACGCTTTTAAACATCAATGAGGGACATAATAAGGAACTGATGGAGCAGTGCCAGATCTTAAGGGAGTATTCGCTGTATGTCGCAAGGGTGCGGAAATACGCGGCACAGATGGAGTTGAACGAGGCGGTGGAGCAGGCGATCACAGAATGCATCCGGGAGGGGATTCTGTCGGAGTTCCTGTCCCGTAATCGTGCGGAGGTATTGAAGATGAGCATATTTGAGTATGATCAGGAGCTGGAAGAGAAAAAATACCGTGAGGCGGAGTACGAGCATGGAAGGCAGGATGGATATGACGCTGGAATCCAGGAGGGAATAGAAACTGGTCGTGCCGCGCTCCGTACCATGGTAAAGAATCTGGCGAAGCAGAATATCCCCTTACAGCAGATCGCGGAAGCGGCGGGAGTTGATGAAGCGACTGTGCGGGGGTGGATTGAGGAGAAATAGTGCCGGAGGGAATATTAATTACGCGGCAGATGAAAAGGGGTATAGGATATTGAAAAGATTAGGACGGCTTGTTTTCTGTATATGTTTTCTTATGATGCTGGCGGCTTGCGGGGCGCCGAAGGAAACGGACGGTGAGCATCATCAGACCGAGACGGAGGTGCAACCTGCCGTTCAGGAAAAGATAGGTACAGAGTGGAAGACAAAGGGCTTTATGCTGAAAAATACGATGGATTCTGCCGATGAAGCGTTGCAGAGCGGGCTTCAGGAGATTGCGTACAGCGAGGTGCTGCCGAAGGAACCAGAATTTCAGTATCAGTCAAGGGAGATATTTACGGACAGCCTGCGGAATGCGAGGTATATGCTTACTGCTTATGACTGCGGACAGCAGAAGCGGTATATTCTGGAGAAGCAGACCGACTGGACGGCAGGAACGGAAGTGCAGGAGCTCACATTGCCACAGTATGTGCGCAATGTGGCAAGTATGGACGTCGTTTCGGAGGCGGACATAGCATTGTTGTGCGGAGACGATGACCGGATTTTTCTGGTGCACCTCGATCAAAACGGTGAACTCATTTCTGAACAGGAGCTTACGGACGGCTATGCGGAGAGGGAGATTACCGGAAATGATCTGGCGCAGAATTACTGGTGGTGTGATGAGCGGGGCTATAGCTATGTGCCGGACATGACGAACAGCAGTCTTTGTGTCTTTGACTCTGCTGGGAAATTCCTTATGGAGGAGAGCTTCGACGGAAAACAGGATATGGCAGAGGTAATGTCCGCCTTTCATACACCGGATGGCAGCCTGATTTTTGCGGTGAGCAGACAGGAAGAAGCGGAGACGGGGCTATACTGGATCGATGTGGAGAACAGAACCGAAAAACTGCTGGCATCGTTAAAGGGAATCAGAATGCGCCAGTTTTCGATGCTGGAAACAGGGGAAATCTATTACAGCGATGCGGGAAACATATGGAAGTGGAATGTTATGACCGGGGAAAGGGAAAGTGTGCTCAGTCTTCTGGGAAGTGACATCCGCAACGATATGCAGGAATATATCGAGCATGTGATGCTGTCCGGTTCTGGGACGCTGCTTGTCTATGTCTGCAATACAGACGGCGACCGGCTCCATGTCTTTTCCGATGAAAAACAGGAGGACTCCGGTATCACCGTGATGGATTTTTCGGTGGACTCGTATCTGAAAAAGTCCGCGGCCAATTTCAGCAGGGAAAACGCAGACATAACCATTCAGTATCAATCGGCTTCCTTCAAAGACGAGGAAAGCTGGACAAGAGTTATGGCGGAACTGGCGGCGGGAAAGGGACCGGATATTATCAGTCTGTTTGACAGGGAAAAACTGGAGGTTCTATACTCGAAGGGCATTCTGGCGGATATGGAGGAAATGCTGCCCGCGGATGTGATAAATCAGATGTTCGCCGGAAGCAGAAGCTTCGGAACGATAGACGGGACGCTTGCAGGCTTGTGCCTGTACGGCAAGCCGTTAGTCATGGTTACATCGGATCGGCTGTGGGAAACAGAGCACTGGAATTATAAGGATATTGTGGATATTGCGGAGAGCAATACCACGCTGGAGGGACTCTTCAGCTATGAGGGACAGCTAAGTTGCGGACGTAACCTGAACTATATGGTCAACAATCATCTGGAGGATGCGGGATTTCTTGATATGAACCAAAAGCGCTGTAGTTTTGATACAGAAGCTTTTATAAAGGCATTGGAATTATCGAAAAAGTACGGCGAACTGCCCGGGTGTCCGGCATCAGAGAGTGTAGAGAAGGTTGTTGACGGAAGTTATCTGGCAAATATGGAATATCTCTTTTACTCGGGGAGATATGCGGAGCTCCTGGAACTGTACGGGGAGGACTGTCATTTTGTAAGTTTCCCCGGGCAGGAGAATTATGTCGGATATTGGAACAGCGGACGCTTGCTGGCAGTAAATACCAACACGGTCTACAAGGAAGAAATTTCAGCCTTTTTAAAGTACCTTCTCGACCCCGAAAATCTTAAACAGATAGAGGATGGAATTCCGGCACTTGAGGATGCGATAAGAAGCAGTGTGTACTGGGACGAGTGGAGTGAGAGCTGGAGATACCAGGGATTCGGCGGAGGATCTTTCCCTTTCATGAAAACAGATGGAGAGAGCTATCTGGAAGAATATGTCGAGTTTCTGAACGCGCTGGGGCCATGGCCGGAAAACTCACTCATTGCTGAAATCATAAGCGAGGAGGCGGCAGAGTATTTTAACGGTACAAAGGATGCCGGACAGGCGGCAAAGCTCATACAGAACCGTGTGCAGCTTTATTTAGATGAGCTTAATTGAGTAATGTTTCTCCAGCTCTCAGTATACTGTCTCAAAGTAATACAACATAGAAAGGACGCCAGAACCGGTATTTGCCGGGGCTGGCGTTTTCTGATGGAACCGGTTTTTCTATGTTGACAAATAAATAATCCTTTGCTATTCTTTACTTATAAGCAGATTTTCTATTTTCAAATTTCTGTGCCGGCGAAAGCCGATGTCTACGAGTTCAAAGAAATCCCTGCTTAGTTACCCAATGACAATCATAGAGCGGGGGAAGACATGGCGAGAACCGGAAGCTTGATTTTGTGTCGGTGTATTCTCCTGAGGAAAGCGTGAGGAGGATACGAATGGCAAAAAGGTATGAGGAACTGACGATTGCGGATGATTTTATGTTTGGCAAGGTGATGGAAGACAAGGAGCTTTGCAGGGAGGTCTTGGAGTGCCTGTTAGATCATCCGGTCGGAGAACTGGAAGATGTTCAGACGGAGCGGCAATTCCGGTACACAACGGATGGCAAGCCGATCCGGCTGGATGTGTATACGAGAGATCAGAATCATGTCTATGATGCGGAGATGCAGAACCTGAATCATCAGGCGGTGGAGAAGCTGGAGCTGCCAAGACGAAGCCGCTTTTATCAGTCTACGATGGACATGGATCATCTGGGTAAGGGAAAGTCTTACCGGGAGCTGCCGGAAGGGAAGGTGCTGTTTCTATGTACTTTCGATCCTTTTGGACTGGGATATGTGAAGTACTCCTTTCAGAACCGCTGCGAGGAGAATAAGGCGCTGTGTCTGCGGGATGGCACGGAGAAAATTTTTTATAACTGTGTCAGCAGCGCCGCAGAGGTACCGGAGCATTTGAAGGAGCTGTATGATTATATCAGGACGGGGAGAGCCGAAGGTACATTGACGCGCAAGATTGAGGAAGCGGTAGGCAGAGCCCGGAAGAACGAAGAATGGAGGTCGGAGTACATGAAAGAACTGTTGCATGATGATGACGTCAGAGAAGAGGGAAGAGCAGAAGGAAGAGCAGAAGGGAAGGTCGAAGGGCGAATAGAGGGCAGAAGAGCTGCCGCCATAAATCTGAAAGCCATGAACATGTCGATAGAGCAGATTGCACAGATACTCGAAGAAAATGTGGAAGTTGTGGAGCAGTGGCTGGTTTAAGCCAGAGGGATGTTTCTTTGTCTAATATAGCTAAAATTGGTTGCCCGCTTTTGTTAATTTCAGAAATTGACAACAGCGGGTATCATTATTATAATTTGCTTAACTGGTTAAGCAAAGGAGCAAAACCAATTTTTTATACCTATGAGCTTAACTGGTTAAGCAAACAAATCAGCAAACACATTCATCGTTGGCTCCGCAGAGACGGAGACCGGAAAAGGGAGGAAAAAGGATGAAGAAAAGAGTATTAAGTATCATGCTGGCAGCGGTCTGCACGTTTTCACTTGCGGCTTGCTCCGGTGCAGAGACGAGCAGCAACAGCAGCGCGGCTTCAGAGGAGAGCAGCGTAGAGAGCAGTGCGGCGGAAAGCAGCGCAGCGACAGATACCTATAAGGTAACGTTCTATGATGTGGACGGAACGACCGTGCTGTCCGAGGAAGAAGTGGCAAGCGGCGCAACAGCGACAGAATACACACCGGAGAAGGACGGACAGCTCTTCATGGGCTGGTTCGCAACCCCGTCTCTCGGACATGAATTTGATTTCTCACAGGCAATCACAGCAGATACCAAGGTGTTTGCGGGCTTCATGGAGAATGTGGAGGATAGCAGAACCTTCGCTATCGTGGGAAGCGGCAAGAGCCCTCTGCTCGCGGCATCCAGCTGGGGCGGAGTCATCAGCGACGAGCACTATATGACAAAGAATGACGGAGAGAACGTATACACGATCACACTCGACCTCTGCGAGGGCGACGAATTCCAGTTCGCAATCAACAGCTCATGGCATGACCAGCGCGGCGGCGGATATCTGGAAACCACGGATGCCGATGGTGTTTCCTATTTCAGCGTTTCTGGCGGACTTTCCGATGACACCAAGAAGTCTAACATCAAGTGTCTGGTTGACGGCAATTATACCTTCACCCTGACAACACATCCCGGTGCAGACGTGTACGATACCGAGAACAGCAATTACTCGGAGGAGAGCAAGGAGAACTACAATTCTAACCCTTATGACACCATTACCTTCACCTACAACGGAGAGATGAAGGAGGCACTGGCAGATGTTACGACCACCTATTACATCAAGGGCGCTATCGTGACCGGCTGGCAGGATGATTACGATGAAAAGTACGCCTTCACAGAGGAGAACGGCATTCACACACTGGTTATCGATCTGGACGAGGGAGACGAGTTCCTTATGACGACTCTGGTTACGACAGAGGATGGAAATTCTTCCGTAGGCAACGAATATGTCCGTTTCACAAACATCACGGATGAGGATTCCCTGCAGTATGTTGACGGAACTGCAAGCGCAAACATTCTGGCAAAAGCAGCAGGAACCTATACCTTTACCTATGATCCTGCTGCTTCACAGCTGACAGTAGGCTTTGAGGCTAAGTAAAATCTGAAAAATAAAAAGAGCCGGGTATCCGTAAAAGGATATCCGGCAGTTTGACAAAACGGTTCAGACGAAGACCTGATGGGTGCAGCCATCGACGCGGTTCGAGGCGAGCTCGAAGCAGGAGAAGACCTGTTCCATCTTCTCGTAAAGGTCGCAGGGAATATAACAGGCATCCTCTCCGGCACAGACGGCAAGAGACTGCTGGCTGTACACGATATTTCCACCCGGAAGCGGAACGGCGACCTCCGATACGAAGGATACGGAAGGAAATGTTCGCAGGATCAGATCGCAGAGCTCCTGATTGTTGGGGCGAAGGCACAGGTAAGTATAATTGTCCTTCCCGAAACGCTCCTCCGCCTTAGCTTTTATGGCATCATAATCCGTGCAGATCTGAAAGAAAATCTGCAGCTGGGCAGAGATGAGAATGTCGATCCCGATCAGGGGGATAAAGTTGTTATCGCCGACCTCGTTAAAAAAGTCAAGGTCTGTGTCGTAGCACAAAATGGCATCCGCGTAATCGACCCTGACAATGTCGCCGGGGTGCTGCAACAGAAGATGATAGCCGTGCGCGTTGAGCACGCCGGTCAGGGCTTCCGCCACAGCGAGCTGCTCACAGCGCTTATAGGGGCACTCTTCATGCTTCAGGTATAGCGCGATGTTGCAGGTCTTGCTTGTCGCAAGAGACTTTGCCGAGGAGTTGGGGTGATAGTCCAACAGATTGATGATCTGCCAGACCTTCTTCTTCGTTGCCTCGCTGATGCGCTGGTCGTTTCGGTTGTTGATCACATAGGATACGGTTGCCACGGAGACGCCCGCCTGCTTGGCGATGTCCCGGATAGTATATTTTTTGCTCATAGCTTATTTATATACTGTCGGGTCAGTTTTGTCAATTACAGTTCCAACATAAAGAGAAGCAGAATTAACAGTTCAGCCCGCGGACATTCATAAAAGCGTCTGCTACGCAGCCGTCGCCGCCTTGCGGCTCATCTTTTATTTCATGACCGGGGCGCTCCGCTCATAGAACGACCGAACCGGAGCTTTGTGTGCAAGCACCCGCGCTCCGATCTGCCGTTCTATGGCTGAACTGTTACAAGTAGAAAAGGAAATTAACATGAACGAATATGCGATTTTACACATTCCCGATTCCCGATACTGCTTTCCGGTATCGGAAAACGAGGTGATTCTCCGGCTCCGGATTGACAAGAGAGATGTGCCGGACGGCGTTTTTGTGGTTTATGAGAACAAATACGTCATACAGACAAGGCAGCGCAGCGAGACGATGGAGCGGAAATATGAGGACGGACTGTTCGCGTGGTACGAGCTCCGGCTGACGCTCACGGACGTCCGGTTCAGCTATATTTTCCGGTTTGAGGAACAGGGTAAGATACAGTTTTACTCGGAGGACGGGCTGCGTGACAGCTATGATTTTTCACTCGCGTATTTCAACTTTTTCCAGCTTCCCTACATTAATCCCGCGGACATCCACAGGGAGGTCGAGTGGATGCGGGATGCGGTTTTCTATGAGATCTTTGTGGAACGCTTCTGCCGTGGACTGGAGAAGAAGGACGACGCCTACATCAATCTGAAATGGGGAGAAAAGCCGACGCCGAAGAGCTTTGCGGGAGGAGACCTTCCGGGAATTACAAAGAATCTGGACTACATACAGGAGCTCGGCGTGAATGCTCTCTATCTGACGCCTATTTTCCAGTCGGATTCCAACCATAAATATGACATTTACGATTATCATGTCGTGGATGAGCGGTTCGGAACAAACGCTGATCTGGAGAGGCTGATAAAGGAGGCGCATAAGCGCGGCATGCGCGTGGTGCTGGATGCCGTCTTCAACCATTGCAGCGAGCATCTTTCCCAGTTTCAGGATGTCGTGAAGAGAGAAAAGAAGTCACCTTACTTCGACTGGTTCATCATCCATGGGGAAAAGCCGGAGAAGGAGCCGCTGAACTATGAAGTGTTTGCCTTCTGCGACTACATGCCGAAGTTCAACACCTCAAATCCCGAGGTACAGGAGTTTTTGCTGAATATTGCAGTATCATGGGTTCGGAAGTATGATATTGATGGGTGGAGACTTGATGTCTCGGACGAGGTATCGCATGATTTCTGGCGGCTGTTCCGGAAGCGGGTTAAGGAGGTCAAGCCGGAATGTGTCATCATCGGTGAGAACTGGCATGATGCCAATCCGTTTTTACAGGGTGACCAGTATGACAGCATCATGAATTATGCCTTCACCAAGGCATGCATGGACTATTATGCGTTCGGAACTGCCGACGCGGAGCAGTTTGCATGGAAGCTGAACGGGCTGCTGATGCGGAATACCCTGCAGGTCAACAGGATGATGCTGAATCTGCTGGATTCCCACGATACGGATCGGTTCTACACGCTGGTGAGCAGGAGCAGGGCGAAGCTGCTCTCCGCTATTGCCGTGATGGTGATGTTTGTCGGCGCGCCCTGCCTCTATTACGGAACGGAGCTTCCGCTTGAGGGCGGCTATGACCCTGACAACAGACGCTGCTTTGACTGGAACAGGGAGCAGTGGAACAGAGTGTTCATGGATCAGGTCAGATGTCTGCTGGCGCTCAGAAAAGAGAAGGCGGTTCAGACCGGGGAGATCAGGCTGAGCAGCCGCGACGGAATATTCATCCTGCGGCGGTACGCCGGGGCGGAGGAGCTTACGCTCTGCTGCAACCAGACAGATACGGCGCGCAGGCCGGAGGCGGTGGGAAGAGTTCTTGTGCAGAATGGCTACGACGGAAATCATCTGGAGCCGGACGGTTTTGTTGTTTTTGTGAGATAGATTAGGAGAGAGTGGTCTTAGAACAGCGCGGACATGGAGGAAGAAAATGAAAAAGAAGAGTATTGCACTGGTGATGGCAGGATTGATGTGCACGGGGCTTCTCGGCGGCTGCGGCGGAAATGGGGAGTCGCAGACCTCCGCTGGAGAGGGACAGACACAGGCGGGCGCGAAGGCGACCACAGCGGAGGCGCTGAGCAATATCTACAGCGGCGAGCTGGAGCGTGATGTCACGATCCGCGTTCTGGAGAACGATACCGCCATCGAGCAGGGGTATTTTCAGGAGCTGATTGACGCCTTTAATGCACAGTATGCGGAGTATGGTATCGTTGCCGTCGATGCCAATATGGATCAGTACAGTAATCTGGCGGATGACGGCCCTTATGGATACGGCCCGGATGTGCTGTATCAGGCAAACGACGTGCTGATGAAATATGTGGAGGGCAAGCATATTTATCCGATTCCGGTGGAGAGTCTGGAATGCTATTCCCATATTTCACAGAATGCGTGGAATGCCTACAAGACGACGGTAAACGGCACCGAGTACTATATGGGAGTCCCGGTCAATGTGCAGTCCTCGCTGCTCTACTACCGCAAGGATATGCTGCCGGACAACTGGGAGAGCGAGTGGGATAAGGACGGTAACAAGGTGCCGGACATGGTGGAGAACTGGAATGATATGTACCGGTATTCCAAGGAAACCGTGGAGAAGGGCGATGGACATTACGGATACATGCGTTCCCTGTATGATGTGTATTTCTCCTCCGGCTTCCTGTTCTCCTATGGCGGATATGTCTTCGGGGACAACAACACGAATGCGGAAGACATCGGCTTTTCGGCAGGAAATGCTGCGGTCGGGGCAAACGTCCTCTTACAGCAGGCGGGTCTGATGAACGAGGGCTGTATTGACGATTCCATCACGGTAAACTGCTACAGCAAGCTGGCGGACGGAACCTATTTCGCCACCATGACGACGCCGGATGTCTACACGAAATTTCTTAAGGAACTGACACTGACTTATGAGGGAGAGGGCATGGAGCATGACGCCGCGGCTGCGCTTGCGGAAGAAAATCTGGTCGTTGCGGATGTGCCGAAGCTGCCTGCGAGCGGAGACCTCACGGAGGAGAACCCGGAGCTGATCCCGCTGAAGGCTATGGGCGGTGTCAACGGCTATGCGATCAGCGCGTACACGAAGGCACCGAATGCCTGTCTGGCGTTTGTGGAATTTGCGACAAGCTATGAGATGGTCATGAAGAGGAATGAATACCTTGGCATCGCGCCCGCGAGAAACGATGCGGCGGAGAAGGCAGGCGGGCTCTCCGAGATCATTTTCCGGAATCTGGACGCGGGAAATATTGTTGTCATGCCGTCCATCCGCGCAATCGAACAGGTGTGGACGCCGGGACAGACCTTCTTCGAGGATCTGGCAAAGGATGCGTTCCGCCCGGACAATGAAAAGAAGTATAAGACACAGGAGGACATCCAGAACGGTCTCGAGGCTGTCGATGTGCAGATCTATGATGCGATTCATACGTTGGCGGGAACGAACTAGCCGGGTGGCAGAATGCGAGGGAATATGAAACAATTAGAACAATCTAAGGTATCTATTCGGAAAGCAAATAAAAATGTGCGGGCGAGCATGTGCCTGATGGGGCTTGGGCAGCTCCTCTACGGGCAGATCGGAAAGGGACTGCTTTACATAGCCGTGCTGGCGCTCGGCATCGGATATTTTGTCTACCGCGGCGGCGGGGATCTGGTCGGACTGTTCACGCTGGGAACACAGGAGGCGGATACATGGCTCGGCATCGAGGGCGATAACTCGGTAGTCATGCTTCTCATGGGCATTCTGGCAGTGATCGCGCTGGTGCTTTTGCTGGCGGTGCATCTGTCAAATATCCGGGATGCATGGGAGACGCAGCAGCTCGTCGGACGGGGCGGCAGACCCGCAACCTTCCGGGAGGACGCAAAGCAGCTCCTCGACAGAAAGTTTTATAAGACCGTGCTCTTTCTGCCGGTGCTCGGTGTCTGCGTGTTTAACATTCTGCCGATCATCTTCATGATTGCCATTGCGTTTACGAATTACGGCGGAAGCATTGTACCGCCGAAGCTGGTGGACTGGGTGGGCTTTGACAACTTTGTCCAGATCATGACGCTCTCGCAGTTTGCGCCTACCTTCGGCAAAATCCTTGGCTGGAACCTCGTCTGGGCAGTCTGTTCGACGGCGCTGAATTACTTTGCCGGGCTGGGACTGGCGCTGCTGCTGAACAAGGAATGCGTGAAGGGAAAGGTGTTCTGGCGGGCATTTCCGATTCTCGCCTATGCGGTTCCCGGCTTTATCACGATGATCGGCTTTAAGTTTATGTTTTCGTATGGGGGTCCGATTAACCAGCTGATCACCGCCTCGGGGCACCGGGCGATCGGCTTTCTTGATATTGATGCGAAGTGGATTGCAAGATTCATCGGTCTTGGTGTCAACGCATGGGTCAGTGTTCCGTCCATCATGCTTCTGGCGACGGGCATTCTGTCCAACAGGGACATGACGCTGTTGGAGGCGGCGAAGATTGACGGCGCGGGAAGGTGGCAGCAGTTCAGGCGCATCACGTTTCCGTTTGTGCTGTTCTCTACAACACCGGTTCTGCTGGGACAATTCATCGGAAATTTCAACAATTTCGGTGTCTTCTATTTCCTGCGCGGCGGACTGTATCTGGACGGCTATTTCCTCGCAAGCGATACGGATCTTCTGATCAACTGGCTCTATAACCTGTCGATCAACAATAACTATTACAATATCGGCGCAACAATCAGCCTGGTAATCTTCCTGATTACATCCCTGATCTCACTGCTCATCTATACGAGGAGTTCATCATACAAGGAGGAGGACACATTCCGATGAAAGATTGAAAAATAGAATTTTTCAATCACGAGATTTGTGTCTGCGCGCACTTGACACAAACTCGCTATGCGCAAAGAACGTGCGCAGAAATGGAGATTAAAATGAAGGCTTCCAGAATTGCTGACACTACTGTCACATACATTATACTGATCGCCGTGTGCTTTATTTTCTTTTTTCCATGCCTCTGGCTGATCCTCGCCTCCTTCAGCAAGTCGGGCTCGATCTATTCCTTTGACGGCTTCTTCCCGAGCGCGTACAGCTTAGACACCTTTAAGATGCTCTTCACGGATACGGCGATGTACAATTACCCGCAGTGGTTCCGAAATACACTGTTTATTGCAACCATGAGCTGCCTGATCGGAACATTTCTGACAGTGCTGACAGCTTACACCATGTCGCGCTTCCAGTTCAAGTCCAGAAAGGCGATGATGAAGACAACGCTGATTCTTGGCATGTTTCCTTCCTTCATGGGAATGATCGCGGTCTACATCATCATGACGCAGTTCGGTCTGATTAATAAAATGTGGGGGCTGATCCTGATCTACAGTGCGAATGCACCGATGGGATACCTGACGCAGAAGGGCTTCTTTGACACGATACCTTCCTCGATCGACGAGGCGGCGAGAATCGACGGCGCGACAAACTTTCAGGTGTTTACAAAGATCAATCTGCCGATCTCGATGCCCATTATCGTTTACACGGCGCTGACCAGCTTTACTTTCCCATGGAGTGATTTCATCCTGCCGAAGCTTCTGCTTAAGGAGAAAAATCTGTACACGGTGGCGGTCGGGCTGATGAGCCTTGGAGATACGGAATTTGCAAGATTCGCCGCAGGCGCGGTGTTTATCGCCGTGCCGATCGTCATTCTCTACTTCTGCCTTGTGAAGTTCATGGTAAACGGAATGACTGCCGGGGCGGTGAAGGGCTGATTATATGCCGCGCTTCCGCCCGATCAAAAAGGGGAACCAGCGGTTGACGACATAGACAATGGCGAGCTCCAGCAGCAACAAGGAGAGCGCAACATTCAGCAGGAAAAGATAAGGGTTGGGAAGATAATTTCCGACCAGTCCGGCGAACTTTTGACTGACGAGCATCATCCTGCAATCGAGGTGCGTCACCATGATGATCAGGGAGTTTGCGCCCAGATAGGAGAGCAGCTTAAGCTTCGGGAGTGACTGACAGAGAAGGACGACGGCAAGACTTCCCGTGAACGCGCCCGCAAGATAAAGAAACGGATTGCCCAGCGAAAGACTGCGGAAATCCGTGCTGCCGTTCAGGTGTACAAGCCATAGATTGACGGCAAAGAAGAGGACGGCAGCCGCAAGGGAGAGCAGGCGGTTTTGCAGCCGTTCGAGAAGCATCATGCTATAGTAACCGACGGCAAGGAATGCGAGGGCAATCGCTACTCGGATTCCTGTCTGAATCAGGTAGCCGAGCCAGACATAAAAGAGCGAGCCGGATGCCGGGCTATCATATGCGGCATAGAGATTTCTGCAGAAAATGCCGACGAAACAGAGGACACCACACGAGATGATCGTGAGAAGGTGTCCTGTTTTTTTGCGGATCAATAAAAACACCAGATCACCCGCAAAGAGGGCGGGCAGGAACCAGAGAACGGAAATGCCGTAAAAGCTCACAGTCTGTAGGACGGCATCGGAGAGGGAAAGCTCCTGATGCTTCCATAGGCTGTAGATGAGCTCGATGAGCAGATAAATCAGGCTGAAGGTAAAATAGGGCAGCAGGATGGAGCATGCTTTTCTGCGCGCACTTTGTGCGAGAGGGCGGGTCTCCTCCTGCCTGAGGGAGAGAAGCATACCCGAAATCACGAAGAACAGGGGCATGTGAAAGGAGGACAGCCATGCCAGCAAGCCATCCCCGCACAAGCCGGAATGCCCCGCTACGACCAGAATGATGCCGATTCCCTTTGCCATATCCAGATAATTTAAGCGTTTTGCAGTCATGATGTCTCCCTGTAGGATTTTGTAAGCCTTAGCTCTTGATTGTCTTATCGTAGCATAAATCCCGCGGGGGAGCAACAGCGCGTCGCCATACCCGTGCGCACCTCTCCTCATAAAAGAGAACATAAAATTTGTATTTTGGACTAGCAGTCGCAGAAGCAAATTGGTACAATAGCTACAGATATGTGTTTGACCCGGAAGAAGTTCGGAGGAGGACAAATAGATGCAGCTTTCTTTTAGTGTAGGTGAATATTTAAAAATAGGCTATGAAATAGGCGACCGGTATTTCGAGGAGCAGGGCATATTCCTTGGGCAGGAGGGAGATATGCTCATGCTGGATGTCGGGGACGGAGAAACGGCGAGTATTAAGGACAGCAAGATTGTCAGCATCCGCAGGATGAAGCGCAGTCAGGAGCCGGCGTCTGTGCAGACACCTGCGAGCACGGCACCGGAACAGCCTGCGGCAGAAACGCCCCAACCGGCAGCGGTCGAGCCACCGGCACAGCCCGCCGCGGATCAGGCGTCCGCTGCAAAAAAGGCAGAACCTGCAGCGGTCGAGCCACCGGCACAGAGCGTCACGGAAATGCCCCAACCGGCAGCGGAGCAGTCGGCAGCAGCGGAATCGCCCCAGCCCGCAGCAGAGACGCCCCAGCCCGCAGCAGAGACGCCCCAGCCCGCAGCAGAGACGCCCCAGCCCGCAGCAGAGACGCCCCAGCCCACGGCAGAGCAGGCGTCCGCCACCTTAACGGCGGCGCAGCCAGCCGTAATCAAAGCCGCAGAGTCCGTTGAACTCTTGCAGGAGGGCTACCGCTATGATTTTGAGAGCGAAGTGCAACATCTGACCTTCCTGACGGAGGTAGAGCGGAAGCAATGGCTGGAGCTGTTCGACAGGCAGGATTATCAGCGGCTTTCCCAGCTGGTCAAGGAGACGGTGGAACGCCGCCAGAACAGTGTGCCCAATATGGAGATCGCGCACAGTCAGGAGGCGAGCGTGCTTCGGCGGATGCAGGGCTATCTGGCGGAGACGCAGGAGCGCTACGTGAAGAATACGCTCATCAATGACGGCTCGTGGTTGTACCGCGGCATGATTGCCATCGGCGTGGAGCGCAATGTGTCGAGAGCTTACCGCTTTTTCATGACATCGGTGAAGACGGAGACGGCGCACCTGAAAACGGCTGTGTACCGCTGTGCCGTTCTTTACAGCATTGCGGGAAACCAGCCCCGGGCGGTTGAAATCTGCAAGGAGCTGATTCAGTACGCGAGGAAGATCGAGCCTGCATTCGACCAGTGCGTCTGCTGGAAGGTTATGCTGGAAATCTTTAAAAACGGTGAAGAATGGGAAAATTACAGCGAATGCCTCTTTCATCTTGCGGAGGCAAGCTATGAGCATGTCAGGGCATGCATTAATTCGATTGCAAAATTTACGCCGGAGCTTGTGCGACACGGCTTTTACGAGGATGCACTCGAGCTTTATCGTATGGCGCTCGACATGGGGCTGGGCAATGGACGGATATACCTGCATCTCCTCTATCTGGAATGGAAGCGTGACCCTCAGGGAGAACTTGCGGAAAAGGTCAGACTTTTTGCCGGGATTGACAGTGGGGACGAGGAATGGGTAAGCTTCCGCGCCGGCACTTGCGCCGGATTTTTGCAGGCGGATGACAGAGACCGCTATTTTCAGGAGCAGGAGGACGAGAGCATTTCTGCGACGAAGCCGCAGCAGGAGAAGAAAAAGGAAGCCGTCATCGAGGATGATAATACCTACAGACAGGAGTATGAGGACAGCTTTTACAGGCAGAAGCTGCATGGAAATCCCAGTCAGCTGAAAAATTATGTGAACCAGCTGGCACAGAACAGACCGAACAATACGCAGATCGGGGAGCTGGGCAAGCGTGTGGACATCTACATGGCACAGATGGGAAATATGCGGAAGATCACGACGCCCTCCAACAATTACGAGAGAGGGCTGGAGGCGTGGTTCCGCGCACACGACAGCAAGACGGCTGCCGAATTTTTCATGGCTGCGATCCGGGGGAATGACACCGATCAGGGCACTGCCATTCTGACCTATGTTGATATGATCGCGGTGGAGGAAGGACTTCTGAGAGCCGTTGAGGTCATGAGCACCGATATGCGGGAATACATAAGGAATTGTGAGCGGCAGGAAAAGATTGCATTTTATGAGAAGAAGTATGATTTTTCATTTCTTTTAAAGAACTGGGAATATGTCATGGATAGCCTGAATATCCTGCAAAATCTGTACTACAGCAAGACCCAGCTCGGTAAGACCTACTTCCGCATTGCAGAGTGCAACTTCGAGCAGGGACGCTGGAAACAGGCGAAGGATAACTACGAAAAGGCAATTGATTACGGCTACATGCGCACTCTCTGCGAGAGTAAACGGAACCAGTGTCGCAGGAATCTGGGAGAGGATGTGTCGGACGAGGGCATCTTCGGGGAGGAGGGAAATCTTCCCGGGAGCGAGGAGGCGGAGGTCAGCGTTGAACTGGTTCGGAAAAGGGTGGAGCAGTTCTACGATGAGATTAAGTACCGTGATGCGAACAATTATGTGCAGGGACTTCTCCGCAACAACTCCGACAACGAGGAGCTGAGAGAGCTTGCAGAGCAGACGGCGGAGGTCGTCCGCAATATGAATAACACGCCGACAATGCCGACCAGAATGGACAGTCAGGCAGCAGGTCTGCGCGCGTGGCATATAGAGAAGAACTACGAAAAGGCACAGAAAAAGTTTCTGGAGGCAATCTCACAGGGAGGGGACAAGGCGCTGAGGTCGCTCATGGATCTTTCGGAGATGCTGATGCACGCCGAGGGCGCGGCAGCGGGCATCGAGTGCCTTAAAAAGCATGAATATCTGGTCAGGAGGTTCAATACTCCGGAGCAGACAGGCTATTATGAGAAGATGTACCTGATGCAGCAGAAGGTCGGCGACAAGGAGGAAATGCTGGCGAGCCTGAAGCAGCTGCTGGAAATCTACTCAAAGCTCAAGAGAAGGGATAAAGTGGGCTTCACCTATTTCAGGATGGGCATGGTGCGCTACCAGATGGGTGATTACGAACAGGCGATCGCACGGATGCGCGACGCGGACTCGAACGGCTATCACACGACAGCCTGCCAGCAGTGCATTGCCATGTCTTATGTCGGACTGGGGCAGTATGAGGATGCAAGAGGGTATGTGCGCAGGATACTGAACCAGAATTACGCCAAGCAGGACAGTAACCTTACAAACCGCCTGAATGGAATACTGGAACAGATCGACCTTCTGGAGAAGGGCGGGACGGCGGAGACGGGCAGTGAGAGCCAGATTGGTTCCGGCAGCAGAATCCTGGACATGACGATTGAACTCGAGAATAAGCTGGAGTCCTTCTATCTGGATGAGCAGACCTTCCCAGCGCTGGCGGAGGATGAGACGGAGACGTTGACCGGTAAGAACGTTCTGGATGTCTTGGAACACACGGAGTATCCCAATCTCAGGGAGCGCGCCGCAGCGCTGCAGCGCGTAGCCTTTCAGGAGAACCGGGTCAATGGCAAGAGCCAGAATTACTACCGCCTGCTGGCGGACAGCGTCGGAAGCTGGGGAGGCTCTTTCCAGAACGGCGAAATCTATGACTGTGCTTATTCGTGCCGCATCTTCGAGATGGAGACGGCGGGCAGACTGGCTTTGGAAAAGCGAAGCCGTTATCAGGACGAGGCGACTGCGGAGGCGCTTGCCTGCATTGTGAGACAAAAGGCAAATCCGGATGAAAAGGGAAAACTGAGCGATGGCAGACTCCGGGAATTTGTGTGGCAGGTGTTGGAGCAGGAGACGGACAGAAGAGACTATGCCATGAGGGAATTTCTCTTCCTTGCGCAGAAGAGCTTTGTACTCGACCGGTTCATGCAGACGCAGCTGGAGAAAGAGGAAAACGGCAGGCTCTGGCTGGAGCAGATCGGAAATTACCTCGGGGAGAGCAAGAATGTTCCGAAGGATTACAGGAAGCTCTTCCGCATGATAAATGAGCGTGTCAAAAATGACGGCGGACGCCTGAGCAATCTGGTCGCTAAGATCAGGAACAGCAAGGGCTTTCAGGAAGAAGTGCTCACGGAGCTGAAGGATGCGAAGAATAAGATCTTTGTGCTGGAGACCGACTGTAACCAGTACCTCCGCGCCCTTGTCGAGGCCTACGAAAAGGCGCTTGAAATCTATGACTATGAGGACTATGACAACAGGATGGCGACAATCAGCATGGTGCAGAAGATGCTGGTCAGCCTGTCGGAAACCATCATACAGCGACCGACCTATTTCAGCGTGAACTATGTCGGGGATATTATCGAATACATGCAGGACATCCTCCGGACGCTCTCGAAGAGCACAAGGGAGGATTTCGGTCCTGTCATCTCGATTCATGTGCCGATTACAGAGGCGCCGGTCGTCGATGGAAAGCAGAGCATTTCGATTACCGTGAGCAACAAGGACAATTCCGCCAGTGCGACCAATCTGTTTCTGGCGGCATACAGTCTGGACGGGCGGACCATGGTGGAAAGTCAGCCGCTTGCACAGTATCTGAGAGGCGGAAAGAGCGTGTCGAAGGAGATTATCCTCGATTCGCTCGGTGAGAACTATACGATACGCATCGAGGTCAATTATATTGACCATGAGGGCAGGGCACAGAAGGAAGAGCAGAGCCTGAGTATCTCCGCGGGGGGCGAGCAGTTTGAACAGATCGAGAATCCGTACTTTAACGGTAATGCGATCGGCGTTGAAAATAAGGATGTCTTCTTCGGAAGAGACGCGCTCCTTGATCGTCTGGAGCTGGCGCTAAGAACCGGCAAGAGCAACTGCGAGATTATTTTCGGGCAGAAGCGCTGCGGTAAGAGTTCCATTGCGAACTTCCTGGAGGATCGCCTGAAGGATACATTTTTTGTCGTAAAGCTGTCGATCGGCGCTGGGAGAAATACCGCTGTCATTTACAACGAGATCAAGGAGACCGTCATAGAGGGAATCTGGGATTACATTGACTGCAAGGGGGAGGACGACAAGATCAACGAGAGCCTGATCGAGAAACTGGAGCAGTATGATGTTTCTACAGAAGAGCTTTTTGATTCCTTTATACGCACAGTGAAGAGAACCTTCTGTGCGCCGACGAACCGGGCAATGCTGCTCATGCTGGACGAGTTTACCCATCTGTACCGCTATGTGAAAGAGGATCGCCGCATGGTGGCGGACTTCATGGATAACTGGAAGAAGCTGATGGAAGCGAATTTGTTCAAGGCGGTTCTGATCGGGCAGGATACCATGCCGTACTTTCTGAAGGAGTTCCCGAACCAGTTTCAGGTGACCTCCCCGATCCGTATTGATATGCTGGACGACAAGAGCTCGAAGCAGCTGATCGAGGAGCCAATCAGGCTTCCGAACGGGGAGTCCCGCTTCCTCGAGAACAGCGCGGGCATGATTGCGGAATGGTTCCACGGGCAGCCCTTCTATATCCAGTCCTATTGTGTAAGGCTTGTAGACCAGATGAATCAGGACAGGAAGGTGCGCGTCACGAACGCTCTGGCAGAGAAGGTAAAGAGAATTATGCTGGAGGAAGAGGACAAGTCAAAGTTTGACAACCTGTACAGTCGGGGAGACGAATCGGGAACGGAGGACGAATGCTTTGAGATTCTAAGCCAGATCGCGGCGCTGACAAAGAACAGCGAGTGGGCGGACGCGGAGGAGCTTCACAGTCCGAACCTCGGAGAACTGATGGCTGATCTGACGGAGCGCGGCGTTGTCGAGCGCATGGGCGCGAGGGTAAAGATCCGTATCACCTTCTTTAAGGAATGGCTGAACCTTCACCGGAACAGATAAGGCGGAAAAGATACGAAAGCCGGGACACCGGCAGAAAGAGGAAAAAGGTTGAATAATATTTATTCTGACTTTGGAAATATCATTGAGGAATACAGGTATGTATCGAGGACGGATATGGAGAAGAAGATCCGCGCGAGACTGATCGACAATGCCAACTACGGCTCGATCAGTGTCATGGGAATGCAGCGCATCGGAAAGTCCTCTCTGGCGTACAACCTGTTTGAGGCGAAGGCGGATCAGCTTCTGGAACAGAAAATGATCGTTTTCCGCGTGAGTATGTACCAGTTTAATTCAGTGAAAAGCTTCTTCACAGAGCTTGTCGAACAGACCTACGCGCCGCTGTGTGATATAGATGCGGTGACGGTGCGCATGAAGAGCGCTTATGAAAATGCCTTGAGTAAATCGGTCGAGGAGACGGGCGGAAAGGCGTTGACTTCCTTTTTCACCGCCGTGAAGTCTGCGGGCTACCGGGTCATCTGTGTGGTGGATGAATTTGACTCCGTGAGAACGCTGTTCAAGGAATATCCGCAGGGCTTCTTCGTCCTGCGGGATCTGGCATACGAGCCGAAGAACCGGGTGGGTTTCCTCTTTCTGTCGAGGCGGCATGTGACGGAGCTTGAGGAGAGTGTCGGCTGCGATGACGGCGTGTCGAATTTCAGCAACATTCTGTCAAAGGAGTTTCTCGGCATGTACACAGATGCGGAGCTGGAGCAGTGGTATTCCTATCTGGAACAGGCGGGCGGGACGGTCGATGCGCAGTTTAAAAAAGAAATGGAGGACATTGTCGGGCGCTATCCCTACTGGATGGATATTCTGGCGTTTCATTACATTGTCGAGGCAGAGACCAACAGCCAGATTACGCTGCAGCAGGTTTTTGAGGCGCACTGGGATACCTTTTATTCGGAGTTCGGGAAGCTTTTTAGTCTGCTGGAGGAGCAGAATCTGTTAAAGACGCTTTACCAGTGCGTTCTCGGACCTATGGGGGACGAGGCGACAAAGGACAAGATAAAGCGACTGGAGGATTATGGAATCATCTACTCACAGGATGAGAAGTGGTATTGCAGTATCTCTAAATATTTCAGGGAATACATGGTGATGCGTGAGCAGAGTATTGACTTTTATCCGCTCTGGAACAGAACGGAGAAGCTGTTCCGTGCGGTTGGCACGAGGGCATTCGGGAATACCTACGGTGCGGACTGGGAAGAGCAGCTCATCCAGAAATATCCGCAGGATCCGAACTGCCGCTTCAAGCCGGGCAATTTCCTTGCGGAGGCGAAGAGCAGGGTGGAGGACATGAAGACAAGAACCACCGTGTACGAGGTCGATCCCGACAGGATCAATCTGCTCAACGGTACGACCACAGGCGGGCTTTTCTCCATTCTTGCGGCGGAGTACGAGGCGAGCGGTCTGGATCGGGTGTTCAAGATGCGCAAAGGGGATTTCGTCCAGAAGACCAATGCACTGACGTCCGCCCGCAACCCCTACGACCACAACAATGATGAGTGGATTCTGGATGATGTGAAAAATAATACTGTCAATGGATGCAGCGAGTTTATTGCGCTGATGGAGGCGTATCTGGAGTTGAAATAAAGTTGGTGATGGTGGAACTCACATATTTCAGATAACAGTTGTGCAAGATGCACCTGACCACAAGCAGCGCACTCTGGAGCCGCCGGCACTTAGCTGGTGTACTGTGACAGCTTATGTGCCGCTGCGTGCGGAAGGTAGCGGGAGCGTGCCTGCGGTGGTCTGTGCATTTTGTGCAACGTCACTTGCGGAAACCTGAATTTCACAATTAGCAAAGAGTTAAATAGAAACGACACAAGGAGGCAACTGTATGAAGCAAATACCTTACGAATACCGCAATCTTCCCATTCCCGGGGGCGGTTATGTGACAGGCTTTCTCTACTCGGAGAGAGAGAAGGATGTGCTGTATATCAGGACAGACATCGGCGGCACCTACCGGTTTGACGCAAGGACACAGACATGGATCAGCCTCATTCCCCATGTGACGATGGAGGAGCTCAGCGAAACCTTTCCCATCGCACTGGCAATCGATGAGGAGAAGCCCGGGAGTCTGTACATTGCCTGCGGCGTGAACGGCAGAGACACGGGGGTGCTGGCGATTTCCGGGGATTACGGAGAGAATTTCCGGTATGAGACAATCCCTGTGATGGTTCACGGTAATTTAAACGGCAGAGGAACGGGCGAGCGGCTGTGCGTCCGTGGAAATACGATCTGGTACGCATCGCAGCAGGAAGGCTTGTGGAAGAGTGACGGCCTCGGACATAGCTGGGAAAAACTGACAGCAATGTCAGAACAATATCTGACCCTTGTGGCAGAGGTCGGGGGATGTCTGCTTGTCGGAACCGCCGGGGTGACGACCGGAGATGCTTCCATGCGCGGACACAGTCTTTACCTTTCCAGCGACGGCGGAGCGCATTTTGAGGAGCTGGAGCAGCCGGAGAGCCATGTCATTGAGGGCTGTAAGCGGAACGGACTTGTTGCGCAGCGCTGGTGTGCGGATGAGAAGTATCTGTATGTGACCTTTGCGTCCACGGGAAGACGCTCCTATGTTATAGAGAACGGCTATAGCTGCGATTCCGGCGATACGATTGACGGACATATTGTGAGATATGCGTTGGCAGGGCGTGGCATCGGCAGGATGGAGGAGATTACCCCTGGCAGCGCATCGGCGGTGACGGGAATCGGTCAGGAGGGCATCGCACCGGGACAGGTTCTCGACTATGGCTTTTCGGGAATCAGCGTTTCGCGGCAGACGCCCGGAATGCTTGCGGCGACCACCATCGTAAAGGACAACGGAGACAGCGTCTTTGTATCCATGGATTACGGCGACAGCTGGCGGCAGGTATTGTATGATCTGGCAGAGGGCGAGATTTCATTCCGCGCCCCTTATATGCGCCCGGAGTGCAACGGCGGACATTCCCTGATCCACTGGCTGAGCGACATTAAGATCAATCCCTTCGATGACAATGAGGCATGGTTCAACTCCGGTACGGGTGTGTTCCGCACGCGGAATCTGAAGGATACAACGTGTAAATTCACGGACTGGTGCGACGGCATTGAGGAGACGGTGCATCTGAATGTCTACGGCATGCCGAAGGGAGATGTGCAGGTCATTGATATTCTGGGAGACCTCGGAGGCTTTGCGTTTGAGAAGCTGGATGAGCCCTGCGGCAACTCCTTCGCGGATGCGGACGGAAACAGGTACATTACTTGTATCAATGCGGACTTTTCGGATGAAGAGCCGCAGCGTTTAATTGTGACCCCGAGGGGGAACTGGACAGGGAAGACCTTCGGCGGACTGATCCTGTCCGAGGATCAGGGAAGAACCTTCCGGCGTCTGCCGATGCCCTTCGGGCTGACGGACGACCTCGACGAGGCACTGCATTTCATTGAGCATCCGAATGTCAATTCTGGCTGGGTGGCGATGTCTCCTGATGGAAGGAATATTGTCTGGTCCGTCGCGGAGGGGATCGAACTGCCGGTGCGCAGAATGATCGTCAGTCAGGACGGCGGAGAGAGCTTCGTCTGTTGTGAGGTGTATGACGGGCAGGGGCAGCGCAAGCAGGAGGGCAAAGTGAAGGTCTTCTCCGACAGGGTTGACAGTAGCCTATTCTACGGCTTTGGCGAGGCATCGGACTTCTATATCAGCCGGGACGGCGGAAGAACCTACAGGGAATACGAGCTGCCCGCAGACTTCCCGGAGATCAACTTCGGCCTGATCGACTGCGCGAACAAGACAGAGGTTCGCGGCGAAACGGGAAAGAGCGGTGTCTTCTATATGGCGGTCGGCGAGACCGGAATCTGGAAGCTGGAGTATCATGCCGCAGAGGATCGCAGTGCGGAGAGCGACAGACCGGGCAGTGTGGAGGCGGGTAACGGAGTCCGCCTGACACGGCTCACGGAGCCGGGAATCACGGCGTACCGTATGGGGCTGGGGCTTGGCGCGCCGGGCGGAGATTACTACCGCGACGCAAAGGCAATTTATTTTAATGGAATTATTGATGGTGAGTACGGATTTTACAGGACGCTGGACGAGGGTGCGAGCTATGAGCGTCTCAACACGGACAGGCAGATGTTCGGGGAGATCAACAGTATCGATGGCGATTGCAGGCACTTCGGCAGATTTTATCTGGCGACAGGGTCAAATGGATTAAAGTACGGGGAAATGCGAAACTCCTGATTCCTGTGAGTGACGCTGCCCAAAATGCACAGACCACCGCAGGCACGCTTGCGCTACCTTCCGCACGCAACGGACGCATAAGATGGCAAAGTACGCCATCTAAGCGCCGGCGGCTCCAGAGTGCGCTGCTTGTGGTCAGGTGCATTTCGCACAGCTGTATCCCGAAGCTTGGGAGTTTCGCAAATACTCAGTAGACCGATAAAGGAGGAGACCATGCATATTTATCAGGAAGGGAACAGAATTATTATTGCGGAGGGGAAGAGCCAGGTATGGGTCGAGCCGTGGGGAGCGAATTCCGTCCGCGTCAGAATGACGGCGCAGCCGCAGATGGACGCGAATGACTGGGCGCTGACAGAGGAGATGGAGAAGCTTACGCCCGAGATCACCTTCGAGACGATTGATGTGACAGACCCCTGGTATCAGGGCGACGAATGGGCAAAGTATCATCAGACCGCGACACAGGCAAAGCTGGTGAACGGAAAGCTTACCGTGAAAATATCCCACGAGGGCTGGCTGTCCTTCTATAACCAGAAGGGCGAGCTGCTCACCGAGGAGTACTGGAGAAACCGCAACCGTATCAACCGCTACTGCGTGCCGCTGCGCGTGGACGCGAGGGAGCTGAAGCCGATGCCGGGCTGTTCCGACTATGAGCTGACCGCCCGCTTTGAAGCCTTCGATGACGAGATGATCTTCGGTATGGGACAGTATCAGGAAAAGCATATGAACAAAAAGGGTGCGACACTGGAGCTGGCGCACAGGAACAGTCAGGCGAGCGTTCCCTTCTATGTCTCGAGCAGGGGCTACGGCTTCTTCTGGAACAACCCTGCCATCGGCACGGCAACCTTTGGCATGAACAAGACGGAATGGCACGCAAAGAGCACGAAAAAGCTGGATTACTTCATTACCGCAGGCGATACTCCGGCAGAGATCGAGGCACAGTATTCGCTTGCGACGGGACGCACCCCGATGATGCCGGAGTACGGTCTGGGCTACTGGCAGTGTAAGCTCCGTTACCGCACGCAGGACGAGCTGCTTGCCGTTGCGCGGGAGCACAAGAGAAGAGGTCTGCCCATGGATGCCATCGTCATTGACTTCTTCCACTGGACGATGCAGGGCGACTTTAAGTTTGAGCCGTTGGACTGGCCTGACCCGGAGGCTATGGTGAAGGAACTGAAGGAGCTTGGAATCGAGACGGTTGTCTCCGTCTGGCCGACCATCGACGAGCGCAGCGAGAACTACGGAAAGATGGCGGATATGGGTTATCTTGTCAACGCCGACAGGGGCAACCAGAACCATATGACATGGATGGGCAATACCGTCTTTTACGACGCAACACATCCCGGCGCACAGAAATTCGTCTGGGATCGCTGCAAGGAGAATTATTATAAAATGGGTATCCGCTGCTTCTGGCTGGACGAGGCGGAGCCGGAGTACGGACCGTATGACTTCGACAATTACCGCTATTATGCAGGTTCGGCATTACAGTGCAGCAACGTTTATCCTGTCGGCTACGCGAAGGGCTTCTACGATGGACTGAAGGCGGAGGGCGAGACGGAAATATTAAGCCTTGTACGCTGCGCGTGGGCGGGAAGCCAGAAGTACGGTGTGCTGACATGGTCGGGCGACATCTATTCCTCGTTCCGCTCCATGCGGGAACAGCTTCAGGCGGGACTCTCCATGAGTATGGCGGGCATCCCGTGGTGGACCTCCGACATCGGCGGCTTCTTAGGCGGAAATATCGCAGACCCGGCGTTCAAGGAGCTTCTGGTGCGCTGGTTTGCATGGGGAGCCTTCTGTCCGGTATTCCGTATGCACGGAGAGCGCTCACCCTGGTATGAGAGAGAGCAGGAGTTCCGGAACGGCGTGCGCCAGCTTACCAGCGGACAGGACAACGAGGTCTGGAGCTTCGGCGAGGACAACTATGAGATCCTGAAAAAGTATCTCTTTATCCGCGAGAGACTGCGTCCCTACATCAGGGAGTGCATGAAGGCGGCGAGCGAGACGGGAGCGCCGGTGATGCGGCCGCTCTTCTATGATTTCCCGGAGGATAAGAAGAGCTGGGGCGTGGAGGATTCCTATATGTTCGGATCGGATCTGCTCATCTCGCCGGTCATGGAGGCGGGAGTGACGCAGAGAGAGGTCTATCTGCCCGAAGGGACGGACTGGAAGGACGCCTACACCGGAGAGGTTTACAAGGGCGGTCAGACAGTCACGGTTCCGGCGCCGATCGATATTATTCCGGTCATGATCAGAGCCGGCAAAGATTATCCTGTCTATGAATAAGCCCTGCAGGGTCATATACTGCGCCATATATTTCCAGAGGGAGGGCTTGTGTTCGTTGGTGCGGATGTCCACAAGTGTCCCGTAGAGGTCAAAAATATAGTTCTGGTACATAGATTCCTCCGTATTTGCGTCCATCGAGTGACGTTGCGCAAAATGCACAGACCACCGCAGGCACGCTTTCGCTACCCTCCGCTCGCAGCGGACGCATAAGTCTCCACAGTACGGAGACTAAGCGCCGGCGGCTCCAGAGTGCGCTGCTTGTGGTCAGGTGCATTCTGCGCAACTGTTGCTTAAATAATGATTAAAACGTTCGTCTGGCGGGACCCGCGGAGCCCCGGATGATGAGGGGGGCGCGGAGTATGACAGAGCTGATGGGAAGGTCTGCCAGCAGGCAGGACATGGCATAATAGCCGGTCTTGCCGAGCGCGAGCCGATCCTGCCGGATTGTGGTCAGCGGCGGGTCGGTGAAAGGCGAAATCGGCAGATCGTCAAAGCCGATGATGCTTAAGTCCTCGGGGATGCGGATGCCCTTGTCGGCGCATTCCGTAATTGCGGAGACGGCGCGGACATCATGGGAACAGAGAATCGCCGTGACGCCGAGATCGTACATTCGCCGCACATGATCCCGTGTGGAGTCTGCAATGTAATAGCCCTGACCGGTATATTGCTCGTTGATTTCGAGATTGTATTTGGAGAGGGCGTTCAGGTAGGCATTGTATCTTGCCTTGATGATATAGGATTCGAGCGGTCCGGAGAGCAGACCAATCTTGCGGTGTCCCAGCCCTACCAGATATTTGACTGCCTGTTCAAAGCCCTCCTGACTGTCACAGCCGACGGAAGCGATCTTCGGGTTGCCGCTGATGCAGTTGTCGTAGAGCACGGTCGGTATCTTACAGGACTTAAAGTCCGACATCCACGGGTCGATCAGGGAAAAACCGAGGACAAACGAGCCGACATAGCCGTTTTGCAGCATGTAGACACTGTAGGGAATTCCGCGCTGGAAGTCCTTGTCCACCGGTACAATATCGACCGTCCAGCCCTCCGGCTCCGCCATCTGCCGGAAGCCGAGAATGATGTCGTAGCCGAACTGGCTGGGGGTATTATAATCCATGTTTTCTATAATAATACAGAGCTTCTTTTCCCGGCTCAACATACGCTTATTGTTATAGCCAAGCTCCACCGCTGTTTCCAAAATTTTCTTGCGCATTTCGTCGCTGATGTCGGTAGCGTTGTTCAAGCCCTTGGACACTGTACTCTTTGAGATGCCGAGCTTTGCGGCAATATCGTTTATTGTTGCCATAAGATTGCGAAACTCCTTTCTGACTTTTAGAGTATTATATCAATAAAAAAGCCGAAAAACAAGAAAAACGACGGTGAAAAGTACGAAAACGATTTCCGTGTGGTTTCGAAACCGGATTTGCCGCGTTGACTGCCCTTTGAATCTGTGCTACCATCATCCCAGAAAGCCTTGAAACAGGCTAAAAAATGGGAAATGGACAGAGGGAACGGTTATGAAATTTATTTATGGAAGACAGGATTTTAAGACCTTTGAGCGGGGAGAGGAAAACTGCTATCTGATGACAAACGGATTGGGTGGATTTTCGTCGATGACGATCGCGGGCTCGTGCAGTAGAAACGACCATGCGCTGCTGATGAGCTGTTCGGCGGCAGAAGCGCCGAACCACCGCTATAATATGATCCACAGGCTCAAGGAGAGCCTGAAGCTCGGCGATCGTGAAATTTGCCTTTCCACACAGGATTTTACGGATCATGCGGAGAGGGAGGAGGGCTATCGGTATCTGTCTTCCTTCGCATTCGAGGATTATCCGGTCTGGCGTTATGAGGTCAGGGGCGTGGAGATTACCAGACAGATTGTCATGGCGCAGGGCGAGAACACAGTGGGTGTCAGCTACACGGTGGAAAACAGAGCCGGTACAGACGTCACACTATGTATAAGTCCGCAGCTGGAGTTCGTCCCGAAGGGGGAACTGCTGTCCGAAGAGCAGGAGTTCAGGTTCGCGCTCGGGGCGGGAGAGGCAGAGACTGTTGGAAGTGGGAAATATACCGGTGCAACTGTGCGCTCCAACGGGAGAGAGCTGTATTTCGTGACGAACGGCAGGGTGGTTGAGCATGAGCTTACATTCACGACAAATTTGTTTTACGCTTATGACGCCTGTG
This sequence comes from uncultured Acetatifactor sp., assembly GCA_934402375.1. GTDB lineage: Bacteria > Bacillota > Clostridia > Lachnospirales > Lachnospiraceae > Acetatifactor. The sequence goes on from CAKRUB010000013.1 coordinate 27,779, forward strand.
ACGACAGAAGAGAGATGGGCTGCACGGCGGAAAACCACTGCGTCATTTTTGAGATACCGCAGGCGGAGCGCCTGATCGGAGAAATCCTTTACAGCACGGAGTCTGCCGCAATGCAAAGGGTGCATGCGCAGAAGGATGGAAGCGCATCGGACTGCGGCGTGACCGCACGGATGGCGGAGAGCTTGAAGCAATACAGGAACGGTCTTAAGAAGCAGGCGGGGCTTACGGATGAGACGGCACAGGTGCTTGTGTGCGCTGCCAATCAATTCATTTCCTACCGGACTTCGACGGACAAGCAGACCATTCTGGCGGGCTTCCCGTTCTTCGAGGACTGGGGGAGAGATACCATGATCTCGCTCGTCGGCTGCTGTATTTCGACGGGGCAGTATGAGGTGGCGGAGAGCATATTGAGAACCTTTATGCTGTATTGCAGAAAGGGACTGATGCCCAACCTGTTCCCGGAGGGCAGAAATGAACCGTGGTACAACACGGTGGATGCTGCACTGCTATTCATTGTCACGGTATATGAATATTTCTGCCGGACGAAGGATAAGTCCTTTGTCATCAGCGCGTGGACGACGATGCAGGAGATCGTGGAGTATTATGCAAAGGGAACGGATTTCCATATCGGCATGGATGAGGATGGGCTGATTCACGCGGGCGGCGGTTATGAACAGGTGACGTGGATGGATGTCCGCATCAACGACATTCTTCCGACGCCCAGACACGGCAAGCCGGTCGAGATCAATGCGTATTGGTATAATGTTCTTCGCATCATGGATTTCTTTGCGGGAAAATTCAGGGGTGAGCTTTCGGAGGCACCCACAGGCAGGAATTATGCGGACATGGCTGGACTTGCCGGAAGGAGCTTCCGCGAAAAGTTCTGGAACGCGGATGCAGGCTGCCTGAAGGATGTCCTGACAGACGAAGAAGGAGAAAGCGCAAAAGCGGAGACACAGATCCGCTGCAACCAGATATGGGCGGTTTCCCTGCCCTTTTCACTGCTGGAGCGGCAGCAGGAGCGTCAGGTCGTGGAGATGGTTTATCGAAAGCTCTATACACCGCTGGGGCTGCGGACACTTGACCCGGCAGACCCGGAGTTCAAGCCTTTTTACGGCGGAAAGCTCATGAACCGCGATCTTGCCTACCATCAGGGCACAACATGGGTATTCCCGTTGGGCGGCTATTATCTCGCCTATCTGAAGGTCAACGATTATTCGGAGAGCGCGAAGGCGCATGTCAGGGCGCAGCTGGAAAGCATCACTGCGGCACTCCGCGAGGGCTGTATCGGACAGCTGCCAGAAATCTATGACGGGGAACGCCCGGTCTCCTCAAAGGGCTGCTTTGCGCAGGCGTGGAGTGTCGGGGAAATGCTCAGGGTGTACGAAGCGCTTGAGAGAAGGTAGCTGTGGTTGCCGCCATGCTAATAGTTATTGAAATAATAATTGAATTTTAGTATAATGTATATAACTATTGGTGGTTATCAGAAAGGCGAGTGCAATAATGGCAATACCGACAAATATTAAAACGTTACTATCCGGTGAAGTAGTTGAGTGGGCAAGAATTGAATTTAAAGAAACATGGGATGCAGCAACCTCCCTGAAATCCATATGCGCATTTGCCAACGACCTTGATAACTGGGGTGGTGGCTATATTGTTATAGGTGTAAAAGAAGAGGATGGCTGCCCGGTGTATCCGTTACAAGGTGTGCCTGTAGAAAAGCTTGATAAGTATCAAAAGGAGATATTTGCAAAATGTAAGCTTATTAGACCGGCATATACACCGATTATAGGTGTTGAGACATATCAGGATAAGCAGTTCATTGTTATCTGGTGTCCGGGTGGGGATAATAGACCATACTCTTCACCGAAGACTATGGAAAAGGATAACAAGGAGAGAATTCATTATATTCGTAAGGCATCAAATACAGTAGAGCCATCGGATGATGAAGAAAAGGACTTATTTAATCTTGCAAACAGGGTTCCCTTTGATGATCGCATAAACCATCAAGCAGAACTGTCGGATTTAAACATTACTCTGATTCAGAACTATCTGAAGGAGATAAAGAGTTCCTTGTATGAAAAGTCAAAAACGGCGGATTTTATCGAGGTCTGCCGGGATATGAATATTGTCAGTACCCTGCCGGAATACACTAAACCTAAGAATGTTGGTTTGATGTTTTTTAGCATGGAACCGGACAAGTTTTTTCCTACACCCAGATTGATGTGGTACAGTTTCCGGATGGACTTGGGGGTAATGATATTATTGAGAAAACGTTCAAGGGTCCGATTCAGCAACAACTTCGTGATGCATTGCAGTATATTCGGAATGTAATTATTACAGAAAAGGTTATAAAATATCCTGACAGGGCAGAAGCAGATCGTTTCTTTAATTTTCCATATGCAGCAGTAGAAGAGGCTTTGTCTAATGCTGTTTATCACCGCGCATATGACGAACGTGAGCCGATTGAGGTGCGCGTTGAAGGTGACAGAATTGAAATTGTAAGCTTTCCGGGGCCTGACCGCTCGGTCACGATTGAAGGTTTAAAAAGCTTCCGTGTTTCAAACCGCCGTTACAGAAATCGAAGAATTGGAGATTTTTTAAAAGAATTGCATCTGACAGAGGGGAGAAATACTGGATTTAAGAAAATTTTGGATGCATTAGAGGCGAATGGTTCACCAAAGCCGGAATTTGTGACGGATGAGGATAGAAGCTATTTTATAACAAGGTTGTTTATTCATGAAAGATTTTTGGAAGATGCCCGAAAGGAGCCAAAAAGGAGCCAAAAAGGAGCCAAAAAGGAGCCAAAAAGGAGCCAAAAAGGAGCTGAAAAAAGGAGCTGAAAGAAGACGAGCGATACTGGCATTTTTGGCGGAAAATCCAGAGACAACTCAAGCCCAGATTATGGAAGAAATGGAATTAACCAGAAAACAGGTACAAAAAGATATGAGGGAGCTGCAGGAAAAAGGTGTCCTTGTAAGGGAAGGGACAAATAGAAGTGGTCGATGGATAGTAAAAGAATACGGAAAATGAGTAATACAAGAAAGCCTCCAGGTTTACAACGAATCTGGAGGCTTTTTTCTGTCAATTTTCTGCTTTTTTCGCGGGTTTCATTCGATGACTGTCAATAAAAGGTGACGGGTTGGGACTGTCGGTGCAGGAAAATAGCAAGTAAAATAAAATTATAAGAAATAATGACGGAAGGGGGAGTTTTATGTATGAGGCGCAAAACAGGGCAGCGGAAGAACGGAAATACAGGGAGATGCTGGAGCATATATGCAGGCAGGATGATTTCTGGGGGGATTGGACAAGCTATACAAAATGCAGTGTTGTCATCAGGGGTTACGAGCGGAAACAGGCGCTTGTAACGTTAAAACAGATTATTTTAAAATATGAGCTGGAGATCGACGAGTGGGCATATCTGCGCGGCGAGAGGTTTATGCAGGAGGCGGATAGCTATGATATGGCGGAAGACGAGAAGATTATACAGGATCTGAGCTATCTTGGGGAACACATACCGGCATATGCCCTTCTGAGAGAAGGGCGCGCCGAGGAAGCAGAAATGCTTATGAACTGGATGGAGGTATGGGGGTTTACAATAGGAAATATGATGGAAACAGGCAGCCTGTCATTCTGAGAGCGTAGAAAGGAATGTGATCAGGGCGCTGTACTGTTCGGAATTGAGCTTCGTCGCCTGTTTTAAGAGATTCATCTGGCTTTCGCTCAGCTCAACGCAATAGCTTTTGTTGTACGAAAAAAAATATGCCATGGATATTCCGAAGGCATCGCATATCTTGGTGAGAGAAGGAATGGTAGGGAACATATTTTTCCGGTACCAGGAGGAGATGGTTGACTGCGTAAGACCTGATTTTTCAGCTAATTGATATTCTGACCATTTTCTCTCCTCTCTCAACTGCGTAATACGATCTAATACATCCATCTTAACACCTCTTTTTTATTCATATCTTTTGAAGACTATCATCACCATGGTTGTTCACTATTATTCAATGCATTACACTGAATACTCGTTAATTATACTTCAAATAATCGTTGCAATTTAATATGCGTAGTCGTATAATATATACGACTATTAAGACTTGACATTTGATAAACACCGCAGAAATCAAGCAAATTTTGATATGGAGCTAAAAGTAAGGCGTAGGCAAAGGAAATAAACGTAGTACGCAGAATCGTAGTACGAAGGAAAACCCACTTAAAACACACGGAATATACAGGGGGATGTACCATGAAGATAAAACTTGCACTCTTAGAGCAGGATCAGGGATACCTGAACAAAATAACGATGGTTTTCAGTACGAAGTACGCTGACAAGCTGGAGATATATTCCTTTACAAACCTTGAAATTGCCTTGGCGGCGCTGGATAGCGCGCGGATCGACGTGCTTGTGGCAGGCAGTACATTTGAAATTAATGCGGATGCTCTGCCCAGAAGATGCGGCTTTGCATATTTTGTGGAGTCCGCAGACATTGAGGCGTACAAAGGACAGCGCGCGATCTGCAAGTTCCAGAAGGCGGATCTGATATATAGACAGATTCTCAGCATCTATTCTGAGGTTGCCGGCAGTGTGTCGGGGTTGAAGATGGGCGATGATCATTGCAAGGTCATTGCGTTTACTTCGCCCTGCGGAGGAACCGGCACATCATCCGTGGCGGCAGCATATGCTATACGTTCAGCCGCAGGGGGACAGAAAACCCTCTATCTCAATCTTGAAAAATTCGGTTCTTCGGATGTCTTTTTCGCATCTGAGGGTCAGTTCGACATGAGTGATATTGTCTTCGCGCTGAAGAGCAAGAAGACAAATCTTTCCATGAAACTCGAAAGCTGCGTCAAGCAGGACCCCAGAGGTGTCTTTTTCTATTCACAATCAAAAGTTGCACTGGATATGCTGGAGTTGAACGGGGAGGATGTACTGAGACTCCTTGCCGAGGCGAAGATTTCAGACAGCTATTCCAGAATCGTTCTGGATATGGACTTTTCAATCGATAAGAGCAGTCTGGCAATTTTACGTCAGGCGAATGCTGTTATCTGGGTCGGGGACGGCTCGGAGACTGCCAACAGGAAGATGCTGCGCGCATATGAGGCGATTAAGATAAAGGAACAGAACGAGGATGCACCTATAACAGGGAGACTGGCGCTGGTATACAACAAGTTCAGCAACAAATCCAGCCGCCCGCTGGAGACGGAGGAAATAAAGAGCATCGGTGGTGCACCACGCTATGAACACGCGACTACAGAGCAGGTGGTTGAGCAGCTCAGCCGTATGCAGATGCTTGACAGGATTGACTAAAGAGGTGGTGCCGTATGGATTTTGAACAGGAACAGAGACTTGTAGCGGAAATAAAAAGCTATGTTTCGGAAAATCTTCCGTTGAGCAAAATGGATGACGACGAGCTGGAGAAGAAGGTAGAGGAGATCACGCTGAACCGGATCGGAAGCCAGTATTGTTCCATCGATCAGAAGGTTTCCATTGTGCAGCAGGTGTACAGCTCGATCAGAGGCTTCGGACTGCTGGACTCCATTATCAGCGATGACACCATCACCGAGGTCATGATCAACGGCCCGGAAAATGTTTTTATCGAGCAGAGCGGCCGGCTCTTTAAGCTGGACAAGCAGTTCGAGAGTCAGAGAAAGCTGGAGGATGTGATACAGAGAATTGTAGGACTTGCAGGAAGAGAGGTCAATCAGGCGAATCCGATCTGCGACACGAGACTGCCGGACGGTTCCCGTGTGAATGTGGTTTTACCGCCGATTGCGCTGTGCGGTCCGACGGTGACGATCCGTAAGTTCTCCAAGACGCCGATGACGATTGAGAGACTGATTCAATACGGCTCTATCACACAGGAAATCGCGGATAAGCTCCAACTGCTGGTAAAGGCAAAATACAATATCTTCATCAGCGGCGGAACGGGCTCCGGAAAAACAACCTTTTTGAATGCATTGTCAAATTACATCCCGAAGGATGAACGTGTAATCACGATTGAGGACTCGGCGGAGCTTCAGATTACCGGCGTTCAGAATCTGGTCAGCTTGGAGACCAGAAATGCGAATGCATCCGGTGCGGGGCAGATAACGATCAGAGACCTCATAAAGTCCTCCCTCCGTATGAGACCGGAGAGAATTGTTGTCGGAGAGGTCAGAGGCGGCGAGGCTCTGGATATGCTTCAGGCGATGAATACGGGACATGACGGCTCTCTTTCGACGGGGCACGCGAACTCGACAGAGGATATGCTGAGCCGTCTTGAGACCATGGTTCTTCAGGGAGCGGCGGGGCTGCCGCTGGAGGCGATCCGGCAGCAGATTGCTTCCGCGGTAGACATCATTATTCATCTGTCGAGACTCCGTGACAAATCGAGAAAGACCATGGAGATCACTGAGGTCGTCGGATATGAGAACGGGCAGATCATACTGAATCCATTGTATAAGTTCGAGGAGGACGAAAACAGCACGCTGGATAAGGTGTCGGGGAAACTGAACAGAACAGCAAATCCGATGAAAAATGATTTCAAACTCCGACTTGCGGGAATTAAAACAGAAATATGAGGTGAAATAATGGCATTAGGAAGAAAAAAGAAAGGCGTAGAAGAACCGCAGTATTATACCTCTGCTACGAATATGCCAACTTATAACTATAAAGTATATTACATGAAGCCGTATGAAAAAATTGCTTATTTCCTTCTGGCATTTGTGGTAGGAGCAGCGGTTGGATATCTGTTTTATGGTGGAATCGGTACGGACGAATTTGGAGAGCCGACGAAACTGACATGGACGCTTAATATTATCATTCCCGGGGTGGTAGGGCTCTTTGCGGGAATTGCTTTTGTGCCCATGCGGACGCAGCAGATTATTGAAAAGCAGAGAAAAAAACTGAACATCCAATTTAGAGATATGCTGGAGGCTCTTAATACATCGTTGGGAGCAGGAAAGAATGTAGTAGATTCGTTCCATGCTGTATATGATGACCTTAAGGTTCAATATGATGAGGGCGCATATATTTTGAAAGAACTGGAAGTCATTCTATCGGGTATGGCTAACAATGTTGATATTGAAGATCTGTTGTTTGATTTCGGAACAAGGAGCGGTATTGAAGATATTAGCAGCTTTGCAAATGTTTTTAAGATATGCTATCGCAAGGGTGGAAACATCAAGGACACGATTAGGAGTACACATGCAATTCTTGGAGACAAGATGGAGATCAGTGAGGATATCGAGACTGTTGTGACCTCAAACAAGACGGAACAAAAAATCATGATTGCTATGCCTATAGCATTGATTGGCATGATTAAAATGATGAGTCCTGATTTTGCTGCGAATTTTACAACTTTTACAGGTGTATTATCAACGACAGTAGCAATAGGAATGTTTGTTGCATCCTATGTGATCGGCAAAAAGATTTTGAATATTAAGGTATAGGGAGAAAAGATATGCTGACTGTAATGGATTTCGTGGTTTTTGGAGTGGGGTTGCTATTTATCCTGATATGGTTGGTGCTTTTTTTCTGTGGGTTGAAATATGCCTCTTTGTTTGAGACTCTGGATGAAAAGGATTTTCCGCTGAAAGATTTATATGTTGAAGGATATACCCTCATGAAATTAATAAATTATCAATATAATTCACGGCGGGATAGAAAGCTTCATAAGGAAATCTGTGTCCTGTATGGGAAAAAGTATGCGGATTACTATATCAGGGTCATCTATGCACAAAAAATTACGTTTGCCCTTACGCTTTTGACATTGGCAGCACCTATGTATGGGTTGGCAGCAAGTCCTGCGGCAGGTATGATTATGATTCTCTTTGCGGGAACCGCCTATTTCTATTTTGGTACGGCTACAGAGAAGAAGATATTGAAGAGATCAGAGGAGATGCTTTGCGACTTTTCAAATGTGGTATCAAAGCTGGCACTTCTGACGAATGCGGGACTGATTATGCGGGAGGCGTGGGAAGAGGTGGCTTATACCGGCGAAACCGCATTATATAAAGAAATGCAGTTTACAGTGAGTGAAATGAATAATGGAGTTTCTGAGATAGACGCTCTGTACAATTTCGGCTCGCGATGTATTATTCCTGAAATTAAAAAGTTCACATCAACGATCACACAAGGAATTATCAAAGGAAACAGCGAGCTTACATACATGCTTCAGGAGCAAAGCAGGGAAGTATGGGCTGCAAAAAAACAAAATGTCAGACGACAGGGCGAAAAGGCGGCAAGTAAGTTACTCATACCTATTTTAATCATGTTTGCCGGCATATTGATTATGATCCTGATTCCTATATTTACAAATTTAGGAGTCTGATCAGATTAATATAGAAATATGTGGGAAAGGAGGAAAAAGAATGATGTTTGCAATCAAAGCTATGGCTTTAAAGGCGGGCATAAAGTTCCGTGAGTTTTTGCGCAAGGAGAACGGTGAGGTTAATATCGTTACAATCGTTGTGCTTATTGGTATTGCTGTCCTTCTGGCAATTATCTTTAGGGGAGCGATTACGAATCTTCTCAACTCCCTGTTCGGAACAATAGAAAACAATGCGCAGAATGCTATTAATTGATGAGCATTTCTCAAGAACTGCGTGGCAGCCAGGAGAGGTATGCCGCGCAGTTGCCTGTGAAGTATCTGAATACAGTCCAAGGTATGTTTAAAAGGGACATGGTAACGGCTTATGAAAATGAAAAAGAAAATAATTGAAGAAAGTGGAATGGCAATTGTGGAGGCTACTATTGTATTCCCAGTGATATTTTTGGTGATCTTTCTGATGATTTTTGCTGGAAATGCCTATCTCCAGAAATGCCGAGTGGAAGCAATAGTAAACCGGATGGCAATCAGCGGAGCTGCATATTGTGCTGACCCTTTGCTGCAAGGCATCGAGGGAGGAAGTATTCCGTCATTGGGTGAGTTGGACGTCAAACCGTACCGCTATCTGTTTGGCGGTATGGAGAGCATAGAGACGAAGATTAGTGCCGAAGTCGAGACGCGTGTGAGGGGAATGAGCACAGGTCTTTTCTCTAATATGAAGCCGACTGCACCGGTAATTGAGGTGAAGTACAATAATGGATTTATATATTCCACTTTTTCGGTAGAGATAGAGTATAAAATTGAGATTCCGGTAAGGCTGTTGGGAGCTTCTGACTTTATTGCGCTTGAGGTGTCTACAAGAACAGATATGCCTGTGTCGGACACGGTTGAATTTATTCGAAACGTTGATATGGTTGGAGATTATATGGATAGATACGGCGTCACTGAAAAGATAAATGAGGTGATTAATAAGGCAAAGGAATGGTCCGGAAAGTAGGGGGATTTATGCTGAGACTGTCGAAACGTAACAAAGGAACAAAGGGAGCCGTTTCAATTTTTCTGGTACTGATTCTGGTACCGTGTATTGTTGTGACCTCGGTGTTTGTGGATCTGGGGAGAGTTCACATGTCAAAAGGGATGGCGGCTTCAGCCGGTGATCTGGCATTAAATACGCTGATGACAAATTTCGATGCGGATCTGAAAGAATGGTATGGCATGGCGGCTTCCTGTCAGAACATAGAGGAGTTTTACACCGTATCCGCGCAATTTTTTTTAAGAACATTATCCTCGCAGGGATTGTCTGAGGATGAGATCAAGCTTTTGTCTGATTATTATGCCGCTGCAACTAGTGATGACACTATTTATGACTTATTGCAGACCGACTGTCAGACGGCTCCAAGCGACATGATAAAAGCCGTGGATGATGCCAATCTGACGAATCCAACCATGATAAAGGATCAGGTAGTGGAGTTTATGAAGTATCGTGCTCCGATCGAAATGACTATTTCCATTATCGATAGGCTTCAAAAGGATACGTCGGTGACTGAAGCAATGGAGGCGGAGGAAAATGAGCCGCTTACAGAGAAAAAGACGGAGTTTTACGAGGCAGAAGGAGAACTGCTGGCAGCAGCTTTGAATTCCTATATAGCTATATATGATTTTTACAGTGCTGCGCGGTCACTAGGACTTGATAATAATAAGCTGCAGGAATATGCAAATAAACTCACGACATATAAAAATACATATGCAGAAATCCACAGGCTTACAGTTTCTAATCTCCTGAATACAGAGGGTTTGCAGGCATACAACCGTGTGACAGCCGCGCTTGATAAGTATAATTCGTCCTATGATGAAAAAAACAGTGATATTTATTCATCGAAAAAAACAATACGAGGAGTGACGTACTATTACATAAATAATGCTAAAGCAAAGACTCTTTTGGACAATTTAAGCAGCAAAATAGACGCATTTAACACTGCAAAAAGTAATTACGAGACGGCTGCGGCAACGCTTATGGGAAATCAACCGGGAACCGGAGATGCCCAAGCCTATGCGATACAGTGGTGGATACAGATGAATCAGGCGGTGAATGCCGCGAATGGCTATACGTCAAGCGTGTCCAGTGCTGCGGATGAAATGCTCTGTGCATATTCAAAGGTGCTTGCTATGAAGAAGTGTACTGTTGATCCAGGCGCAACGGCAGATTGGTCGACCCGATATGACGAACTGACGGCTAAGGTTGTACAGATTCAGGGAAAATATCTAACAGCGAGCATTTCGGATAGTTCAGATGCATATCTTAATGCGGTAGGAAAACTGGAGGAGGTATCACAAGCTAATCTGAGCAAAATCAGTCCAAGCAGCCTTACTGTCACGGTAGACGGAACGTCAAAAAACATAGAGGAGGCAATCTCTTATATTAATACCGAGCTCGTGACAATTAAGACGAATCTGGAAAGCGTAATTTCTTATTTGGATATCGCTATTGACGGCAATGAGAGCGATCGGAGTGTTGATAAGTATGACAGAGTAAAAAGTCTGGATGCATTGTTGGGGCTGGTGGAAAATTACAACAAAACCAAGAATGCATGGGAAAATACGGCGAATACGACGGGCACTCATATGGCTGAGGAAAATAGAACAGAAATTAATCAAATCGATGCAGAAACATATGGGGCGATAACAAGCGAGTCGGTAGGAAAATTAAAAACGCGTCTCATAAATATTCGATCCCAGTTACAGACGGTGCATTCGGCAATTAACACCATGACATATGGGGGAACAGCTTTGACCGGCATCGGTAGCTTTGCGGCATTTAAGACGGCAGCTTTAACTAAGGTGAGCACTACGGCGATACCTCTTAAAAACAGTGAATTGAATAATTATGCGACATCCACCTTCGGGGAACTTTTCCGACCGACAGAAGCGACCGTTGTAACGTTATTGCATATGGATGAGAATGATTATAACCTCACAATCAACCCGGAAAGTGGGGAGGTTGCCACACCGGAACTTTTTGTCTACTTTCATAGAAAGTTTAGTACAGTATCAAAACAGGATGTAAAAAAGAAGCAGAAGGAACTGGATGATGGGAAAGATTCTGGAAAGAAAAAAGCAGACGAGGCGAAAGAAAAGGGAAGGTATCATGGGGGAGGCGAAGAAATTGTAAAGGATTTTTCGGCAGATGGTAACTTTAATCTGGGAGCCGACGCTCTTGCGGGAATACTGGATTTGATTAATGGTCTGATTAATCTGGATATTACGAATATTCGAGATGACTTGTATGTGACGGCATACATCATGGATATGTTCAGCTATGCGACTTATGAAAATGAAGGATTGTATTCTTTGATTTCCGAAAAAAAAGAATTAACGCTGGGAAATTATCCGGAGAAATATCAGGATGAGGCGATTATGGGGAAAACGGGGAAAGAGAATAATACATGGTTAAGTGAAAGACCACAGGATTTTTACAATAAATCTCTTACCATGCAGATGATTAACAAAAGCAATAATGCAGCTTATTGTGCAGAGGTTGAGTATATCCTGTATGGCGGCAGGGAGGGCTGCGGAAATGCAGAAAATGTAAAAGCGGTTTATAACAATATCTATGGTATTCGCTATGTATTAAATCTAGTATCCGCATTTGCAAATTTCTGGTCGGGGGATAATAACACGGCAAGAGTAATTGACACAATAGCTTTAGCAATTGCGGGTGCTACGCAAGGAATTATTCCAAAGGAATTGACAAAGGTTATTCTGATTCCGATTCTGACCATTTTCGAGACTGCAAATGATCTCGAACGTCTGGAAGCAGGATTTCCTGTTGAACTGTATAAGAAAACTGCAGCGCAGTGGTGGGTTAAGGTTCCTGATGGGGAAAGCGCAAATACTGTCGGAGAGTTTTTGAACGTGTTTTCCGGAACCAGTGGACAAACGAACCCAGATGAAGGAATTTTTTATAGCGATTATTTGACGCTGTTTGTTTATCTAGGACTTAAGGGATCCTCTGCAGAGGCTATGTATCAACGGATGGCGGAGGTCATACAAGCTAATATGCGTAAATTAAGCGGCGAAAGCAGTTATTCCATGGAGAAGGCGAGGCTATATTTCCGCCTGAATTCAACGATCCGAGTAAGACCGTTAATGATTACTCTGCCATTTTTTAAATTTGATGAATACCAGAATAATATGGATACTAAAACAGACTGGTGTACTTATGAGCTTAGTACAATACGAGGATATTCTTGATAGGAGAGATTGAAATGAATAAGAGAGTGATAGTTACCTGTTTGATCATGGTGGTATGTAGCTTCGCTGCATGTGGAGCGGAAGGTCCGAAGGAGGAAAATCCGTCTGCGACGTATGAGGCAGTTTCTGAGAAGGCGAAGGAAAATGGAAATTCCAAGCTGACAGCTGAGACGCTGATGGAATATGCGGCGAGTGAGGATTCCGATTTTTTCTTTGATCCTGATGATGAGGGTGGCTGTTCAGCAGAAAGATACTATGGCGAAGATAAAATCATTGTAGTCCCGGAAGAACATAATTCTCTTCCGGTCAAGCGGCTTGGAAAATATGTGTTTTCTAATATGGAAGAATTAGAAGGGCTGCTCATTCCGGATTCGGTTATCGAAATCAGAGAGGGAATATGTTCTCTTGACACGGGACTCAAAATTGTTGTTTTCGGAGCAAATGTTAAGTCGGTAGGGGAAGCTGCCTTTCTGGGGTGTTCTTCTTTGGAAACGGTTGTTCTTAATGAGGGCTTGGAGGAAATAGGTAACCAGGTTTTTAGTATGTGCAAAAGCTTGAAAGAATTGGAGATCCCGGAGTCAGTTACGGAAATTAATCCGAGTGCTTTTGTTGGAATTTCAACAGAACTTAAAATTATCGGCAAAAGTGGTTCCTATGCAGAACAATTTGCGACAGAAAATAACATAGAATTTGTGGCTAAATAATTTATGTACAGCAGAGGTGAAGAGAATGGGAAAGGAAAGGCAGAGAGGAGCTATTGTAATAGAGGCAACACTGTCGTTGACAGCGTTTGTGTTTACGATATTTACACTTTTATCTATTGTAAATATTTATTACATTCAGGCAAGAATGAGCATTGCACTCAATTCCGCAGCCAAGGAGATATCCCAGTATTCTTATCTCTATTACAAGATCGGCGTGGACAAGGCCGAAGCAGAACTGAATGAAGGGACAGAGGAGGCGAGGAAGACAGCAGAAAAAACGATCGATGGAGTGGGTACATTATTGGATTCATTATCCGGTGCGGCAAACAGCATGGAAACAGGAGACTTTGATTCTCTTATACAAGAAATAGAAACAGGTTCAGATAGTGCTGAGGATTTATATCAGATGTATGCGAGTCAACTGTCAGAAGATCCAAAGGGTTTTATTATAGGTATGGCAAAAATGGCAGGAAATGAAATGAAGGAGGAGGTCAAAGTCTATTTGGGTCAGATACTTGCTAAGGCTTTTATGCAGAAAAACTTAAAGGCGTTCAAGGACGATGATCCGGACAACTTCCTAAAAAGGTATCGTGTGGTTGGAGGGATGGATGGACTAGACTTTGACTACAGTGCCCTGATGGCTTACGGCACATCGAACCAGATTCAGCTTGTTGTGACTTATGAAGTTCAGGTCATCCGACTTCTAAATTTTGATTTTAAATTTAAATTCCGACAGGTTGCAAAGACAACGGCATGGGGCAATGGTATTTCGCTAATAAAAGGAGAACAATCTGCACCGGCCAAGGCATCTGTGTGGGACAACCCGTCAGATGTGCAGCGTGGAAAGATAATTGTTGCAGAGGAGAAAAAGAATTATTCTTACACGGCATCCGGGAAGGGGTTTGATGCCTATAATAATTCCGGCGGCGCAAATGAGTTTGTTACGATTGTTTCGTGTAATACGGATCGTGAATCAAATAAAACGGTAGATGGTATCAAAAGATCTATGAATAATAGTTATAACAAAATGTATAACGGCGTGACACGCCTTGGCGAAGAAATTGTGGTTCAAAACAAAAGTAATGAGGATGTCACTTTGAACTCATCGGTAGATACGAGAACTTATAGGGTTGTGCTGGTTGTACCTGATAATGCAGACATGGAACTCGTCTTGCGGGCAAAGCAGGCTTTTGAAGCAGAGCATGGAGGCAATGTGGTTGTTGAAATAAAGACCGGATATGGCAGTCCGACACCTTCGGAGAAAGAGGGGCAGGAAGATGCAGAGAGTTAGCATGATGAACATAGTGATACTGACAGTTACATTTTTAATGTGCATAATCAGTTTTTATATTTTTTTCAGCGATCTGAAAAAACATCCCTTATCCGGTGGGGAAAAGATTGAAGAAAGTCAGATTTCACGCAGTGCATGGATATATGGGGGGCTTATGTGCTGTCTTACAATGGGGGCGGCTGTATTATTCTGCACGCTTTATAAGGATAATGATTTATTTTTGACGTTGAAGAGAATGGGATTGTTAGCGGTTATGTGGCCGGTGGCTTACATTGATTATAAAAGTATGCGTATACCGAATTTATTTCCGTTGGCAGGAGTTATCTATAGAGTTGTACTTTTTCCGTTTGAACTTTTTTGGGACGGAAAAGTTGCGGGATTACAACTTCTTTCTGAGGTTATTGCTGCAGTTGCGCTGCTTGTGGCTGCATTGCTCTGTTCTTTATGTATGAAAAATGCCATAGGATTTGGCGATATAAAGCTTCTTGGTGTTATGGGATTATTGCTTGGACTTGAAGGAATTTGGGGAGCAGTTTTTTTATCACTTGTGGTTTCATTTGTGATTGCGGCATACCTTTTGCTGTCGAAAAGAAAAACAGGTAAGGACGCGATTCCTTTTGGACCAGCATTGGTGATTGGAACGTTTCTGTCTGTATGTTTATCGGGAATGTGAGGTTTGAGAATGAAGAATTATAAGTTTTTGGTTCCGGTGGGAATCGTACTTATTTATGCGGCATCTGTATATTTTATGTATAGCTCAAGAGCGGCTGAGAGTAATCAATACAATCAGTATATTGCACTTGCGCGGGATTTTCGCAGACAAGATATTCAGGTCGACGCTGAAAAAAATTATGAAAAAGCAATCAGCCTAAACCCCTCTTTGGAATTGTACTTGGAAATCGGCGAATTTTACCATGAAACAAACCAAGTGAAAAAAGCCATTAACTGGGGCAACCAGATATTGACAACTTTTCCGAAACAAAAGGAGGGGTATGAATTTCTGATAGGAATCTATGCTGAACGCGGAGATTATGTAGCCTGCTATAAGTTGGCAGATACATTACAAAAACGTGATGTAATCTCCGAACGAGTTTCGGAAGTCATTGATAGTATTAAATATGAATTTTATTTTAATGAAGAGTTTGCTGATGTCGGCATTTTCAGTGCTGGTCTTTGTCCGGTGAAAACAGAGGGCAAATGGGGCTATGTAGATAATACAGGACATAAGGTAATTGCGAATAAATTTCTGGAAGTCGGCTATCATTCGGGCAATCTTGCACCGGTTATAGATTCGGAGGGAGAGATTTATTACATTGATGAAACCGGAAATAAGAAAAAAGTAATATTGAATATCGAAGGAATACAGCAATTGGGGCTTATTGAAAACGGCGTTTTCTCCTTATATGACGGAAAAACATGGGGATTTTATGATGAGGGAGAGCAACTGCTGTTTGGGGGATATGATGAAGTTTCATCTATGGGAAACGGCGTAGCAGCAGTAATGCAGGATGGTAAATGGACACTTGTTGACAGAGGAGGGAACCCGCTGACAGAGCAGCGCTATGACGGAGTGGTTATGGATGAAAAGCGTGTAGTTTACAGAAATGAAAGGATTTTTGTTTTTGAAGGCTATGACTGCTATATGATCGATTTGGAAGGCAATAATATCGGTAGCGCTTATCAGGATGCCAAGGTGTTTAATGATGGGTCATATGCTGCTGTTGAGTTGAATAATCGTTGGGGATTTGTGGACAAGGAAGGTGAAATTAAAATAGAACCTTGCTACGAAGATGCGAGAAGCTTTTCAAATGGGTTAGCAGCCGTGAAGTATGCCGGTAAGTGGGGATTTATTGACATAGATGGAAACATGGTTATTGATTCCCAGTTTGATGATGCAAAGGATTTTACAGGTGCAGGAAGTGTTTTTGTGAAAAAGGGAGACGCATGGAATCTTCTGCGTCTATATAAAGACAATCACTGAGGAGGAAGAGAAATGGATTTTACATATGAGAGTCAGGGCACAAACACCTACCTTGTGTATACGATCCGCGATGACGATGTTGTGGATTCCATGAGTCTTGGAATGCTGACAAACAATAAGATACCGGGACTGGCGCAGGCGCTTTTCATGCAGATGGATTCCGAGAAGTACATCAAATATAACGTGACGTCAAAAATATCAGTCAGACAGTTCTTGGACGGAACGGTGAGCAGAAAGCGCCTGCTGGGGATTTTCAGTGGCATCACGGAGGGACTGCTGGCGGCTGAGGACTATATGATAGACGAGAATTCCGTTTTGCTCGATCTCGATTATATCTTTGCCGACGTGTCTACCTGCGAGGCGGTTCTGATTTGCTGGCCGATTTGCGATACAGAGCTGCAGCAAAATGACCTGAAGGCTTTTTTTAAGAACATTATGGTAAATACACAGTTTGATGCCACTGAAAATTCGGACTATATTGCGAAAATTTTTAACTTCCTGAACAGTGCGTCCGTGTTTTCCCTTGTAGAATTCAAAAAACTCCTTGACGAACTGAAGAATGAGCGTGCAGGGGCATATATTTCGGCAGAACCGCAGCAGGAGGTAAGACAGCCGGAGCAGAGGCAGCCGGAGGTGAGACAAGCGGCACAGGGACAGCCGGAGGCGAGAGAGGCACAGCCGAGACAACCGCAGCAGAGCGCGGCGGTCCCCACAAAGCAGGAGCCGGTGAAGCAGAGCAGTGCCAGACAGACGCCCCCTGCTCCGGGGCAAATGGCGATTCCGCCTGCCGCCAAGCCTGCGCCTGCCGCAGTACAGCAGGGACAGCAAGGGCAGAAGACGGAGGAAAAGCCGGAGAAACAGATGAGTATGTTCAATCTGCTGATGCATTACAGCGCTGAGAACAAGAAGCTGTACCAGCAGCAGAAGGCGGAAAAGAAGGCGCAGCACGAAAAGCCTGCGGCAAAGGAATCGCACAAGAAAAACGCGGCGGGAAATGTCGGGTTTGCCGTGCCGGGAGCAGCGGCGGGTAACGCCGGCTTTGCCGTTCCCGGACAGGCTCCGGTTCAGCCGAGTGTCGTCCAGCCGGCGGCAGCTCCGGTTCGACCGACAAATGTCCAGCCAACGCCGACAGTTGTTCAGCAGCAATCGGCGACAGGACAGGCTCCGACTCCGGCAATGCCGCCCCAACAGCCTGAAATGCAGGGACAGAGAATGAATTTCGGCGAGACGACAATTCTCGGCGGAGGCGGATACGGTGAGACGACGGTGCTCAGTGCCGGAATGCTGCAGCCCCAGAAGACAATGCCCTATCTGTTGCGCCTTAAAAACAACGAGAAGATAACGCTGGACAAGCCCGTTTTCCGTATCGGTAAGGAGAAGAGCTATGTCGATTACTTTATTGGTGACAACACGGCGGTGAGCAGGAGTCATGCCAACATCATAACCCGGGACGACGGGTATTCTATCATGGATACGAATTCAACGAACCACACTTATGTGAATGGCAGCATGATCCAGAGCAACGTAGAAATTGAACTTTCCGACGGAGCCAAGATACGGCTCGGGAATGAAGATTTTGAATTTCATCTTCATTGACATCGGGGGGACAGGGAGGAAACATGAATTTTATAATTTCCGCGACAACAGATATCGGCACAACAAAAAACACAAATCAGGACAGTTACGGTGCGCGGGTGTTTACAACGAACCTCGGGAAGATCGCGTTTGCTGTATTGTGTGACGGCATGGGCGGCCTTTCCAAGGGGGAGGTTGCGAGCACTTCGCTGGTGAATGCCTTCCTGAGATGGACGGAGGAGAGACTGCCTGTTCTCTGCCAGACAGGTATCACGGACTCGGCAATCAGGTCTGACTGGGTCGGGATTGCGACGGAGTACAACGAGAAGATCAAGGCATATGGCAAGCGATGCGGTCTGACCTCCGGCGTGGGAACGACTGTGACGGTGCTGTTGCTGACTCCAGAGAGATATTACATTCTCAATGTGGGCGATACCAGAGCTTATGAGATCTGTGAGCGGGTGACGGTTCTGACAAAGGATCAGACGGTCGTTGCCAGAGAGGTGGAGCAGGGAATACTGACGGAGGAACAGGCGAAGACCGATTCGCGCAGAAGCGTTCTGCTGCAATGTATCGGCGCTTCCGATGATGTGTACCCGGAGATGTTTTTCGGAGACACAAAGCTAAATGCGGTTTATATGTTGTGCAGCGACGGATTTCGGCATGAGATTACGGAGGGTGAGATTTACGGCTATCTGAATCCGGGTGTCATGACGGATGAGAACGGAATGAAGCACAATATGGACACTCTCATTGAGATCAATAAACAGCGCAAAGAGAGAGATAACATATCTGTTGTTTCGATCAGGACGTTTTGAGGATTGGGGGAAGAGATATGCTTGAGGTAGGCTCTCTGGTAGACGGAAAATACAAAATACTAAGCAAGGTCGGACAGGGCGGCATGAGTGTCGTCTGGATGGCAATCAACGAAAAAGCGAACAAGACATGGGCGGTCAAGGAGGTCCGAAAGGACGGTACGCTGGATTTCGAGGCGGTGAAGCAGGGACTTGTTGCAGAGACGGATATTCTTAAGAAGCTGAGTCACCCGAATCTGCCGAGTATCGTCGATGTAATTGACACGGAAGAGTCCTTCATCATTATCATGGATTACATCCAGGGAAACTCCCTGAACAGAGCGTTGGAGGAGTATGGGGCGCAGCCGCAGGAATATGTGATCGGATGGGCAAAGCAACTGTGCGATGTGCTCGACTATCTCCACACGAGACAGCCGGCGATCATTTACCGGGACATGAAACCGGCAAATATCATGCTGAAGCCCGATGGCAATGTCATGCTGATCGATTTCGGTACGGCGAGAGAATTTAAGGAAAAGAATCTGGCGGATACGACCTGTCTCGGAACGGTTGGCTATGCCGCGCCGGAGCAGTTCGGCGGAATGGGACAGACGGATGCGAGGACAGATATTTATTGTCTGGGGGCGACGCTTTACCATCTTGTGACGGGATGTAATCCGAGCGAGCCGCCCTACGAGATGAAACCGATCCGTCAGATTAATCCGGCGCTGTCGAGCGGACTGGAGCGCATCATACTGAAGTGTACGCAGAGGAATCCTGATGACAGATTCCAGTCGGCGGCGGAGCTGATGTATGCGCTGGAGCACTACGAAGAGATCGATGATAAATATAAGAAGAAACAGATGAAGAAGCTGCGTGCCTTTATCGCAACGGTGGTGCTGAGCGCCGGATTTGCCATGGGAGGGCTTCTGCTGAATACAGTGGCGGACAGAAAGGCGACAGACACCTATGTGACGACGTTCCAGAATGCCGAGGATATGTCGGATTATACGCAGAAGGCAGAACTGTACGAGGAGTGTATCGCAGTTCCAGAGCAGGGAGGAAACATAGCTGCCTATCTGGGGCTGATCAGGACATATCGTGACAACGACCATGTCTTTACGGACGAGGAGGCTGGCAGGCTGGAAAAGCTTATTTCAAACCACAGGGATGACCTGCAGAAAAAACCCGGCGACTATGCAGAGCTGTGTTATGAGATGGGGAAGCTGTACTGGTACTACTACCAGAGCAACACCAACAAGGTGACATCTGCCATCTATGCAAAGACTTGGTTCGACAAGGTCATGGAATATGCGCCGGAGGATTACACCAACAGAGGAACCGCGGAGGTCTATTCGGCTGTCGGAGATTTCTACAGCCTGATCACAGAGTTGCAGAAGACGGGCGAGGATAAGGGCGTGTACGCTGATTTCTTCCATAACCTTTCCGCATTGATGGATACCGTGGGAAAGAACGAGAGCGAGACGGAAGTCGTCCGGCTGGAGATGCTGGAATTAGCCAGAAGTGCGATACAGCAATACACGACAAAGTTTAAGCGCGACGGTATCGAAAAGAGTGAACTGGAGACCATGCTCGGAGACATCGAAAGCATTACTAGCGATCTGGATACGGATCTGGAGCTGAAGGAAACGATACTGGGACTGTTGGACGACACAAAGGCGGATGTAGTTATTGCATATGAAACGGGTAAGGGAGGAACGGAATAATGTCAATTGATTTATTGCATACGCTTTCACTCGCAGCCTATATTCTTGCAGGCGTCATGCTTATGCTTGCAGTCATACTGTTCTTCGTGCTGGATATCCGGAAGGTTCTGGGAGATGTGACCGGTGCGACTGCCAGAAAGGCGATTGAGAATATCCGTCAGCAGAACGAAGCCTCTGGAGAGAAGATATATAAGCCGAGCAAGGTAAATGCCGAACGTGGAATGGTGACAGATAAGATTTCGGCATCCGGAAGGTTACAGCAGCGTCTGCCGGGCTTTGGCACATCACCGGCGACCGAAAAATTCGATACCGCGCAGTTGAATCCGCAGTCGAATGAGACGACCCTGCTCGGTGCGGCATCAAATGAAACTACCCTGCTGTCGGGAGGCGAAGCTTCGTCAGGAGAGACAACTCTGCTGAGTACGGAGACAGCAGCCCAACAGGGAATCGCGAATTCATCGGCGGTGTTCACGATAGATGTGGAGATGAAGTTTGTCGGCAGTACGGAACTGATCGAATAGGCGATAGGCGACAGTTGATCTTATAGATAAATGTAAAGTGAGGAGCAAAAGAAGATGAATATTTTCAGGTCAAAGAGAACAGACAAATTTTTTGCGATGTTTCTTGCGTGCAGTCTCATTGTCGGGATGCTGCCAATCAGTGCCTTTGCAAGCAACGGGAATGATTCTGCGGTCGGAGTGACCTCGGTGAGCCCGGGAGACAGTTCTTCGGTTTCAGACAATGACCCGGCGGAAGATAAGGTAGAGGTCAGTGTTTCCGTCTCGGGAAACGGCAGCGTTACGCTTAACGACAGCGAGGAGACTTCCCTTGAGGTGGAAAAGGACAGTGAGGTTGCTCTCAAGGTGACACCGGAGGCGGGATATTATGTTAAGGCGGTCACGGTCGATGGCGAGGAGAGAACCTTATCCATCGCAAAGGGTGAGGGGTATCAGGAAGACATTACGGCAGCTGCAAATGTTTCGATTGAAGTTATTTTCGCAAAGATATGCGGTGTCCGTATATCGAAGGATGCTGTCGGGGGCAGCGTTACGCTGGATGGCGCGGACGTGGTGTCTAAGGACTATGACGAGGGAGGAACCGCACAGCTCGCGGTAACGGCGGAGAGCGGTTACTGGATTTCGGCGGTGACTGTCGGCGGTGTACCGCAGAACATCACGGATAAACAGAGCTTCGGCATGCAGATTGCGATAGATGGCATCGAGGAGGTCAGCGTTTCCTTCGTGAAGGTTTATACAGTGACCGTAAACGGCGGAACAAACGGAAGCGTGGTAACGAACCCGGAAGGCAATGGCGGAAGCGTCACAGTCAGCACCGGGACAAAGGTCACGGTAACGGCGACACCGGAGCAGAATTATCGCGTGGCTGAGGTGAAAATTAATTCCGTGCCCAGCGGTCAGATCAAGGGTGAAAACGACGAGAGCTTTACGACAGAGCTGACAGTGGATCAGGATTATGTCATCGAAGTTACTTTTGCACCGAATACCTTTGACATCACAGTAGAACCGGCAGAGAACGGTTCGGTGGTTGTGGATAAGACGAAGGTGGATTATGACAACAGTGTCAGCATCACGGTAAAGCCGGAAGAAGGATATACGGTAGCTTCCATCACGGTGACAGGAACGGCGGAGACGAAGCCCGAGCTGACATGGACAGAGGAAGGCAGTTATCACTGCGTAATTGAAAATATCACCGAAAATAAGACCATAAAAGTCGAATTTAAGACGCTGAGCACGGCGGCGCTTTCAGATTACTCCTTTAACGTGGCGGAGGCGCTGAGAAGTGAGGGATTGCTTTATGTGTTTGCCGACGGAACCGCTGTCGTATTCCGCACAGAGAAGGACGGCATCAGGATCAACGGGCAGAATGCAGACGGTGCGGCGGAGAGTACACAGACCTGTACTCTGACAGAGACGACGGAAATTGAGAAGATCGAGTTGTTTTATCAGGCAGACGGCGAGGCTGTCAAGGCATGGCATACCGTCTCCGATGTGACGAATGAGAAGCCGATTCAGATTGTGTATGACAAGACTGCCCCGAAGCTTGAGCTTGTGCCGGATGCGGCAAACGAGGCAGGTTACTATAACAGTGATCTTTCCGTACTGCTGAAGGCGGAGGATACCGGAGACTTCTCCGGCATTGCGTCCGTCGAGTACTGGGTTCTCTGTGACGGTAATAAGACACAGGCAGAGACAGTGGTATATACCTATACTGACGGTGAGGAAATTCTTGCCGAAAAGGAAATTGCCGTCGAGGTAAAGGCGGATGTCAATGACAGCGACAATGTGGCTTTCTATGCGAAGGTTGTAGACCGCGCGGGAAATGAGACGACAGAGAAGGTTGAACTGAAGATTAACAGTACGAGACCGGTCGTGACGGTGGAAATGAAGGACACTGCACCACGTCATGCGGAAGCGGAGGAGTCCTATTACCAGAGCGAGCGGGTAGCAGTCATTACTATCAAGGATCGCAGCACGACCTTTGACGAGACTGCGGCGACAAAGGGTATTGTGATAACGACAAGGAATGCGGACGGCGAGGAGATCGCTGTGGCAAAGCCGGGTATCCTGTGGACGCATAATGGAGATGAGCACACAGCGGAGCTGCGGTTTGCTGCAGAGGCGCGTTACGAGTGGAACATAACTTATCAGAATAAGGCGGGACTTACAAACGAGGGCGTTGCCGCGAACGGAGATGCGGTATTCCGGTTTACGATAGACAAGACCGCACCCGAGGCGACAATATCGATCGAACAGTCCGGCTGGAACAGGCTGCTTTCCGCAATAACCTTCGGTATCTGGAAGAATTATCCTGTGACCGCTGAAGTGACCGTGGCGGATGTGAATAATATTTCGCCCTGCCACGCGGTAGAGTACTGCAAGGCAGACGGTGAGACGGTTCTGACGGAAAGTGCGCTGGAGGCGCTTTACGCAGCGGGTAAATTCTCAGACACACCGATTACCGTCAGTGCCGACGAGCATTTTGTAATTTATGCGAGGGTGACGGATTATGCCGGAAATGCAAGGTATATCGGCACGAACGGAGTTGTTGTCGACTCGACGCTCCCGATCATCACGCTGACGCCGGACGAAGCTAACGAGGCAGGCTTCTACAGTAATGACATTAATGTCAGAATTGATGTGGCAGAGACAACGAACGACGGCATTCATTATTCCGGAATTAAGACGGTTACATACAAGGTGACGAAGGCAGATGCAGACGGCAGCGAGGAAATGACACAGAGCGGTACTCTCTATACCTTTGACGTTTCCGAGCCGGGCTTATCCGACCTGAAGAGGGAGTTTTCCGACACGATTACGGTTTCCGCAGCAATGAACAATGCGCCAAGGGTGAATGTTGAGGTCACAGTCACGGACAACGCGGGAAATGTGAGCACTGAGTCCATAGAGCTGAAGGTCAACACAGTGGCACCGACCATCGAGATCCGCTTTGACGATAACGGTGGCATTGAGAGAGACGGGGCTACCTTCTTCCAGACAGGCAGAGTGGCAACAATCATTATCAACGACAGATATGATACGTTCAACCCCGAGGCGGCAACGGCGGGAATACAGATCAGCGCGATGGATGCAGACGGAAACGAGGTAGCGCTGGACAAGGCGGCCATGATCAGTGAATGGAGCAACAACGGACAGGAGCACACCGCGACAGTGCGCTTTGACGTGGACGGCAATTATACATGGACGGCAGAATACACGAATCTGGCAGGGATAAAGAATACGGAGCCGCCTGTGTTGATTGGAACCGCACCGTTAAAATTCACGGTTGACACGACGCTTCCTGTCGGAGAGATTACGATCAACGACAACAAATGGGACGTGCTGTTAAATAAGCTTACCTTCGGACTGTACAGCAAAATCAGGGCAGATGTCTCCGCAACATGGGGAGATGCGACGAGCCCGTGCGATGTGGAATACTTTAAAACCGCTGACACTGCCCCGAAGAACTATGACGCACTTGACGCACTGCATGCACAGGGAGCATTTACGGCATACAGCGGTGCTTTCAGTGTTGACAGAGATGACAGCTTTGTCGTTTATCTGCGCGTGACGGATTATGCCGGAAATTATATCTATGTATGCTCAAACGGTTATGTAGTGGATAAGACTGCGAGCTGGATCGGGCTGGAGCGTGTGGAACCGAATGCGAACGGAATGTATGGAAGAGATTCGGATGTAAGGGTAGCGGTCAAGGTAGAGGACGCAGAGCCTTATTCGGGAATCGCGACAGTGGATTATCTGGTGTTCAGGACGCGCGCCGACTATGAGACCTATAGGAATACTGCAGCAGAGTGCTGGACGCAGAGCGGAAATCTCTTCACTTTTCAGGCACAGGAGCCACTTTATGGGGAGCTGCAGAAGGAAGTCGAGAGAGTCATTTCCGTAGACAAGGAAAAGAACCATAGCCCGGAGGCGATTGTCTATGTCAGGGCGACGGATAATGCCGGAAATGTCAGCGAACAGACAATCAGTCTGGACATCAATAATCTGGCGCCGGCTGTCAGCCTGACTTATGCGGGTACGGCAAATGAAGGGGCAGTGCCCGGGTACTATACAAAGAGAACGGCAAACATCGTTATTACGGAAAACGGGCATTATTTTGATGCGGATGCGGCGACCGCGAGCATTCTGATCACTGCGGAGGACAGTAACGGTGCAAATGTCGAAAACGCTTATAAGATCAGCGCGTGGGATACGGCGCAGAATCCGACGAATCCGGATGCATCTACCCACACAGCGACAATTTCCTTTGAGAGGGATGCAAATTATACGATTTCCGTGAACTATACGGACCGCGCCGGAAATACAAACGGTCAGGTCAATGTCAGCGGACAGGCAGCGCCCTTTCAGTTTACTGTGGATTCGACAAAGCCTGGCGGAACCGTCAAGGCAGTGTCCGACGAGGGACGGGAGACGGTATGGTCCGACCTGAGAAGCATGCTGACATACGGTTTCTGGTCGAACAGCAGGATTTCAGTGACTGGAACGGCGGAGGATGCGACCTCGCCGATTGCCCGCATAGAGTATTATAAAGTGATTGCGCAGAACCCCGGAGATAACACAACACCTCTGACGGAGGCGGAGCTGGATGCGGTGAGCGGATGGCAGCCACTCTCTACCGTGGAGATCGACAGGGACGAGCAGGCGGCGGTATATCTGAAGATAACTGATTATGCCGGAAACTATTCCTATGTCGGCACAAGCGGGCTGATTGTAGACAGACAGAGACCGATACAGGAGGTTGGAGCGCCCGCGATCAGCCTGAATGCAGACGGCGTGGCAAATGGTGTGAGCAACGGTAGTGTAGGCGTGTCTGTCTCGGTGAATGATCCGGTGGCAGGTGGAACCTATTCGGGACTGAAGCAGGTGTCTTACAGGGTATATGACAGAGGCTCCGGTGGAGATGCAGCGACCCAGATGGGAATACTCTTTGATTATAACGACGCTGATCCCATGCAGAGCGGGCTTGTACAGTCGTGGAGCGGAGGAATCACGGTGGAAGCCGGCGTCAATAACAGTAACAGCATTGAGGTTGTTGTATTTGCTGTCGATAACGCGGGCAATACTTCGGAATACAGCGCCTTTACCGCCATCGACACTACCGCACCGGTGATCAATGTCAGCTATGACAATAACACCGCGGAAAATAATGGTTATTTCAAGGAAAACCGAACGGCAACGGTTGTCATAACGGAGCGTAACTTCCGCGCAGAGGACGTAAATATCCAGATTGTCAACAAGGATAACGGGGAAGTACCCGCCGTTTCGGGCTGGAGCAGATCGGGCGGCAGCGGCAACGGAGATAATACCACATGGACGGCGACAATTTCTTACCGGACGGACGGTGACTATGAATTTGCAATCGCTTATACGGATCTGGCGGGAAATAAGAGTACACAGACTCTGTTTGAAAACGGTACGGTTGCACCGGAGGCATTTGTCATTGATAAGACGCTTCCGACCGTGAACGTGACGTATGATAACAATTCGGCAGAGAACGGAAATTACTATAAGGAGGAGCGCACGGCGACCATCGTTGTCACGGAGCATAACTTTGACCCGACTCTCGTTGACGTGATTGTGTCAGCAACGGACGACGGCGCGGCGATCACGGCACCGTCGGTTCGTGGCTGGACTAGCAGCGGAGACAGACATACGGCGACAATCACCTATTCTGCGGACGGTTTCTATTCGTTTGATATTGCGATCCGGGATCAGGCGGGAAATGAGAGCGCGACGTTTGAAAGGCAGTCCTTCTATGTTGATAAGACAGCTCCCGGGCTTACCATTTCCGGTGTTGCAGACCGCTCCGCGAACAGCGGTGATGTCATTCCAGTAATCAGCTTTTCGGATACGAACTTTGACGCTGACATGGTTGAGATCACGCTTGTCGGTGTGAACAGTGGCGAGGTGACATTCGACGGAGAGTACGAGAGCCAGCACAACGGAAGAGTATTTACCTTCGCAAACTTTGCAAAGACGAAGGAAATGGATGATATTTACACGCTGACCGTCACATTGACAGACAAGGCAGGAAACGTGACGACAGAATCCATCAGCTTCTCAGTCAACCGTTTCGGCTCCACCTACGCGCTCAGCGAGGCTACAAAGAAGCTGAATAATACTTATGTGAGGACAGCGGAAGACGTTGTGCTTACCGAGATCAACGTGAACGAACTGAAAAATATCAAGGTGACGCTCTTTAAAAACAACGAGACAATCGTTCTTAAGGAGGGTACGGATTATCGGCTCGAGGTTGCGGGCGGAGATGAGGAGTGGTATCAGTACACCTATATTATTCTGGCAAAGAATTTTGAAGATGACGGCGTGTACCGACTTACGATACAGTCGGATGACAAGGCGGGGAACACTGCGAAGACGGATCAGGACACAAAGAATACAGAGATCAGCTTCGGCGTGGACAGCACTCTGCCCGTCATCAACATCAAGAACCTCGAGAGCAGGACGACATATGCCGTTGATCCCCTGCCGGTGGAAATGACGATCAAGGATAACCTGAAGCTCGTGAAGGTTGTTGTCGAGCTGGATGGTGTGGAATTTAAGGTCTGGAGCGGCGAGGAACTCGAGGAGATCATCAGAAACGGCGGGAACTTCACCATTGACATCCCCGGAGATTCTACGGCTGCCCACCAGATGATCGTCTATGCGGTCGATGCCGCAGGAAACGGCGAGAAGGTTGCAGGGGCAGATATCCCGGAAAACGTAGCGGCAATCAGCAATTTCTATGTAACGACGAATGCATGGGTTCGCTACTATAACAACAAGGCGCTCTTCTTCGGAAGCATCGGCGGAGTGGTTGGTGTTGCCGGACTGGGCACAGCGCTTGTAGTTCTTAAGAGAAGAAAAATAAAAGAATCATAGGAGATCTGATTTTGCCTGAGCCGGCTCTGCTTCTTACGACAGGGCCGGCTCTTTCGGTCAGATCGGGCAGAGAAAATGAAGATAAGATGTTGGCTGAAAAATACCTTACCGTATCTTGTGCTTGCTGTCATTCTGAGCGTTCTGTTTACAAAGCCGCTTGGAAGCATCGGGGACGAATTATGGAATTATAATTTTGCGCGGAATATCCTGCACGGCAGAATGCCGTATCGGGATTTCAACATGCTGCAAACGCCTGCGTCGGCGTATCTGTCAGCTTTTTTTCTGTTGCTGTTGGGAGACGGACTTCTGCAGTTCCGGTTCATTGGGCTCTGCCTTGGTGTTCTTTGCTTCGGTATGCTGTTTACTGTCGGAAAAGAGATTGTCAGGGATGCACTGATTCCGTTCCTGACGGCTGTATTCAGCGCAATCGTATTCACTATTATCTGGGAATATGATTACAACCATCTGAATCTTGTTCTGATTCTCTTCATCATGTGGCTGGAAATCCGGCATTCTGAGCGGGATGCCATTGGTCTGCTATACGGTCTGCTTCCGATTGTCAAACAGAGCACAGGCGGTGTGCTGCTTTTGCTTTGGGCAGGATTTTGCGCGATTGATTTCCGAAGGAACAGGGATTTGAGGGTTCTGCTGAAGAGGCTGGGCTGTTCGTGCATTCCGGGAGCAGTGTTTGGGATTGGGCTGCTATGTACAGGGTGCTTTGGCAGCTTCTGGGATTACGCCGTTCGCGGAGTCGGCACCTTCCGGCACAGGTCGACCTATTTTGCTTATCTGCTTTCTTCGCCGCTATGCTTCGCAGTGGGAGCGGTTCCTGTGCTGGTGACGATCCTCAGCCTGTGGGTAATCCGCTATAACCGTGGGCGTGTGGAGAGGCGTCTGCATCTGCGGTTGCTGCTGATCAGTCTTGCGGGAGCGGTCGTGGCATATCCGGTCTGCGACACCATGCACATTTTGGCAGCGGATGTACCGTTTCTGGTCTGCTGGTTCTGCTGTCTGAAAGAGAGAAAATTTACGAAAAGGGAGAGGGCGGTCTGCGTCGCAGTTGTAATGGCGGTCACGGGATTTCTTGCCGTCGATGTCTTTCGGGGACTGGACGGATGCAAAATGAGCGGACTGAGGCATTTTGAAGGAATCCCTGTTTCACCAGAGCTGGAGCAGACGATAGAGGCGGTGGACGACTATATTCTGGAGTGCGGGCGGAAGGGGCAGAGGGTTGTGATTGCAAACGAGGCTGCGACACTGTTTGTCATCCCGATAGATTGTTATAACGGAGATTTCGACATGCTGCTGGCGGGAAATCACGGCACGAAGAGCGTTGAAGAGCTTCTGGAAGATGAGACGGCATATTATCTGGTAATCAGGGATGAAACGTATTCTCTGCCGCAGGCGCACCGGGAGCTTGTGCACTACATAAAAGAAAACTATACAAAGATAGACGAAATGGGGAATTTTGATGTTTATAAAAAATAACGGACGCGCTGTGGACAGAATTGTCTGTATTCTGATAGGGGAAGCCATGCTGGCGGTGCTGCTGTATTGCTTTTCCGATGGTATTTCGGGGAATGACTTCTGGTGGCACGTCAAGGTGGGGGAGTGGATTGTGACGCACGGAAGCGTGCCGACCACAGATATTTTTTCCTGGATAGGACAGCAACATCACATACCGTGGACAGCGCACGAATGGCTTTCGGAGGTTTTGTTTTATCTGATTTACAGAAGCTGCGGGCAGATCGGAATTTACCTGTTGTCAATCGGACTTGCCGGTCTGATGGCGGTGCTGTTGATGCTTCAGGCGGGGGAGAGGGTGGCGAAGAACTTTCTGTTCAGCGGGCTCTTTTTTACATTGTTCACGGTTCTGACCAGTCTGTTCTTTTATGGACGACCACAGATTTTCGGCTTTTTCCTGTTGTTTGCCGAATTAAAGCTCCTGTATGGGTATATGGAGGATGCCTCCGCCAGATCAGTCTTTTTAATCCCCCTGATCACCTGCCTTTGGAGTAATCTCCACGGTGGATCGTCATGTCTTTCCTATATGCTGTGCGTCTTGTTCCTGATTGCCTCGGCATTCCGGTTCCGGCTGGGACGAATCTACAGCGAGCGCAAAACAAAGGGGCAGATCTGTAAGCTGCTGTTGGTGACGGTCTTAAGCATAGCGGGCATCATGGTGAATCCGATAGGGTACAGGGCGCTGGTCTACCCTTATATCAATATCGGTAATACGCTTCAGATGTCGGTGATCAGTGAGTGGCAGGTGCCGGATGCAAAGAACATAGGCCATCTGGTTCTGTATTTTCTGCCTATCGTTTTAATGTCGGCGGGATTCTTTACCGAGACAAAGAAAATCCGCCTAATCGATCTTATGGTGATGGGCTTCTTTGTCCTGCTTTTTATGCGAAGCTCGAGATTTATTGTCCTATGGTACATTGCGGCGACGTTTTATGCGTTTGACTACCTTCCGACGTGCAGGATGAAGGAGCTGACAAAGCGGTTTGAGAAGGGCTTCTGCGTCATAGGTATATTGCTGTTATTGGTGCCGATTGGCTTTGGTCTATACAGCATTTATACAAAAGCAGCGAGCGGAAAGATGATTTCCACGGCATTGTCCGAGGAGATGACAGCCTGCATCAAGGAGGCGGAGCCGCAGCGTATCTTTAATGACTACAATGTGGGAGAGACCTTGATCTATCATGACATACCGGTCTTCTTTGATGCCCGGGCGGACCTGTATGCCGCCGAGCATATTTTTGAGGACGGTATCAGTCTGCTGCTTCTCGTACAGTGCAACACGGAGCGCGGAGGTGAATTTGTGAACCCGGAGGAACTGATAGAGCAGTATGGATTTGACGGGTTTGTTGTCCTGAAATCCAGACCACTGTATGCATATATGATGAGCCATCCTGAGTGGTACGAGCTGGTTTTTGAAGATGAAACGGCGGGGTACATGGTAAACCGGTGAAGTGACCTTACTGGTTTTTGAAAATTTCCCCATTGACATTTTCAGCACGCTATAGTATATTGCACATAAATACTTTGATAATCAAAATATTCGACTTTCAAAGTAAAATATGACGAAAACAGAAAGGAAATCATGAAAATGTTAGAGAGAGTAAAAGAGATTATGGAGGAGCAGTTCAATCTGGAGGATGTGGAGATCACGGAGGCGACCCGTTTTAAGGAGGATCTGAATGTAGACTCCCTGGATCTGTTTGAACTGGTTATGGCATTCGAGGAGGAGTACGGTGTGGAAATTCCGTCGGAGGAGCTGGAAGGCATGATCACAGTCGGGGATGTCATCGCCTACATGCAGAATCACGGCGCTGACGTGGCGGATTAAAGGCTTCGTCACTTGTGGAACCATAAGTTGTGCAAATATCCAACAGGTAAGGAGCAGAGAGAAGATGAAGACAAGGATAACGGAGCTTTTGCAGATTGAGTATCCGATCATTCAGGGCGGTATGGCATGGGTGGCGGAGCACCGGCTGGCAGCAGCCGTCTCCAACGCGGGCGGTCTGGGCATCATCGGTGCGGCATCCGCTCCGCCGGAGGTCGTCAGGGAAGAGATCAGAAAGTGCAAGGAACTGACAGACAGACCATTCGGCGTGAACATCATGCTGCTGAACCCGAATGCGGATGAGGTTGCCGGGATTGTGGTTGAGGAGGGGGTTCGCGTGGTGACGACCGGCGCGGGAAACCCTGCGAAGTATATGGACTTGTGGAAGCGGGCGGATGTGAAGGTTCTTCCGGTGGTGGCGAGCGTGGCAATGGCAAAGATGATGGAACGTGCGGGCGCGGATGGCGTTGTCGCCGAGGGAATGGAGAGCGGTGGTCACATCGGCCAGACGACCACGATGGCACTTGTCCCGCAGGTCGTGGACGCCGTCTCTGTACCGGTGGTTGCGGCGGGCGGCATTGCTGACGGCAGAGGACTGGCGGCTGCCTTCATGCTTGGCGCGGAGGCGGTACAGATGGGAACGCGCTTTGTCGCGGCAAAGGAATCCATCGTCCACGAGAACTACAAGCATCAGATCTTAAAGGCAAAGGACATCGATTCGGTCATCACCGGGACATCAACCGGGCATCCTGTGCGCTCTCTGCGCAATCATATGACAAGGGAGTACTTGCAGCTGGAGAAGGAAAATGCGGATTTCATGGAGCTGGAAAAGCTGACGCTCGGCTCCCTGCGGAAGGCAGTGATCGACGGAGATACTGTGAACGGAACCCTGATGGCGGGGCAGATCGCCGGGCTGATCCGGGAGGAAAAGAGCTGCGCCGACATCATTCGGGACATCATGCGGCAGGCGCAGCAGACTGTGCAGAGGATTTGCGCGGAAAGGCTTGGTGACTAGGATGAAGAAAATTGCATTTTTGTTTCCGGGACAGGGCGCGCAGTACACCGGAATGGGAAAAGAATTTTATGATGGCTTTGGTGAGGCGCGCGCAGTCTGGAAGCTGGCGGGAGAGGTCAGCGGGCTGGACATGGAAGAGTTGATTTTTGAAGAAAATGAACGGCTGGACATCACGGAATATACCCAGATTGCCATATTGACTGTGGAGGTGGCGATTTTGAAGGTGCTGGAAGCAAGAGGGTTGAAAGCCGATCTGTGCGCCGGCTTAAGCCTTGGAGAGTACGGGGCGCTGGCAGCAGGCGGTGTGATGGAGCTTCCCGATCTCTTCCGCGTGATCCGGAAACGGGGAATCTATATGCAGGAGGCATATCCGCAGGGCGGAGCCATGACAGCGGTTCTCGGGCTGGAGCCGGATAAAATAAAGAAAATCTGCGAGCAGACAGAGGGCATTGTTTCGGTAGCAAATGACAACTGTCCCGGTCAGATCGTGATTTCCGGTGAGGCGGCTGCGGTGGAGGCGGCAGCGGAACAGGCGAAGCAGGCAGGGGCGAAGCGGTGCATTCCCTTGAAGGTCAGCGGCCCCTTTCATTCCGCCCTGCTTGCCGGAGCGGGAGAGAAGCTGCGGACGGAACTGGATGCTGTGAAAATACAGACTCCAGCCATTCCCTATCTGTCAAATGTCACGGCAGAGCCGGTGACGGACAGCGAAGGAATCAGGGAGCTGCTGGTGAAACAGGTTTCCCATCCGGTGAGGTTCCGGGAGAGCGTAGAGAGGATGCTCGCGGACGGCGTTGACATATTCATCGAGATCGGGCCGGGTAAAACCTTGAGCGGATTTGTCAGGAAAATCAACAAGGATGTAACTGTTTATCATATCGAGAAGCCTGCTGATATGGAGCAGGTGATGGAGGAACTGGCATGCTGACCGGGAAAATAGCAATCGTGACAGGGGCGTCCAGAGGAATCGGGCGGCAGATTGCGCTGACGCTTGCGGAGAACGGAGCCGTTGTCATTGTCAATTATAACGGCTCTGCGGAACGGGCGGCGGAGGTTGTAGATCAGATCCGCCAAGGCGGCGGGACGGCGGAGAGCATGCAGTGTGATGTCTCCGATTACCGGGAGAGTGAAGCCATGGTAGGAGCCGTTCTGAAAAAGTATGGAAGGGTTGATATTCTGGTCAACAATGCCGGAGTGACGCGCGATGATCTGATTGTGCGGATGACGGAGGAGGAGTACGACACGGTCATGGATACGAACCTGAAAGGGGCATTTCACATGATACGTCATCTGGGCAGGAACTTTATGAAGCTGCGCAGCGGCAAGATCATCAATATCTCCTCCGTCAGCGGAGTGATCGGCAATGCGGGACAGGCGAATTACGCAGCGTCCAAGGCGGGGCTGATCGGTCTGACAAAGAGTGTGGCGAGGGAACTGGCTTCGAGAGGGGTCTGCGTCAATGCGGTAGCCCCCGGATTTATCGGAACGGAGATGACGGAGGCGATGCCGGAGCAGATCCGGGAGAAGGCGGTCGGTCAGATACCGCTTGGGAGAATGGGAAGTCCGGCAGATGTCGCCGGAGCGGTGCTGTTCCTTGCGGGTGCGCAGTCGGATTATATCACAGGGCAGGTGCTGTGCGTCGATGGGGGCATGGCAATGTAGCTGCGAAACGCAGGATACTACAAGTGACGTTGCGCAGGATGTACAGACCACCGCAGGCACGCTTGCGCTACCTTCCGCACGCAGCGGTGCATAACATGCCCCAATACGCCATGTAAGCACCGGCGGCTCCAGAGTGCGCTGCTTGCGGTCATGTACATCCTGTGCAACTGGTCTTGAAAATTTGTGCGTTTGGAATATGAGAATATTAGGAGGAAGCATGAGAGAGGGAAGAAGACGTGTGGTTGTGACGGGGCTCGGCGCGATCACACCGATTGGAAATAATGTGGAAGAATTCTGGCAGGGCATTCACGAGGAGAAGACGGGATTCGCCCCGATCAGCTATTTTGACACTGCGGAATACCGTTGCAAGCTGGCGGCAGAGGTGAAGAATTTTGACCCGACACAGTATATGGATAAGAAGGCGGCGCGCAGGATGGAGCAGTTCTGTCAGTTCGCTGTGGCGGCGGCAGGGGAGTCAATCCGGGATGCGGGGCTTGACATGGAGCAGGAGGATGCATACCGCGTCGGGTGCAGCATCGGCAGCGGAACCGGAAGCCTTCAGGCAATCGAGCGGGAGTACGACCGTCTCAAGGAGAAGGGGCCGGGGCGCGTCAGTCCCATGTTCGTTCCGCTGATGATTTCCAATATGGCGGCGGGAAACGTGGGGATTGCTTACGGCTTAAAGGGAAAAAGCCTGAATGTTGTCACGGCTTGTGCGACAGGCACGCATTCCATCGGTGAGGCGTTCCGCTCCATCCAGTACGGCGAGGCGGACGTGATGGTCGCAGGAGGCACGGAGAGCGCGATCACTCCGATCGGTATCGCGGGATTTTCGGCACTGACGGCTCTGTCCTTCAGCGAAGACCCGGAGCGCTGTTCCATTCCCTTTGACCGGGAGCGAAACGGCTTTGTCATGGGAGAGGGTGCGGCGGTCGTCGTGCTTGAGGAGCTGGAGCACGCGAGGGGGCGCGGTGCCAGAATTTACGCGGAGCTTGCAGGCTATGGCTGCTCTTCGGATGCTTACCACATTACCTCTCCGGCGGAGGACGGAGCGGGGGCGGCAAGGGCGATGCAGAACGCCATGGAGGATGCCGGTGTGGATAAGACGGAGCTGACCTACATCAATGCGCACGGAACCAGCACGCACCACAATGACCTGTTTGAGACGCGGGCAATCAAGCTCGCCTTCGGGGAACACGCGGCAAAGCTGAAGGTCAACTCGACCAAATCCATGGTAGGACATCTGTTGGGTGCGGCGGGTGCTCTGGAGTTCGTGACCTGTGTCAAGGAGATGGAGGAGGGCTTCATCCATAGGACAGTAGGACTGCGGGAATCCGAGGAGGAGCTTGATCTGAATTATTGCAGACAGAGCTACCGTGAGGAGCTTCCCTATGCTTTGAGCAATTCGCTGGGCTTCGGAGGACACAACGCCAGCCTGCTTTTGAAAAAATTTGAGTAGGAGAGAGGAAGCACTATGGCTGTATACACAACACAGGAGATCATGGAGATTTTGCCGCACAGGCACCCGTTTCTGTTAATTGACACGATAGAGGAGCTGGAGCCGGGGAAGAGGGCGGTCGGCAAGAAGTGCGTGACTTTTTCGGAGCCGTATTTTGCCGGACATTTTCCCGGAAATCCGGTGATGCCGGGCGTACTGATTATAGAGGCGCTGGCACAGACAGGGGCGGCGGCTATTCTGTCCCTGCCGGAAAATAGGGGGAAAACAGCGTATTTTGCCGGAATCGACAAGGCGAAGTTTAAGCAGATGGTGCGCCCGGGGGAGGTGCTGACGCTGGAAACACAGATCATACGGACAAAAGGCCCCATCGGTGTCGGGGAGGCTGTGGCGACGGTGGATGGAAAGCTGGTGGCAAAGGCGGAACTGACCTTCGCCATCGGAAAATGAGGAAAGGCGCGGTAAAA
This sequence comes from uncultured Acetatifactor sp., assembly GCA_934402375.1. Lineage (GTDB taxonomy): Bacteria > Bacillota > Clostridia > Lachnospirales > Lachnospiraceae > Acetatifactor. The sequence goes on from CAKRUB010000013.1 coordinate 63,778, forward strand.
AGATATGGAAACAGAGGTTGAAATCAAGTGTCCCAAATGCCGGAAAATGCTCAACCGGCAGAGAGTGGTGAAAAATAAATATGTCTGCTACGAATGCGGGGCTTACTTCCGCGTAAGGACGAATAACCGCATCCGCATGGTTGCTGACAGGAAGAGCTTTGTTCCGTGGTTTGAGGAGATTCAGGAGACCAATCCGCTGCAATACGAGGGCTATGAGGAGAAGCTGGCGCAGGCAAGAGAAAAGTCCGGCGTGAACGAAGCGGTGACGGTGGGAAGGTGCAGAATCTACGGGGAGGAAGCGGTTATCGGTGTCTGCGAGGCGCTGTTTATGATGGGGAGCATGGGACAGGTGGTCGGCGAGAAGATCACAAGGGCGATTGAGCGCGCGACAGAGCTCAGACTTCCGGTGTTCCTGTTCTGCTGCTCCGGCGGCGCCAGAATGCAGGAGGGCATTATCTCGCTGATGCAGATGGCAAAGACGGCAGCCGCGATTAAAAGGCACGGGGACGCAGGACTGCTGTATTCCACGATTCTCACAGATCCGACGACGGGCGGTGTCACGGCGAGCTTTGCGATGCTCGGGGATGTCATTATGGCGGAGCCGGGTGCGCTGATCGGCTTTGCCGGTCCGAGGGTCATTAAGCAGACACTCGGTCAGAGGCTGCCGGATGGGTTCCAGACAGCGGAGTTTTTGCAGGAGCATGGGTTCATAGACGGCATCGTGCGCAGGGAAAATCTGAAGAAGACTCTGTATTTCCTGATTAAAACGCATCAGTGCCGCGAGGGAAGATACGCGGAATTCCGCAAAAATTTTGACTTTCACTTTGAGCCGACGGAGATCGTCAGGGAGCGCTCCTTCCTTGCCCGTCCCAGAACAGCGTGGGAAAAGGTAAAGGCTGTCAGACAGGTGGAGAGGCCTGCGGCGACGGACTATTTTCCGTATATCTTTGACTTTGTCGTCGAGGCACACGGGGACAGGGGCTTTGGGGATGATGCGGCGCTGATGGGGGCGCTGGCATTTATCGACGGTCAGCCTGTGACAATTCTTGCCGATCTCAAGGGAAAGGATTTCAAGGAGTGTGCAAGGCGAAATTACGGGATGCCGATGCCGGAGGGATACCGGAAGGCGCTGCGGCTGATGAAGCAGGCGGAGAAATTTAATCGTCCCATTATCAGCTTTGTCAACACGCCGGGTGCGTTCTGCGGTGTGGAGGCCGAGGAGAGAGGGCAGGGTGAGGCGATAGCCAGAAACCTGTTGGAAATGTCGGGATTGAAGGTTCCCGTGCTCTGCATCCTGATCGGTGAGGGAGGCAGCGGCGGCGCGCTGGCGACGGCTGTCGGCAACGAGGTCTGGATGATGGAAAATGCGACCTACTCCATTCTCTCGCCGGAAGGGTTCGCGTCGATCCTGTGGAAAGATGCGGAGAGGGCGAAGGAAGCGAGCGAGGTGATGAACATTACCTCGGAGGATCTCAAGCGGCTTGGAGTCATTGAAAGAATTGTGCCGGAGTTCGGAGGTGCCGACCGGAAGACGGTGGAGGCAATCGGGGGCTGGATGAAGGAGAATATCAAGGAGTTTCTGGAGAAGTTCAGTTTCAGGAGCGGGGAAGAGATTGCGCAGAGCAGGTATGAGAGGTTCAGGAGATATTAGGGATGGACGAGGGGGATGGACGAGTGGGGATAGACGAGTGACGTTGCACAGGATGCACAGACCACCGCAGGCACGCTCTCGCTACCTTCCGCACGCAGCGGCACATAAGTCTCCACAGTACGGAGACTAAGTGCCGGCGGCTCCAGAGTGCACTGCTTGTGGTCAGGTGCATCCTGCACAACTGTTACGGTGCATGAGTCCCCAATTACCTAAATGATTAAGAATAGAAATGAGGAGATAAAATGCAGGATGGAATGAGGATTACCGGGACGGGGAGTGCGCTGCCGGATAGGAAGGTCATGAATGCGGATCTTGCCGCTGTCGTGGAGACGTCGGACGAGTGGATCAGGGAGAGAACGGGAATAGGGCAGCGGCATATTTCCACCGGTGAGACAGTGGTATCGCTGGCGGTGAAGGCGGCTCTTGCAGCGCTGGAGCAGGCACAGAAAACTGCCGCGGAGGTCGATCTGATACTGCTTGCGACCTGTTCCCCGGAAGCACTTCTGCCCTGCAGTGCCTGTCAGGTACAGGCGCAGCTCGGGGCGGTAAATGCGCTTGCGTTTGACCTGAATGCAGCCTGTTCCGGCTTTTTGTTTGCACTTGCCACGGCAAATGCCTATCTGCAAACGGGAACATACCGGAATGCTCTGGTGATCGGCAGCGAAGTACTCTCAAAGCTGATCGACTGGACGGACAGAACGACCTGTATTTTGTTCGGCGACGGCGCAGGTGCGGTATTTCTGGAGAGCGGCGGAAGCGGGCTGCTCGGGAGTGCGCTGCATTCCGACGGCGGCAAGGGGCAGGTTCTGGCATGCCGGGAGAGAAGCCTGCAAAATCCTTATTATCAGGAGGAAGCTATGGAGGCATGTCACGTTCAGATGAACGGGCAGGAGGTATATCGTTTTGCCACCAGACAGGTGCCTGTATGTATTGACGAGGCGGTGGAGGCAGCAGGGCTTTCCGTGGACGACATTGACCTTTTTGTGCTGCATCAGGCGAATGTGCGCATTATTGACGCGGTGGCGAAGCGGCTTGGCGCAGACCGGAGCAAGTTTCCGACGAATCTGGAGCGGGTGGGAAATATGTCCTCCGCATCGATTCCGGTGCTTCTGGATGAGCTGAACCGCGCGGGCAGGCTGCACCGTGGGGATCGGGTGGTACTGGCAGGTTTTGGGGCTGGATTGACTTATGGGGCTTGTGTACTCGCGTGGTGCTAAGGTATAATGTAAACGCCGACGGCTCCAGAGTGCGCCGTTTCGTAATGGCTTATTGTAAATAGAGAGGGAGAGTATGGAGAGAGGCACAAACCGGGTTTTAAATGAGCTGCTGGTGAATCTGTTCAACAATGTCATGGAGACAGAGGCAAAGGCGGTAATTACAGAGGAATTTAAGGACATCAGCAACAACGATATGCACATCATGGAGGCGATCGGTATTGACGAGCCGAAGAGTATGTCGGTCATTGCGAAATATCTGCATGTGACGGTGGGAACGCTGACGACCAACATGAACAGTCTCGAGGACAAAGGGTATATTGTCCGCGAGAGAAGTGTGACGGATAAGAGGGTGGTACTGGTGACGCTCACCCAAAAGGGGAGGAAGGCGTTTTTCCATCACCGCAATTTCCACAGACACATGATCCACAGCATGATCAAGGATCTGGACGAGGAGGAGATGCGGGCGCTGATCAGCTGCCTGAATAAGCTGAATGCGTTCTTTGACAAGGCATGACCTGCTTGCGGGATTCGGTGTAATGAGTCCCATGCAGATCCAGCTTTTTCTCCATCAGCCGGTAAATAAGCAGTGCTGTGTAGCAGATCATAAA
>CAKRUB010000014.1 GCA_934402375.1 uncultured Acetatifactor sp.
AAGTATCTGAAGCGTCAAGGCACGGATGTGCCGTAGTCGCGAAAGATGCTTGAGGGCTTGCCCCGGGGTAGTTCATTAACTGTTATATGAGTCAGCGCGAAGGTAGCTATATGGAGGAAGAATGAATGGCAAGATACATTAAGGAAATGCAGTTATATTTAGATGAGCAGGAAGTAAAGCAAAAGATTGATAATTTCCTTGAAAGTATGGATTTTTATCCTACAATATGGAATAATGAAGTGTGTTTTGGCGCAGATCTTAAAATGTTAAACGGGCTGCCTGCACCGAAGAACCTGAAAAATATATATTTTTTCAAATACTATTACGAACGCGGAATATTGCATTTTGAGGCATGGGTAAGAGAAGGTAATAGAACTGAAATTAATCCTGCGGGTTTTCGCAATATAGATATGTCAACTCCTTTTTTGAAATCCATTACTGATTTAGAGAAGCAATTAATAGACAGTTTACCGGAGGGCAGCGTATTAAAAGATAGTGGCCGAATACCTGAAAGCAAGGCGCAAAAAGCGGCGACACGCAATGATAAAGCATTGATTTTGCTAAGAATTGCAGGAGTTGCGAGCCTGATGTATATTTTATATCAAATGATGATACGCGTTGGTAATTAATATTTTTAGACCAAAGATGCATGAATTAAAATTCTGGGAAATTCATGGAACATGCCCAGGCATAAAGCATTACTACCAGCAAAAGGGTAATAGTTATGATATTAAGTGCTTCAAGAAAGACAGACATACCGGCATTTCATTTTGACTGGTTTTTGCAGAGGGTTAAGGAAGGATATGTAATCAACCGCAATCCGATGTATCCTGAACAGGTGTATAAGACACCAATCAATCCTGCCACCTGTGACTGCATTGTATTCTGGACAAAGAATGCAATTCCGGCTATAGAGAAGCTGGATGCCTTAGCAGAGTACCGGTACTATTTTCAATACACTGTTACAGGCTATGGTAGGGATATTGAAAAAAATCTTCCGGATAAGCGACTGCTAATGGAAAACTTTATCAGGCTATCCGATAAATTGGGCCCCATGAGAGTGGTCTGGAGATATGACCCGATTTTATTCACAGCCCAATACACGCCGGAGTGGCATTTGCGGAAATTCAGGGAAATGGCTTCTGCATTCAGAGGAAAGACAGAAAAGAGTGTAATCAGTTTTTTGGACACTTATTATAATTGTGCAGCAGTGAATAAGGAACTTGGCATTTATTTTCTGGAGCGGGAGAAATTAACGGAATTTGCAAGGCAGTTAGCGGAAATTGCGAGAGAAAATGGAATTACCGTTGCGACTTGTGCAGAGAAGCTTGATCTGGAGGAATGTGGTATTGAACATAATTCGTGTATCGATAAGTCTTTGATTGAAAGAATTGCTGGCAAATCGTTTGCACTTTCTTCTGACAAAGGACAAAGAGAAGCGTGCGGCTGTGTGCAGAGTCTGGATATAGGGACTTATAATACTTGTAGGAACGGGTGTGTTTATTGCTATGCAACAAAGGGAGCCGGAAAGCTTGAGGAGGTTCTTCGGAGGAAGGATGATGCATCACCGATTCTTTGCGATACGATTTCAGAGGGGGATTGTGTCAAAGAAAGGAAAGCAGAGTCATCCGTTAGCAAGCGGCAGAAAGTACACATATAGCAATAGTGTCAGGAAACAGGGCACAGCATACAGGAGGAAGCTATGAAATTTAATAATGTATATTTTTTTAATGGAACTGCTTATGCGGGAAAGTCTACCATGGTAAAACGCCTTGCGGAAAAATATAATGGTATTGCCTGTGAAGAAAATTATCACGAGGCAATGATGGGGCAGTTGGATTACGAAAAGTTTCCGAATCTGGCATATACGGAGAGGCTTACGGATTGGACTGAGTTTATACGCCGGACACCGGATGAATATGAGCAGTGGATAGACGGAGTTTCAAGGGAATGTGAAATTTTGGAATTACAGATATTGGAGGAGCTTGCAGGAAAGACGGAACAGAGAATATTTGTCGATACCAATATTTCGATTGAAACCTTGAAAGAGATTTCAGATGAAAATCATGTGATGATTATGTTGGCAGATCCGGCGATTTCCGTTGCACAATTCTTTGACAGACCTGACAGCGAAAAACAGTTTTTGTATCAGTTGTTATTGAAGGAAGAGGATTCGGATGCAGCAATTGCAAACTTCCGTGAATGTTTATCCCGGATCAATTCGCAGGAAAGGTATGATAAATTTTTACACTCAGGATTTTCTGTCGTTGTCAGAGACGAAGGCAGAAGTATCGAGGATACGATGCGGATAGTAGAGAAATATCTGAAATTAGAGAATGGGTAATTGCTTTGTGGGGGATACATGAAAGGTAGGAAAGTTTAATTTGCCAAATTATTATCATGCATCAAATGTAAAAGGCATACGGGTTTTGGAGCCGAGAATTTCAAATCATAATGTGCCACTTATCTATTTTTCGGATAAAAGAGAAAATGTACTGGTATATTTGAGCAATGCAGTTGAAAAAGTTTGTAGGGAAGCTCAGTTTGAATATCATGGGATATGGCACAAATGGGGATCTTATGGATTTGAAAAGGATGGAAGATTACGATTTGAAGAATACTATCCGAATGCACTGGAAGATACCTATCGGGGAGTGCAGGGATATATCTACTCGTGCAGTCAGATTACGCCCTATCAAGGGGTGGATATAAAGATACCTAATGTACATATTTCAGAGCAAAGGACAGAGGTTCACTCCTGCGAGTTTGTGCCTGATGCCTATCATGAATTGCTAAAAGCCGAGCGCGAGGGAAAGATTACAATCCTTAGATATAAGGAGTTTATTGCAAATAGGAAAAGACAGGAATGGCTCGGGAAGGTTATGGCGCAAGAATATCAGAACAATGAGTCACATCCGGAATATAGGTTTTTTCTCAAGGCAAAGTTTGGCGAGCTGTTAGAGGCATTCGCTTGTGATTACTCCGGTGTAAAGCTTGAGACCGAGGATTTAATTCTTAAGAAGGCGGAGCCGGAGGATTGGAGAGCCTTGTACTATAATCTCTGGAAGCACGAGGAAAGCGCAAAATATATGCTATGGAGGCCGAAGAAAAGCGAGGAGGAAGCCAGAGAGTGCATGAGTAGAACGCTGGCGCTTCAGAAGACGGAGAAATATGCATTTCTGGTATATCTTCGCAGGACGGGCGAACCTATCGGCTTTGCCGGAATGAAGGATGCGGGCGACGGAGTCTATGGGGAAACCGGAATCGCACTGGGACCGGACTTTGTGGGAAAGGGCTATGGCAGGCAGATTTTTGATGCCCTGACGGAGGAAGCGAAGAGAATGGGGGCGACGAAATTTGTGGCTGGCAACAGAACGGAAAACGAAGCCTCCCGCAGATGCCAGCGGGCATGTGGATTTTCCTTTGACCATCTGTCCGAGGAAAAGACAGACCCCCGAACCGGCGAGAAATATTTTCTGGAGTATAACGTGAAAACACTGTAAGTAACAGTTCAGCTCCGAAATATTCATAAAAGCGTCTGCTGCGCAGCCGTCGCCGCTTTGCGGCTCACCTTTTATTTCATATTCCGGGCGCTCCGCTCGTATAACGGCAGAACTGTTATCATAAATCCCTTGCACTTATCGGACAATGCGTCTAAAATAGGAGATGCAAAAGTAATTTATCAGGAGGATGGCGTTATGATCGAGAGAATTTCAACAGACAAGGCACCGGCGGCGATCGGACCGTATTCACAGGGAATTATTACAGGAAATCTTTTCTTTGCATCCGGGCAGATACCTATTAATCCGGCAACGGGAAATGTGGAGGGAGCCGATATTGCACAGCAGGCAGAGCTGGTGATGAAGAATATCGGCGCACTGTTAAAGGCAGCGGGCGCTAGCTATGATCATGTTGTCAAGACGACCTGTTTTCTGGCTGACATGAATGACTTTGCAGCCTTTAATGAAGTGTATGCGAAGTATTTTACCCAGAAACCGGCGAGAAGCTGTGTGGCGGTGAAGACGCTTCCGAAGAATGTGCTCTGTGAGGTGGAGGTTATTGCCGATCTTGCACATGCAGCCTTTGATCTGTAAAAAGCTGTGGGAAGGGCTTGCGTGGAGGATGAGATGGAAATCAGGCAAGTGACAGACGATGGTGAGCGGCAGCGTGCGGCGAGGTGTATTCTGGAGGCGCTTCCGGATTGGTTCGGAATACCGGAGGCAAGAGAGGAGTACATCGGCGAGAGCAGGGGCAAGATTTTCTTCTGCGCTTACCGGCAGGAGCAGCCGATCGGCTTTCTGTACCTGAAGGAGACCGGAAAAGCGACGGTGGAGCTGGCAGTCATGGGTGTCCTGAAGGAATATCACAGGCAGGGCATCGGGAAGGAATTGTTCAGACAGGCAAAGGCGGCAGCGCTTGCGCTGGGCTATTCCTTTATACAGGTGAAGACCGTGCAGATGGGAAGATATGAAGATTATGACAGAACAAATCTCTTTTATCTCTCGCTTGGATTTCAAGAGTTTGAGGTTTTTTCGACGCTCTGGGACGAATGGAATCCCTGTCAGGTGTATGTAATGGCGCTGTGACATATCATGCACTGTGTGATAAAGAATTAAAATAAAATGAAAATAAATTGAAAAAAGTGGTTGACAGAAACCGCTAAACCGCGTATAGTCATTTTTGTAACCGTCAAATTTTCAGAGAAAGGAGGCAAATGCAATGATGAAGTTAAGAAACAACAAGAAATTAAACAAACAAATCAGCAAATGTATTGTCTCCCGGAGTATGGATGCGTAGAGCCTAAGCCAGAAGTGGTGTTATGAGCTGCGCAAAGATAATCAGATAGTAAACGGCATGACATACAATTTGTGTGTTATGCCGTTTTTTTGCGCGCATAGCGAGCTGCGTACATACAAACGGGAGTGAAGTTTTAAACATGCGACAGGCATGTGGATTAGGGGAAGAGATGAATTTACCGAACAGTTTTACAAAAGTATTGGAAAAGCATGGGATTGACAGGAAGGCTGTCGTATATGCGGCAGTGGCGGATCTGGACGAAGAGTTTCGCTTTGCGGATTCGATTATCGCCATTACGGACAGCAGACTTGTCATCGCAAAATATCCCTACAAGGAGAAAAGGGAGTTCCGGCTCGGCGGCTATGACAGCTGGGCGATGCAGGAGGAACGGCAGGAGGAGCCTGCGGTGATCTTCTATGAGCTGGCGGATGTCGAGAAGCTGGAGGTTATCCGGCAGGTGAGCACAGGCGTCCTCATGGGGAAGATCAAGGGTACGGAACAGTATCTGTGCCAGTTCTCGAACACTAAGATGGAAGCGTTTATGCATATGAGCCGCATTCTGGAGAAGAAGCAGAAGGGCGAGGAGATCACAGCCGAGGATCTTGATGTCAAACGGGGGAAGGAGTGCTGCCCGAAGTGCGGTATGCTGTATCCCGATCAGGAGAGAAAGGTCTGTCCGAAGTGTATGGACAAGAAATCTATTCTCTGGAGGGTTGTGGGCTATTTTAAACCGTATAAGGGGAGCCTTGCGGTCATGTCGCTCTGTTATCTGACGACGGCGGGATTAAACCTTGTCTGGCCGTATCTCAGCGGTACGATTCTGTATGATAAGGTGCTTGCAAAGGATGAGGCGTTTCTGGCAAAGCTGAATTTCCCGGCGGGGAGATTTCTGCTGGCTCTCGGCGTGCTTGTCGTTGTGATGATACTGACAAAGGTATTGATTCAGGGAGTAGGAATCCTGCAGGGAGCGCTGACGGCAAGGATTGCGCCGGAGGTGGTAGGTAAGATGAAGAGTCAGGTCTTCGATTCCATGGGAAAGCTCTCGATCAGCTTTTTCACGAAGAGGCAGACCGGCGGACTGATGACGCGCGTATCGGATGATGCGGATGAAGTGTCCAGCTTCTTTATTGACGGCATACCTTATTTCTTTATCAATGTCGGCACGATCATTGCGACCTGCGTGATCATGTTTATTTTGAACCCGGTGCTTGCGCTTGCGTCGATCGTGCTGATGCCGGTGCTGTTTACGATCAGTTACCGGATGATGCCGCGGCTCTGGCATTATTACGGAAAGAGACACCGCGCGAACAGGAGACTGAACAGCCAGATGAATGAAAATCTGACCGGTGCGAGAGTCGTGAAGGCGTTCGGGCAGGAGGAGCAGGAGATGACCCGCTTCTCAAAGAGCAACACGCGGGTGCGTGACGCGGAGGTCGATGTGGCAAATTACGATTGCAGGTTCAGTGCACTTTACTACCTGATCGAGGATTTCCTTACCTTCCTTGTCTGGGCGCTTGGCTCGGCAATGATAATCAGCGGTTCCAACATGGAGCTTGGCTTGCTGATTACCTTTTCGGGCTATGTCGGACAGCTGAAGTGGCCGTTAGAGTTTATGTCGAGAATTTTCCGCTGGTATACCAGCGCAATGAACTCTGCACAGCGTATGTTTGAGATCATGGACGCTGTGCCGGAGGTAAAGGAATCTCCCGATCCTGTCAGACCGGATAGTCTTCGCGGAGAGATTGAACTGAAAAATGTAACCTTTGGCTATGAGCCGAACAAGCCGGTGCTCAAGGATGTGAGCTTCAAGGTGGGAGCGGGCGAGGTGCTTGGCATTGTCGGGCGTTCTGGCGCCGGAAAATCAACGCTGGTTAATCTGATTTCAAGACTGTATGACGCTGGTGAAGGGGAAGTGCTTGTCGATGGAATCAATGTGAAGAGATACGGCTTCAAGGAGCTTCGGAAGAACGTGGCAATGGTGTCGCAGGAGACTTATATCTTTGCGGGAACCGTGGCGGAGAATATCGCTTACGCAAGACCGGATGCCACGAGGGAGGAAATCATCAATGCGGCTGTCAGGGCGAGTGCCCATGACTTTATCTGCAAGATGCCGCAAGGCTATGACACGCTGATCGGCGCGTCCAGACGTTCCCTTTCAGGCGGTGAGAAGCAGAGGATTTCCATTGCGAGGGCCATTCTCGCTGACCCGAAGATTCTGATACTGGACGAGGCGACCTCCGCAGTCGATACGGAGACGGAGCTTGCAATCCAGCAGTCGCTGGAGCAGCTTGAGAAGGGAAGGACAGTGCTGTCGATTGCACACCGGCTTTCGACGCTGCGCAACGCAACGCACCTGATCGTGATCGACGATGGGCGCGTGACGGAGTCCGGTACCCATGCTGAGCTGATGGCGAAAAAGGGAACCTATTATAAATTGAGTGAATTGCAGACGAAAGCACTTGCGATGCGCGGTGTGGAGTAACTTGGTGCCTGCCGGCCAAAGGGCTGCAGGCTACGGAAAGGCATGGATATTATTATGGAAGAAAACAGAGAAGAAATGGGAACGACGGATCTTCTGGATTTGCAGGAATTTGACGAGGAAGCGCTGAAAAAGGAGTCGGAAGAGGTTTTACATATGCGGTTTCTTACTTCCGAAAACGCGGTTTTTACACGCACGGAAGGAGGCTTCCTCGCCCTGAAGACAGAGGATAAGGAATATGACCGCGTCGGCGTATATCTTACCTTCCCGCTGACGAACCCGGAGGAGTTTATCTCCATCCGGGAGACGGATGAGAAGGCGAAGGAGATCGGCGTGATCCGGAATTTGAAGGACATGAAAAAAGAGGAGCAGGAGATGATCAGAGAACAGGTGCGTCTGCGCTATTTCATGCCTGTCATCCGCAAGGTGATGGATGTGAAGGACGAGTACGGCTATGCCTACTGGCATGTACTGACGGATTTCGGGGTCTGCCGCTTTACGACGCACTTGGGCGGAGACGCAGTCATCAATATCAGCGGTGCAAGATACCAGATTACGGATATTGACGGCAACCGGTATGAGCTTCCCGACCTCTACGCCCTGACGGTCATGGAGAGGAAGAAGCTGGATCTGTTCATCTAATTAACGATTGTTAAATGGAGAAATACGAAACTTGTGTTTTGCAAAGTGACGTTGCACAAAATGCACAGACCACCGCAGGCACGCTCTCGCTACCTTCCGCACGCAACGGCACATAAGATGCTACAGTACAGCATCTAAGTGCCGGCGGCTCCAGAGTGCGCTGCTTGCGGCCATATGCATTCTGCACAACTGGTACTTAAAATGAAAAAGTTTCACAAATATCCGATTGTAGAGAGTAGTAAGGAGACACTATGAAATTATTATATACGCTGGAGGAACCTCAGCAGAGGGCACTCGCACTGCGGGACGGAGAGACTGTCTGGTATTGCGTGCCCGTCGATCTGGGGTTCGATAACGGCAAGAAAAGCGCAGAGACCGCCTACGCTGAGACGACATGGATTGTTGTGACGGAGGAGAGGCTGATCGTGCTGGAGGGCAGCAGCAAAGCGGCTGAGTATGAGCTTGCCGACTGCGAAAAGATAAAATGTGAGCATCAGGTTTACAGCGGTATTCTGACCGTGTTCGGCAGAGACGGCAGCACCTCGTGTGCGGCAAGGTTCTCGATGAAGCACATCACCCGCGTCGCCTATGTTGCAAGGGGAGCGCAGACCATCATCTCGGCAGAGAAGGAGGGCAGGAAGCTTTCCGAAAAGGATCGCGTCACCAGCAGGGAATACGAGAAGTATTGTGAAAAATGTGGGCGCGCGCTGCCGGGAACGAGCCATTGCCCGTATTGTGACGGCAAGGCGGATACCCTGAAAAAATTTATGGCGCTCTGCGGAGAGTTTGTAGGCAGACTGCTGCTGATCTCCGTGATGCTGTTGCTGATTGCGGCGGTTGAGCTTGTGACCCCGATGGTTCAGAAGCAGTTCATCGATGATGCGCTGACCTACGGAAACGGAACGATGAAGCAGCTTTGGATCTTTATCATCATTACTTTTGTGCTGTTGGTGGCAAGGCTTTCACTCTATGTTTTACGTTACTGGAATTGCGCGAAGCTGGGAGCCTATATCAGCATGAGCCTGAGAAAGAAGCTGTATTATAAGATTCAGGTGCTTTCCCTGTCATTTATCAACAACAGACGCCCGGGAGAGCTTATGAACCGTGTCGCCCACGACACGAGGCAGATCCGGCAGTTCATGGAAGAAGTGTTCGGCGACATGCTCTCGACGCTGGTGACGATGATCGTCTCATTGGTCATGATGTTTGTCATCAGCTGGAAGATGACTCTTTTGTCGCTCGTGTTTGTCGCGGCGGTAGTCGTTGTCACGAGAATGTTCTGGCACCATATCAGGACGATCTTCCACAGACAGTGGCTGAAATTCGATGATCTGAGCAGCAATCTGCAGGACATCATCGCCGGTATGCGTATCGTCAAGTCCTTCGGACAGGAGGAGCGGGAGAGCGCCAGATTTACGAAGAAGACGCAGGAGTTTGCTGCGATCCAGAAGAAGAACGAGACCTTCTGGGCGGTATTCTTTCCTATATTAACCTTCCTGCTCGGCGTCGGAACCTATATTGCCGTTTATTTCGGCGGTATTCAGGTGCTCGACGGAGATATGACGGTGGGTCAGCTGGTGCAGTTTGTGACCTACAGCGGCTATCTGTTCGGACCGTTGAGCTGGATGACGCATCTGCCCCGTCAGGTGATGCAGATGATGACGAGCCTGAACCGTATCTATGATGTGCTGGACGAGGAGCCGCAGCTAGCGGACAAGGAGAATTCCAAGGCATTCCCGATCAAGGGTGCTTTTGAGTTTGAAAGCGTATCCTTCGGCTATCAGACCTACGAGCCGGTACTGGAAAATATCAGCTTTTCGGTGAAGCCCGGCGAGATGATTGGTCTGGTGGGGGCTTCCGGCACGGGGAAATCAACGCTGATCAATCTCATCATGAGGCTGTATGATGTGGATCAGGGAAAGATTCTGCTCGACGGCTGCGATCTGAGAGACATTCAGATGGAGAGCCTGCATTCACAGATCGGAGTTGTATTGCAGGAGACCTTCCTTTTCTCGGGCAGCATTCTGGCGAATATCCGCTTTGCAAAGCAGGATGCGACGCTGGAGGAGGTCATCCGGGCGGCGAGAGCGGCGAATGCACATGATTTTATCTGCAAAACGCCCGACGGCTACAATACCTATGTCGGAGAACACGGCTATAACCTTTCGGGCGGCGAGAGACAGAGAATCGCTATTGCCAGAGCTATTCTGAACAATCCGAGAATTTTGATTCTGGACGAGGCAACGTCGGCGCTGGATACGGAGAGCGAGTTCCTGATCCAGCAGGCGCTGGATCGTCTGGTGAAGGGCAGAACGACGTTTGCGATCGCGCACCGTCTGTCCACGCTCCGGAATGCGGACAGGCTGGTCGTTATTGACAAACACGGCGTGGCGGAGATCGGCACGCACAATGAGCTGCTGGAGAAAAAGGGCATTTATTACGGCCTTGTAAACGCACAGCTCAAGATGAGCCAGACCGCCGTGGAAGTATGACGGAAAATAGTTGCTGTTCACAGTCCATATTCCGCGAAGTCAAAATTGCATGAAATGCAATTTTGCGAGACTTGCAGGCGCCAAAATGCATTGAAAATGCATTTTGTGTGCATCGCGAAGCGTGTTGCTGTGAACGGAGTGAACAGTGACGGAAACTATAAATATCCTATAAAATAATATACCGACTGGTTGACTTTTCCAATTTCAATTGTTATCATAAACTTAGGTTTTGTGCGGATTATTGAGACAAGAAGGAGAGACCAAGTGAAATTTATCAGAGATGCATTGGGAGAAGCAACCAAGTCGGTATTGCCCATCGCGGCAATTGTGTTAATACTGAGTGTCAGCCTTGCGCCGATGAACTCGGGAATTCTGGTTCTTTTCGTATTCGGAACCGTTCTGCTCATCCTCGGAATGAGTCTGTTTACGATCGGATCGGGTATGTCGATGCAGCCGTTGGGCGAAGGCATAGGCGTACAGATTAATAAATCAAAAAAGTTTCTAGTATCTATTGCGGTATGTTTTATCCTCGGAATGCTGATCACGATTGCAGAGCCCGATCTTCAGGTTCTGGCGGAGCAGGTTCCGTCCATTCCGAATCTTGCACTTATTCTGTCAGTCGCAATCGGCGTCGGCATTTTTCTTGTGGTTTCCATGGTAAGAACGCGCAAAGGGATTTCCCTCTCAAGGCTGCTCGTGATTTTCTACGGCATTATCATGCTTCTTGCGTTCTTTGCACCGAAGGACTTTATTCCCACAGCATTTGACTCCGGCGGAGTGACTACCGGACCGATTACCGTGCCTTTTGTCATGGCGCTTGGAGCCGGAATGGCATCGATCAGAAGCGACAAGCACTCCGGAGAGGACAGCTTCGGTCTGGTTGCCCTGTGCAGCATTGGCCCGATCCTTTCCGTGCTGATTCTCAGCATCTGTTATTCACCCAGTCCCGAGACGACGGCGACGGTTGTGGGAGAATATCTGACGACAAAGGAAGCCTTCCGGTATATTATGGGAGAGATGCCGGTATACGGGAAAGAGGTGTTGATCGCGTTCCTGCCGATCGTGGCAGTGTTTATTATATTCCAGCTTATCTACAGAAGATTCCACAAGCATCAGATGCTGAGGATCAGTGTCGGTCTTGTCTATACCTATATTGGTCTTGTGCTGTTCCTGACAGGTGCGAACGCCGGCTTCATGCCCGCCGGAAAACTGATCGGTGCGGAGATAGCCGGAGGAGAGCATAAATACTGGCTCATTGCAGCGGGTATCGTCATGGGATATTTCGTGGTATCGGCGGAGCCTGCGGTACATACCTTGAAGAAGCAGGTTGAGGAGGTGACGAACGGTGCGATCTCCCAGAGATCGATCGGCTACGCGCTTTCCATCGGTGTCGGTGTTTCCGTCGGCATTTCGATGCTTCGTGTGCTGACCGGCATACCGATCTATCCGTTCCTGATTGTCGGCTATGCCATATCCCTTGTGATTACCTTCCTTGTGCCCCCGATTTACACCGGTATCGCGTTCGACTCTGGTGGTGTTGCCAGTGGACCGATGACGACAACCTTCATGCTGCCCTTCGCGGTGGGAGCATGCGAGGCGCACGGCGGTAATGTCATGACGGATGCATTCGGACTTGTCGCCATGGTGGCAATGACACCGCTTATCACCATTCAGATCATGGGTCTGTGGAGTGATGTGAAGAGAAAGAGAATGGTAGCTAAGGCTCATTACGAGATGGATCAGCTGGAAGACAGTATCCTTTATTATGATGAAGAGGATGAGGAGGTGGGAGCGTGAGTACAGCAAAGTCAGAGCGGATCATGATGATCGCTTCCATTATTGAACGTGGTAAAGCAAAGGCGTACATAGAGATGCTGAGAAAGAAGGGCGTCGGTTTCCATATGCAGTGTGTCGGGCAGGGAACGGCTTCCTCTGAAATGATGGATATTCTCGGACTGGTCAGCAACAACAAAGATATTGTCATCAGCTATGCGCCGCACAGGACAGTCGAGGCGCTGGCGACAGACATCTCAAAGGATCTGAGTTCGGGGCTCGGCTTTAACGGACTGATGATGCTGTTGACGACCTCGGCAATCAATCGGCTTGTGTCAGAACTGATTCTGCTCCAGTCGGAGGGCGGAGAGGTAAAAGGAGAGGAGAGAGCCATGAAGAGTGAATACCAGCACAGCCTGATTCTGATTACGGTTAATCAGGGATATACGGACGGTGTTATGCAGACGGCGAGAAAGGCAGGGGCGACCGGAGGAACGGTAATCCGTGCGAGAATGGCTGGGGCGGAGCAGCTGCTTGATCCCCAACTGTCGGAGGAGAAGGAGATCATTGCGATCCTTGCGCCGGACAGTGTGCGCAATCAGATTATGGAAGAGGTAAACAAGGAATACGGAATGCGCTCGGAGGCAAAGGGCGTGGTATGTTCCGTTCCTGTAGATAAAGCTTTAAAGATTTAACTTGATTTTTTACGTCAGCGTGTTAGAATAAAGGTATAAGGAAGCATAGCTCAGCCGGGATGAGCGTTCGCCTCACACGCGAAAGGTCAGGAGTTCGAGCCTCCTTGCTTCCATTTACCGATTGATGTTGCTTGAATGGCAGGGATGTCCTGTGAAAGCACAGACACGGAGGTGGCAATATGAGTATAAATATTCATCAGAAAAACGATGTTTCTTATCTGTTCTCCAGCCTTGGAAGCGGCGCGGCAGGCGTAGCGGGAAGTAACTGGCTCAGCGATTATGCGAGCATCAAGAATGGCAGCTATGGCAGGCTGATGAAGGCGTATTTCAGGGCAAATTCTTCCGATAAGACGAAGGATACCCAGACGACTGCAAAGACCAGTGTAAAATCCACGGAAGCGCAGAAATATACGAGTGTCCAGAAGACAGCGGATTCGTTGAAGACTTCGGCGGAAGCGCTGATGGATAAGAAGCTGTTTGTAGAGAAGGATATCAAATCAAAGGATGAGAACGGCGTTGAGACAGTGACGAAGGGTTACGATACTGACGCCATCTACACCGCTGTCAACAATTTTGTCAATGACTATAATTCAGTTGTCAAGGCGACAGGGGATCTGACAGATAAGACGCTGGGTCACCGTATGACATATCTGAACCAGCTGACAATGAATAAGTCTAAGGCACTTTCCGAGATGGGAGTAGGCATTCAGGCTGACGGTACCTTAAAGCTCGATAAGGATACCTTTATGAAGACGGATATGTCCAAGGTAAAGTCCCTGTTCAGCAATGATGGCGCTTACGGCTACCGTATCTCTGCACAGTCTTCGCTGATTAAGAATGCAGCGGGCAGCGCGGCGAACAGAAGTGGATACACTTCCAGAGGCTCTTACAACAATAATTTCAGCAATGGGAATTTGTTTAACAGCTATTTTTAAAACTTTTTGAAAAATTTAAAAAATTCCTATTGACTTTTTGGAACAAATCGTATAGAATATGATTTGTTCGCAGGACGCAGGAATGGCGGAATTGGCAGACGCGCACGGTTCAGGTCCGTGTGGTAGCAATACCATGAGAGTTCAAGTCTCTTTTCCTGCACTTAGGAAGAGTGTTAAGTAGAAAGCTTAGCACTCTTTTTTTCTCTAAATAAAATTGGAAAGGTTGGAAGACCGATGGAGAAAGAGGAAGCAAAAGAAAGGGGCGGGCGCAAGGACTGGTATAAGCTGGATCTGTCCGCTATTGTGTATCCTACGCTGCAGAGAAGGGACTTTTCTTCCGTGTACCGGCTGTCGGTGGTATTGAAAGAGGAGATTCAGCCGGATGTACTTCAGAAAGCTCTTGATATGACACTGCCAAGATTTCCGACATATAAAGCGGCGATCCGCAAGGGCTTGTTCTGGAGATATCTTGAGCCGAACGACCGGCCGGGGCCGTTTGTACAGCCGGATGTCAAGAATCCATGCCAGCCGATGAATTTTAAAGGGAATAACCGATACCTTGTCAGAGTCTACTATTTCCGCAACCGTATTGCTTTGGAGGCACATCACAGTCTGGGCGACGGAACCGGCGGGATGTGCGTGCTCCAGACCCTGACGGCAACCTATCTGCGGCTGCTCGGGCATACGGATATTGAAAACAAAGGCTTTGTCCTTGACATCAATGCGGCGCCTGACCCGGAGGAGCTGGAAGACGCTTACATGAGATATGCAAATGCCAAGGTATGCCCGCCGAGATTGCAGGAAAAGGCTTATCGCGTAAGAGGCACGGCGGAACCCTTCTATACGTTGAACATTATCGACGGCATCATGTCCGTATCGGAGGTCATGGCGGTTG
This sequence comes from uncultured Acetatifactor sp., assembly GCA_934402375.1. Classification (GTDB taxonomy): domain Bacteria; phylum Bacillota; class Clostridia; order Lachnospirales; family Lachnospiraceae; genus Acetatifactor. Next base: position 14,709 of record CAKRUB010000014.1, read on the forward strand.
CGAAGAGTTATCATGCTACGATTACGGAGTATCTGAATGCAGTGCTTCTGCATGCGCTGCTGAAAAAGCAGATGGAAGAGCCGCATATCCGCCTGCATCCCGTAAAGATTGCCATGCCGGTAAACCTGCGAAGATTCTTCCCGTCGATTACTCTGCGGAATTTCATTACGATGATTTACCCGGGGGTCGATCCGAGGCTGGGAGAATATACATTTGAGGAGATCGTGACACAGGTGCAGAATTACATGCACTATTACATCAACGAAAAGCTTTTGCGGGGCGACATAACGACGAATGCGGAGACGCAGCGGAATCCGGTGATCCGCGTCGTACCGCTGTTTATCAAGGATATGGTCGTGAGAACCTTCTATACGAAGATTCAGGACAGAAACTCCTCGGCGGGGCTGACAAATATGGGGGCGCTGAAGGTGCCGGAGGGCATGAAGCCGTACATTGAACGCTTTGACATCTATATGGGGCAGCCGTTTTCGCGGAGAACGAACTGCGCGATCATCAGCTTTGGGGATGTCCTGACGATCAATTTTGCGAGCAGCATCATAGAAGCGGATGTGGAGCGGTATTTTTTCCGCAAGCTGGTAAAGGATGGAATCCATGTCAAAATAGAGAGCAACAGGGAAGGGGAGGATGAATGATATGTCATATTGTGTAAACTGCGGTGTGGAGCTGGATGCCTCCGCAAAGGAATGTCCTCTGTGTAACACACCGGTGCTGAATCCGAGGGAGCTGGAGAAGATTGCGAAGGCACAGCATCCGTTTCCGACAGAAAAGGGACAGGTGGAGACGGTGAAGAGAAAGGATCTCGGTCTGCTGATCTCCATGGTGGTGCTTGCAACTGCTGTCACCTGCGGAATTCTGAACGCCTTTGTGTTCAAGGATAATCTGTGGTCGCTGGCAGTGATTGGAGCCTGCGTGATCCTGTGGGTGATGATCATACCGGCGGTGATTTATACAAAGCAGCCGGTCTATGTCTCGCTGCTGTATGACGGGGGAGCGGTCGGGCTTTACCTCTTTATGCTGTCCTTTCTGTCCGGAAGCCGGGAGTGGCTCTGGGGGCTCGGACTCCCTATTGTTGCGCTGCTGACGGTTCTCTCTGAGATTTTTGCCTTCTGCGTCAGGAGGCTTCCGAAGTCGTTTCTTACGGTTGCACTTTATTTGTTTACCGTGATAGGTCTGTTCTGCGTCGGACTGGAGATACTGATTGACAGGTTTGTTTCGGGACATATTTCCCTGAGCTGGTCGGCGGTTGTCATGACGGTATGTGTCATCCTCGACATTGCGATCGTGACGCTTTTGTCCCGCAGGCGGCTCCGCAATGCAGTCAGAAGGCGGCTGCATTTCTGATGAGGACGGAATCTTTACATTTTCCGAAGGGAGAAGAATATAATGAACAGAAGAAACCAGAATCTGATGCATCTGATCAGACGGGTGCATGGGCTTGTGGAAAATCCTGATCTGGAAAAACACAGGCAGTCACAGGATGCGATCGGGGCGATGATGAGCAACTCCAAGGCTGTCAGCTACAGGGAATTTAAAATTGAAGATATTGATGCGGAATGGGTCAGTGTAAACAGGGCGCACATGAAGAAATATATTCTCCTCCATTGTCATGGCGGTGGATATTCGACCGGAAGCAGAATCTATGCGAGGACGCTGACCTCAAAGCTGGCGGAATCCACCTCGATGGATGTGCTGTGCTTTGACTACAGGCTGGCGCCTGAGCATCCCTATCCGGCGGCGACCGAGGACGCGATGAAGGTCTGGAACTATCTGATGCTGCTCGGCTATGGGGCGAGGGATATTATTCTGACGGGAGATTCCGCCGGCGGAAATCTTGCGCTGTCTCTTACATTAAAGCTGAAGCAGGAGGGAAGACTTCTGCCGCGCGGGCTGGTGCTGATGTCTCCTTGGACGGATCTGACCTCCTCCGGGCGATCCTTTGAGAGCAAGGCTGAGCTTGATCCGGTTCTGAACAAGGCATATATTGACCGGATGGTGGAGGCATATGCAGGAGGACAGGAGCTTAAGAATCCGCTTGTGTCGCCGCTGTTCGGGGATTTTGAGGGCTTCCCGCCGACCTATATCCAGGTGGGAGAGAATGAGATTTTGCTGAGTGATTCCGAACGGCTGCATCAGGCGTTTGTCGATGCGAACGTTTCCGTGCGGATGGATATGTATCCCGGAATGTGGCACGTTTTTCAGATGTCGCCGGTGAAGGCAGCAAGGATTGCCATGGATAAAAATGCGGAATTTATTTATGATATTTGCCGCTAGAAAAAAGGAAAACCGGGTTTTGCGCAGAATACATAGATTGGAGATTGTTTTTACCTGTATACGTTTAGTGTGCCGGTCTACGGCAGAAGGTGAGGAAACATGACAATCAGAGAGAGCTTGGAACTGAGGGAAAAGGAATATTTAAGCCCTTACGCATCGTTGAGCATGAATTCCAAGGGGAGACTGAAGGAGGAAGTGGAGTGTGATATTCGTCCCGCATTCCAGCGCGACAGGGATAAGATATTGCACTGCAAGGCGTTTCGCAGACTGAAGGATAAGACGCAGGTCTTTCTGTCCCCGGAGGGAGACCATTATCGCACCAGACTGACGCACACCCTCGAGGTGTCGCAGAATGCGCGGACGATAGCCAAAGCATTGAAGCTGAACGAGGATCTTGTCGAGGCGATCGCGCTGGGACATGATCTGGGGCATACACCGTTCGGTCATGCGGGGGAGAGGGCGCTGAACAGAGTCTGCCCGCTGGGCTTCGAGCACAGCCAGCAGAGTGTCCGTACGGTCGACAGGCTGGAGAGAGGTGGACAGGGGCTGAATCTGACATATGAGGTCAGGGACGGAATTCTGAACCATCAGACAATCGGAAAACCGCATACGCTGGAGGGAAAGGTGGTACGGCTGTCTGACAAAATATCCTATATCCATCACGATATGGATGACGCCGTGCGCGCCGGCATACTCAAGGAGAGCGATGTCCCCAAGGAGATCAGGGATGTAATCGGCAGCACGCCGAGTGAGAGGCTTGACCACTTTGTGCATGACATCGTGACGAACAGCATGGGAAAGAATGACATCTGCATGTCGGAGAGCATTGACAAGGCAATGCGGGATATGCGCCAGTTTATGTTTGAAAATGTCTATCAGAACCCGGTTGCGAAGGGTGAGGAGGGCAAGGCGGAGATGCTGACGGAGACACTCTACCAGCATTTCATGAAGCATATTGACGACATGCCTGAGGAATATTTAAACCTGCTCTCGGAGGGAGAGCCGAGGGAACAGGTAGTCTGTGACTATGTGGGCGCCATGACGGATCGCTTCGCCATTGCGCTGTACGAGGAGATCTACATACCGAAGTCATGGATCTTATTGTAAACGGCCGGGAAAGCATCCGGTCTTGTGGAGGTATGGATGTACTATCCAGAGGAACTAGTTGAGGAGATCAGATCAAAAAATGATATAGTGGATGTGGTGTCCGGGTATGTCAGGCTGCAGAAAAAGGGCGGTAACTATTGGGCATGCTGTCCCTTCCACGGGGAGAAGACACCCTCCTTCTCCGTTTCGGGCAGCAAGCAGATGTATCACTGCTTCGGCTGCGGTGTCAGCGGAAACGTCTATACCTTTGTGATGAAATATGAGAATTATTCCTTCCCGGAGGCGGTGAAGCTCCTTGCGGAGCGTGCGGGAGTGAAGCTGCCGGAGATGGAATACACCGAGGAGCAGAAGCGGAAGGCGGGAAAGCGTGCGAGGCTGCTTGAGGTCAACAAGGAAGCGGCGAAATTCTTTTATTATCAGCTGCGTTCGCCGCACGGAGCCGTCGGCTATCAGTATCTGAAGAAGAGGGAACTGACGGATGAGACGATGCATCATTTCGGGCTCGGTTATGCCGGAAAGAACGGAGCCGAGCTGGTGCAGTACCTCAGGAGCAAGGGCTTTGAGGACGAACTGATCAAGGAGGCGGGGCTTGCAAATTACTCGGAGCGGCACGGATTGCTGAGCCAGTTCTGGAACCGGGTAATGTACCCCATTCAGGACGCCAACAACAGAGTGATCGGCTTTGGCGGCAGAGTCATGGGGGATGGGGAGCCGAAGTATCTGAATTCCCCCGAGACGCCGGTATTTGACAAGCGCCGGAATCTGTACGGACTGAACTTTGCGCGGACGGCGAGAAGTGGGAATATTATCATCTGTGAGGGCTATATGGATGTCATTTCCATGCATCAGGCGGGCTTCACACAGGCGGTCGCGTCTCTGGGAACGGCGTTCACGCCGGAACAGGCGAACCTGCTCCGCAGATATACGGAGAATGTCCTGCTCGCCTACGACAGCGACGGTGCCGGAGTCAAGGCGGCACTGCGCGGTATAGGGATTCTGCGGGATGCCGGGCTGACCGGTCGTGTCATTAACATGAAGCCGTACAAGGATCCGGACGAGTTTATGAAGGCACTCGGCAAGGAAGCCTTTCAGGAGCGGATTGATCACGCGGAGAACAGCTTTTTCTTTGAAATCAGGATTCTTGAGGGGCAGTTTGACATGAATGACCCGGAGTCCAAGACGAAGTTCCACAGAGAGATTGCGAAGAAGCTCTGTGAGTTTTCGGAGGATGTGGAACGGGATAATTATTTGCAGGCGATTGCGGAGAAATATTTCATAGGCATTGAAAATCTGCGAAAGCTTGTCGCGGGCTACGCAGCGCAGACAGGGCTTGCGAAGCCGGTGGAGCGGCCGAGATCCGGCGTACAGCAGAAGAATCACCCGGAGGAAAACGCGAGAAAGGTGCAGAGGCTTCTGCTGACTTGGATTACGGACGAGCCTTCGGTTTATGAAAAGGTCAGAAAATATATCGCAGCCGACGACTTTACGGAGGAGCTGTACCGGAAGGTTGCGGAACGGCTCTTTGCGGACATGGACACCGGACAGTTTAATCCCGCCGGAATCATCAGCACCTTCGAGGATGAGGAGGAGCAGCGGCAGGCGGCGGAGCTGTTTAACACGAATCTGCCGGAGCTGGGAACGAAGCAGGAAAGGGAAAAGGCGTTCCACGACATATTACTTTCCGTAAAAAAGAACAGTTATGAATATTTTTGTGGGAAAATGGGCAGTGATGTAAATGCATTGAGTCAGGTAATCGCCGGCAAGAAGGCGTTGGAGGAGCTGGCAAAGGCGCATATTTCGCTGGATTAAGGCAATGATTATATCAGGGAGCGGAGTTTCCCGAAGGAAGGATGGAATTACTACAATGGATGAAAACACACAGGCAAGGTTTGACGAGAAGGTCAAGGAGCTTTTAGCTGCCGCGAAGAAAAAGAAAAATGTGCTGGAGTATCAGGAAATCAATGACTTTTTTGCGGACATGCCTTTGGAGGAGGAGCAGTTCGAGAGAATCCTGGAGGTACTGGAGCAGAACAATGTGGATGTGCTGCGTATCACGGATGACGATGACGTGGATGATGAAGAGATCATTCTGACAGAAGAGGATGAGGTGGATGTGGAGAACATCGACCTTTCCGTGCCGGACGGAATCAGCATTGAAGACCCTGTCCGTATGTACCTGAAGGAGATCGGAAAGGTTCCGCTGCTTTCCGCAGAGGAAGAGATCGAGCTTGCGAAGCGCATGGAGCTCGGAGACCAGGAGGCGAAAAAACGTCTGGCTGAGGCGAACCTGCGTCTGGTTGTCAGCATTGCAAAGCGCTATGTGGGAAGAGGTATGCTGTTCCTTGACCTGATTCAGGAAGGTAATCTTGGTCTGATCAAGGCGGTTGAGAAGTTCGATTACCGCAAGGGTTATAAATTTTCTACCTATGCAACATGGTGGATTCGTCAGGCAATCACAAGAGCAATCGCAGATCAGGCGAGAACCATCCGTATTCCCGTGCATATGGTGGAGACGATCAATAAGCTGATCCGTGTCAGCAGACAGCTTCTTCAGGAGCTGGGACGCGAGCCGTCGCCGGAGGAGATCGCGGAGGAGATGAATATGCCGGTAGAGCGTGTCCGTGAGATCTTAAAGATCAGTCAGGAACCGGTATCGCTCGAGACGCCCATCGGTGAGGAGGAGGACAGCCATCTCGGAGACTTTATTCAGGATGACAATGTTCCTGTGCCCGCGGATGCGGCGGCATTTACCCTGTTGAAGGAGCAGCTTGTAGAGGTGCTCAGCACGCTGACCGACAGGGAGCAGAAGGTGCTCAGACTGAGATTCGGTCTGGATGATGGTCGCGCGCGCACCCTCGAAGAGGTTGGCAAGGAATTTAATGTCACGCGTGAGAGAATCCGTCAGATCGAGGCGAAGGCACTCAGAAAGCTGCGTCACCCCAGCCGCAGCAGAAAGCTGAAGGATTATCTGGATTGATGAGGGACGGACGGGTCGTCCTGTCGAGGCGGCTCGGGATGCTTGCGGATATGGTGACGCGGGGAAACCGGGTCGTGGATGTCGGGTGCGACCATGGGTTTCTATCAATTTATCTCGTACAGCAGGGCATCACCCCGAGGGTGCTGGCGATGGATGTCAGAAAGGGACCTCTGGCGGCAGCAGCGCAGCATATTGAGGAATGCGGACTGGGAGAGTACATAGAGACCAGACTGTCGGACGGGCTGCACGAATACAGGGCAGGCGAAGCTGACACGCTCATCTGTGCGGGCATGGGCGGCAGACTGATGGCGCGGATTGTGTCCGAGAACAGGGAGAAGGCGGAGGCGCTCGGAGAGCTGATTCTCCAGCCACAGTCGGAGCTTCGGGAATTCCGCGGATTTCTGCGGATGAACGGCTTCCTTGTCACGGCTGAGGATGCGGTCTGTGAGGAAGGAAAATATTATTTCTCGATGAGGGCGGTTCCCGACAGGAAAGGCGCTGTCTCTGCGTGGTATCCGGATGAGGAGCAGCGGCTTTTCGACGAATATGGCGAGCTATTGCTGCGGGGAAGGCATCCTGTTTTACAGCAGTATCTTTTATTCCGCAGAAAGGTCATGTCAGAGCTTGCGGAAAAGCTTGTGCAGGAAGGAACCGGGCGCACGGCGAAGCGGCTGGCGGAAATCAAAGGGGAGTTATCCGGGATTGAGAATGCGCTTCAATGGTTTCGGGATTGAATGAGCACAGGCCGGGGGGACAACGGCATTGAGAATCAGATTTTGGGAGGGTAGCACATGGTTACAGTGACAATACACGGTGAAAAGAGAGAGTTTGCGCAGGGGACATCCTATGAGACCATTGCGGCGGATTACCAGAAGGAATATGACGGGATGATCGCGCTGGTTTCCGTAAACGGCAAGATCAGGGAGCTGTTCAAGAAGGTGACAAAGGACTGCACGGTGGACTTCTTTACGCTGAAGGATGATGTCGGCTATAAGACCTATGTCAGAACGGCGACGATGCTGCTTTTGAAAGGGATTTACGATGTGTTCGGCGAGGAGGCAGCCCAGCAGAGCTGTGTGGAATTTGCAATCGGGCACGGATACTATGTCAACGTCTGCGGCAAGGTGCCTGTGACGCAGGAGAGCGCGGATAAGATCAGGAGCCGGATGAAGGAGCTTGCGGAGAAGAAAATACCCTTTATGAAGCGGTCGTACCCGCTGGATGAGGCCATGGAGCTGTTTAGGGCGCGCGGGATGCAGGATAAGGAAAGACTTTTCCGTTACAGGAGAAGCTCGGCGGTCAATATCTATGACATTGAAGGCTATTACGACTATTATTACGGATATATGCTTCCGAATGCGGGATATGTGAAGTGGTTTGAGATTCTGCCGTATGAGGACGGCTTTATGCTCCTGCTTCCGACAAAGAAGAATCCGACGGAGGTTGCGCCGTTTGATGAGCGCCGAAAGCTCTTCGAGACGATGGAGGCTTCCCAGGATTGGGGCAGAAAGGCGGGAATTGAGACGGTCGGAGATCTGAATGACCAGATCTGCAGCGGTTCCATGAGCGATCTGATCCTGATTCAGGAGGCGGAGCAGGAGAGAAAGATCGGCGAGATCGCCAAAGAGATTGTGAATCGAGGCAACGTGAAGTTTGTCATGATTGCCGGACCTTCTTCGTCCGGTAAGACGAGCTTTTCACACAGGCTTTCCATCCAGCTCCGCACTCTCGGCAAGGTGCCGCACCCGATTGGTCTGGATGATTATTTTGTTGACCGTGAGCTGACACCCAGAGATGAAAACGGAGATTACAACTTTGAATGTCTTGAGGCGCTGGACGTGAAGCAGTTTAATGAGGATATGATGAAGCTGCTGGCGGGTGAGCGCGTGGAGCTTCCGTCCTTCAACTTTAAGCTCGGCAAGCGGGAATACAGGGGAAATTACAAGCAGCTTGGGAAGGATGATATTCTGGTCATTGAGGGCATCCACGGTCTGAATGAGAGAATGTCCTATGCCCTGCCGGAGGAAAGCAAGTTCAAAATCTATATCAGTGCTCTGACGACGCTGAATATCGATGGACATAATCGTATACCGACAACCGACGGAAGACTGCTGCGGAGAATGGTGAGAGATGCCAGAACCAGAGGGGCGAGCGCCCAGAGAACGATCCAGATGTGGCCGTCGGTAAGGCGTGGGGAGGAAGAGAATATTTTCCCCTATCAGGAGGGCGCGGACGCGATGTTCAACTCGGCTCAGATCTTTGAGCTTGCGGTTTTAAAGACCTTTGCGGAGCCGTTGCTGTTCCAGATACCGAAGGATGCGCCGGAGTACTACGAGGCAAAGAGGCTTCTGAAATTTCTCGACTATTTCCTCAGCGTTTCAAGTGAGACCCTGCCCAACAATTCCATCTGCCGCGAATTCGTCGGCGGCAGCTGCTTCAACGTATAAGGCGCACCAGTTCTGCCGTGCAGAAACAGCCATGCCCTACGCGCGTGCGAGCTTGCTCGCAAAGCGCCCAGGGCATGACTGTTTCTATAAGGCGGTACGCCTTATATGAGCAATGCCTGCTGAGCAGGCATGCGAATAGGCAGAACTGGAAGGAAGCCGTGCGGGCGGTACGCCTTATATGAGCAATGCCTGCTGAGCAGGCATGCGAATAGGCAGAACTGGAAGGAAGCCGTGCGGGCGGTACGCCTTATATGAGCAATGCCTGCTATGCAGGCATGCGAATAGGCAGAACTGAGGAAACTGCAGTTGGCAGGAGCAATGCCTGCTATGCAGGCATGCGAATAGGCAGAACTGGAAGGAAGCCGTGCGGGCGGGACGCGAAGTCTCATCCGTCTGAAATTGTCCGAATTGTTTTCAGGGTTCCGGAACCAAGTTGTGCTAAGTGTTGACCAAACAGCTAAGGACACTCGCAAAAATCCTTAACTCGCTGCGCTCAAACAGGCGGATTTTTGCTCATAACGCTCTTTTGTCACCACGAAGCACAACTAGAGGTTCCTACACATTCAAACAATTCAGACAATTACAGCCTATCGGAGTTTTGCACCGGTAGCAGGAATAGTGTCTGCTAGGCACGACGAAGGGAGAAGGACATGCAGGATACAAAGGAGACATCGAGCCGCCGGCAGAACGCTCTGTTCCGGCTGGCAAATGTCGTAGTGAAAATAGTGGGAATAGCAATCTTTCTTGTTCTGGTGCGTCTCAGTCTGTGCTATACCCAGTACATGATGCCGGGAGAGATTGAGAGGATGATAACGGTAAGGGACAGCGTGCCGCAGAACCTTGCCTTTCTTGCTATCTGGATTCTGATTGGCGTATTTCTGATTCTTCTGGAGAAAAAGCTCGGGGAAGCTGCGAGGAAGAGACTGTCGACAATCGCGCTTATCGCGGCGATGCTGGTGGTCGCAGTACAGAGCTTCTGGTGGATCTTTTCGGCGGTGCGCGTGCCGGTGGGAGATCAGGCATTTATCTATGGCGGCGCATCCTATTTTCAGGAGGGCAGCTATGTCTTTCTGGATAGGGGAGGCTATTACTATCTGTATCCTCATCAGCTCGGGCTGACGGCGCTGATGGAAGCGCTGTTCTGCGTGGTCGGAACCTATAATTATATGGCGTTTGAGGTCATATGTGCCGTGCTGGCGGTAGGCATTGTGCTGGTGGGCTATCTTTTTCTGAGGGAAGTGACGGACAGTCTGGCGGCGATTCTGATGTACTGTGTTTCCATGACAGCCTGTCTGCCGATGATCTTTTATACCAGCTGGGTGTACGGAGATCTGCCGAGTATCTTTTTTCTTTTGCTGTGTGCGTGGGGGCTGTTGCGTCTGGAGAAAACGCGGAAGCTGAAGTGGGTCTTTGTGGCGGCGTTCGCCATGATGATGGCGATGCTGGTACGGCTGAACAGTGTTATATTCCTGATTGCGGCATGTATTGTCGGCTGCCTGTGTGCCCTGCAGCATAAGAACTTTAAGCTTATTATCGCGCTGGCGTTATCGATTCTGCTGCCGGTGATCGCCTATGGCGGAATCTATAAAATGTACGAAGACCGATCCGGCTATGAGCATTTTGAGGGAATTCCGGCAGTCGGCTTCATTGCGATGGGATTGCAGGAGAATTATCTCGGAAACGGATGGTACAGTGATTACCATAAGACCGTTTTCTGGGAGACGGATTGTGACAGGCAGAAGACTGCGGAGATCTCGGAGGAGAAGATCAGGGAGAGACTGCAGGAATTTCGGAATGATCCCCGGATGGCGTATCAGTTTTTCTACCAGAAGATGGCATCCCAGTGGGATGCGCCCCTGTTCCAGTCACTCTATTTCAACGGAGACTACTCGGATGAGAATATGCCGGGGCAGGACACTCTGGTCTATAAGCTGTCCCATGAATATTTTGGCAGGGCGCTTGCGGTTGCGGACAGACTGCAGTTCATAATCTACGCGGGTATGCTTTTTTATTTTATGTTCTGCGTGAAAGGCAGAAGCGAGATCCTGTGGCATGTGCTTGCGGTCACCATTATAGGCGGATTTCTTTTCAGTATATTCTGGGAGGCAAAGGCGAGATACATTTTCCCGTATTACATACTGATGTTCCCGATGGCGGCGGTGGGATACCGGGAACTGTACTGTTCGGCAGGACAGCTTTATTCAAAGGTTCGGGCTTGTTTTTTGAAGAAGAATAGGGTATAGTAGACAGGTAAGTAAGACAGACGGTCGCGGCTGCGGGCTGCCACTTTGGCAGTTCCGGCAGGTGAGGAAAGTCCGGGCTTCATAGGGCAGGATGCCGGATAACGTCCGGTGGAGGCGACTCCAAGGCCAGTGCAACAGAAATATACCGCCAGCTGTATCAGCTGGTAAGGGTGGAAAGGCAGCTTAAGAGACTACCGTCCGCATGGTAACAGGCGGAGCCATGTAAACCCCATCCGAAGCAAGACCAAACAGAGAGCGATAGACTTGCCCGGTCTGCTTTCAGGTAGGTCGCTTGATGCGGCTGGCAACAGCCGTACTAGATAGATGACCGTTCAACGACATAACCCGGCTTATCGTTTTGCTTATGTAAAAAGAATCGTTTTTCGGCGGTTCTTTTTGTTGTTTAGGAGGGAATTTTGAAAAACCAAGCAATGATAAAAATGATAGTTTTCATAAGCTGTCTGCTTCTCTCCGGGTGCGGAATGCAAGGGGAAGAGGTGGGCAGCACACAGAACCGGACGGAGGAAAACCGACAGTCCACGGCAGAACGGGAAGCGGCAACATCGGAGCAGAGTGAGACGTCAGAGATGGAACGAGAATCAGAGCAGAGCAGGGTGTCTGCGGCAAGGCAGCTCTCCGAGATGGAGCTTCTGGATGCGGATGACCCGGAGAATACGAATCTGGCGGATCAGCTACAGAGGACAGGAGCGGGTATGATGGTGCGGATCGAGGTGGACGGCTATCTGGGCAGCGGCGTAATCTATCGGGAGGAAGAGGGAAAGCTGCTGATACTGACTGCTGCGCATCTTCTGGAGAATGCAGCGGAGGACGCACTGCTGACCTTTGCGGACGGCTGGCAGACGACCTCCGGGGATTACGAATGCTTTGAACTGGCTGATTTTGCGGTCGTCCGGCTTGAAGCGGAAAGCATTCCGGCGGAGCACAGGGCGAATTATCTGTGCGCGAATGTGGATAAGGATGCCTTCGATGCCGTGCGCACAGGGGACGGCTGTATTGTCATGGGATGCAGGAACGGCGTGGCGGCGGAGACCTATGAGGGGAGCATTCTGGATTCCTGGATATTTATGGAGGATTACGGTCAATATATGATCTGGGCGAGGGCTGAGGGAATGCCGGGGATGTCCGGCGGCGGACTGTTCGACAGCCGTGGACATTTTCTGGGGATTTTGTCCGGGACGGACGGGGAGGGAGAGCTGGCAGCCGTGCCGCTGAGTCTGATACTGCCGGAACTGTAACTTATTCATAAAAGTTTTAGATTCGGCTTCTTGACAAGCCTCGAAATATGGTAGACAATGTATCTGTTTAGAGTATTTATGGCAAAGAAAGGATGGATTACAATGACGAAAATAGATGTTTTTTCAGGATTTCTCGGCGCCGGTAAGACGACGCTGATCAAGAAGCTGTTAAAGGAGGCACTGGACGGCAGCAAGACCGTGCTGATTGAGAATGAGTTCGGAGAGATCGGTATTGACGGAGGCTTCCTCAAGGAGGCAGGCATTGAGATCAAAGAAATGAATTCCGGCTGTATCTGCTGTTCTTTGGTAGGCGATTTCGGTAGTTCCCTGAAGGAAGTGATCGAGACCTATGCACCGGAGAGAATCCTGATTGAGCCGTCAGGTGTCGGAAAGCTTTCCGATGTACTCAAGGCGGTGGAGAATGTTGCTGCAAACCTGAACGTGAAGGTAAACAGTGCGGTCGCAGTGGTTGATGCATCCAAGGCGAAGATGTATATCAAGAACTTCGGCGAATTCTTTATCAATCAGATTGCATTTGCGGGAACGATCATTCTGAGCAGAACCGACAAGGTCAGCGCAGAGAAGCTCGCCGAGTGTGTAGCGTTGATCCGGGAGCACAATGCAAAGGCAACCATCATTACAACGCCTCTTGCCGAGCTTGACGGAAAGGCAATTCTGGAGACGATCGAGGGCGCTGATACGCTGGACGATATGATGCGTGAGATGATGGAGCAGCTTCATGACGAGGATGAGCATGAACACCATCATCACCACGACCATGACGACGATGATGACGAGGACGAGCATGAGCACCATCATCACCACGACCATGACGACGATGATGACGAGGACGAGCATGAGCACCATCATCACCACGACCATGACGACGATGAGGATGATGAGGAGCATGAGCACCATCACCACCACGACCATGACGACGATGATGACGAGGACGAGCATGAGCATCATCACCACCACGACCATGATCACGAGTGCTGCTGCGGTCATGACCACGATCATCACCATCACCACCATCATGCGGATGAGGTGTTTACGAGCTGGGGCAAGGAGTCTCCCGCCAAGTTTACCAAGGAGAGGATTGAGAGCATCCTGACAGCGCTTGACAGCGGCGAGTACGGTGCAATCCTTCGTGCGAAGGGCATGGTTCCGGCAGAGGACGGCACATGGATTTATTATGACTATGTTCCCGAAGAGCATGACATCAGAACCGGTAAGCCGGAGGTGACGGGCAAGATTTGTGTCATTGGTTCCAACCTGAAGGAGGATCAGCTGGAGGAGCTGTTCCGGTAAATCGACAGAAAGGAAGATTTAGCATATGAAACCCGTATATGTGATAAACGGTTTTCTGGAAAGCGGCAAGACGGAGTTCATCAGCTTCACGCTTGCGCAGCCGTATTTTCAGATCAAGGGAAAGACGCTGCTGCTGTTGTGCGAGGAAGGCGAGAAGGAGTATGACGAGGCGCTCCTGAGAAAGAGCCGCACGGAGGTCGAACTCATAGAGGACGAGGCGGATTTCACGCCGGAAAAGCTGACGGAACTGGAAAAGAAGCACAAGCCGGAGAGAATTATCATCGAGTTCAACGGTATGTGGAATTATAAAAACGCGAAGCTTCCGTGGTACTGGAAGATCGAGCAGCAGATCACGACGATCGACGGATCGACCTTCCCGATGTACTACACAAACATGCGCTCACTGCTTGCGGAGATGATACGCGGCTCGGAGATGATTATTTTCAACAGATGCGACACGGTCAGGGATCAGCTGAACACCTACAAGCGCAATATCAAGGCGGTCAACGCCAAGGCAGATGTCATTTTTGAGGATTCCAACGGAGAAATCGACGAGATCTTCGAGGAGGATCTGCCCTATGACCTGAAGCAGGAGACCATCGTGCTGGATAATCAGGGCTACGGCATCTGGTATCTGGATTCCATGGATCATCTGGAGCGTTACATCGGCAAGAAGCTGCAGTTTGTGGCGATGGTGCTCAAGCCGGAAAATTTCCCGAAGAATTATTTTGTCCCGGGACGTATGGCGATGACCTGTTGCGCCGAGGACATGGCATTTCTTGGCTATGCCTGCGAGTTTGCCGGTGCGGCGGCATTGAAGCAGAAGGAATGGGTCAAGGTGACTGCCACCGTTTCAAAGGAATACTGGGAGGATTATAAAGGAGAAGGCCCCATCCTCCATGCAATCAGCGTGGAAAAGACGAAGGCACCGAAGGATGAGGTCATCAGCTTCACATAATTTATGGCACAGGAAAATGAAAAGGAAATACAACAACTAAAGAATCGTTTTCACGATCTGGCAGACAGGGCGTTCACGCAGGGAATCTTTACGTTCACCGGCTTCTTAGGGCTGGGAGAACAGGAGATTTTCTGGCGTGAGGAGCCGGGGCTGAAGTATGCGGGGCATACCTTGTACGGCGGCTATGAAGGCGCCGACAGGGTTGTTGTGCGGTTTGGCGATGCGGCGGAGCTGGGCTATGAAATGCCGTTCCCGATTGTCTGTCTGCACATAAAGCCGCTCATGCCGAAGTTTGCGGATGCTCTGACACACAGGGATTTTCTGGGCGCACTGATGAATCTCGGGATTGTGAGAAGTACGATAGGCGACATAAAGGTAGGCGAAGGTGAGGCCTACCTTTTTTGTCTGGATTCGGTCGCAGAGTTCATTTGTGAAAATCTGGAACAGATCAGACATACACATGTGAAATGTACCGTTGCGCAGGAATTCAGGGAGCCGGAGCAGGAGGAGCCGGAGCAGGCAAGGATTCAGGTGGCGTCTCTTCGCGTTGACGCTGTTCTGGCAAAGGTTTATAATATGTCCAGAGATAAGAGTCTTGAACTGTTCAGAGCCGGTAAGGTCTATGTGAACGGAAGGCTTTGCGAGAACAATGCGAGACTGCTGAAGGCAGGGGAGACTGTCAATGCGCGGGGCTTCGGCAAATTCAGTCTCTGTGACGATGTGCGGGAGACGCGGAAGGGCAAGCTCGCGGTAGATGTCAGAGTATACAGATGAAAATCGGAAAGAGAGGAATTTATGTATCATTATACCGCAATTCAATGGCTGTTTTTCTTTTATTTCTATTGTTTCTTCGGATGGTGCTTTGAATCCACTTATGTTTCCATAAAAGAGCGGAAGCTGACGAACCGGGGCTTTATGAGAGGGCCGTTTCTGCCGATCTACGGCAGCGGTGCAATCATGATGCTGGTGGTTTCCATGCCGTTCCAGCACAATATTGTCCTGACCTATCTGGCGGGCTGTGTGGGAGCGACAGTGCTGGAGTATGTGACCGGTGTTACGATGGAGGCGCTGTTTAAGGTAAGGTATTGGGATTATTCCAACAAGAAGTTTAACTTTCAGGGGCATATCTGTCTGGGCTCGACGCTGGCATGGGGATGCCTGACAGTGCTGATGACACAATTTATCCATGTTCATGTGGAAAAGGTTGTTATGATGATTCCGGGACAGGTGCTCACCGTTGTGACGCTGGTTCTGACAGCGGGGATTTTTGCGGATTTTGCGCTTTCCTTCAAGGCGGCGATCGATCTGCGCAATATCCTGATCAAGATGGATCAGCTGAAGGGCGAGATGGTGAAGATCCAGAAGCGGCTCAATGTGATTATCGCGGTGACAAACGAGAGCATTTCAAACCGCAAGGACGAGTTTACACAGAGCATGTCGGAGCTTAAGAGCAGCATCGAGACGAAGCTGGACGGCGTTAAGACCATGGCGCAGACCAAGCCGAGCGAGTATCTCGAGAGTGTGAAGGACGAGCTATTTGAATTGAAGGAAAAGTATCTGGTCAGCAGGGAGGATCACGACAGACTGGCAGGAGTGAGAGATTTCTTCCAGCGCGACATGATCCGGTCGAACCCGGGAATGACCTCCACGAAGTTCAAGGAGCCGCTGGAGGAATTAAAGGAACATGCGACGAGCCGGAAGAAGGGGAAGAAAACAGAGGACGAAGAAGTGGACAGATAGGATTTTGTTGCTATGAAGGGGCTAATCTGATAAAATGTAACTGATTGCATACGAATCTTATTTGCGGAAAGGATAAAATTTAATGTTGGAATTAAGCGTGATTGTTCCGGTCTATAATATGGCTAAGGACGGGAATCTGGCTTATTGCATCAATTCTTTAGTGCGGCAGACGGTGCAGAGCATGGAAATTATAGCCGTTGACGACGCATCGACGGACGATTCGCTGAAGATTCTTCGGGAATTTGAGAAAAAATATCCCGGGAGGGTGAAGGCGATTGCGTCCCCGGAGAACCGGAGGCAGGGCGGCGCCAGAAATCTGGGCTTGCGGGAGGCACAGGGGCGGTACATCGGCTTTATGGATGCGGACGACTGGGTCGTTGAAGATTTATATGAACGGATGCTGGAGGTTGCAAAGCGCACGGGAGCGGATGTTGTCGGGACAGATATGTGCAGGGTTTACGAGCATACCATGGTTCCCACGCAGAGGGAGGCGTGCAATCTGCTCAGCCAGACGGGAATACTCGACCACGAAAAGAGAAAAGAATACCTGTTACAGCCCGGGCCGCTCAGCACTAAGATTTATGCGCGGGAGATTTTCTTTGCTAAGGAATTTCATTTTCCCGAGCACATGTCATATGAGGATAACGCGACCTCGATTGAAATCGGAATGCGGATAAAGCATTTTGAACACATACCGGAGGCGAATGTATTTTACTATCAGCACGGTGATTCCACGACCCATCACGTTGACATAAAAAAGTGTCAGGACCGTATGGAGGCAATGCGCATTATGCTGGGGTACGCGAAGGAAGACGGCGCATTGGAGGAGTTCCGGGACGTGATAGAGTATCACTTCAGCATCCTGTTTTACCGGAACACTTTATTTTCCTATATGCAGAGTGATATTAAGAAGGATATGGGCTTTGTCAGAAAGCTGGGAGCGGAAATGGTGGCTGCCTTCCCCGATTTCCGGCAAAATGCTTATTACAATCAGACCGTGGACGACTATGAAAAGAAGCTGATTAATCTGCAGTTGAAATCTACATTTGCATTTATGGTAATTTACAAACTGAAATTATTACTTAGAAAGATCAGGAGGAAGACAGCAAAATGAAGAAGGTAATCGTTGCCATCGGCGCACATCTGGATGATATTGAGCTGGCCGCGGGGGGGACTCTTGCGAAGGCCGTGAAGGATGGACATGATGTCCATATGATCGTCATGAGCCAGTCCGGATACACCGATTATAACGGAAAAGTCATGAGAACCAATGAGACAGCTATGCAGGAAGGAAGAAATGCCGCAAGGGTTCTGGGATGTAAGGATCTGGACATTCTGGATTTCAGCAATAAGGACATTGCCTATGATTCCAGGGCGGTAGAGGCAATCGAAAAGAGAATCAATATTATTAAACCGGACATTATTTTTACACACTGGCCCTTCGATACGCATCAGGCGCATGTTGCAGTCGGAAAGTCTACTATTTCTGCGGCAAGACGTTATAACACGATTTACTTTTTTGAGCCCATTTCTCCTTCGGGAAGATCCTATGTCGGGTTCCGTCCCCAGCTGTATGTAGATATTACCGATGTGATCGACACAAAGATTGCGGCACTGGATGAGCATGTGACGGAAAAAAACAAATATGGTGATTATTGGATTCGCGGTGTGGAGGCAAGAGCAGCATTCCGCGGATATGAAATGGGAAGAATGTACGGGGAAACATTTGAAGTATTGAGAGAAGAACTGGTGCTGTAACTATGAGTGAGTTAAAAGAATTCTTTTGCGTGGACGCATCAAAGTACGATGCAACAAAACATTTTCAGGTAGTCCGCCCTGCCAGCCTTTCCAATCCGCAGAACAATGCAGTCATGTTTGTGACGGAGGGATTTCTGAAATATTGGGAAGCTGTGCTGAGTGTGGAGGAATGCATTGTAATCTGGCCGGAAAATCGTCCGGTACCGGAGGAGCTTGCGAAAAGACATGCGGTGATCCTTTCCAGAGAACCGCGTTACGGATTTGCAAAGTTTTTCCATGAAAATCATGTAACCTACAATGTCCTGCCAAAGCCTTATGAGATGAAAGACGGTGCCATGATCTGTGAGGGAGCCGAAATCGGAGAGGGAACGATTATTTTCCCGGGGGCTTATGTGGACGGCGATGTGAAGATAGGGAAAAACTGCTATATCGCATCCGGTGTCCGGCTTGTCGGCGCTGTGCAGATCGGTGACGACTGCATTATCCGCGAAAACACGGTGATTGGTTCGGATGGCCTGACAACGCGCAGAAATGAGGAGGGCGAGATTATTACGATTCCTCAGTTCGGAGGCGTTGTCATAGAAGACAATGTACAGATTGGTGCGAACAGCGTTGTCTGCAAGGGCGCCATCGATAATACCGTTATCGGAAGCGGAAGCCGGATTGACAACTGTTCCTTTATTTCGCATAACGTTAAGATGGGGAAGGATACGATTGTCGTCGGGGAGGTTCTGATGATGGGAAGCTCTTCCACGGGAGAAAGAGCCTATCTTTCGGGAAACGTTGTGGTGCGGGACGGAATATCGATCGGGAAGGACGCTTTTGTGGGCATGGGAGCCGTTGTGACGAAGAATGTGCCTGACGGTGTTACGGTAAAGGGCAATCCCGCAAGATAAAATTTTTATTATAAGATAAAAAAAGTACTTGACAAATTGAAATGAGAGGCATATTCTAATCATAAGTTTTGTAAACCTGTGAGAAAGAGTAGTAAGCTTAAGGGAATATTACAGAGAGCCGCCGGAGGTGGGATGGTGGCATAGGATCTTTTGCTGAATGGACTTTTGAGGCCGGTCTGAATTGATTGATTCCTTGTAAAAAGGTGAGGGCAGGTAGGCACCGGCGGGATTCGGACCCGTTATCAAGCCGACGGATATGATGGTATTCGGAATAAGAGGACTTTAAAGTCAATTTGAGTGGCACCGCGAGGATCGTATGATCAGCGTCTCAGATGCATACCTTTGTATGCGTTTGGGGCGCTTTTTTGTAGCTTCGCTTCACTCAGGCTACAGGCGCAAAACGAATAAAAATTTGCAGCCTATGAGGCAGAAAGAGGAAAAGTTATGAAGAAGAAAATGATGGCATTGATGATGATGGCAGTGATGGCAGCGACGGCATTGACCGGCTGCGGCAAAGCGACATCCGGCGGGGAGTATACCATTGGTATTTCACAGTTCGCGGTACATGGTTCGCTCGACAACTGTCGGGAAGGCTTTCTGGAGGGACTTGCCGAGGAGGGCATCAAGGAGGGTGAGAACCTGAAGGTTGAATATGTCAACGCGCAGGCGGAGCCGGGAACAGCGGCAATGATTGCAAACAACTTTGTCAGCAAGAATGTCGATCTGATCTGTGCGATTGCAACACCTTCCGCAACGACGGCATATAATGCTACCATTAATTCAGATATTCCGGTGATCTACACGGCAGTGTCCGACCCGGCGGGCGCGGGACTGGCAAACGAGGACGGCAGCTCGGTCGGCAACCTTACGGGAACCTGTGATGCACTCGCCGTTGACGCGCAGCTTGAGATGATCCGTGAGATCCTGCCGGATGCAAAGAACGTCGGCATTATCTATACGACGAGCGAGGCAAACTCCATCAGCACGGTTGCAGCATACCAGGAGGCAGCTTCCAAGTATGGATTCGAGATTGTGACGACCGGTGTCACCGCAATGTCCGAGGTTCCGCTGGCTGCGGCAGACATGGTAAAGAAGGTGGACTGCATTACCAACCTGACGGACAACACGGTTGTCAGCGCATTGCAGAGCGTGCTTGACGAGGCGAACAAGGCAGGCATTCCAGTCTTTGGCTCCGAGGTGGAGCAGGTCAAGGCAGGCTGTGTGGCATCCATGGGTCTGGAATACTTTGAACTGGGCAAGCAGACCGGCAAGATGGCAGCGAAGGTGCTCAAGGGAGAGGCAAAGGCTTCCGACATGAAGTTCGAGACCATTTCCGAGCCGAGCCTGTATGTGAATTTCGCTGCAGCCGATAAGATCGGGCTGGTACTTCCAGAGAGATACAAAACGGACGCTTATCAGAGCTTTGATGAGATTATCCTTGATTCAACAAGCACACAATAAAAAAGAAACGAGAGTGGAAAATTATGGCATTGATCCTGAGTGTTCTGGAACAGGGGATGATTTACGGCATCCTCGCGTTGGGAGTTTATATCACCTACAAAATTTTGGATTTTCCTGATCTGACCGTGGATGGCAGCTTCCCCTTTGGGGCGGCTGTCACCGTCCGTCTGATCAGCTTCGGCGCTCCTGCGGTTGTGACGCTGCCGGTTGCTTTTCTCGGCGGCGCGCTGGTCGGCATGTGCACCGGACTGATCCATGTAAAGCTGAAGGTGCGTGATCTGTTGTCCGGCATTGTCATGATGACAGGGCTGTACACGATCAATCTCTGGATGGCGGGAAGCGGCTATGTGCCGATTTTCAACCGGGAAACCATCTTTGACAACGGAATCACAAATAAACTCTTTGCCGGAGCGCTCGGCAGCTTTAAGACAGTGATCGTGATTTTCCTTATCACAATGGCGGCGAAATACCTCCTCGACTGGTACATGAGTACGAAGTCGGGCTTCCTTCTCAGAGCAGTCGGCGACAACGATACGATCGTGACCAGTCTCGGCATAGACAAGGGACTGATTAAGATTCTCGGGCTTTCGATTGCGAACGGTCTGGTTTCGTTAAGTGGCTGCATCTATGCACAACAGCAGCGCAGCTTTGAAATCTCCATCGGTACAGGAGCGGTTGTCATCGGACTTGCGAGCGTAATTATCGGCACCAGCCTGTTCAGGAAGCTCACCGTTCTCAGGGTGACATCCAGCGTGATTATCGGCTCCGTTCTTTACAAGGCGTGCGTGGCGCTGGCAATGTACGCGGGGATTGACGCGAACGCAATCAAGCTCATCACGGCGGTGCTGTTCCTGATCATTCTTGTCATCAGTATGGACAGAAAGGGGAAGAAGAAATGCTAGAGTTAAAGGGAATCTGTAAGAACTATAATCCCGGTTCTGTCAATGAAATCTGTCTGTTCAAGGATTTTGACCTTACGGTGAAGGACGGCGAATTTGTCTCTGTGGTGGGAAGCAACGGCTCGGGAAAGACCTCCATGCTGAATATTATCTGCGGAAGCATTCCCGTGGATGCCGGTCAGATATTGATTAATGGCGAGGATATTTCCGTCCAGAAGGATTATGTCCGCCAGAGGCATATCGGAAGAGTGTATCAGGATCCCTCCAAGGGAACCTGTCCCGGTATGACGATTCTGGAGAACATGTCCATTGCGGATAATAAGGGGAAGAAATACGGGCTGTCCAGAGGTGTGAACAAGGCGAAGCTGGAGGCGTACCGTGAGATGCTCCGGCCGCTGAATCTCGGACTGGAGGATAAGATGGGCGTGCAGGTGGGCGCACTTTCGGGCGGTCAGCGGCAGGCGCTCTCGCTGCTCATGGCGACAATGACACCGATCGATTTCCTGATTCTGGATGAGCACACGGCGGCACTCGACCCTAAGACGGCGGAAATCATCATGGAGCTGACCGACCGGGTTGTCCGGGAGAAGCAGGTGACAACGATCATGGTGACGCACAATCTGCGCTATGCCGTGGAATATGGAAACAGACTGATTATGATGCACGAGGGAAATGTGATCCTTGACAAAGCGGGCGAGGAGAAACGCGGAATCAATACCGAGGAGATCATGGGAATTTTCAACCGCATCAGCGTGGAATGCGGCAACTGAGAACAGGAAAGGCAGTGCGCCCCTTGTGAGGCGCACCTTTCTTTTTTTAGTCTTAGTTTTTCTTTGCGTTCTCGCTATATTTTTCTTCACAGTATTTGCAGCGGTATACTTCCTTTTCAGAGTCCGCCAGATAGAAGATGTGGGGAAGACCCTGCTCGATGGAGGTGATGCACCTCGGGTTGCGGCAGCGGATGACGTTTTTAATCTGCGCAGGAAGAACGAGAACCTTCTTTTCTACGATTTCGCCGTTCTTGATGACATTGACGGTGATGTTGTGGTCGATAAATGCCAGCACATCAAGATCCAGCATATCGATGTCGCACTCTACCTTTAAAATATCCTTTTTGTCCATCTTGTCGCTTCTTGCATTCTTGATAATGGCGACAGTGCAGTCCAGCTTGTCCAGCTGCAGATGCTCGTAAATATCCAGACTCTTTCCTGCTTTGATATGGTCGAGAACAAAGCCCTCTTCAATTTTTCCAACGTTAAGCATTATTATCCTCATTTCTGCGCATTATTCCGGTGAAAGCAGAAGCTGTGCCGTTATGCGCACCGGTACAGGCTCTGAATGTTGGCTTATGCAAGTCCTAACAGGGTCAGGATCAGAGCCATTCTCACATACACGCCGAACTGTGCCTGTTTAAAGTAGGCGGCTCTGGGGTCATCGTCCACCTCCACGGAGATTTCATTGACTCTGGGAAGCGGGTGGAGGACAAGCATATCCTTCTTAGCAAGCAGCATTTTTGCCGCATCCAGAATATAGAAATCCTTCAGGCGGATGTAGTCTTCCTCGTTAAAGAAACGCTCCTTTTGTACGCGGGTCATATAGAGGAGATCAAGCTCGGGCATGACATCTTCCAGACGGATGACTTCACGGTAGCTGATGCCGCGTTCTTTGAGCATATCTGTGATATAGTCTGGAACCTTGAGTTCCTCCGGCGAGATAAAGATAAAACTTACGCCGTTATAGCGGGCGAGGGCATTGATAAGAGAGTGTACGGTACGACCGAATTTCAGATCGCCGCAGAGACCGATCGTAAAGTTGTTCAGTCTGCCCTTAAGAGTGCGGATTGTGAGAAGATCGGTCAGTGTCTGGGTCGGATGCTGATGTCCGCCGTCTCCGGCATTGATCACGGGGATGCCGGACTTCTCACTGGCAACCATGGGAGCACCCTCCTTGGGATGGCGCATGGCACAGATGTCTGCGTAGCAGGAGATGATGCGGATGGTGTCGGATACGCTCTCGCCTTTGGAAGCGGAAGAGGAAGCGGCATCCGAGAAGCCGATAACACGTCCGCCCAGTCTTGTCATTGCGGATTCAAAGCTCAGGCGTGTTCTTGTGCTCGGCTCATAGAAGCAGGTCGCAAGAATCTTGCCGTCGCAGGCATGGGCATAGCGGGTTGGATTGTGTTCAATGTCGTTTGCAAGGTCGAAGAGCCTGTCAAGCTCGTCAGGCGTGAAGTCCAGAGGACTCATCAAATGTCTCATAGTTTTCCCCATTTCTGCGCACGTTCTTTGCGCATAGCGAGTTTGTGTCAAGTGCGCGCAGACACAAATCTCGTGATTGAAAAAATATATTTTTCAATCATAAATAAGAGCCGAAGAGAAAACTCTTCGACTCTATACGTTATGACTGAAAAGATAACAGTTCCTCTACGGTCTTTCGCTTGGGAGCATTGGGAGCTTCAGCGGGATAACCAATAGGAATAAGAGCCGCCAGCTCTCTTCCCTCGGGGAGATTGAGAACCTTTGCAGCTTCTGCTTCATCAAATAAGCCCATGATCACAGTGCCGAGACCCTGCTCGTATGCAGCGAGACAAAAGGCTTCGCTTGCAACACCGGCGTCATACATCTGCCATCCGGTCCCCTTGGGAGTAGAGAAGGAGCCGTCTCTCTCAAAACCGCTGCGTCCGGTAATGATCGTCACTGCGATGACCATCGGCGCCTGCTCCATGATGGTACCGTTTCCGGGATAAATGGAGGTACATTTTGCAAGAGCCTTCTTAGCTTCTCCCTCCACTGCGATATAGCGGGTGATCTGTGTGTTCTTCCAGCTGGGAGCAAAGGAAGCTGTCTCGACGATCTTCTGAATCAGTTCGTGAGACACGGGCTGCTCCGTAAATTTTCGGATACTTCTCCGACCGGTAATACATTCATTCGCTGTCATAGATGTAACCTCCGTAAGCATTTTTCTCATGATACCACTTCATACAGGGAGTTGCAATGGATAATTTTTTAAAATTTTGTGAAAAGGTTTTGCATATATGGAAGGCATATTTTATAATAAAAAGAAAAAACAAATGAAAGAAGGTAACTGACATGGAATTCAATGAAAGAAAACGCTGGTTGCTTTTGGGCCTGCCCTTTACTTTTACAAAATATGCGATTAAAGAAGATGTCATAACGGTTGATGAGGGCCTTTTAAAAACAGTGGAGAACGACTGCTATATGTATAAGGTGCAGGATGTACAGCACAGCGCGAGCCTGCTTGAGAAGATTGTAGGTCTCGGCACTGTCACCTGCTTTACCGGGGATACGACGCATCCGCAGCTTGTTCTGCAGCATATCAAGCATTCAAAGGATGTGAAGGATTTCATTCTGGATCAGTCTGAGAAAGCAAGATTGAGGAGACGTACAGTGAATATGGTGGATATTGGCACGGACGGCTTTGATGGTGACATGGACTGAGGCCGGCAGCCGGTTGCATAGAGAAGTCTGCAGGCTGATGCCTGCAGACTTTTGCTGAAAGGAAGAGTTATCGGTGTACGGCAGGGCTTGTTCTGCGCCGGGCAGAGGGAACGAGGAGACGTTCAAAGAGAAGACCTGCACCGAACCAGTAAGGGGCATAGTCGAGCCGGACGACCCGGTCGATGTTCCAACGGCTTTTTCCGTAATCCCACGGACAGAGCTTATATTTGGAGAGCAGTCTGCCGGTGAGATATTCCGTGGAAAAGATCATGCTCATATAGGTCAGCCCGCGGATCCAGAACGGCTGTTTCCAAAGGATACGGTTCACGAGGGGGACGATAGCGGCGCAGCCATAGATGGGAAACATCCAGATAGAAGTGACGCCTCTCAGGGTCAGGTCACGGTTGCGCAGGGAGCCGATGGAAGTGAAGATGATTTCCATGCACCAGCCGGTCAGACCGCATTTCAGAAAATTTTTTATAAAGATAGTAATATGTTTCATGTTAAATCCTTTCAGAGAGAGTTTTGGGTCTACTGTTCGTAAGTATTGACAGAAAACAGAAAAATATGTGTTGTTATGCGCAGGGAACGTGCGCAGAAATGGATATAGAGATGAAGGAACGTGATGCGTTAAATTATATAGAAAGTATCAGTGGACAGGGAATTGTCCCCGGACTGGAGAATATACGGGAGCTTTGCAGACGCCTCGGAGATCCTCAAAATACTCTGAAATTTGTGCATATAGCGGGAACGAACGGAAAGGGTTCGGTGTCCGCCTACATCGCAAGCGTATTAAAGTGCGCCGGCTATCGGGTGGGACGGTACATATCGCCAGTTATTTTTGAATACAGAGAGAGGATACAGGCAGGTGGCAGACCGATCACGAAGGAAGCGCTCGGCAGGCTGATGGAGCAGGTGAAAGCAGTCTGTGACGGTATGGTAGCTGAGGGAAAAAACCAGCCTACGCCGTTTGAGGTCGAGACAGCGCTCGGTTTCCTCTATTTCAAGGAAAAGAATTGTGATATTGTCGTGCTTGAGACGGGGATGGGAGGTCTTCTTGACGCGACGAACATTGTCGAGAATACCGTTCTTGCCGTGCTCACTTCGATCAGTATGGATCATATGCAGTTTCTCGGTGATACGCTCGCAAAGATTGCCGCGCAGAAGGCGGGGATATTAAAGCCCGGGTGCCGGGTGGTCAGCATCCGCCAGCCGGAGGAAGCACAGAGGGTGATAGAGGATACTGCTGTCAGACAGGGCTGCACGCTGTCGGTGGCGGAGCCGGAAGGGATAACCGCAGTGAAGTATGGACTGGAGCGTCAGAGGTTCAGCTATGGAGGTTACACCGGGCTTGAGATCAGACTTGCCGGAAAATATCAGATCGAGAATGCCGCGTTGACAGTAGAGGCGTTGAAGCTTCTGGAAGAGTGCGGCTACCGGTGGAACGAACAGCAGCTTCGCAAAGGGCTTGCGGAGACAGTATGGGACGGACGGTTTACGGTCGTCGGCAAAAGACCGTATTTCATCGTTGACGGGGCGCACAATGAGGATGCGGCAAAGAGACTTGCGGAATCCATTCAATTCTATTTTACAAATAAGAGAATTATCTATATAATGGGAGTGTTGAAAGACAAGGAGCATGAAAAAATTATCGCACTGACCCATGAATATGCGGATCAGATCATCACAGTCGCAACGCCGGACAATCCGAGAGCGCTTCCGGCTTACGCGCTGGCGCAGGAGGTTGCCGCGGTACATCCAAAGGTGACGGCTGCGGACAGCCTGGAGGAGGCGGTTGAAATGAGCCGTCTGCTCGCCCAAAGGGATGATGTGATCATTGCATTCGGTTCGTTGTCCTTCTTAGGACGACTGATGAAAATCGTGGGTTACCGGTAGAATCGAGGCAGCTATGGTAGATCAGAATAAAATCAGGGAAGCGGTAAGACTTTTGCTGGAGGGCGCCGGAGAGGATGTCAACAGGGAAGGACTTCTGGAGACACCGGACAGGATTGCCCGCATGTATACGGAAATTTTTTCGGGAATGGACGAGGACGGAGAAGTTCCCCTCTCCAAGGTATTCACGGTTGACAGCAGTGAGATGGTGCTGGAGAAGGATATTGTATTTTATTCCATGTGCGAGCATCACATGATGCCGTTTTACGGAAAAGCACATGTCGCTTACATTCCTGACGGCAAGGTTGTTGGTCTGAGTAAGCTGGCAAGAACGGTGGAGATTTATGCGAAGAGACTTCAGATACAGGAGCGAATGACGGGACAGATTGCGGATGCCATCATGAAATATCTGACGCCGAAGGGAGCCATGGTTGTAGTGGAAGCGGAGCATATGTGTATGACAATGCGCGGTGTGAAGAAGCCGGGAAGCAAAACGGTCAGCATTGCTGTGAGAGGTGTCTTTGAGCAGAATACGGAGCTTCAGAACCGGTTTTTCCAGATGCTGCGGATGGATGGTGATTTGAATGGAAATGTATAGAGTAGATAAAATATTGGGACATGCGTTATTTAATGAGTGCCTCGAGAAGAATAGAGCGGCAGAAGCGGATCGACGCTTCTGCCGTCATGATATGGTGCACTTTCTGGATGTGGCGAGAATCGGGAGGATTATTGCACTCGAGGAGCATTCGGCGTTCTCAACGGAGATGATCTATGCAGCAGCACTTCTGCATGACATCGGAAAATTCCGGCAGTATAACGAGGGGATTCCACATGAGGAGGCGAGTGCGCAGATCGCACCTGAAATTCTGAGGGAATGTGGCTTCAATGAGGAAGAAACGGGGGTTATTGTGGATGCCATTCTTCAACACAGGAACGCTGAGGTCATGCAGGAGCAGAACCTGCGCGGCATTCTGTACCGGGCGGACAAGGCGAGCAGACCCTGCTATGCGTGCGAGGTTGAGAGCGAGTGCAACTGGAAGGGCAGTAAAAAGAACCTTAAGATACGGTACTAAAAATAGAAATTGCAAGAGAATAGAAGGCGGAGGACGAGGCATGAAGATCGGAGACAAGGAGTTTCAGACACAGGGACATACTTATGTGATGGGAATATTGAATGTTACGCCGGATTCTTTTTCGGACGGAGGAAGGTGGAATGACAGGGATAAAGCCCTGAGACATGTGGAGGAGATGGTTGCGCAGGGAGCTGATGTCATTGATGTCGGCGGGGAATCGACCAGACCCGGGTATACGCTGATTTCTGACGAGGAGGAGATCTCGAGGGTAGTGCCTGTGATCGAGGCGATCAAGGAGCGGTTTGACGTACCGGTTTCCCTGGACACCTACAAGTCAGCCGTGGCGCAGGCTGGTATTCAGGCGGGCGCGGATCTGATCAACGACATCTGGGGATTGAAGTATGATGATAAAATGGCAGCTGTCATTGCAAATAGCGGACTGCCGTGCTGCCTGATGCATAACAGAAAGAATACGGATTATCAGGATTTTATGCAGGATGTAGCGGCTGATCTCGCCGAGACGATCCGCCGTGCGGAAAATGCGGGAATCGCTGATGAAAAAATTATTCTTGATCCCGGAGTCGGGTTCGCAAAATCCTATGAGCAGAATCTTGAGATTATTAATTGTCTGGAGGAGTTGAATATGTTTGGCTATCCGCTGCTGTTGGGCTGCAGCCGGAAGTCCGTCATCGGACTGACTCTCGATCTGCCCGCAGACCAGCGCATCGAAGGCACATTAGTGACGACGGTGATGGGCGTGCTCAAGGGCTGCATGTTCGTCAGGGTGCATGATGTGCTTGAAAATGTCCGCGCCATTAAGATGGCGGAGGCAATCCTGCGGGGAGGAAGAGGCTGATGTATGATGAGTATGCAAGAGATGAAATAAGGATCGACAGGCTGGAGGTTTACGCCAATCATGGAGTCTATCCCGAGGAGACGGAGAACGGACAGATTTTCCAGATCAATGCGGTTCTGTACACGGAAACAAGAGCGGCGGGAAGACGGGATGAGCTGGAGCTGTCCACGGATTACGGAGAGGTCAGCCTCTTCATGGAACGCTGGATGAAGGAGAATACCTGTAAGCTGCTTGAGACGGTGGCAGAAAGGCTTGCAGAAGCAATTTTGTTAAAATATGATTTGATTTCAGCGATTGATTTGGAGATATGTAAACCCGAAGCGCCGATTCCGCTGGAGTTCCGGAATGTCTCCGTAAAGGTGCACAGAGGCTGGCACAGGGCGTATCTTGCGATCGGCTCCAACATGGGAGATAAGGAAGCCTATATCAATGGGGCAATCGCTGCATTGAAGGCGCATCCGCTCATCCGTCTGAAAAAGGTTTCGGATATTATTGAAACAGAAGCCTATGGGGGTGTTGTACAGGATAGATTTTTGAACGGTGCTTTGGAGGTGGAGACACTGCTTCCGCCGGAGGAATTGCTGGAGGCGCTGCATGAGATAGAAAATGCCGCAGATCGTGTGAGGATTCAGAGATGGGGACCGAGGACATTGGATCTCGATATTCTGTTTTATGATAAGCTGGTATATGAGAGTGAGACGCTGGTTATACCACATTCCGATATGCAGAACCGTGATTTCGTACTTCGCCCGATGTGTATGATTGCACCATATTTCAGACATCCTCTGTATGGGGAGACGATGCAGCAGATGCTTCAGAGACTGGAGGCATCCCCGGAGAAGTGAGAAATAAGAAAACGATCCGCAAAGTAAGCAGCGAAGCCGGTGAATAGTCCGGTGAGAATGCCGCTTAGGACGAGGAAGGGCAGATAGGAGAGAACGCCCGGCGTGGCTGTGAGGGCAAGCGCTACCAGAAGCTGTCCGAGGTTGTGGGTCAGACCGCCGACAGCCCCGGTCAGAAAAGTATATTTTCGTGAGAGAAGCTTCATGGTCAGAGCCATGGCGAACATGCTTGCGAGCCCTCCAGCCAGACTGTAGGCAAGGCTGATGAACTGCCCGAACAGCAGGGCGGAGAGAAGGATGCGCGTGAGCAGTACCAGACAGGTATCCTTCAGGGAAGCATGTCTCAGGACGATCAGGGTAATGATATTAGCCAGTCCGAGCTTCATGCCGGGAACCGGTATCAGCGGCGGCAGCGCGCTTTCGGCGGCATAGATTGCAAGCGAGAGCGCGGCATACAGTGAAAGCATAGTCAGTTTCTTTGTATTCATGTGTGATTTCCATCCTTTATTCCTAAACATAGCGTGCGAATAGGATCAGTAGGTATTAATATCTACCGTTATTGAAGAATCCTGCTCGGCTGTCGGGCGAAGCTGGATGACAAGGCGGTTCGGCAGGCAGGTGATCGGGAGTCTTGAGTCACTGATAAAGCCCTGATGGACACAGAGCTTGTCAGGACAGTCGGCGGAGAGAATGCCGATCTGATCCGGGCGGACTTCAATTTCATTTGTACAGCCGTTTTCTCCGGTCACGGTGAAGGTATAGGGCTGTGAGACGGCGGAGAGGTCAATGCTTGTAAGCAGCCTGCCGGATTGATAAATATCGGCGGTGTAGCCTGCGGCATGATTTTGCGGGAGCAGGATCAGAAGCAGACTGACGACAGCCAGCAGGGTGAGAGCCGCCCCGATGAAGATGGGTAGGGGTTGTATCTTTTTTTTCATGTTGTTTACCTGTTTCTATAAGTGACATTGCACAAAATGCACAGACCACCGCAGGCACGCTTTCGCTACCTTCCGCTCGCAACGGCGCGTAAGATGCCACAGTACGGCATCTAAACGCCGGCGGCTCCAGAGTGCGCTGCTTGTGGCCATGTGCATTCTGCGCAACTGTTATCCGAAAATTATGAGTTTCGCAATTAACTAAAATAATATAAAAAATGAGGATATAAAAACAGTATAGCAAATCAGAGGAGTAAAATGAAGAAATATTTTGTGACGGCAATGGGGGTTCTTCTCTTAATATTCTGCGGCGGCTGCGGCAGTCCGAAGACAGAACAGGCAAAGAGCATTGACACCGCCATGGGAACGGTCGTACAACAGAATGTCTATGCGACGGAGAATACTGAGACGGCTGTCTCGGATATTTCGGAGATCCTGCGGCGGTTGGAGGAGGATGAGCTTTCCAGACGGCTGGATACGGCAGAGCTTTATGCGATAAACGAAACTGCGGGTGAGCCTGCAGGAATTGAGGTGTCGGTGGAAATGTCGCAGCTTCTGGACAGATGCCTTGACGTATGGAGGGAATCTGACGGTGCGCTGGATGTGACGATCGGAGCGGTTGTCGGGCTGTGGGACATAGACAGCTGGGCGGGAGAAGGAAAGGATGCCGTATTCACACTTCCGACAGACACAGAGCTGCAAGGAGCATTGTCTTCCTGCGGCGGGGATAAGCTCCGCAAACAGGAACGAATGTTATACTTGCCGGAGGGAATGCAGATCGATCTCGGTGCGGTGGGAAAGGGAATCGCACTGGATCGTATTCTGGCTTATCTTGAAGAACACGAGAATATAACGGGTGCGATTATTTCCGTCGGGGGAAGTGTCCTGACCTACGGACAGAAGCCGGATGGAAGCTGTTGGCGGGTCGGCGTCACCGATCCGGCGGATACAGCCGCAAACATCGGCACGTTGAAGCTGGAGGGACAGTGGTGTGTATCGACCTCCGGCGATTACGAGCGTTATGTAGAGGTGGATGGGGTCAGATACCATCATATCATTGATCCTGCGACCGGCTATCCGGCGGACAGCGGCGTTGCCGGAGTGACGATTCTAAGCCGCGACGGCTTCTTAAGCGATGCGCTTTCGACAGCGTGTTTCATCCTCGGCACAGAGAGAGGCATACCGCTCGCGGAGCATTACGGGGCGGAGGCATTGTTTGTCGGAAGGGACGGCAGCATTACCATGACGGACGGAATGCGGGAGTATTTTGAGAGCAGCCATACACGGTAGGGATTTTTTGTGCGGTAACGTTTGCAGACCGGGCAGATTTGGTGTAAAATAACATTGGCAGTCACGATAAGTGATGCCGGTGAAGGGTGTATAGAAATGGAAGAGAATACGTATTTGAACGTCGATGAAGCTTCATTGAAAAAAATAGAGGACAGAATGCCGCCGGAGGAGGAATTGCAGGATCTTGCGGATTTCTTTAAGGTGTTTGCGGATGGAACGCGACTGAAGATCCTTTATGTCCTGCTGAGCACAGAGATGTGCGTCTACGATATTGCCATGGTTCTTGGCATGTCGCAGTCTGCCATTTCTCACCAGCTCCGTGTATTGAAGCAGATGGATCTGGTCAAGAACCGCAGGGAGGGCAAGACGATTTTCTACTCTCTGGCGGACGCCCATATCGTCACGATCCTGAGTCAGGGTCTGGATCATATCGAGGAATAAAAAAAGTGCCGTTTTGCGGCACTTTTTTGGTGGAATCAGGGAATGAAGGTTCCGTAGCTGTCACTGCCAAGCAGCGAATGGTAGGTCAGGCTCTCGTCGCCGAACAGCTGGAAGTAGACATAGCGCGAGGTCATATTGATGTGGGTGTAATTTCCCTCGGCGACCGCCTTGTTGCCTGAGCCGTCAGTAAACATGCAGCGCAGCTGGGGCGAACTGCCGTTTTTCTGGTAGTAGATATAGCCATTGCCGACATTAAAGCAGTCGACGCGATCTTCGGTCAGCACCTCAATCACGTCAAGGGACAGCGAGTAGCGGCAGAGCCGGTAGTTGTTGGCAACGTCAAGATAGTAGATATAGCCGTTGTCGAGAACGGGATACCAGAGATTGCCGCGCCACAGCTCGGAAGCAGTGTCGTTTGCTGTGTTCAGGGCGTAGAGATAATGGTCGTCCTGCGTGCCGTTGTAATAGATGATTCCATCTGCCGCACATGCCGGATTAATGGCATAATTTGCAAGCGGAACAATATCGGATTTGTCAATTTTAATTTTATAAAAGGAAACGGCAGAGGAAGAGGTCGTCAGCAGATAGAGATAATTGTCGACCAGCTGTCCCGTTACTACCGTATCCCGTGTCAGGGCTGTTTCGTCGCTGCCGTCCAGCTTGCAGCGGTCAAAGGTTCTCAGACCCTGCAGATTGCCGATGGTGTTTTTCGCGGTCGTACCGGTCTGGAAGAAATAGAGGTATCTGCCTCCCGCAAGAAGGTTGCGCACCTTCAGCTCGTTCAGCTTTTTTACATCGGTCTCGTCTGTATTCATGGAATAGAGGCTGCCGCCGTCTGCGGCATTTGCAAAATATACCCTGCCGTCATACTCGCAGAACAGACCGTCGTTGTTGAGATTGCAGGCTGTGTTTCCGACAGTTCCCTGCGGGTTCATGTAGATGCGCTGTGAGAGCACAATAAACACAATCAACCCGGCGAGAAGCAGGGTACATGAGGTGAGAAGTACAGCATTTCGGAAGGTTTTGCTCATTCCGTTTCCTCCTTCGATTTTACATAAGATTTACCATAACTATACACCCCTTTTTACTTGCTATCAAGTTTGTTTTGGTATAAGATAGACCTAAAAAAGCAGCAGAGGAGAAGACCTATGGATTTACTGGAGCTAAGAGATCAGATTGACGAGATTGATTCCCGAATTGTAGAGCTGTATGAGAAGCGCATGGATGTCTGTAAGCAGGTGGCGGAGTATAAGATCAGCACCGGAAAGAGAGTGTTCGACAGACAGAGAGAGATGGAAAAGCTCGCAAGAGTGAAGTCGCTCACACACAACGAGTTTAACGGACGCGGAATCGTCGAGCTTTTTGAACAGATCATGTCAATGAGCAGAAAGCTGCAGTACCGTCTGCTGGCAGAGAGCGGAAGTATCGGAAAGCTGCCGTTCATCGGCGTGGATGCGTTGGAAACCAACAAGGCGAGAGTGGTCTTCCAGGGAGCGGAGGGCGCCTATTCACAGGCTGCGATGCTGACCTTTTTCGGTAATCAGATACAGAGCGTTCATGTGGACAGCTTCCGCGAGGCAATGAGCGCGATTGACGAGGGGAGCGCGGACTTTGCGGTTCTCCCGATCGAAAACTCCACGGCAGGTATTGTAAACGAAATCTATGATCTGCTGCAGGAGTATGAAAATTATATTGTAGGCGAACAGATCATCGAGATAGAGCATTGTCTGCTCGGGATGCCCGGTGCGGAGCTTTCGGACATCAAAACGGTCTACGCGCATCCGCAGGCATTGCTCCAGAGCGCTAAATATCTGGCAGCGCATGACTGGCAGCAGATCGGCATGCAGAATAATGCCTTTGCCGCAAAGAAGGTGGCAGACGAGAAGGACAAGTCACAGGCAGCGATTGCAGGAGCCTTTGCGGCAGAAATCTATGGACTACAGATCCTGCAGAAGGGAATCAATGACTGCGGCAGCAACTCCACCCGCTTTATCATCGTCACCAACCAGAAGATATTCAGAAAGGATGCGCGGAAGATCAGCATCTGCTTTGAAGTGCCCCATGAGAGCGGCTCACTCTACCACATGCTTTCGCACTTTATCTACAATGACCTGAATATGACGAAGATCGAGAGCCGCCCGATCGAGGACAGGGATTGGGAATACCGTTTCTTTATTGACTTCGAGGGAAATCTGGCGGACAGCGCTGTGAAGAACGCACTGCGCGGACTCAGGGATGAGGCGCGCAACATGAAAATACTTGGGAATTATTAGAACCGGACGGTTGACGTTTACTGACAGGAGATACGAAATGCGTGAACAGGAATTGATTGTTTATCGGAATTTTCAGGATGGCGGGCTTCTCTATGACATGGCATGGCTCATGTCACATTACGACGACTCGGCAATTGAGCAGATACAGGACAAGGGGAGACCCGGCACAAGGGATGAGATGGCTGCGCTGTTTTACGACTGTATCCACAGGCTGATAGAGCTTGCCGGAAATTACGGCTTCCATGGAAATCTGTGGCACTGTTACCTTGCGAATCTTCTGGTCAACAACGAGAACAGCTACAGCTGCGGCTGTGAGATCAGGGGAGAAATCCAGGGCACGATCAATGATGCCGTGCTGCATGACATCGTTATTTTCAAGGAATTTTATGACTATGATTTCCGCCCGATGGCAGATAGGCTGCATGTGCCGGAATATTTCCTGACGGAGAACTATCAGGCGAGCAGCACGGAGAGCAAGGTGTACAATACAAGGATTTGTGCGCGCATCTGCGGGCTTGCCGAGAAATTCTGCAAGGATCATACACCTGCAGAGATGAAGGCGACATTGACGGAATTCTATAAGGAATACGGTGTCGGAAAGTTCGGACTCCACAAATCCTTCCGCATCGTACATGATGAGACGGGAGTACATATTGAGCCGATTCTGAACATAGCGCATGTCGCACTGGACGACCTCGTCGGATATGAGATACCGAAGAAGAAGCTGACGGACAATACGGATGCCTTTGTGGCGGGCAGAAAGGCGAACAACTGCCTGCTGTTCGGGGATGCCGGGACGGGAAAATCCTCCTGCATCAAGGCGATTGCCAACGAATACTATGAAAAAGGCCTGCGGATCATAGAAGTGTATAAGCACCAGTTTCAGGATCTCAACGAGGTCATCAGCCAGATCAAGAAGAGGAACTACCGATTCATCATTTATATGGATGATCTGAGCTTTGAGGAATTTGAGATTGAATATAAGTATCTGAAGGCAGTTATCGAGGGCGGACTGGAAAAGAAGCCGGAAAATGTGCTGATCTATGCCACCTCCAACCGCAGGCATCTCATCCGGGAAAATTACAGTGACAAGGAGGAAATCCGGGAGGATATGCATACCGGCGATACGGTGCAGGAGAAGCTTTCGCTTGTCTACCGCTTCGGTGTCACAATCTATTTCGGTGCGCCGGACAAGAAGCAGTTCCAGAACATTGTGAGAACGCTGGCGGAGCGCGGCGGCGTCAGGCTGCCGGAGGAGGAGCTTCTCGCCGAGGCGAATAAGTGGGAGCTTTCGCATGGCGGACTATCCGGCAGAAGCGCCCAGCAGTTTGTGGATTATATCATAGGTACAAGAATCGAATAAAGAATGGGAGTGGGAGGCATATACAGATGAGTCTCAAGACATTTGCGGCGATTGATGTGGGCAGCTTTGAGCTGACAATGAAAATTTTTGAATACTCGGGAAGGAACAGTATCCGTGAAATTGACTGCATCAGCAGACGGCTGGAGCTCGGCAGCGATACCTATTCCGACGGGAAGATCAGCAGGGACAAGATGGATGAGCTCTGCCGTACCCTCAACGAGTTCGGACAGATCATGAAGACCTACAGGGTCGAGGCATATAAGGCATACGGAACAAGCGCGATCCGGGAGACGGAGAACACTACGATCGTTCAGGATCAGATTGCCCAGAGAACCGGGATTAAGGTCGAAATTCTCAGCAACTCCGAACAGCGTTTTCTGGATTATAAGTCAGTAGCGCTGAAGGGCGAGAGCTTCCGTAAAATCATCGAGGAGAAGACGGCAATCCTTGACATTGGCGGGGGCAGCATCCAGCTCTCTCTCTTTGACAATGATACACTGGTCTCCACACAGAACCTGCGGCTTGGTGTGCTCAGAATTCAGGAATATGTGAACCGCTTTGAGGTAAGGCATTCCCGTATGGAAAACTTCATAGACGAGATGGCGATGGCGCAGCTCTCAAACTATAAAAAGCTGTATCTGAAGGATCGGGAGATTCAGAACCTCATCGTGATCGACGACTATATTTCCCCATGGGCGGTAAAGCGCACGGGCGGAGACTCCTCGAGGGCGGTTATTGACAGGGATTCCTTTGAGGGATTCCTGAATCAGCTTCGCACGAAGAGCCCGGCGCAGGCGGCGAAAGCAATGGAGACACCGGAGGAGAAGATTCCTCTTGTCTTTATCAGTGCGGTGCTGACTGCGCGCATTGCGGAGCTGATGGGGGCGAAGCAGATCTGTGTGCCCGGCGTTACGCTCTGCGACGGCATGGCTTACGAGTATGCGGAGACGAAAAATATGTTCCGCGGCGAGCATGACTTCGAGAAGGACATTATCGCCTGTGCGGTCAACATCAGCAAGCGGTACATGGGAAGCAAGAAGCGCTCGGAGACGCTGGAAAATATCACGACGACTATCTTTGCCGCCATGAAAAAGGTACACGGACTCGGCAGGCGTGAACTGCTTTACCTGAGACTTGCCGCGATACTGCATGACTGCGGAAAGTACATCAGCATGGTAAACATCGGCGAGACTTCCTATAACATTATCATGGCGACGGAGATTATCGGACTTTCGCATGCCGAGAGGGAAATTGTAGCGAACATCGTCAGGTTCAACCACAGCAAATTCATTTATTATGGGCAGCAGGGCGGCGCCGGCGGACTTGACAGAGAGGCATATCTGATCGTGGCAAAGCTGACGGCGATCCTGAGACTTGCCAGCGGGCTTGACCGGAGCCATAAGCAGAAATTGAAGGGACTCCGGGCGGCGCTTAAGGAAGATCAGCTCGTGCTGACGGTGGACACGGCGGAGGACATTACGCTGGAAAAGGGCTTCTTCGAAGAGAAGGGCGAATTTTTCAGAGAGGTGTTCAGCGTGGAACCGGTTCTGAGACAGAGAAAGATAACACAGGTGCAGGTGGCACAGAAGTGAGGCTGAAATGGGAGACATTAATTACAGTAATCCGAAATATTATACAAACCGTGAATTGTCATGGATATTGTTTGACCACAGGGTTCTCGGCGAGGCGAGGGATAAGAATATACCGCTCTTTGAACGGTTAAAGTTCTTAAGTATAACGGCGTCTAACCTTGACGAATTTTTCATGATCCGTGTGGCATCCCTGAAGGATATGGTGAATGCGGGCTGCGAGAAGCGCGATATCGCGGGAATGACATCGACAGAACAGCTGAAGGCGATTGATACCGCGATCCATGAGCTGGTCGAGCTCCAGTATTCGACATGGAACCGGTCGCTGTTGCCCAGACTGGAGCAGAACGGACTTCAGGTCATCAGCCGACATGAGGATCTGACGCCGGAGGAGGCGCTCTATGTCGATGAGTATTTTGAGGAGAATGTTTATCCGGTTCTGACACCTATGGCGGTGGATTCTTCGAGACCGTTTCCGCTTATTCGAAATAAGACGCTGAACATCGCGGCGCTTGTCAGGAAGAAGAACAGCAAGGAGGAGCTGGAGTTTGCAACCGTGCAGGTGCCTTCCGTGCTCGACCGGATTGTGAAGCTGCCGACGGGCGGCAGGGCAAAGAAGATTATCCTGCTCGAAGAGATCATAGAGAAGAATATCGATAAGCTCTTTCTGAATTATGACATTGTGTGCGCCCATCCCTTCCGTATCATGCGAAACGCCGATCTGACAATCGAGGAGGATGAGGCGGCGGATCTTCTCAAAGAGATAGAGAAGCAGCTGAAAAAAAGGCAGTGGGGAGAAGCCATCCGTCTTGAGGTGGAGGACGGCATGGATAAGAGACTGCTTAAGATCCTCAAGGAAGAGCTGCATCTGGAGCAGAACATCTATAAGATCGCGGGACCGCTGGATCTTACCGTCCTAATGAAAATTTACGGTCTTGACGGCTTTGACCATTTAAAGACGCCGAAATATACGCCCCAGCAGGTGCCGGAGCTGCCCGCGGGCTGCAATATTTTTGATGAGATCAGAAAGGGAGATATTCTGCTGCACCATCCCTACCAGACCTTTTCCCCTGTGGTAGACTTTATAAGACAGGCGGCGAGAGACCCGGAGGTGCTTGCCATAAAGCAGACACTCTACCGTGTCAGCGGAAATTCACCCATCATCGCTGCACTGGCACAGGCGGCGGAAAACGGCAAGCAGGTAACTGTACTCGTCGAGCTCAAGGCGCGTTTCGATGAGGAAAACAATATTGTCTGGGCGAAGATGCTGGAGAAGGCGGGCTGCCATGTCATCTACGGTCTTGTCGGGCTGAAAACGCACAGCAAGATTACCCTTGTCGTGCGGAGGGAGGAAGACGGCATCCGGCGCTATGTGCACCTCGGAACGGGAAACTATAATGACGCGACGGCAAAGCTGTACACGGACATCGGACTTTTGACCTGTGCGGAGCTTGTGGGAGAGGACGCGACCGCAGTGTTTAATATGCTGTCCGGCTATTCGGAGCCGCTTGTCTGGAATAAGCTCAGCATTGCACCGCTCTGGCTGAAGGATAAGTTCCTCTATCTCATCGGCAGGGAGAAAAAGCATGCGATGGAGGGGCGTCCGGCTACCATTATTGCAAAGATGAATTCGCTCTGTGACAGGGATATTATTGCGGCGCTGTACGAGGCGAGCGCGGCAGGCGTGAAGATTGATCTGATCGTCCGCGGCATCTGCTGCCTGAAGACCGGAATTCCGGGAGTCAGTGAGAATATCACCGTGCGATCCATCGTCGGAAATTTCCTGGAGCACAGCAGAATATTTTATTTTGCCAACGATGACAAATACGAGATTTATTGCGGCAGTGCAGACTGGATGCCGAGGAATCTGGAGAGAAGAGTGGAGATTCTCTTCCCTGTTGACCGCCCCGAATTGAAGGAGGAACTGCTGCATATTCTGGAGTGTCAGCTCAGGGATAATGTCAAGGCATCCGTGCTGCAGCCTGACGGCAGCTACGAGAAGATTGACAAGAGAGGGAAGGCCCTCTTCCAGTCGCAGGAGGCATTCTGTCAGGAGGCAATTAAAAAGGCGAAGGCGGCAGTGGAAGCAGAGACGGTTGTCACAAGAACCTTTATCCCGGAGGTGCCGCAATGAGAATTTTACTGGCATCGGCTTCCCCGAGAAGAAGGGAGCTGCTGGAGCAGATCGGACTGCCGTTCGAGGTAGTTGTCAGCCATGTTGAGGAGGTCATCACGGAGACGGAGCCGGGGAAGGTCGTGGAACAGCTTTCCGCACAGAAGGCGGAGGCGGTTGCCGGAAGCCTTGTTGAACCGGAGGAGACTCTAGTCATCGGTGCAGACACCGTGGTTGCGGCGGAGAATACGATTCTCGGAAAGCCGAAGGATGCCGCACAGGCGGCGGAGATGCTGTGGCTGCTCGGCGGGAGAACCCACGCGGTGTACACGGGCGTGACGTTAATCCTGCGGGGAGCGTCCGGCGAGACGGCGCGAAAGACCTTTCACGAGAGAACGGATGTCAGCTTCTATCCCATGGAGGAGGCGGAGATTCGGCAGTATGTGGCTACGGGAGACTGCATGGATAAGGCGGGAGCTTACGGAATCCAGGGCTTCTGTGCGAGGTATATCAGCGGAATCAACGGGGATTATAACAATGTGGTAGGTCTTCCTGTGGGAAGACTGTATCAGGAGATAAAGGAATGGCTTGACGGCAGGGAGGAAGATTGAAAAATAGAATTTTTCAATCACGAGATTTGTGTCTGCGCGCACTTGACACAAACTCGCCATGCGCAAAGAGCGTGCGCAGAGATGAGGAAAAACATGTATATGAAGAAAGCGGTAATCTTTGATCTTGACGGAACGCTGTCCGATTCCATTGCAAGTATGAAATACTGTGGGGACAGGGCGCTCGCGCCCTTTGGGTACGGTCCGTTCCCGGAGTCTGCCTACAAATACTTTGTCGGTGACGGAGCGGCAAATCTGGTGAAGCGTGCCCTCGTGGCGGCTGGCGATACAGAGCTTGTCCACTTCGAGGAGGCGTTTGCCCTCTATAAGGAGTATTTTGCGGAGGACTGTATGTATCAGGTCAAGCCCTACCGGGAGATTCCCGAGCTGCTGGAGGACTTGAAGCGTCAGGGACTTAAAATTGCGGTTCTCTCCAACAAGCCGCACGACCAGACGATCGATGTGATCGAGACCCTGTTCGGCAAGGACTATTTTGACATGATTCAGGGGCAGAAGGACGGACTGCCGATCAAGCCCGACCCCAGCGGGGTATTCGTCATATTAAAGAAATTCGGGCTGACGGCGGACGATATTTTGTACCTCGGAGACACGGCGACGGATATGAAGACGGGAAAGAGCGCCGGCGCGTTTACCGTGGGCGCACTGTGGGGATTCCGGGACAGAAAGGAACTGGAGGAAGGACATGCAGATGCCATCATCAGCCACCCGCTGCAACTGCTTGATTTTGTGCAGTTTTAACGGATTTCATCTTTTGCAAAGTTGAGTATTGACATCGTAAAGTAAACATTGTAGTATGTGGGCATACATGATGCAAAGGAGACTGATTATGCGCGAATTTGATGATGATGTTCTGGAGTGCTTTTTAGACAATCAGCTAAAACTTTTTCCAGAGAAAGTGGCAGAGACGCTGGACGAGGCGGATGAATATCTGGTAGACTGCATGGCAGTTGTAGTGGACTCTGTGGACGAAGTAATTGA
The DNA here is from genome assembly GCA_934402375.1 of uncultured Acetatifactor sp. Classification (GTDB taxonomy): domain Bacteria; phylum Bacillota; class Clostridia; order Lachnospirales; family Lachnospiraceae; genus Acetatifactor. The sequence continues at coordinate 55,787 of CAKRUB010000014.1, forward strand.
GTACTTCGAGGAAGAGGGCATGGACATCGAGGGTGCCATGGATGAGGAAATTCTGGACGCAGATGAGGTGTTTGATGTCGGCGACGGCAGATACCTGATTGTGGAAGGCTGACAGGTTATATTTGATAAATGATGAAAAATAAGGGCGACCGGTTATTTCCGGCCGTCCTTTAAATTTGTCAGAACATCATATGGGACAAAGAGCTTACCATAGCCGCAGCCGAGATCCAGACCGGGCTTGTTGCTGCCGTGGAAGTCGCTGCCGCCGCTGATTTTTAAGCCGTACTTTTCGGCGAGCTTGCGGATCTGTCGTTCCTCGTGAGGTTTGTAGGTGCTGTAGATCGCCTCGATGCCGATCAGTCCGTCCTCCGCAAGGGAGGCGGTAAGACGCTCCAGACGTTCATCGCTCATGTGGTAGAGGATGGGATGCGCCAGAACCGGGATGCCGTCCGCCTCAAGGATCAGTCTTACTGCCTGTGAAGGTGTTACCTTCTCTCTGGGAACATAGCAGGAGCAGCGGTCGCCGACATAGCGGTCGAAGGCCTCGCGGATGCTGCCCACATAGCCGTGGGTCAGCATGTATTTTGCATAGTGCGCCCGCGTAATCACTGCACCGGGGAAAGCATTCAGAAGCGCATCGTAGGTAATGTCGACCCCTGCCTCCTGTAACAGGCGGCACATCTTTAGGTTGCGGGTGGTGCGGGAGTCGATAAACTCCTGCAGCTGCGCGGCAAAGGCAGGAGCATGATAATCAATGTACAGTCCTACAATATGAACATCCTGTCCGCGGGAGGTGGGAGAGTCCTGATATTCCGTGGAAAACTCAATACCGGGAATGACCTCTGGAACCTCTTCGGAGCCGTTGCTCCGAAGCTGTGCTGCGTAGGAGATCGCCTCGTCCAGACCGCTCACTGTGTCGTGATCGGTCAGTGCGAAGGCGGCAAGTCCCTTCTCCATGGCGTAATCGACCAGCTCCTTCGGAGAGTAGGTTCCGTCGGAGCGTGTGGAATGTACATGCAAATCAACCTGTCTCATGCTCTTGCTCAATCCTCGTCCTCTTCCTTGTCTGCTGTAAATACGGTTCTCTTTCTCGCCATCTCGTCGCTTGCAAGGTATTCGTCGTAGGTCGTGATCTTGTCGATAATCTGACCGTTCGGAAGAATCTCGATAATGCGGTTTGCCGTGGTCTGCACGAACTGATGGTCGTGACAGGAGAACAGCGCAACGCCAGGGAACTTGATCAGACCGTTGTTCAGTGCGGTGATGGACTCCATATCCAGATGGTTTGTCGGCTCATCCAGAATCAGACAGTTTGCGCCGCTGATCATCATCTTGGAGAGGAGACAGCGCACCTTTTCTCCACCGGAGAGAACCTTTACCTTTTTCACACCGTCTTCGCCCGCAAACAGCATTCTGCCGAGGAAGCCTCTGACATAGGTCACATCCTTGACGGGAGAGTAGCCGGTCAGCCAGTCTGTGATGGTGAGGTCATTGTCGAACTCCAGTGTATTGTCCTTCGGGAAGTACGCCTGAGAGGTTGTGACACCCCACTTATAGCTGCCCTCATCCGGCTCCAGCTCGCCCATGAGAATCTGGAACAGAGTTGTCTTTGCAAGCTCCTGACTGCCGACGAACGCAATTTTGTCATCATGTCCCATGACGAAGGAGACGTCATTGAGCACCTTTTCACCGTTGATGGTCTTTGAGAGATGCTCCACCGTGAGAACCTCATTTCCGATTTCCCTGTCGGGACGGAAGTCGATGTAAGGATATTTTCTGCTGGAAGGTCTGATCTCATCCAGCTCGATCTTTTCCAGCGCGCGCTTACGGGAGGTCGCCTGCTTGGACTTGGAAGCGTTCGCAGAGAAGCGGGAGATGAATTCCTGCAGCTCCTTGATCTTTTCTTCCTTCTTCTTGTTCGCCTCCTTCATCTGCTTGATGAGCAGCTGGCTGGACTCGTACCAGAAGTCGTAGTTACCTGCGTAAAGCTGGATCTTTCCATAGTCAATATCGGCGGTGTGGGTACATACCTTGTTCAGGAAGTAACGGTCATGTGATACCACGATGACGGTGTTTTCAAAGTCGATCAGGAAGTCCTCCAGCCATGCGATCGCGTCGAGGTCCAGGTGGTTGGTAGGCTCGTCGAGCAGCAGGATGTCGGGATTTCCGAACAATGCCTTTGCCAGCAGTACCTTCACCTTCAGATTGCCGTCTAGCTCGCTCATCATGGAATAATGATATTCGGGGCCGATGCCGAGACCGTTTAACAGCATGGCGGCGTTGGACTCCGCCTCCCAGCCGTCCATCTCGGCGAACTCCGCCTCAAGCTCGCTGGCGCGGATACCGTCCTCGTCGGAGAAATCCTCCTTCGCATAGATGGCATCCTTCTCCTTCATGATCTCATAGAGACGCTGGTTGCCCATGATTACGGTATCCATGACAACATAGCTGTCATACTTGAAGTGATCCTGCTCCAGTACGGAGAGACGCTGACCGGGGGTGATGACAATTTCGCCGTTGGTCGTCTCGAGGCTGCCGGAGAGAATTTTAAGGAAGGTGGACTTTCCGGCGCCGTTTGCACCGATGAGTCCGTAACAGTTACCCTCTGTGAACTTAATGTTCACATCCTCGAACAGCGCTTTTTTGCCTACACGGTAGGTTACGTTGTTTGCACTTATCATCTTGAAATCCTCTTGTTTCTTCTTATTTATTATGCTGTTTAAAAGCCACTGTTTCTATTATACATAAAACCGTTGCATTTTCAAGGATTTACATTATTTTTACCGGAATCAGATTGAGATATGATGTCTCATCTGTTACAATCTTGTTATAAAAACCAATGGGAGGGTTATCAATGCAATCAAAACTGAATTACAAAAGAACCTTTTTTGTGGGGCTGGCATTCTTAAGTATCTGCGCCTTCTGGAATATGTATGACAGCATTATTCCGTTGATCCTGCAGAATACCTTCGGACTTGGGGAGACAGTGACCGGCGCGCTGATGGCGATGGACAATGTGCTTGCGCTCTTTCTGCTGCCTGTATTCGGATCACTCTCGGATAAGGTGGACACGCCGCTCGGAAAGCGTACGCCGTTCATACTGGCGGGTACGATTCTCGCAGTCATTTTTATGTTGCTGCTGCCAATAGCGGACAGACGGCAGAGTCTTGTGATGTTCATAGTTGCACTCTTTGCGACGCTGCTGTCCATGGGACTGTATCGTTCGCCGGCAGTAGCGCTGATGCCTGATCTGACGCCGAATCATCTGCGGAGCAAGGCAAATGCCGTGATTAATCTGATGGGAGCGGTCGGAGGCGTCTATGCTCTGATCATGATCAAGCTGCTGGTCGGCAAGGGAGAGAGACCGGATTATCTGCCGCTGTTTGTCAGCATTGCGGCGGTGATGGTGGTGGCGGTCGGCATACTGCTCATTACTATCCGCGAAAACAGGCTGCGGAAGGAACTGGAGGCGCAGGAACAGCCGGAGACGCCGGTGGAAGCTGTGAAGCCGGAGGAAAAAGGCAGCTTGCCGAAGGAAGTGAAACGCAGTATGATGTTTATGCTGCTGTCCATCTTTTTCTGGTTTACGGCATACAACGCGGTGACAACGGCATTCTCCAGATATACCAAGGTTGTCTGGAAGATGGAGGGCGGAAGCTTCGCTAACTGTCTGATGGTTGCGACTGTGGCGGCGATTTTAAGCTACATACCGATTGGACAGATCTCGGCGAAATTCGGCAGAAAGAAGACCATTATGGGAGGCGTAATCCTTATGGCAGCCTGCTATGGTGCGGCTATCTTTGTCGGGGAATACCATCCGCTTGTCAATATCGCATTCGCACTGATCGGTGTGGGCTGGGCGGCAATCAATGTGAATTCTTACCCGATGATCGTTGCGATGAGCAAGGACGGTGACATCGGCAAATATACGGGAACTTATTATACCTTTTCCATGGCGGCACAGGTTGCAACGCCTATCCTGTCCGGCTTCCTGCTGGAGAAGGTATCCTATAGAACGCTGTTCCCCTATGCCTTTGTGTTTGCAATCCTCGCATTCTTTACGATGACACAGGTAAAGCATGGGGATGTAAAGCCGCCGAAGAAGGAAAGTATTTTAGAGAATTTTGATGTGGATGACTGATGTACACGGAAAGGACTTGACTTAAGATGAAGGTGATCGGGATTATTGTAATTTGCATTTTGGTTCTGGCAGTGCTCTATCTGCTGATGATCATGCCGAGGGTGGCAGGAAAGCCGGATACAGCACCCTTTACCAGATGGCTGTACGCACACAGGGGACTTCACGACAACCGGACGGATGCGCCGGAAAATTCCCTGCGCGCCTTCCAGAAGGCGGTGGAGGCGGGCTTCGGCATCGAGATGGATATTCAGATGACGAAGGATCATGTGCCGGTTGTCTTCCATGATTTCACCCTGAAAAGGATATGCAATGCGGATGGCAAGATCGCTGACTATACCTTTGAGGAGCTGCAGCAGTTCCAGCTCTGCGATTCCGCCCAGAAGATCCCGAAGTTCGAGGATGTGCTGAAGCTCGTGGATGGAAAAGTGCCGCTGATTGTTGAACTGAAGATCGAGGCGCTGGACACCTCCATCTGCCCGGCAGGAGACAAACTGCTTTCAGCGTATAAGGGAATGTACTGCATCGAGTCCTTTAACCCGCTCGGCGTTTTCTGGTATCGCAGACATAGAAAGGAGATCGTGCGCGGGCAGCTCTCTGATGCCTTCCTGAAGGAGGGAGAGTACAGGGGAGTGCTGTACTTCCTGCTGCAGAATCTGGTGTTCAACTTTCTGACAAAGCCGGACTTCATCGCCTACCACCACAAATATCCTGAGATACTTTCCCGCAGAATCTGCCGCGGACTGTACCATAACACGGCGGCGGCATGGACGATCAAGAGCCAGAAGGAGCTTGACGCAGCGAGAAAGAATTTTGATATTTTTATTTTTGACAGCTTTATGCCTGAAAGATAAGAAAGAAAACATGCCTGTATTCAAAGCCCCTCAGATGGCGAGAATACAGGCGTTTTTTTGCCTGAGACCGGAATCGGTAAAATATTAGCATGTAAAAACATTGTAAAATGATGTATGATATGATACGATAATATTTGTTGGTAGGAGTTTACGAAGGGGAGAAAAGTTACTTTGGAAAATAAGGTTGCGATAGGAAGTCTGATCGGATATTTGCGCACAGAGGCAAACGTCAGTCAGGAGGAATTGTGCAGGGGACTGTGTTCGCGCGCCTTTTTGGCAAGGCTGGAAAAGGGGGAGCGCGACTGTGAGAAAATTGTGTCGGAAGCATTGCTGCAGCGGCTTGGCATGGCGGCGGATCGGATCGACTATATAGCAGGGCCGGAGGAGCAGCAATGGATTCTGCTCAGGGAGGCATTGTACCGCAGCATTGAAGACAAGGACGAAAATGGTGCAGCAGCGGCGTTTGAGGAGTATGAGTCCTATGCAACCGGAAAAAGCCCGTTGCACAGGCAGCTTTTGCTCTATTACCGCGCGGTTTTGAACTGGAAGCTGGGGGCAGACGGAGAGGAATTACATAGTCTCCTCTCGGAGGCATGGGAGGTCTCGCGTGAGGGGATCGCCCTGAACGAGGTGGGGAAGATCCGCATGGCACAGCTTGAGCTCTGCATTGCCATGATGCAGGCGCGCGTCATGGAGGAAGGGGGAGCGAATGAGCGTGCGCGAGAGATCTATGAAGCCCTGTTACAGCATCAGGAGGAGTTTGTGGACAGCAGAGATGTTGTGCGACTGTATCCGCAGATTGCGTACCGGCTTACGGAGATTTATCTTCAGGAAGGAGATACCGGTAAGGCGGTCGAACTCGCGGAGAAAAGCCTTGCCTTTTTAAGGAGAGAGGCAAAGCTGAACTATCTGAGAAGCTTTCTGGAAATTAAGCTTCAATACGGAGCGTGTACAGAGGAGGAAAAGAAGGCTTTCGGAGAAGCCTGTATATGGATAAAGTGGTTGTATGAAGAATTCGATGTAGAAGAATTTAAATGGAGCTGGGAGGGAGCTTTTCCGGTGACGAAATATGACCTGTGCGGCGAAGTCCTGCGCGCCAGACGCGAAGTCCTCGGAATGTCGCAGGAGGAGCTGGCGGAGGGCATCTGCGATCCGGTCACGGTATCCAGAATTGAGTGCGGGAAGGTCTCTCCGAAGCGTGGAACCTACGAGAAGCTGATGGAAAAGGTCGGGCTAAGCGGAAGTCGTTTTGATGCAAGCTTTCCGATGGAGAATCCCGCAAACTGGAAGCTTATGATGGAGATTAACAGGCTGCTGAATCAGTGCAGGGGAAATGAGGCAGAGGCTTTCATTGAATTGTTGGAAGCAAGGTTGTCACGGAAAACACCTTGTGATATGCAGATGCTCATCTATTTAGGAACATTGACTTTGGGAAATCAAGGGAAATTGAAAAGGGAGGAAGTGCGGGACAGGTACGAAAAAGCACTTTTCCTGACTTTGCCGCAGATGGAATTTCAGAAACTGGAGAACTGGTCTTTCACAAAGAGGGAAATAGGGCTGCTCAATTCCCTTGCGATTACGGAGAGCCGGATGGGCGGAGGGGAAAAGTATGTTTCTCTTTTAAAAAATATAAAAAAATCTTTGGATAATAAGTTTTTATGTCAGGATCATTATGCTTCTGAATATGAACTTATATGCCGTACCTTGGGAGATATATTAGGAAATGCGAATCACTTTGAAGATGGAATTGCTATAGAAGTAGATGGAATAAGGATTGCACTCAGAAATGGGATGGAGTCGATACTTAGTACTATATTATATGACTATGGCTGGAACATGGAACACTTATGGAAGGACGGAAAATATAAGAAGGAAACAAGTCTCCAATATATGAAGGCTTGCTATTATCTGAATATGTTTTATGGAAGGCTGAGAGATCGAGAGTTTGTTAAAAAGCACATTCAGAAAATATATGGGTTGGAACTAATATAACGTGGGATCACGTTCTATATCGGAACAATATGGCACATTTTTAAGCTACTAAAAAATGTGCCAATTTTGTTATGGTAATAATTCCGAAGAAAAAGTACTATTAATATGAAAATAATAAAAATTTTATGCAGTAGACAGTATGCATTATGAATGTTAAGGACGGAATCCTTATTTCAGAAAGGATGGCATGGCGGGAATTAAAAAACCAAAGACAGATATATATTAGAAACGATATAAACAAGACTTGCAAAATGCAATGTTGTTTGCAAGCTGTTTTATATAAAAACAGGAGCATGGAAAAGCGTGAGAAAGCAAGATGTAAAGAAACTGCTGTTGGTAATACTTATTTTGATTTTAATGCAAAGTGGGTATAATTCCCCGCGGCTTGCCGCGTAACAAACTTTATTTAACTATAACATGGTGATACAA